>CAZUDM010000021.1:0-48568 GCA_964618635.1 uncultured Spirochaetia bacterium
TTTCAAGCTCGGTGAGGACGCGGAAGAGGTCTTTCTCCCTTATCCGCTCCAGATCATCTTCAATCCAGTCGAGGGGGTCTTTCATGGCAGGATTCAGGGACGGCCGGGATCGGGCTGCCCTTCCGTCGCGCGCCTTATGGATTCGTACGTGACGCGGACGAGTTTTTTAAGATCGTCCATCGGGATTCCGAGGGGCGGCATGAGGACGACGACGCTGCCGAGAGGACGGAGGAGGACTTCATTCTCCATCGCCTGTTCCGCCACCCTCCACCCAATGGCGGCCTCGGGGGCGTAGGGCTCGCGCGATTCCTTATCGAGAACGAGCTCTATGCCTGCCATGAGGCCCTTGCTCCTGACGTTGCCCACGTGAGGAAGCCCTTCGAACTCCCTGAGCTCCTCTTCGAAGTAGGCGACCTTTTCCTTCATCGCTTCGAGCGTGTCGTTATTCCTGAACGCCTCCAGGTTCCCGCGCGCCGCCGCGCAGGATATTGGATTGCCGGCGTAGCTGTGGCCGTGGTAGAAGGTTTTGAACTCTTCGTAGTCCCCGAGGAACGCGCCGTATATTTCCTCCGTGGTGATAGTTGCAGAGAGGGGGAGATACCCGCCCGTCATACCTTTCCCGAGGACGAGTATGTCGGGGGTCACGCCCTCGTGCTCGCAGGCGAACATCTTGCCTGTCCTGCCGAAGCCCGTCGCGACCTCGTCCAGTATGAGAAGAACTTCGTATTCGTCGCAGTATTCCCTGACGCGCGAAAGGTATCCCTCGGGCGCGACTATCATGCCGCCCGCTGCCTGAACGTAGGGCTCCATTATGACGGCGGCGATTTCTTCGTGATGACTTTCGAGAATTTTGCCGAGCTCGTCCGCGCATGCGATACTGCATGACGGATACTCCTTCCCGAGCGGGCACCTGTAGCAATAGTAGGACGGAGCCCGGAGCGTTTCGAAAAGTAGCGGCTTGAACGCACCGTGGAAAAGGTCTATGCCGCCCACGGACACCGCACCGAGCGTGTCGCCGTGGTAGCCGTTATCGAGGCATACAAATTTCGTTTTGCCGGGCCTGCCCTTTCTCTCCCAGTACTGAAAGGCCATCTTGAGCCCGGCTTCGACTGCGCTCGCACCGTCGCCGGAGTAAAAGACCTTCTTCAGTCCTAGCGGGCAGATGTCGATGAGCTCCTTTGCGAGGAGGGCGGCCGGGGCGTTCGTCACACCGAGGAGCGTGCTGTGGCCGAGCGTGTCGACCTGCTCCTTTATGGCGTTATCTATTTCGGGAACCTTGTGGCCGTGTATGTTGACCCAGAGGGACGAGACGCCGTCTATGTATCGCCGTCCTTCGGAGTCGAAGAGATAAGCGCCTTCACCGCCGACGATAACGACGGGCTCTTTCTCTTCGTATTCCTTCATCTGTGTGAAGGGGTGCCATACGAATTCCCTGTCGTAAGCACCTATCTGTTTCGTTTTATCCGGCATAATCGGCTTCGCTGAGAATTAAGGCCTGCGCCGGCAGGGCGTCAGTAAACGTCTCTTCTGACCGGCATTTGAAGGTCGTCAAGCATTCTGAGGTCTTCTTCGGGGGAGCGTCCGGGTGTGGTGAGATAGTTTCCGAGAATCATGGCGTTCGCCCCGGCGAGAAGCCCCATCGACTGCATGTCGCGGAGCGTGACTTCCCTCCCGCCCGCCGTCATGAGTATCTTGTCCGGGAGTATGAGCCTGAAAATCGCAATGGTCTTTACGGCCTCCATCGCGGGGACGGTCGCGAGCTTTTCGAAGGGTGTGCCGGGCCTCGGGTTTATGAAGTTAATCGGGACCCAGCTCGGGCCGAGCTCCCTCAGCTCGAACGCGAGCTCAAGCCTCTGAGTTGTCGACTCCCCGAGACCGAGTATCCCGCCGCAGCAGAGATTCATGCCGGCCTCTTTCACGAGCATCGCCGTCCGGAGCCTGTCGTCGTAGGAATGAGTAGTGCAAACGTTGGGGAAGTAGCTCCTGCAGGTTTCGAGGTTGTGGTTATAGCGCCAGACGCCGTGCTCCTTGAGCTCGTAGGCCTGTTCTTCCTTGAGGTCTCCGAGGGAGCATCCGACTTTGAGATTGGTGTTTTCGCGGAGCATGTCCACGGCTTCGAGTACTTTCTTGAATATCCTCTGGGTCGGCCCTTTTGCGCTTATGACTATGCAGAAATCCATCGCACCCATTTTCTCGGCCTGCCGCGCGGCGAGGAGTATCTTCTCCGCAGCCATCAGGGGATGCGCGTTGACTTCGGTATCGAAATGCGCCGACTGCGAGCAGAAGGAGCAGTCTTCCGGGCAATTGCCCGTCTGTGCGCTTATAATCGAGCGAAGGAAAACCCCGTCGCCCTTGTATTTAAGGGTGACCTTCCTGGCGAGTGAAATGAGGTCGGCCATCTCCGGGGCAGGAGTCTCGTATAACCGGAGCGCCTCTTCGAACGTTATAGGCTCTTCTTTTACAAGGAGTTTTTCGGATACATCGCCGAGAATGGAAATTGTTTCTCCCCCTTTGGAACAATTCTGGCTTTTTTAGATTACAGGAACGGTCTTTGTTGTCAACAATCGGACCGGACCGCAGGTACGCAAGACGGGGAGTGATGCGAAACCGCATAATTTTAAGGCTGTTGAAGATTTTTGCTTAACTATCGGATACAATTATGGTAGAGAGGGGTTCTTTGAGTAGCTGAAAGTATTGGACGGCCGCAGCTGTTTATGCACCGCTGCGGGCGTTTTCTAGCCTAATTGTGTCAACATCACTACAGCCCTCGGACTACACCGCTCAGTATCATCAGTCAGAAGGGGAAATCAATGGAACAAGTTTTGACTCTGGAAGAAGCGGCGCAATATCTGAAGGTTGCCAAACCGACGCTCTACAGACTGCTCGAAGACGGGAAGATACCGGCGTTCAAGGTCGGGAACCAGTGGCGATTCACGAGAGAGCTTATCGATAAGTGGCTCTGGGACCAGCTGCCCAAGAAGAAGAATGTGCTCGTGCTTAACGACGACGAGTCCGTTACCACGGAGCTTAAAAGGATTATAAACTCGGAAGGACACGACGTCACAACATCCGGGAGCGGACGCGGGACAGTGGGGCTTCTCGGGGACACGGCGTTCGACCTCGTCTTTCTGGATCTTATGCTTCCCGATCTAAACGGTCTCGACGTGCTCAGGGAAATAAAGAAGCTGAGGAGTGACCTGCCGGTCGTCATCATAACCGGATATCCGGACGGCGAGCTCATGAACCAGGCCCTCGAGCTCGGGCCGATATCGGTCTTGAAGAAACCGTTTAACAGACAGCAGCTGGCGGACCTTTTGTCCATACTCATCGCACCGCCCCTAAGCTCGGGCAGGGCAAAGAAGCAGACCGCAGCCGCGGACTGAACGGCGAACAGCCGCCCCGTTTTATAGCATTGACCGGCCGTAGGCCGGGAACGGGTATCAGCCCCGGACCCGCGTCTCCCGGGAGGGCTCTTTATGGCCAATTCCCTAAAAATTGGATAGTATTTTCGGAAGCAGCACGGGAGGTATGCCATAATGACAGCCACGCTCAGAAAGTACGGCCTCTTTATCGACGGAAAGGAAACAGATTCTGTCTCCGGGAAGACCTACGTAAGGGAGAATCCGGCGACGGAGGAGCCGCTCGCAGAGATAGCCGAGGCCGGGCCCGAAGACGTGGACAAGGCTGTCGCCGCTGCGAAGGCCGCTTTCGGCAAGTGGTCGAAGGTGCCCGTACCCGAGCGTCTCAAGACCATCCGCAGGATAGCCGACGCGCTCGAAAAGGAAAGGGACAAGCTCGCCCTCACGAACACGCTCGAAACCGGAAAACCCATACGCGAGAGCAGGCTCGTCGAGACAGCCGGCGCAATCAGGACACTGGAGTACTACGCCGGGACAGGAGTCCTCCTGAACGGGGAAAGCATCGTGGTTTCGGAAAGCCAGATGACCGTGACGGTAAAAGAGCCGCTCGGCGTGGCGGCGCAGATTATCCCCTGGAATTTCCCGCTTCTCCTCTCTTTCTGGAAAATATCCGCCGCCCTCGCAGCCGGGTGCACCATCGTGCTTAAGCCCGCAGAGCACACCCCCTGCGGCATACTCGAAGCCGCCAGGATATGCAGCGAGGCGGGGCTTCCCGACGGCGTGCTTAACGTCGTCCCCGGAGAGGGAGCCGTCGCCGGGCGCGCGCTCGTCTCTCATCCGGGCGTGGCGAAAGTCGCCTTCACGGGCTCGACCGAGGTGGGAAAAGAGGTGATGAAGTCAGGTGCCGAAACCATAAAGCGCGTTACACTCGAGCTCGGCGGCAAGGCGCCGTGCATAGTTTTCGAAGACGCCGAGATAGACAACATGATAGAGGCGGGGCTCAGGGGAGGCTTCTTTAACCAGGGCGAAAACTGCACGGCAATAACGAAGCTCCTCCTTCACGAGGACATATACGACAAGTTCCTTCCGGCCTTTATAGACAGGGTCAAGAAGATACGCGTAGGCGATCCGCTCGACGACAAGACGGAGATCGGAGCCGTGATATCGAAGGAGCACTTCGAGAGGGTCGGCTCCTATTTCGAGAAGGGCGTCGAGGAAGGCGGGCAGGTTCTCCACGGCGGCGGCAGGCCGGCGCATCTGAAGAAGGGATACTTTTTCGAGCCTACTGTGATCGCCGATGTCGAGCCCGACGCGACGATTGCGTGCGAGGAGATATTCGGCCCGATAGTCGCTGTCATACCGTTCAAGACAGAAGAGGAAGCGATCAGGATAGCCAACAATACCGTCTACGGGCTTGCCGGCGGGGTGTGGACGCGCGACATCAAAAGGGCGCTCAGGGTGGCGAAGGCTGTCAAGGCCGGTTACGTGTGGGTAAACACCTACGGCGGCATAATACCCGAAGTGCCTTACGGCGGGTTCAAGCAGAGCGGCATAGGAAAGGAGCTCGGCCCGGACGGCCTCGATATGTACCTCGAAACCAAGGCCATAAACATCTTCACCGGCGACAAGATACCGTCGTGGTACGCGGGATAATTCCAGGTTCCGGAAGGCACCCGATTTAGACCTGCGCCGGCAAGATACCACGCGTGAAAGCTTCCATTAATCTACCCATGGAAAGAGAAGAACCGAAAGATGCGATGCTCGCACGTTACCGACGCGGCCAGTTGTGGTGCGGCACTGTAGTTATCAGGGAAGGACAGTCGTACCCATGAGGTAGCGGTCGCACTCCCTCGCGGCCTCGCGCCCTTCGTTGATCGCCCAGACGACGAGGCTCTGCCCGCGGCGGGCGTCACCGGCGGCGAATACGCCCTCGATGTTGGTCTTGTACTTTCCGTACTCGGCCTTGGCGTTGGTTCTCTCGTCACGCTCGACGTTGAGCTGTTGTAGGAGAGTATCTTCCGGGCCGAGAAATCCGAGCGCAAGGAAAACGAGGTCGGCCGACCATACCTTTTCGGTTCCGGGAACCTCTCTGAATGAAGGCCTCCCGTTCTCGCCCATTACCCATTCTATGCGGATCGTGTGAAGCTCCTTCACGTTTCCGTCGGCGTCGCCCGTGAATTTGGTCGTCAGCACCTGGTACTTTCTCGGGTCTTCACCGAAGACGGCCATGGCCTCTTCCTGACCGTAGCTGAGCGTATAGACCCTCGGCCACTGCGGCCAGGGATTGTCGGGGGCCCTTGTGAGCGGCGGCTGGGGCAGTATCTCGAACTGAAGAAGGCTCCTGCATCCGTGGCGCATTGCCGTCGCGACGCAGTCTGTGCCGGTGTCGCCTCCGCCTAAGACTATGACGTCCTTATCCTTCGCGGAAATATAATTGCCGTCGCTGTGGCCGCTGTCGAGAAGGCTCTTCGTATTGGCCTTCAGGAACTCCATGGCGAAGTGGATGCCCTTGAGCTCCCTTCCCTCGACCGGGAGGTCGCGCGGCTTGGTAGCCCCGGTGCAAATGACGACGGCGTCGAATTCCTTAAGTAGCTTGTCGGCGGGGTAGTCCTTCCCTATCTCGGTGTTGGTGACGAACTCGACTCCGCTCTCCCTCATGACATTGACTCTCCGCTCGACGACGAATTTATCGAGGTGGGGATTCGGGATGCCGTACATCAAAAGACCGCCTATCCTGTCGTCCCTCTCGAAGACAGTGACAAGGTGACCGGCCTTGTTGAGCTGGGCGGCGCAGGCAAGCCCCGCCGGCCCGGAGCCTATGACGGCCACTCTCTTTCCAGTCCTCGTTTCAGGTATCTCGGGGAGGACCCATCCTTCCTCGAACCCCTTATCTATTATCGTGCACTCTATGGATTTTATGGTGACCGGGGGCTCGCTTATTCCGAGCACGCAGGACCCCTCGCAGGGGGCCGGGCACACCCTTCCCGTAAACTCCGGGAAGTTGTTGGTCTTGTGAAGACGCTCGAGCGCCTCCCTCCACAGCCCTCTATAAACGAGGTCGTTCCATTCCGGAATAAGGTTGTTCACCGGGCAGCCGGAGGTCATACCGTTTATCATGGTTCCCGTCTGGCAGAAAGGAATCCCGCAGTCCATGCACCGCGCACCCTGAATCCTGAGCTTGGAGTCCGGAAGGTGTTTGTGAAATTCCTTCCAGTCCTTTATACGCTCTTCGGGTGAACGGTCGGGCTCGAGCTCTCTGTCATATTCCATAAAACCAGTAGGGTCACCCATTAAACTTCCTCCAGTCTGTTCTCCGGCACGGATACCACTCCGTCCGTTTACTAAAAATTGTGTGGTTGAGGGGGAGCTAATTACCGCTCACGCGGGCCAGGTCGTTTTTGTTCTCTTCAAACGCCGCCATGAGGGCTTCGTCCCCGCTAAGTCCGGCCTGCTGGACTTTTTTAAGGGCTTCAAGCATTCGCTTGTAATCCTTTGGCATCACCTTCACAAACTTTTCCGACAGCACGGCCCACCGCGCGAGAATGTCCCTACCCTTTTCGCTATGAGTATATTCGACGTGCCGTTTTATCATGCTCCTTATTTCTTCGAGGTTCTCTTCGTCCGGCGTTTCGAGCGCGACCATCTCCTTGTTGCAGTGAACGGCGAAATCCCCCTGCTCGTCGAGCACGTACGCAATACCGCCCGACATGCCCGCGGCGAAGTTCCTTCCTGTGGGACCGATAACGAGGACCCGCCCGCCCGTCATGTATTCGCAGGCGTGGTCGCCGACTCCCTCGACGACAGTATGGACACCGCTGTTCCTGACGCAGAACCTTTCCCCGGCCCTGCCGCGTATGTACGCCTCTCCGCCAGTAGCGCCGTAAAACGCGACGTTACCGGTTATGACGTTGTCCTCGGCCTTGAATGTGGACCCCTTCGGGGGATAGACGATTATCTTACCGCCGGAAAGCCCCTTGCCTATGTAGTCGTTGGAATCGCCTTCGAGAATCATCGTCATCGACTGCGGGGCGAAAGCGCCGAAGCTCTGCCCGGCCGAGCCCATGAAGTGAAGACGTACCGTATCCTCGGGGAGGCCGTCGCTTCCGTATTTGCGGGTTAGCTCGCTCCCGAGTATTGTGCCTACAGTCCTGTTGACGTTCTTTATCGGCAGTATCGCTTCGACCGGCTCGCCCTTTTCGAGGGTCGGCTTGCAAATGTCGAGGAGCGTAGTCACGTCGAGCGCGGATTCGAGCCCGTGGTCCTGCTGCATCTGGTTGTAGCGGCCCCAGTCGAGCGGAACGTCCGGCTCGTAGAGAATGTCTGAAAGATCGATGCCCCTCGCCTTCCAGTGATCGATGACCTTTTTCATTTCGAGCTTGTCTGTCCGGCCGACCATTTCTTCTATGGTCCTGAATCCGAGCCGGGCCATTATTTCCCTTACTTCCTCGGCGATGAAGCGCATGAAGTTTACGACGTGCGCGGGATCGCCCGTGAACTTCTTCCGGAGCTCGGGGTTTTGCGTCGCGACGCCCACGGGGCAGGTATCGAGATGGCAGACCCGCATCATTATGCAGCCCAGGACTATCAGCGGGGCCGTGGCGAAGCCGAATTCTTCGGCCCCGAGAAGGGCCGCTATGACGACGTCCCTTCCTGTTTTCATCTGGCCGTCCGTTTCGAGAACGACCCTGCTTCTTAAATTGTTGACGAGAAGCGTCTGGTGCGTCTCGGCCAGCCCGAGTTCCCACGGAAGCCCGGCATGCTGAATGCTGCTCTGAGGCGAAGCACCCGTGCCGCCGTCGTAGCCGCTTACGAGTATGACGTCGGCGTGCCCCTTGGCGACGCCCGCGGCTATCGTGCCCACCCCGACCTCGGAGACGAGCTTGACGTTAATCCGCGCGTGCCTGTTCGCGTTCTTGAGGTCGTGTATGAGCTCGGCCAGGTCCTCGATGGAATAGATGTCGTGGTGAGGCGGCGGGGAAATGAGCCCTACGCCCGGCGTCGAGAGCCGGACCTTCGCGATCCACGGGTAAACCTTCTTGCCGGGGAGCTGGCCGCCCTCTCCGGGCTTCGCCCCCTGCGCGATCTTTATCTGAATCTCGTCGCTGTTGACGAGATATTCGCTCGTGACCCCGAACCTTCCGGAGGCCACCTGCTTGATCGCGCTCCTTCGCAAATCGCCGTTGTCGTCGGGGATGTTGCGGGCGGGGTCTTCCCCTCCCTCCCCGGTATTGCTCTTGCCGCCGATCCTGTTCATAGCGATGGCGAGGCTCTCGTGGGCTTCCTGGCTTATAGCACCGTAGGACATGGCCCCCGTCTTGAACCGCCTGCATATGGACTCGACCGACTCGACCTCGTCGAGAGGAATCGGGTCGGACTCGAACTTGAGCTCGAGGAGCCCTCTAAGCGTGTGAAGCTCCTTCGACTGGTCGTCGACGAGCGTCGAGAATCTCTTGAATGCCTCGTAGCTCCCGGAGCGGCAGGCGTTCTGGAGCATGTGAACCGTCTTCGGGTTAAAAGCGTGATGCTCGCCGCCCGAGCGCCACTGATACATTCCGCCCGCGTCGAGCGTCAGCGGGTGCGTGCCCCTTTCCGGGTATGCGGACTGGTGCCGCAAGATTATTTCCTTTGTGATTATCTCTATACCGGCCCCTTTGATCCTCGTCGGGGTCCACGTGAAATACTTGTCCACGAATTCGTGGTTGAGACCGATCGCCTCGAATATCTGCGCGCCGTGGTAGCTCTGGACGGCCGATATTCCTATCTTGGACATCGTCTTGACGATGCCTTTTACGAGGCTCTTTATGTAATTTTTGACTGCGGTCTTTTTGTCTATGTTCTTGAGAAGCCCTTCGCTTACCATGTCGCCGAGGGTCTCGTAAGCGAGGTAGGGGTTTATAGCGCTTACGCCGTAGCCGACGAGAAGGGCGATGTGGTGCACCTCTCTCGGCTCCCCGGATTCTATTATGAGCGCGACCTTGAGCCTGTTGCCGTTACGGATGAGGTGGTGATGAAGCCCGGATGCGGCAAGGAGCGCCGGTATCGGGGCGTGCTCTTCGTCAAAGCCCCTGTCTGAGAGTATGAGGAGGTTCGCACCGTCTTCTATGGCGTCGTCCGCCTTCGTGAAAAGCTCCTTCAGCGCGTCTTCGAGACCGTCGCTCCCTTCGGCAATCGGAAAGAGCATCGGCAAAGTTACTGACTTGAAGTCGTGGTTGTCGAGCGCCCTTATGCGCTCAAGCTGCTCGTTGCTCAGTATCGGGCTGTCGAGCTTTATCATTCGGCAGCTTTCGGGCTGAGGGTCGAGTATGTTCCTCTCGGGACCTATCGTGACCTCCGTCGCCGTGATGAGCTCTTCCCTTATGGCGTCGATCGGCGGGTTCGTGACCTGCGCGAAGAGCTGTTTGAAGTATTCGTAAAGGAGCCTCGGCTTTTCCGAGAGGACCGCTACCGGCGTGTCCTTCCCCATCGAGCCTATGGGCTCGACGGCGTTCGACGCCATCGGGGCGAGGATCACCCTCAGCTCCTCGAAGGTGTAGCCGAAGACCTTTTGCCTCTGGAGTATATCTTCGTGAGACGACACTTCCCTGCCGTGGTCGCCGTTTGAGTCCGGAAGGTCGGAAAGGTTGACGAGGTTATCGTCGAGCCACTTCCTGTAGGGCTTTTCGCCGGCCAACTTACCCTTTATCTCGTCGTCCTCAACTATGCGCCCTTCGATGGTGTCGATGAGGAACATCTTCCCCGGCTGGAGCCTTCCTTTATGGATGATACGATCGGCGGGAACTTCGAGAACCCCGACTTCGGAGCCCATTATTACGACGTCGTCTTTTGTGACGTAGTAACGCGATGGCCTGAGACCGTTCCTGTCGAGAACGGCGCCGACCTTGAACCCGTCCGTAAACGCGATCGATGCAGGGCCGTCCCACGGCTCCATGAGGCAGCTGTGGTATTCGTAGAAGGCCTTTTTCTCCTCGCTCATTGTCTCGTGGTTCGACCATGGCTCGGGGATCATCATCATGACGGCGTGCTCTATAGGCCGCCCCGCAAGCGTCAGGAATTCGACGCAGTTATCGAAGTTGGCGGAGTCGCTGCCGTCGGGCTGTATTATCGGGAATATCTTTTCGAGCTCGGGGCCGAAGAGGTCCGTTTCGAGCATGGCCTCCCGGGCGTGCATCCAGTTGATGTTACCCCTGAGCGTGTTTATTTCGCCGTTGTGGATTATATAGCGGTAGGGATGCGACCTGTCCCAGCTCGGGAACGTGTTCGTGCTGAAGCGCGAGTGAACGAGCGCTATGGCGGATTCCATGTCGGGGTCGCTGAGGTCGGGGTAGTAGAGCTCGACCTGCCAGGTCGTGAGCATTCCCTTATATACTAAAGTTCTGTGGGAGAGGCTCGGAACGTAGAAGTATTCCCCTCCCTGCATCCCGGAGAATCTTATCTCGTTTTCGGCCCTCTTTCTGATAAGGTAGAGCTTTCTCTCGTAGACCATCCCGTCCGAGAGCTCGGGGCTCCGGGATACGAGAAACTGCATTACCTTGGGCTCGCCTTTCCTTGCCGTTTCGCCGAGGGAGGAGTTATCCGTCGGCACTTCGCGCCAGCCGAGGACTTCGAGCCCTTCTTCCTTTACTATCTTCTCGAAAACTGAGGTGCATTCGGCCCTGTCTCCCGCGTCCTGCGGGAGGAAGACTATGCCGGCCGCGTACCGGCCTTCAGCGGGAAGCTCAATGCCGGATTCCCTGCAGACCTTGTCCAGGAACTTGTGGGGCATTTGCATGAGTATGCCCGCGCCGTCGCCGGTATTCGTTTCGCATCCGCACGCTCCCCTGTGCTGAAGGTTCCTCAGCACCGTAAGGGCGTCGGCAACTATGCTGTGCGATTTTCTTCCCTTGAAGTTTACAACAAACCCTATACCGCACGAATCGTGTTCAAATTGGGGGTCGTATAAACCCTGCTTTTTCGGGTAGCCAAAGGGCTTCATAATAACACCTTCCTGAGGTCCCAGTTTTCTCAAAAAACCAAATTAATTCGAAGGATTGACCCGCGGTATAAGCCGATTAACCCAAAATTAAGATTAGATGATAACAGGCACAAGTCAACACGGGAAAACTTTCGGGAAACCCCGGCGTTTATTATATCATAAAACTGGATTTTACGCTAAGTCCGGGGGGAGATTTTCTATTCCCTGTAGAGATTCGTTATAGGGAAACGGCGGTCTTTTCCGAACGCTCTTGCGGTTATCTTTATACCGGGCGGGGCCTGCCGGCGCTTGTACTCGTTCCGGTCGACCATCTTTACGACGTCCTTCACGGTGCGCGCTTCGAATCCCAGAGCCACTATCTCGCCGACGCTGAGATCGTCCTCGACGTAGGCCTTGAGTATGGGGTCGAGGATGTCGTAGGGCGGGAGCGAGTCCGTATCGAGCTGTCCCGGCCGGAGCTCGGCCGAGGGTGGCTTCGTCAGGATAGCTTTCGGGATTACATACCCGCCCTTCCATTCGTTGTAGTACTCGGAGAGCCTGTAAACGAGGGTCTTGGGGACGTCCTTTATGACGGCGAAGCCGCCCGCCATGTCGCCGTACATGGTGCAGTAGCCGACGCTCATCTCGCTCTTGTTGCCTGTAGTGAGAACCAGCCACCCGAACTTGTTGGAAAGCGCCATGAGGATGTTGCCCCTTATCCTGGCCTGGAGATTCTCCTCTGTCATATCCGGCCTGTGCCCGGAAAATACGCCGGACATAATATCGTTAAAGGCCGAGAATGCCTTTTCGATGGGTATCTCAAGAAGCTCCATGCCGATGTTCCGGGCGAGCTCTTCGGAATCGGTCACGCTCCCGGGGGAGCTGTAGCGGGACGGCATCGTGACCCCGGCCACGTTTTCCTTTCCTAAAGCCTCGGAAGCGATGGCGGCGACGAGGGCAGAGTCTATGCCCCCGCTAATGCCTATGACGGCCTTCGAGAAGCCGTTCTTTCGCACGTAGTCCCTCGTGCCCAGTATGAGCGCCTTGAAAATCTCTTCCTCGACCGGTTGGAAAACGTTTATGGCCTGAATTACTTCGGGCTTCGCGGTTTTTTTGGATTTCGAGGTTATGTCTATGAGCTCAGGCTCCTCGGAGTGAGCTATGAGAGCCAGCTGCTCTTTTCTTCTTCGCGGGTCGTGTATGCGTGACCTGAATACCCGGGACGCGTTTATGTCGGCGATTACGAGGTCTTCCTCGAACCCCTTACCGCGCGCGAGTATCTCACCCCTCTCCCCTATGACGACGCTGTGGCCGTCGAATATTAGCTCGTCCTGGCCGCCAACGAGGTTGCAGTAGGCGACGACGACGGAATAGTCCTTCGCGCGCGTCACGAGCATCTGCTCCCTCGCCTTAACCTTGGACATATAATATGGAGAGGACGAGATGTTGATTACGAGCTGCGCGCCGCCGAGTACGGACTGCCTCCTCGTCGGGTCGCCCGGATACCAGATGTCCTCGCATATGTTGACGCCGAATATAACCCCGCCGAGCCTGTAAACCGGCACCCTCGTTCCCGACTGAAAGTAGCGGTTCTCGTCGAATACGCCGTAGTTGGGTAGATAGTGCTTCCTGTAAATGTCGACGAGCTTCCCGTCGTGGAGTATCGCGGCGGCGTTGTAGATGTCGCCGTCCCTGTCGGCGAAGCCGAGGACGACCGTTATCCCGCCCGTCGCCTTTCTGACCTCGTCGACGGCTTTGAGATTATCGCTTATGAAGCTCGGCTTCAAAAGGAGGTCTTCGGGCGGGTAGCCCGTGACGGCAAGCTCGGGAAAGCAGAGTATATCCACCCCCAGCGCCCTTGCCGACTCGATCCGCGCGAGGATTTTATCGACGTTCCTGCCGATATCCCCCACGCTCAGATTTATCTGGGCAAGCCCTATTCTTACAGTGTCGGTCACGGCCGTTGGCCCCATAAAATTATGGTATTCAGATGATTGCAATTATTACAGTATTTTAACGCAACTCCTGCCCATGAGGAAATCCGGGGTAAAAAGACAGGGCGAAGGTCAGGAAAGCGCGACCGCTATATGGACTACATTCGCGAGGAAATGGAAGATTATGCTGGCCCACAGGGTTCCGGTGACGAGATAGAGATATCCCATTACGAGCGAGGGGAAGAAGGTGAGTATCGCCTGGGCGCAAACTGCCGGGCTGTGGTCGCCGCCGACGCAGAGGGTTATAAAATGGCCGACGGCGAAGAGGGCGCTGACTATCACTACGCTTTTTACGCTGTTTCCGAGCCTGTGCTGGAGGTATCCACGGAAAAAGACCTCTTCGGGGAGGGCGACGAGAAGGAGCTGAGTCAGTATGAACGAATACGAGAGACCGTGCACGACGAGCGACTGCCCCGAATAGAGCCCGTAGCCCCAGACGACTGCAAGGTACGCGGCCAGAAGCACGGCGGAAACGATGAGCCCGAGAAGTATGCCCCTCGGATGCCATTTGAGGTCGCCCGTATCGTGCTTCAGGAAAAACGGCACGGCGAGCATGATAAAGGCCGATATGGATACGACGTAGGGCCACGGCAAAAACAGCCTCATTAACAGTATAGACGCTACAACCAGAGCGTAGACTGCGAGCGGGACGGCGTATCCGGGCATGCTGCGGCTTTTCATGTCGGTAAGGGCGTAAAAATACATAACCGCCTCGAGAGGGTCAATACAGTTTATACCACTCGATTTTGTTGATGAGAATAACGCCCCAGAGATTGACCAGAACGCTCAGGATTATGAGAAGCTTGTGATACCACCTGAACCGGTCTCCTATTCCTAGAAATGTGAGGATGAGAAGGAACGGGTAGAAATCGAGGGCGTACCTGTAGCCGAACTGAGTCCATCCCGTACCGCTCTTTATGAATATGAGAAACGCTGTCGGAATTATCGCAGCCCAGCAGGCGAGCGCAAGCCTGTTCCTGAGCCCGGCGAAAGGGATGAGAAGAAACGCCGGCGTCGTTATAAGGACGGAAAGGCCGGTCATGGAAGGATAAACGTAGGGCCACCTGCCCGAGAAATTGGGAGGCTCCAGCAAAAATGAATAAAGATGGTATTTGATGTACGAGAGGCTGAACAGGCCCTCGTCGAACCAGGGCGATATGCGCTCCTTCGCGTCGGATATCGTATGGAGTGCGTAGGCGACGTCGAAGGGCGAGCCAAACCTTATATAGTTGTAGAGGAAGTTAAGGAGGACGAAAATCCCCGCACCGACGGAGAAAAGAAGCACGGGTTTCAGCCTTCCGGTCAGCATGGTGCGCCGTGAGGAGACGGCGACTATATCACGGCGTCCGAAAAGCATGACGACGAAGAAGGGGAAGTTCAGTATAGTGGTCAGCCTCGAAAGATAGGAAGCCCCCAGGAAGATGCCCGACGCAAAGGGCCTCGGCCGAGGCGATGCTATAGTGAAATACACGGCCAGCGTGAGGAAGAAGAAGGAGGTTATATGGGCAAGGTACCAGACAGACCCTATGGAAGCGGTATACCAGTGGATGGTGCCGAAGCCGAGGAGTATAGCCATCCAGACTGGAAGCTCCCTCTCGTCCGTGAGCTTTCTGAACATGAGATAAACGAGGGCGACGTTGAGCCCGCCCAGTAAAAATGACAGATGGAGCTGGTTTGTCGATATGCCTCCGAGGGCGACGAACGGGAGAAGAAGAAGGGCCGGCATGGGGGGATATATGACGTACCACTTGCCGCCGCTCCGGACCAGCTCTTCGAAATAAGGAGGGGCGTTTTCTATATATGTCCTTCCCTTAAGAATCGCATCTGCCAGATATTCGAAGTAATTAAAAGGATTTACAGCTTCCGGCCGGCTGCAGTAATATGCAAGCGCGCCGGTCAGGAATAAAAGAAAGGCTGTCAAAGCCGGGGAAAGGGCGTCTGTGCTTTCATCCGCTTTCGGACTCTCGTCTGTAACCTGAGTATCGTGCCGGTCTTCCATTTTTTGACCCGCTGAATCTATACCCGGATGTTTATAAACTACTCACTTGTCATCAAAACCACTATAGAATAACGCATCCGGGTGGTAATATAAAAAAGTGCGGCGTAAAGGTGCGTTCGTAGATATAAGCCTGGTTATCATATTCTCGACTGCGGCCACCTTTTTCTTTTCCTTTCTAGCATACGCGATTCTCCAGAACAAGTACCCTGATTTTTTTCCGCTCTGGTACACCTGGGACGCGCAGCATTACGTCAAAATCGCAAAGGACTGGTATTCCAGCTCTCCCGTAAACGAGCAGAACCTTCGGATCGTCTTTTTTCCCCTCTATCCTCTACTGATCAAAATCGCCTCCTTTTTCGTCGGGAGCTACCTGGCAGCCGCGCTCCTGGTATCGAACCTGGCCTTTGCCGGGGCCGCTGTATATATATACAAGCTCGTAAGCCTCGATTACGACGAGGAGGATTCCTGGAGGGCGCTCATATACCTGGCCATCTTTCCGACGGCCTACTTTCTCCACGCCATATACACGGAGAGTCTCTTCCTGTTCCTGACGATAGCGAGCTTTTATTACGCGCGTAGGGGGAAGTGGGCTCTGTGCGGTATGGCCGGTCTACTGGCCTGCGCAACCAGGGTAACCGGCTTAGTGCTTATACCCGCTCTCTTAATCGAGTATCTCGCCCAGAAGAATTACAAAATCAGAGAAGTCAAAAAGGACGTGCTCTGGATAGGGCTTACCGCCCTCGGATTCCTGTTTTACCTGGGAATAAACTATGTCACGTTCGGAGATCCGTTCAAGTTCCTGGAGATCCAGAAGGAGCACTGGGGGAAGAAGCTCGACTGGCCTATAAACGGATTCTGGCTGACTTACAACACGATGCAGTCGAGGGAGCCGGAGCATGCAATACTGACCAGCTGGTTCGAGATATTCTTTGCGGCTCTCGGTTTCGCGCTGTCGATATACGCTATGCTGAAGGTGCGCATTTCATACGGCGTATTCGCTTTATTAAGCTGTCTCCTCATGACATCGACCTGGTTCTGGCAGAGCATTCCTAGGTATGTGCTCGTCATTTTCCCGGTATTCCTGTCGCTTACCATTCTCGGGAGGCAGCGGGCCTTCAATTTCATTATCGTTTTCTCCTCCCTTTTGCTCTATGCCCTTCTGCTAATTCAGCTCGTAAGATTCAAGTGGGCGTTTTAGGAATCTTCGTCCGGCTGTTTTAAAAGAATCGGCGGAGCCGTTCAGAAGTAAGAAATTAGGTGATATAATTTTCCCCTGACTCATGGACATTACGCTCGTCATACCGACATACAACGAGGCCGAGAATGTGCCGATACTCCTTGAAAACGTGTACAGGGTATTCCGCGAGCACGGGCTCGACGGGCACGTCACCATAGTCGACGACAATTCCCCCGACGGCACGTGGAAGGTGGCCGAGGAGCTCAAGGGCAGGTATGAAGGGCTTAAAGTAATAAGGAGAATGAGCGAGAGGGGGCTTTCTTCGGCGGTTCTCGAAGGCTTCAGGAATTCAGAGAGCGCGATACTCGGCGTGATGGACGCCGACCTCAGCCATCCGGCCGAATCGATACCGGCCATAGTGGCGCCGATAATCAGTGGGGACGCCGAAATCTCCATAGGCAGCCGCTACGTCAGCGAAGGGGGTATAGAGGACTGGCCGGCGCGGAGGAAAATATCCTCAAGGCTTGCGACACTGGCAGTGCGCGGACTCACTAGCGTCAAGGACCCGATGTCGGGATTCTTCTTCCTGAAGAGGGAAGTCATAAAGGACGCGGAGCTAAACCCGCTCGGGTTTAAAATCGCCCTCGAAATACTCGTAAGGGGTAAATACGATAAGGTCGTCGAGGTGCCGATTACGTTCCGCGACAGGCTTTACGGAGAGACCAAGCTCGGGAGCGGCGTTATAGTCGATTACCTTCTTCACGTAATGAAGCTCTACGCTTACAAGGCGTTCTCGTAAAATATCGGCGGCAGCAATGAATATTTGGAGCCCGATCTCCAGATGCGTCATATGACCGGAATAACCTGATGAAAACCGGAGCAACCACCGAAACGGGCAAAACCGTGGCTCTCATGTGCGCCGTGGTATTTATCGCGACCTTCGTAGTCTACTATCTCTTTCAGGAAGGCCCGCCTACGCCGTACAATAACTTCGTTCGGCTCGCGGACGCGTTCCTCCACGGAAGGCTTCACCTTTTAAAAGACGTATCCCACCTGGAGCTGGTACCGCTCGACGGAAGGTACTACGTTGTCCCCCCGCCCGTACCGGCCATACTTATCATGCCGGTCGTCGCGATATTCGGCCTCTCCACGAACCAGACGCTGATATCGATATTCTTCGGGAGCGTAAACGTCGTCCTTGCGTATCTCGTCGCGCGGGAGCTGACCGGGAAAAGAAGCATACAGCTCTGGGCGACGGCCATGTTCGGCTTCGGAACGATTCACTGGTGGGTAGCGTCGTCGGGCGGCGTGTGGATGTTTTCCCACGCGGTTTCCCTGACGTTTCTATTCATAGCCGTGCTGCTCACGCTTAGAAACGCGCCGCCTCTCGCATCGGGCCTCGCCCTCGGCGCTTCTTACTGGACGCGCCTTCCCACGATACTATCTTTTCCCTTCTTTCTGATAATGTACATGGACAGGTGGTATAGACCGGCGCCGGGGAAAAGCATTCCCGGACGGATAAACCTCCTTCCGTTAACATGGCTCTGCCTCGGAGCGGGGATTTTCGTTCTTCTTAACGCCGGTTATAACTATCTCAGGTTCGGCTCGCCGTTCGACCTTTCGTATTATCTCATACCGGGAATCCTCGATGAAATATGGTTTCAAAAGGGTATATTCGACGTTACTTACATACCCCGGAACCTGAAAGTAATATTCGCCGGGATGCCGAGATTCATAGATGAATTCCCCTACGTTACGCCGTCGTGGAGCGGAATGGCTATATGGATTACGACGCCTGCGTTCGTATACGCGTTTTTCGCGGGGAAGAGCAGGCTCATGCTCGCGTGCTGGGCGTCGATAGCGCTCATAGCGTTCGTGAATTTCTGCCATGGAACCTGGGGTTTCGCACAGTTCGGGTATAGATTCGCCCTCGATTTCTACCCGTTCCTTTTCATACTCACCGTGAAGGGTATCGGTGACGAGATAAAATGGCACCACGTAGCGCTCATGCTATTGGGCATAGCAGTAAACCTGTGGGGCGTTCTCTGGATCAACAAATTCGGATGGGTCGGATATTAGGCTATTTCTTGAAGACGAGATATTTGTAGCCGAGAAAATCCCATATTATGACCAGCACTATAGACGCCAGCGTGCCTATATTCGCCCACAGTATTGGCGATATGCCCCACTGGGGGCCCATGACGTTGACTATGTAGGACGCTACAGCGACGTTTATAAGGAGCCCTATCGAGGACACGAATATAAACTTGAAGAACTGCTTCCCCATCCCGTCCCTTTCCCTGCTTTCGAATGTCCAGAACTTGTTCCAGAGATAGCTGTTGGAAACGGCGCACAGAAAAGAGATGCCCTTGAAAGCCGAGAAGAGATAGCCCTTCTCCACCTGAAACACGAACATGAGGAAGTTGAGAACGCCGAAGTCGATAGCTGTGTTCGACACACCTATAGGGACGAATTTCCCGAACTGAAAGAGTATCCTCCACCTCTTTCCGAGATGGGACGCCGCATAGACTCCGAGAGCGACTGAAAAGGGGATGATTATGAACAGAAACGGGACGATGACGTAGTACGAAAGGTGCGGAATATTCACGTCATTTCTGAGCGAGCCCCAAATGGCCAGAAGAAATATCGAGATTATGAAGCCGATTACGAGCGAGCAGATAAGGTCCGTTCTGTTCATGGTGGGCATATCAGGTTCCTGCGGCCTCTTCCCGTGACAGAACAATGTACTGCGATACGTGTGAGGCGGGCAATGTTAATGAATTACCTCCATGTATTCAGCCACATAAAACGATCTATTTCGGACTCGCCGATCGGCACGCCGCTGAGCACGGGATAGAAGTATAAGAATACACCGGCGGCCAGCAATAGATAAGCGGCGGCTATTATTTTGCCTTTCCGCGAGTCTTCCCACAGCCGCCAGAGGAAATAGGAGATGATTACGAATATGAAGACGAGGGAGGGCATGAAATGATAAATGAAAACTATCTTTCTCGGTGAGAAAGCCCAGGGAAGCCAGTAGGCGAATACGCTGACTACAGCGAAGAGGAGCGGCGGATACTCCCTCTTGAACACCTGATAAACTGCGAGGGCGAAGAAGAGAATTCCCGTCCACCATATGAAGAGATTCCCCATGAGGTAGATATAAGCCCGCATGCCATTACCGAGCTCGTCGTAGTATAGAAAGACCGGCCTTAACAGAAGGGGCCACTGCCACCAGGGTGACTGGTATGGGTGGTTCTCGGTAACGCCCCCGTGATAGATGTACATGTTCTGCTGCAGGGTAAGAAAGTTCATGATGGAGTTACCGTGATAAAAGAACGGCAGGTAAGTCAGAACGTATATTGCTACCGGTATGAGGACGAAGGCCAGAAATATCCTGGGCACTATTTTGAGGAGCGAGATCAGATAGCTCCCGTCCTTCGTATCAGCCTTGTAGACCTCGAAGTAATAAACCAGGAAAAGCCCGACACCGGCCAGAAATTCCCAGATGTAAAGACCGCTCCATTTTATGGACATGCAAAGGCCGCAGAACACCCCGGCGAGCATGAGGTAGATATTCTTTCTGGTCCGTGCGTATTTGACTATAAAGAGCGAGCCCAGCATGAGGAAATTGGCCATGAATATATCGACCATCGTGATGCGGCTCAGGGCGAAGAAAAAGCCGTCGAAGCTGTAGACGAGCGCGGCAATGAGACCGGCTGTCTTGCTGTCGAACAGGTTCCTTACGAGAAGATACATGAAGAGGGCGCCGAGGCCGCCGAAGAGCGCTTGGAAGAAACGCCAGCCGAGCGTGTTGTTCCCGAACATCAATATGCCGGCTGCGCTGATCTCCTTCCCGAGCGGGGGGTGTGTCCATTCATAGGCCAGGTCTTTCGGCGCCGTTGCCCAGCTCTCCCAGGCGGCGCGGTTCCCCTTGGCCATTTCCTGTGCCGTGAAGGCGAAATACACCTCGTCGAAATAATAGCTTTCGGGCCTTTCGAGGTTATACATCCTGATGCCTATGCTGAACGTGAGCACAAGGAGAAGGAGAAATTCTATTCTGTATTTCCGTATCAACGAATCTGAACTCATATGCTCTCGGATTTAATTGCCGCGAAGGGGAAATATATTTTTTTTATAATTCACCGCACTGACGACATAATCACGGAATATTACAATAAACGCCGCGGCATACAAGAGCATCATACCCCATATGCACGCCTCCTCTATATTCTTCGGTATTCCCAGGTTTTGTATCCCGGAATACCGCGTTAAGAGTTGTATGTGGGAATAGACCATGTTGATTACGTAAACACCGGACACAATAGCATATAAATACCATAATATCCAAGAACGGAAGGCTATTAGCGTGAAAAACGCAATCGCCGGAAGGAGGTGTCTCTCGTGAGCCCGCGTCACGACGAGGAAAAGCGCGAACAGTATGAGGGTAATGGCCTCGGGGACGATGTAGGCGTAGTCTTTTTTTATATCCGACTTTACAATCGTGAAAAAGATGAGGAGACCGCTTACGAGGGCGTAGAACGTCATGAAAGCTATCGTGCCCCAGGTCCTTAAAGCGAGGCCGAATTTCACTATCTCGTCGCTTGCCCACATCGCGGCGGCGCCCCAGAAATTAAATGCGTTGAGGGACGTGTATTTATATTCCCCGTAAGACGCCTGGAACCTGCTTATGATCAGCTCCACGGGGCCGGTGAAGGCGTAGGTTACGGAATCGAGCTTATTCCATATAAAAGGGAGGGAGACTATGAATATAGTCAGTGCGATTGCCACCAGAAAGAAGAGCACGGGTAGTATCGATTCGGGCCTGAAATTGAGACGAGGAGCAATCACCGACCTCGCGGCCAGGAGCCCGATAACAGGAAACACCACTATGCTCTGGGGCTTTATCATGAATGCAAGCGCTATGAAGAGGCCGGAGAGAAAGGACTTCTTCCGGAGGCCGAGGAAAACCGACAGCATTATCGGAAATGCGTGGAAAGAATCGACCTGGCCCCAGAACGTGGAATTCGAGAGGGCAGCAGGGTTGAAAAAGTAGGCCGAGGCGCAAACGAGAGCGGTTTTCGCGGAGGCCAGTCCTCTTACCCAGAAGAATATCAACGCGGAAATACCGAGGTCTGCCAGGTTCGCCGGCAGCTTGAATAGAATCTCCACAGGAAGCCCCGGAATCACTTTACTGATACCGTTGAGCATCCAGAGTACGTAGAGATAGCCGGGCATGTAGTCGCACCAGTGGCGCTCATAGAAATTGCCGAATCCCGATTCGGCTATTTGACTTCCCCAGCCCAGCCATGTGTTGAAGTCGCCCCGGTAGGTTAAAAAGAGCGAAAGAAAAATCCGCAGTGCAAATCCTGCTGCGAGAATTAAAACGAGAATGCCGGCGGGGTTCTTCAGGAAGTCCGCTCTGTCAGCTGTCCCTGAGCTCATTTCTTAGCTTCCACGATTCCCTGAACATCCTGAGTATTACCTTTAAATTGGCGCCGGACTGAGAACCGAACTTGCGCGGAAAATGCCGTACGGGGACTTCCTTGAACACATATCCCTTCCTCTTCAGCTTTATAAGAAACTCCGCGCTGAAGAGAGCGCCGCCAGCCTTGATCGGCCTTACCTTATGATAAGCATCGGTAGGGAATATCTTGAATGCGCAGTCCATATCCTTCACCGCGAGACCGAACATGAACCGGATGTAAAGGCCGTACATCCATGCATTCAGCAACCGTATGAAAGAATCGGCCCTGTTTTCCCTGTATCCAATGACGACGTTTTTCCCGCCTATGAGAGGAACGAGCCTGTCGAGGTCGGTTATATCGAACTGGCCGTCGCTGTCCATGAAAAAGATGTAATCCATTGACGCCTTGTCGAAGCCGCTCCTTAAGGCGGAGCCGTAGCCCTTGTTCACTTCGTGGTTTACAAGTACGACCGCCGGGTTCTGCCGAGACAATGCCTCGACTATCTCGCGCGTACGATCCCGCGAGCCGTCGTTGACTACTATGACTTCGTATTTGGGGAAATTCGAATCGAGGTACGAAATGCAGTCTGAAACCGTATTCGCTATATTCTCTTCTTCGTTGTGAGCCGGAAGGACTACTGAGAGGGATGTATTAGCCATTTATTGTGTCAATTAATGCGCCGCGACTGACTCCTCCGGATAATTACCCGGATGGGACCAGCTTGCAGCCTGCCTCGCGAATTATAAACTGCTTATTTTTGCCGACCGGGGTTTTTTCGAACCTGCATGTTTCCCCTCCCGGCCATTTTACCACAATATTCGCCGCTTTCTCACCCCCGAGGCCGAAATAAACGGGAAGCATGTCCTGCTCGCAGCAGCCCTTTCCGCCCGAAACTTCCCTTACCTGAAGGCCGAGAGAAGGCGCCCTAACCTCGACGCGCGCGCCTATTGCAGAGGTGTTCGTCGTCTTACCGTTCCCTTCGAGCCTGAGCGTGAGGGAATTGTTGCCGTTCCCGCCGTTTTTCATGAGGGCCGTGCCGATATGGCCGTTAAGAAAAACGTCCGGAAATCCGTCGCGGTCGTAATCTCCCCAGGAGGCCGAGAATACGTCCTTCGGTAAATCGATTCCCGCTTCCTTGGCGACGTCGGCGAATTTCTTGCCGTCGAGATTTCTGTAGAGCCTGTTTGGATGCACGTGGTTGGTGGTGAATATGTCAAGCCTGCCGTCGGCGTCGAAATCGATCCAGGCGCAGGTTCTTCCGTCGCCTACATCACCGGTTCCTGTCTCTTCCGTGACGTCCGTGAAAGTGCCGTCGCCGTTATTTTTGTAAAGAGCGTTCCTCGCATGCCTGCCGAGATTCGCGACGTAGAGGTCGAGGTAGCCGTCGCCGTTGTAATCGCCGGCGCATACGGCCGCCGATCTCCAGCCTTCCTCCCCTGCGAGCCCGGATGCTTCGGTTGCGTCCTTGAAGGTGCCGTCGCCGTTATTGAGATAGAACCTGTTTAAACCCGAATTTCCTAAAAAGAGATCAAGATAGCCGTCGTTGTCGGCGTCGAACCATACGGCGCTGTAGGCCGAGGTTTTTTCGTCGATGGGCAGCTTGTCGGTTGCGTTTTTGAAAGTGCCGTCGCCGTTGTTGCGGTAGAGAAACGATTTTCCCCTCCCCGCCTGAAGGAGGTCGACGAACCCGTCGCGGTCGTAATCCGCCCAGGTGACGTTCATGGAAACGGAGCCCTCTTCCCTGAGCCCCGCGGCTTCGGAAACGTCGACGAATTCGAATTTTGCGGAGTTTTTAAAGAGCAGCGGGGGCTTTCCGGCCTCGAGCGGAGACAGGGCGAGATCGAGATAGCCGTCGTTATTATAATCGGCCCATGACGCCGCGTTTACACCGATATTGGGAAGCCCTGCGGACCCGGACACCTCGGCGAACGTTTTGCCTTCACTGCTCAAGTAGAAATAAAGCAGCCGGGGGGGGATTCTCTCCGCCGTCTCTTGTGCCGGCGACTGTCTCTGATGTCCTCTGCGCGAGCCCCGGCCCTGGCGCGGGGAGCGTCTCACTATGTCGGAAAGTATTATATCGAGCCACCCGTCGTTATTGTAATCCCCCCACGCTCCGGTCTGGCCGAGTGTTTCAGCAGTCCTGACGCCTGTTTTATTTTTAACGTCGGTGAATCGGGGGATGCTATCTTCGGACCGGGAATCGGCGGCAGTGAGAGCTATAGAAAAAAAGAGCAGCGTTAACAGAACTTTAGATGACGATAGACTCAAAAGAAGGTCAACCTTTTTTAAGTTCTTTCAATAATAAATCGGCGGCTCTCAGGCTGAGCGCCTCGATGGTGAGCGACGGGGCCTCGCCTCCGCCCGAAGTCGGAAAAACGCTCGCGTCCGTCACGAGGAGATTTGGAATGCCGTGGAATCTGAGGGATGGGTCCACCACCGATTTTTCCCTATCCTTCCCCATCCTGCACGTTCCGTACACGTGGGTTGCGGAGAAGAGGTCGTAAGTCGAAACCTCCTCGACGATCTCGTCGGCTCCGCTCGCATCGAGAATTTCCTTAGCCTTTCCGGCCATGAATTCGAGACACTTGAGCTCGGGCTCCCCGAGGAAGGACTGTATAGAAGCGACCGGCGCGCCGTATTCGTCTTTAACGTCGGGGTTTACGCTTACGAAGGTGTCTTCATTGGGAAGAAACTCGGCTATTCCGCCTACCGCCACAGCATGGCCGAACCATTTTTCGACGTCCTTAACGAAGCTTTCGCCCCATCCCGAGCTATACCTCAAGGCGTAGCTTATGGGACCGAGCGCGCTCCCCGCCGTCGGGAACATCCTCAGCCCGCCCGGAAAGCCCCTTTTCGGATCTGGAGTATTCCACTTCCATATAATGCTGTCCATCGGGATGCCGCGGTAAGAGTCGAGCCTCTCGGGATGAAAAGCCACAGCCTCGTAAAAAGTCGTCTCCATGAAATTCTTTCCTACGAGGTCGTTATTGTCGATTTCGGAATTAATCAGGAGCCTCGGGGTTTCGACCGCCCCGCAGGCAACGGCTATATAGTCGCCGCCTACGAAATGCTCCTTTCCTTTATTGTCGTAGTAAATGAGGCCCTTGGCCTTACGCACGCCTTTCTTTTTTTCGACTTCGATCCTGGTGACGAAAACGTTTTCCAGAATCTCACACTTGCCCGTTTCCTGAACCAGCGGGATGAATGTTACGTCGACGCTGCCCTTGTCCTTCCTGGGGCAGCCCCAGACGCAGCCGTTGCAGTAATTGCACGGCGGAGCGTCGCGGTAGACTTCGGAGAGTATGGCGACCGAGTTTGGTGTCAGCTCGAGCCCGTGCTTTTTACACCCCTTTTCGATTATCCGGCTCGCATAGCTGAGCTTGTGAGGCTTGAGCGGATAGGGATTCTTCCTCGGCCTGCCGGGGACCTTTTCCGGCCCGGCGACGCCGAGCACTTTTTCGGCCCGGGCGTAGTAAGGTTCGAGGTCGCTATACCCTATAGGCCAATCGACGGCGACGTCGTAAAGGGTCTTCATACGAAAGGCGTTTTCGTTGAGCCTGTGCGCCTCGCCCTGAAAGTGGAGAGTGGTTCCTCCGATACCGGCAACGTGCTGGTACTTGAGGTATCTCCTCTCCTTGGTCCTGTTCAGCTTGCCGACTGCCTTGTTCCACGATCTCAGCTTCTCGTATTTGAGGTCGAGCGGCTGAAGCTTTCCAAAGGTGTTGCGGATACGCTTTATCTCGGGAAAGCCCTGGGTTTCCCAGTCGGTCTTGTCGAGGGCGTAGGCTTTGTAAGGGTCGTACCGGGGCCCCGCTTCGAGCATCAGAACGTCCATTCCGCTTGCGGCAAGCTGCCAGGCAAAGGGCGCCCCACCGGGGCCGGAACCTATAACAATACAGTCATATTTTTGCTTTTTTGCTGGCATGATAAGAGAGGTTCATACTATAAATAAACTATTGCTTAAAGTCAATTTATAAGTTATACCATTGGTTTACTTTATGAGTATTAAAAGGAGATTTTGATGAAAATGAGAGCGCCGTTCATCCTTTTCGCGGCTGTTTTATTCCTGGGATGCAGCCAGTCCGGAACGGGCGATGGGAAGGGAGACACTGAAGGGGAAGCGGGGCAGTCCGGCTCCGAAACCACCAAGGTGGAAAGGTATAAGCCGAAGAGGGATGCCAAGGTGGTCGCGTACGTAAACGGCGTACCCATATATGAGGATGAGCTCAGGGGCGGGACCGTCGACATGGCAGTAACCACTGAAATACTGTTCCAGGAAGGGCTCAGGCGCGGGATAGACAAAAAGTATGAACAACAGGTGGAGGATTTCAGAACCAGCCTGGTTTCAAGGGAAGTGAGACTGGACATCATGGAAAAGCTCCCCCCCATGAAGGAAGTGACTGATCAGGACATCGAGGAGTATTACAACAGGAACAAGAGCAAGTACTCCGCCTACCACCTGGTGGAAATCAACTTCACGGACGAGACCCTGGGCCCGGAGATACTAAAACAGGCGGGAGAGGGGAAAGAGCTGAGGGACATAGCCAACAGCCTAGCCGGCAGCGATCCGAATGTTATCTTCAACGATCTCGGCACCAGGCGGGAGCTTATGCAGCACTTCAAAGACAGGGAGCTCGGCTCGCTCTCGGAAGTCATCAAGAAATCCAACGGCACTTACAGCGTGCTGAAGATAGTTGAAGTCAAGGAAACCCCGCTTGCCAACATAAGATTTTCCATAAGAAACAATCTCGAAGCCAGAAGAGAAGCCACCTCCATTGAGAATAAGGCCCGGGAGATCGCACGGGAAAATAATATGAAAATCGAAATTGTAAGATAGTGGGAACGGTCATGGAAAACTCGCGTAGAAGATTCCTGAAAACAGTAGCGGCAGGCGCAATCGGGGGCGAGGTGCTTTCGGGCGTTCCCGGAGCCTTTGCAAAACAGGGGAACGAAGAAACCGGCATTGAAGTACAAAAAGGCTACGTTATCTTCAACGAGAAAACCCAGAAAAACATGGCCAGGCTCGCGGAAGAGCTTGTGCCCGGGTCCGGCAGCATCGGCATGAAGGAAAAGCTGATGAATTACTTCCGGAGGGACAAAGGCGGGGCTACATTCTTCGACGCCGGTTTCTGGAACCTGGAATCAGTAAGCAAGGCAGCCTTTAAAAAATCCTTTTACGACCTCGAAAACAAGGAAGAGGTTGAAAAGGTAATGAAGCACGTCAGCATAAAGAACAGAACCTTTTTCCACCAGTTCAGGACACTAGTTATAAAGTTCTATTACGGAGATCCGGAAGTATGGAAAAAACTTTCATACGACGGGCCGCCCCAGCCGAGGGGTTTTATGGATTACAGCGAGCCGCCGAAAAGCGGCAAGAAGAAGTAAATCGGCCCAGGTAACTCAACACGGATCATGGGAGAACAACGCGGTTTTCAACTGTTCACTTTCCCGGCGCCACCCTCAAAGCAGCTCATAACTCGTATACGGTAATGAGCTCCATAGTCTGATCGAGAACGCCCTCCACATCCATGACTTTTTCGAGCTCTTCGACACGCCCCCTATGGGCCCTGGTACGCGGCCCGGAGGAGACAATAGAGCAGCAGTCCTTGTAATCAGCGATAGATATTTCGTAGGTGCCGATTTTCTTTGCGTAGTCGACTATTTCCTGCTTGTCGAACGCTATCAGCGGTTGAAATACCGGCAGGGAAGCGGCATCCCTGAAGAGAACAATATTTTCCATCGTCTGCGATGCCACCTGACCGAGGCTGTCTCCCGTAACTAGGGCCTGACACTTCTCGGCATCGGCCACTCTGCACGCGACGCGGGCCATGAATCTCCTGAACAGTATAAGCTCGTGGCCTTTGACGTCGCCAGCGCCGAGGAGCGCCATTTCGAATGGATAATACGGGACGAGGTGAAGGCGGGATTGACCCTGGTATGAATCGAGCATCCGCGCCAGATTTTCCATTTTCGATCCGAATACTTTTTCATTGGAGCTGAAAACGTGGAAATGTATAAAGTCCACTCTGCATCCGCGCTTCATCATCAAAAACGAAGAAACGGGCGAATCTATACCGCCCGATAAAAGGGACAGAACCTTGCCGCTGACCCCTGTCGGGAAGCCTCTAAGGCCCTCTACCCTGTCGAAATATATATAAACCCTGTCGGCTATTTCGATATTTATTCTGAGCGCCGGATTCCTGAGATTGACAGGCAGGCCGAACCTGACCGCTACTTCGCCACCGATCCTGGAGGCGAGATCCATCGAGCCAATGGGGAAGCTTTTGTCGGACCTGTTTGCATTTACACCGAAATCGGCTTTGCCTTCGATTACCTCTCCAACCCTTTTCAGCACGGCTTTCCGTATTGCTTCGTAGTCCTTGTCAACGACGAATGCAGACGCGTACCAGGATATGCCGAATACCCTGGAGAGGGACTCCGGGTTTCCCCCTTCCATGACGAACCGTCCTCTTTGCCTGATGACCCTTCCGCCTGCCGTCCTCTCTATATTTTCCTGAAGCCTTATTTCGAAGAGGCTCCTGTTTCTGCCTTTGAGAGACAGCTCTCCATAGTGAATCAGCGTTACCGTTTTATCTTTCATATCGGGAATCAAAACACCAGAAGGTATTCAATGAGGCATCTGCAAAGCGCTTTTTATAAAAAAAGCCGGAGGAGCTGTAAATCAGCTCCTCCGGCAGGCTTATTCATTTTAGGTTAATACAAAGAAAGAATAAGTGGTGGTGAGCCCAAGGCTCACCACCGGTTATTATCGATTCTTATTTCTTTCTTCTAAGTCTTCTTACACCGAAGGCGAATGCTACCGGAACCAGCGGTATAAGTACGTTAGCCAGTGCGGTACCAAGCTGTACCGGGGAGCCGGCTATCGCGCAGCTTCCGCCACCACCGCCACTCGGGGTCCTCGTCGGAGCAACCGTCGGGGTGATCGTCGGCGGAACCGTCGGAGTAATAGTCGGCGGAACCGTCGGGGTGATCGTCGGCGGAGTCGTGGTCGGACCAACCGGCGTGAAGTCGTCGCTGTCGATTATGCTGTCGTCGATACCGAGTCTGGCATAGCAGGCATCGAACTGTGCACAGCTGTTGACCACTTCGAATTCATCCCAGATGCTCGGGGCGTAGTGGGAAAACGCGGCAACAGGCTGATACGGAGGACCGTACGAATCCTGGAAGTTGATGAGAACAACATCAGCACCGGCCTCTTCGCTGCCCGGCAGGAGATTGAACTGGCCTGCGAGCGCAGTCGGGGTGAAGCTGGTGAGGAACGCGTTCTCAGCACCGGTGAGGATGCCGTCGCACTCGAGCACGAGGTTGAACTCTTCGATGATCCTGAAGTTGTCAACGAAGGCGCCTACCGTATCGCCAACTAGACAATCGGTCTTTTCACCAGTGATAACCTGGACAACATAAGAGTCTCCATTCTGAGGAGCGGCTAGCTGTCCCACTATCCCAAAACCAGATGAACCACCCGCAAATGATGCAGCAAAACCACCTGTCTGACCGGTTGCGTTAACAGTCACATTCTGACCGGATACGGGTAACGAGGTGCAAGCAGCGCCCGTTGGAGAGGTTCCAGCTCCACCGTTAGCAACGTAGCAGTCGCACTCCTGGAAAAACGGAACTAACGGGTCGGTAACGTTGATCGTGCAAACCATAGCATACTGGTCACATTCTACTTCATCACCAACGAGAAGATTGATCTCATAGCTGACCTGTCCATTCGTAACTCCGTCATTGAGGCTACCCGGGGTGAAGATGTTGCTTTCCAAGACAGATACGTTGGTTTCTATAGCCCCACCGATGAGGTTGTTACTAGCCAACAAATCGGTTATAGACTCCACTGGCGCATTCTCACCGTAAAACCCGGATGGCAAAGTCCCCGTTGAAGCAACGAAAGCCATGAACCTGTTGGCGTTCGGAGCGTCACACTCGGGGTCGGCCGGGTCGTCGCAGAGCGGAGGATTAATCTGAACGGGCGATGTGTTCGCAGCCTCTACAACAGCAGAATTACCCTGAACCTGGAACCACTCGGGTACGGATCCCGGTCCGGTTTCGAAACTGCCGTTGTCTATGAGGTTAGCCGTTGCAGGCTCGTCGAGGTCGATACAAACGCCCGCCCTGTGATAAGCGTTGAAGCCATATTCATAGCCGTCGGCATCCAGCACATAAGCCGTAGCCGCGAGGCCGTTGTAGTCTATAGCGACGTCGGAAGAGGGGCAGTCGTCAACCGCGGTTACAACCACGAAACCTTCCGTCCCCTGAAGAATCGCAGAGTTGGCCGGAACGCCGTCGTTGGTTATAAGGTCGCCGAAATCATACGCATGCGTATCGCCGCCGGTGTAGAAGTCGCAGAAGTTGGTGAGCTCGCCGCAGTTAGGTCCAAATACACGGACGTGAACCGCTATAGGCTCGGGGAACGCGTTGGTGACCTGCAGAACCGTGGCCCTGCCCTCAGCCTGCGTCCACCAGCTTACTACCTGGGTTCCAAGCGTGTTGGTCGGGAACGGCTGGAAGATGTCGGTAAAGTCGGCATGGAGCCAGTCCATACCGCCAACCGCTCCGCCCGCCGTGCCTTCAACGGTGCCGATGAGACCGGCCGAGAAGGAGCTGGAAGCGCTCGAAACAGCCAGGTCGAGCCATCCTGCCGTATTTGGAATTCCGGGACAGAATACATTTTCTGCAACCTGCCCTTTAGCTTCGTTCTGAAGACCGAAGCCAAAGAGGACAAGCATAATTACAGCTATCAAAGAAAACCTTAACTTGCTTATCATTTATTTATCCTCCTTTTTAAAATTTGTTATGCATCCGCTATTCATCTGTGTCACCTTATCAACCGCTCTTACTGAGCCGCTGAGCTACTATTTCGCAGAAGGAAGTCCGGCTCGGAAATCCAGGAGTCCATGGAACCTGTCCCGTCTCCGTTGTTGAGGCCAAGGAACCCAACGAAGTAGGTCGGGAACGCGCACTCGCCCTCGAAGCTACCGGTGCCTCCACCCGAAACGGCATCGTCGAGACATATGTTGCCGATAAACGGAAGCAGGAGCCAGCCGGAATCGACAGGAAGATCATCGCCCTCGAGCTTGCTCGTGTTACAGATTCTATCGAAGCCCTGGGTGTTCGGCACAGAGTTGTCTATACCACGATTGATCAAGGTCCGATCGCAAGCAAATGTAACGGGGCTGCAGGAATTGAGGTTCTCCTGGTGGTCGAAAATGAGAATCTGATCTTCTCCACCCGTGCCAAACTGGGTACCAACACCCGGCGAGGCGTATATGTTGCCATCGGGAAGGGAGACATAAGTGATACCGACTACGTCAGAAAAGGCGGGGTCGTTCACGTTGTTAAAGTTGAGAGCGTTCCAGAACTCTCCGGGGGTGAACTCGAACTCACCTTCCGTAGAAGCCGCATTCGTCCTGTACTCATATCCCTCGGAGTCTATTATCCTGAACGAGCCGATCAGCGGGCTGGAGAACTCAGAGTCGAGAACCGTTATACCAACGATTCCGTAGCTGTCCGTAAGGTCGGGGCTGCCGGGAAGATTGGCCATGTCGAAAACGACCGTCTCGCCCGGAGTGAGATTATAAAGGAAGTCGATCTCGTTGCAGAAGTCGTCGGCTTCGAAGACCTGAACGTGAATCTCGACAAACGAGTCCGAAGTGTTGGTAACCTGGACGAACGTTTCCCTGCCGAGCTGATCGTAATAGTAGATCAGCCTGTCAGCGCCGGTGTCCGTGTTATCGATCGGATCGTAAAAATTGTTCAGACTACTGCCAGCGAATGCCTGCATAGGAACCAACAAAAGAAATGCAAGCACTAAAAAGTACTTAATCTTGGATAAACTATCCTGTAGCATTGAACCTTTCCTCCTTGTTTTGGTATTGTTTATTAAGTTTTCTCTATTCATAGACATCCTCCTCTGGAATTTCCTGCGAAAATGGGAAATAGACTCCGGGCTTGCTCTCTACAGGCAACCTCCAATCCTTTCGATATACAAATACCCGAGCATTTCACAACTGCACAGAATTACAACATAGAATGAGTTTGTTGTCAAGTCCTTTTCTCCGGGGTAAAGGCGAACTTTCCGGACGGTCTGCATCAGACTCCTTCCTCCTCTGAATTACAGCAATTACATCACATATTATAACCCCTGTCAAGACTTTTTGGCATTAATAAATAATGCGTACAGCGGGCCCGGAAACAGGGCGCGGAAGGGCCCGGGCGGAGGCCCGGAAGCGCCGCCCCCGAAGCCCGGCTTGAGGACCGGCAGGGGAGCCCCGAAAGGGGGCCGAAAGCGTCCTGGAAGCGACTCTCTACGCAAAAGCGTAATAAACCGGCCGGGGACAGGGCGATCACGGCGCCCTGAAGCGCTCTCGCGAGGCCGTCCCGGGCCCGCCCGGCCATACAATCCTCCGCATAATCTGTTAGAATTAAGGAAAAGCCCAGGATTAAACCACCGGCCAGCCGATGGAGGGGACGGCGAGACCCGATTTATTTGATTGCCCAGGCATATGGTGTGATAATATCTAAATAATAAAACCGAAAGGAGACCCAATTTTGAAAAGCCTTTCCAGAAAAGCAAGCAGGATTCTTTTATTAACAGCCGTCCTGGCCTTCTCCGCATACATCTTCATACTTTCCCCGAGCCTTTTAAACCTCGACCGAAACGCCGAAGCCGACAGCCTTAACATAACCAACGTCGTAATGCAATACGTAAAGAGATATTACGTGGACAAATCGGCCGTTCATCCTAAGGCCATGCTGGCAGAGGGCCTGAACAGGCTCGAGCAGATAGTGGACCAGGTGCTCGTCGACTTCCCCGACGGGGAGGACGGGAACACGTTCGAAGTGCAGGTAGGGGTTGAGAAGGCAACCTTCGACATGGGCGGCGTCAACGACCTCGACCTCGTGACGTCGAAGCTGGAGCAGGTTTTCGAGTTCATCACGCCGCAGCTTACGGAGAACGACCCCAAGATAAGCGACATAGAATATGCCGTGCTCGACCAGATGCTGATGTCGCTCGACCAGCATTCGGGGATAATCACCCCCCAGATATACAAGGAGTTCATGATCGAGACCGAAGGGAGCTTCGGGGGGCTCGGCATAGTGATAGGGGTGAGGGACGGGGATCTCACCGTCATATCCCCGATAGAAGGCACGCCTGCCTACAGGATCGGGATAAAGCCCAACGACAAGATAGTGCAGATAGGAAACGAGTCGACGATCAACATGTCGCTCATAGAAGCGGTGGGCAAGCTCAGGGGACAGAAGGGCACGGAGGTTTCGATACACGTGCTGAGGGAGGGATTTTCGGCTCCCAAGGAATACAAGATAGTGAGGGACACGATAGTCATAGAGAGCGTCGAGACCTTCGAGCTCGAGGACGGAATTAAATACATAAGGATAAGGGACTTTCAGAAAAATACGCTCGACAGCATTCTTCACAGCCTCAACACCGCGACCGTGAAGCCGAGCGGGCTCATACTCGACCTCAGGGGAAACCCGGGCGGGTTGCTAGATCAGGCCCAGAGGATTTCGGACCTCTTCCTGACGGACGGGGTTATAGTGACGACGCAGATCGGGAATTCTTCGAAACCGTATCACGCAAACGACAAGGACGAGGAGTTCTCCGGCAACGTCGTCGTGCTCGTCGATGCAGGGAGCGCAAGCGCTTCGGAGATCGTCGCCGGGGCGCTCAAGAACAACGAACGGGCTATAGTGATTGGCGAGAGGACGTTCGGCAAGGGCTCCGTGCAGCAGATATTCGACCTCAACGACGGCTCGGCCTTGAAGCTCACGATAGCGCAGTACCTGACGCCGGGGGACAAGTCGATACAGGACGTCGGCGTTACGCCGGACATAATGCTCCACCCGACGATATTCACGGGGGACTCTTCTGTCTTCCATCCGAATTCCGACAACCGCCTGAACCAGCCGCAGAAGAACGAAGAGGCTAAAAAGGAGATATTCGAAAAGCCCGTTTATAACGTATCGTACCTCGACGAAAAGAAGGCGCCCGCGGAGGACGAAGGAGAGCCCATACCCGAAGAGGCACTTACCAAGGAAGAACGCCGCAAGGCGCTCGAACAGGACTTCTACGTATCGCTCGCGAAGGACATCATCAAGACTTCACCGTCGAGGTCGAGAGCGGAATCGCTCGGGGAGATCAAGGGCGGCATCGACGAAATCTCGAAGGCCGAAGAAGATAAAATCACGGAGAAATGGCTCGCACTCGGCGTCGACTGGTCGGACGGAAACGGGAAGGTAGTAAAGCCTTCCGTCTCCACGGTCGTTACCCCGGGGAGGCCCGAGGTCAAAGCGGGCGACAAGCTCGAGCTTAAGGTGGAGGTCGAGAACAAGGGCCAGGAGCCGATATACAGGCTCATGGCTACGACGAGGTCCGAGAACCCCGTCTTCGAGGGGAAGGAGCTGATATTCGGAAAGCTCGGGCCCGGCGAGAAGAGGTCGTGGAGCACGACGTTCGAGGTGCCGAAGTGGACCCTCACCAGGGACGACGAGGTGAGACTCGAATTTCTGGATGCGGGCAAGTCCGGCATTCCGGATTATAAATTCGACGCAAAAACCCTGGGGCTCGAAAGGCCGCTCTATTCTTACAATTACGAGATAGTGGACGACGGCAGGCTCGGCTCGAGAGGCAACGGCAACGGCATCCCCGAGGCCGGAGAGGAGATCGTTCTACTAGTCAGGGTGAAGAACATCGGGCAGGGGACGTCCGAAAAGACGGTCCTTACATTGAAGAATAATTCCGGGGACAAGATATTCCTCGAAAAGGGAAGGGTCGAAATAGAGAACCTCCCGCCGGGGGACGTCAGGGACGCGGCGTTTACGTTCGCCGTCAACAGCACGGAGCCGACCATAGACCTCGAGCTCCAGATAGTGGACGACGTATTCAAGGAAGGGCTCATAAGCAAGTCGAAGATTCCCGGAGCGGGAGAAGGCTCGGGATACGTCCAGAAGGAGCTCTTCGTGACCGTACCGGGGGAAAGCGCGCAGATAAGGGGCGGGAGCTTCAAGGACGCCCCGATTGTCGCGACCGCCGAGAAAGGGGCCACCTTCAGCGCGCTCGGACAGAACAGCAACTGGGTGAAGATAAAGCTCGACAACGATTTTATAGGATGGGCGAACAAGGACAAGGTCATAGTTTCGGAATCGCAGTCGGGGGCTCAGGGACAGGGCTCGCCCCAGTTCAGAAAGACCTTCGAGGCTCCGCCGATAATGAGCTTTACGCCTCCTCCGGCCACGACGTCGTCGCCGACCGTCAAGCTCGACGGGAAGGTGACGAGCAAGGACGGCGTCGAGCTGGTATCGATATTCATAGGGGACAATAAGGTTGCGCTCCTTCCGTCGACGAAGACCGAGCTTCCGGTGTCGGTCGATCTCAGGCTGGAGGATGACGTAAACCTGATCACCGTCATAGCCAAGGACAGGAAGGGGCTTTTATCCAAGCAGTCTTTCGTCGTAAGGAAAGAGGCGCAGCAAGGGTAGCGGGTTGACCGGCAAATTCCTCCTCGCCCGCGCGCTTACAGGAATATTCGTCGTATTCGCCGTAGCGACAATCACGTTCTTCATGCTTAGAACGCTGCCCGGCGGACCGTTCGATACGGAGAAGAAGCTCCCGCCCCTGATAAAGAAAAATATCGAGGCCAAGTACAAGCTCGACCAGCCGCTGCCGGCGCAGTATCTCGAATACATGAAGAGCCTCGCCCGCGGGGACTTCGGCCCGTCGTATAAATACGTGGACAGGTCGGTAAACGAAATAATCCGGGAGACGCTCCCCGTATCGGCGCAGCTGGGCCTCATAAGCCTCGCCCTCGCAGTTTTCCTCGGGAGCGCGGCCGGAATCGTAGCCGCGACGAAGCAGGGAGGGGTTTTCGATTTCGCTTCCGTCTCGGTCTCGACGGCGCTCGTGTCTGTCCCGAGCTTCGTCGTGGGCGCCGTGCTCATATACATCTTTTCGATAAAGCTGAGGTGGCTCCCTCCGGCCCTCTGGGGGCATCCGGAGAATTTCGTCCTTCCCGCCCTCACATTGGCCGCAGCGCCTGCCGCATACCTCGCGCGCCTCATGAGGGCGAGCATGCTCGACACGTCGAGGGCGCTCTTCGTACGCACCGCGCGGGCCAAAGGGCTCGGCCGCTTCGTCATAACGACGAAGCACATTCTGAGAAACGCGCTCATCCCCGTCGTTACGGTGCTCGGACCCATAACGGCGTTTCTCGTCACCGGCTCGTTCGTCGTCGAATACATTTTCGCCATACCGGGGATAGGGAGATTTTTCGTCCTCGCCGTATCGAACAGGGATTATCCGCTTGTCATGGGGATAACTATTGTATATACAATTGTTCTCGTGCTCGCGAATCTTATCGTGGACATATGCTACGCGCGCCTCGACCCGCGCATAAAGCTCGGAAGGGAGAGCGCTCAGGGTTGAGGAACATAAAGCTCACTATCGAATACGACGGCACGGAATACGTCGGGTGGCAGAGGCAGGAATCGGGGAGGACCGTGCAGGCGGAGATCGAGCGGGCGCTCGAAGCCATAACCGGCGAGAGGACGATCGTGAACGGCTCGGGGAGAACGGATTCCGGCGTACACGCGCTCGGGCAGACGGCGAGCTTCAGGACGGGGAGCGCGCTCAGCCTCACACAGATTCATAAGGGGCTCAACTCTCTTCTCCCGCACGACATTGCGATACTCCGCGCGGAGGAGGCGGACCCCGCTTTTCACGCCCAGCACTCGGCGAAAAAAAAGACTTACGTCTACAGGATACTGAACAGGCCGGAAAGGTCCGCCATGCTGAGGGAGAGGGTCTGGCACGTGCACGTTCCTCTCGACATCGAGAAGATGAACGAGGCGGCGCACGTACTGGTCGGGGAGCATGACTTCAGGGCCTTCGCCCACGCGGGTATAACGGTGAGGTCGACTGTCAGAACGGTTTTCGTTTCGAAGGTGTCGAAGAAGGGCGACGTTATAGAATTCACCATCGAGGCGGACGGCTTTCTGAAGAGGATGGTGAGGCTCATCGCAGGGACGCTCGTAGAGGTAGGAAAGGGGCGAATCACTCCGGCCGGGTTCTCGGATATTTTAGCTCGGGGCGAAAAGACGAAGCACGTCCACGCCGCCCCCGCGCGCGGGCTGTACCTGAAGGAAGTTCGTTATTAGAGTCGCCGCGGGCTCAGGCAAGTCCGGCCTGGCGGAATCCTTCGAGACCAATCCCCGTGGAAATCGAATCGTGTATAATTCCGTACTTCGGCGGATCACGCAGCGCATAACACTTCGCAAAAAGGAAAGGAACGAAAATGAAAATTGTCAGGTTCGATACGGGCGACGGAAGGGCGAGATACGGGGTTTACGAAAGGGGAGAGGTTTACGAGATCGACGGGGACGTCTACGGGGAATTCAGCGTTTCGTCCCGGGCGCACGACCCGCACGCGATAAGCATACTGCCGCCGTCGGCACCGACCAAGATCATAGGCATCGGGCTCAATTACAGGGACCATGCGGCGGAGATGGGGAAGGAGCTTCCCGAGGAGCCGCGTCTCTTCATAAAGCCGTCTACGGCGCTCACGGGACACGGGGGCGTGATAAAGTATCCTTCGCACATGTCGTCGCGCGTCGACTACGAAGGGGAGCTGGCCCTTATTATAAGGAAGGAGGCCAGGAATGTGAGCCCGGAAAATGCCGCGGAATATATCCTGGGATACACCTGCCTTAACGACGTTACCGCGAGGGACCTCCAGGCGAAGGACATACAGTTCACGAGGGCCAAGGGCTTCGATACGTTCGCCCCGGCGGGGCCCGTCATAGAGACCGAGATAGACCCTTCGGATCTCGAAATCTCGACCTATCTTAACGGCGAGAGAAAGCAGCACTCACGGACGTCGGAGCTTATATTCGGCGTGCCCGAGCTCGTGAGCTTTATATCGAAGGTGATGACGCTTCTTCCCGGGGACATAATATCCACCGGAACGCCTTCGGGCATAAGCCCCATGAAGATCGGCGACATGGTGGAAGTGGAGATAGAGGGGATCGGACGGCTGACGAACAGCGTCGGCTGAGATTATTCCTTTCCGATTATCGCCTTTGCCTCGGCCACCGTCGAGGGGACTTTCGCCGTCCTTAGTGCTTCTTTCGCTTCCGAGACGGCCTCGTCTTTCCTTCCCGTCGCAAGAAGGGTTTTCGCGAGTGTCAGCCGCGCCTCGGCGAGCCTGCCGTTTATCCTGATGGCGGCCCGGAGCTCGTCTTCGGCTTTTTTATAATCGTCCGCGGACCCGCTCTTACCGGCCTCGGTGTAATAAATGGCGCCCAGAAGATAATGGGCGCTGGCGTTCCACCATTTTAGCTTTACGGACTCCCGGAGATACTCCTTCGCAGCGGGCAGATCGTCACGCTGTATGTATACGTAGCCCATGAGGTGGTTGTAATCGGCTGCCACTCCGGGATCGTCCTTTACCGCCTCGTTCAGCACCTTTTCCGCCATGTCGTAGTCGCCGCGGTTTATGTAGTTCATGGCCAGCGGTATCGTGGACATCGTCCTGCCCCGCACCTCGACCCTGGTCGTGCGACTCCGCGCGATCTGGTACTGCTCGAGGGCCTCCTTCGTCCTGCCCGCTTTCCTGAGGGCTTCCCCGTAATTCACCCTCGGCGTGATGGCGTCGGGGGTTCTCTCGACGGCCGTCTTCCAGAACGTGAGGCTGCTCTGCCACGCCTCCTGGCCCTTTACCGTTACGACCGCATACGAAACCGTGAGGGCCCCCGCGAGCGCCCAGCCGAGCCATTTTACTCCGGAGCGCGAACCGGCGAGGACGATCACGTAGGCCGCGAGCATGCAGAAGCCGGCCGAGGGGATGTAGGTGAATCTTTCGGCGAAGCGGGTTACGGCGGTCGGGAATATGGCAATCATCACCGCAGGCCCGATCGTCGCGAAGAGAAGAAGAAGGGAAAAGGCGGTGAAGTTCTCCTTTTTCTTTATCGAGAAGAAACACACCGCCACGACGGCGAGCACGAAAATGACGGAGAGTGTTATGTAAAATGCGCTGCCGCCGGGTATGGAGGAGATGAAGTGATTGAGCTCGTAGGGATAGAGGAATCTCCACCCGTAGTAAAGATAGGAGCCGAGAAATCCGACGAGGAACTCGGTTACCATCTCCATGCCGGAGAGGCCCCTGATCATGCTCTGCTTCATGAGATCCTGCCCCGAGAGGAAAGAATCGAATCTCACCAGGACGTAAACGGATGCAAGGAGCAAGATAATGCCATACTTGGCTATGTTTACGCGGCTGAAAAACCTTCGGCTGATGAGGTCGAAGCCGAGAAGGACTATCGGAAAGGAATAGGCTACCTCTTTCGCGTACAGGGAAAAGAAGAAGCACGCCGCCGCGGGGATGAGGTAGAGGAGCTTCCTGTATGAGAGCGCGTAGAAACCGACTGTGAGGAAGAGGAGCGTACCCGCCATCATGTCGGCCCGCGCCGAGATGAACGAGACGCTTTCGACGTGGAGCGGATAGACGGCGAAAAGGAGGGACGACAGAAACGCCACGGCGTTTCCGTTTTTAACTTTAAATTCCCGGCAGAGGACGAGCACCATGAAATAAAGGGCCAGAGTGCAGGCCGAATGGAGCAGGATGTTCGTGAGATGATAGCCGAAAGGGGAAAGACCCCACATTCTGTAGTCCGTCACCAGCGAGAGCGTGAAGAGCGGCCTGTAGTATTTTATGTTCGACTTGGGTTTCTGGAGGAACATCTCGAACTTGAAGTCGTACTTCTCGAGATACTGCTCGGCCTCGACTATGAATGTTACGTCGTCCCAGATGAATTCGTTGTAGAGGGACGGTATGAAAACCGCGAACGAGACCACGAGGAGAATAACGGAGAGGACGAGCCTGTTCGTGAAAAAGGGATAGAATTTCGCGGGGAGGGAAGTCGCCCCTTCGCCGGAGCCGGAGGCGCCGTCGATTGGGGGTTCCTGTATGGATTTATCTTTCTTCCGGCTTTTCATTTATACAGTCGTCGTGAAAAAACGAGCCCTGCGCCTTGCCTCAGAATTTTAAACGATATATAGAAAAGCTCCAGAAGAAATAAACGGACGAAGCGGCCCGGCAGCGGTACCGGGAAGCGAGGATTACCCCTTTTGCAATAATTGGCGGGTGGGTAAAATACCGTGCTGTCAAAATTACTTTGCGAGGAGAAAGAAATTGCCCAGAGTACTTGTGCTTCCGGGGGACGGGATAGGGGTTGAAGTTACGAAAGTGAGTCTCGACATACTAGAGATACTAGGGAAAAAACACGGAGTCGAATTCGAATTCGAGACCGAGCTTTTCGGCGGGAGCTCCATAGACGCCCACGGGGTGCCGGTTACGAGGGAGGTGCTCGATAAGGCCAAGGCGTCTGACGCTGTCCTCATGGGCGCCGTAGGTGGGCCGAAGTGGGAGAATCTGGAGCATTCGAAAAAGCCCGAGAGCGGGCTCCTCGCGATAAGAAAGGAGCTCGACGCGTTCGCCAACCTGAGGCCGGCTGTCGTGTATCCCGCGCTTGCGGACGCATCGACTTTAAAAAGGGACGTCGTCGAGGGGACGGACATAATGGTCGTGAGGGAGCTTACGGGCGGAATATATTTCGGGACCCCGAGGGGCATAGACAAGATTACGAACGGCGAGGAAAAGGGCTACAACACGCTCGTCTACACGACCCGCGAGATAGAGAGGATCGCGAGGGTGGCCTTCGACATAGCGAGGAAAAGGAAGAAGAGGGTCACGTCCATAGACAAGGCGAACGTGTTAGAAGTGATGCAGCTCTGGAGGACTGTAGTTACGAAAGTCAGGGAGGAGGAGTACCCGGACGTCGAGCTCGAGCATCTTTATGTGGACAACGCCGCGATGCAGCTTATCAGGAGGCCGAAGAGCTTTGACGTTATGCTCGCGGGCAACCTCTTCGGCGATATCATAAGCGACGAGGCCGCGCAGCTCACGGGCTCGCTCGGCATGCTCCCATCTGCGAGCATCGGGAAGGGCGCGCTTTACGAGCCCGTTCACGGGAGCGCCCCGGACATCGCCGGGCAGGACATCGCGAACCCGATAGCGTCGCTCCTGACTACGGCCATGATGCTGAAGTATTCGCTAAACCTGGACAAGGCCGCGGTGGAGATCGAGGAGGCTGTGAAGAGGGTGCTCGAAAAGGGCTACCGGACCGCCGACATATACCAGGAAGGGACGAAGAAGGTCGGCTGCGCCGAGATGGGAAGGCTCGTGGCCGAAGAGCTTAACGGCTGAGTGGAAATCCATATATACTATCTTGCGTGAGCGCCGAATCACGCTTTAAATCCGACAACATAGATAAGGTACTCAAGGGTAACGGCAGGTTCAGGGACCTCACCGGGAGACTGAAATCCGGGAAGAGGTCCGTGAGCCTTCCGGGCCTTAAAGGCTCTTCGAAATTCTTCCTCCTGGGTGCTCTCCTGAAAACACTCGGGAGGCCCGCTCTATTCGTATACCCCGACAAAAAAAGGGCCGAGGCAGCCGCGTGCGACCTCTCGTTCTTTCTCCGCACAAAGCCGCCCGTGCTTTTAAAAAGGGAGCTTACCGGCGGGAACGCGATATTTTCGTCGACCGGCGGAATTTCGGAGGGCCGCATAGCCTGGCTCGCGGCTGCGGCTTCGGGGAGCGTCTTAGTCGCGGAGGCGGAAGCGCTCTTCGAGAAGACGATGCCGGAAGAGGTTTTCCGCGGTGCTGTTATCAAGATCGAAAAGGGTGACCTTATCGCGAGGGAGGACCTTACGGGGCGGCTCGTCCAGGCCGGGTACACGGCTACCGATTTCGTACAGGGCCCGGGAGAGATAAGCACGAGGGGGGCGATCGTCGACATATTCCCCCCTGGAGCCGGGGACCCGGTGAGGGTGGAATTCATCGGGGACGAGGTAGGGTCGCTCCGATATTTCAGCGCCGAGGACCAGAGGTCGAAAGAGAAGGTTGCAAGTGTAACCATCCCTCCGGCGAGCGAAGTAATAATGACGGTGCCGGGCATCGAGCGGGCCGTCCGATACCTGAGACGCCGGGCGGGGGACAGCGAGGTCACGGCGAGGGACAAGTTCTCTCTCATTGACGAAATCGAGGCGGGGAAGAGGGTGCCGAATATCGAATGGCTCCTCCCCGCGTTTTACGAAAACCCCGGTACTGTATTCGATTACTTCCCGGACGATTTAATAATCGTAAACGACTTCCCGGAAGAGACCGGGGAGATATTGAGGCTCCATACTGAAACCACTGGCGACACGGCCGCGCGGATAAGAAGGCAGCTCAAGATAGCGCCCGAGGAGGGGGAGCTGTTTCTTTCGGAGGAAGAGGTCGGCCGGGGGCTTTCAGATTATCAGAACATATTCCTGCCGGTTCTCGAAGCCGGGGAGGCGAAGGGTGAGACGATAAGGTTCGACGGGCGGCTGCCGGAAATAGAGACCCGGAAGGAGCACGAGTCCCCGCTCGACGCGCTCATCGAGGAGATAGACAGGGCCAAGCACGAGGGATACGAGCTTCACGTCGTATTCAAGACGGAGACAGAGCTCGAAAAGCTTTTGTCACTCCTCCGGGAAAGGGGCGTGAAGAAGCTTAGGGCGCATACGGGCGACCTCTCGCACGGGTTCATACTGCCGGAAGCAGAGGTAGAGGTTGTAACCGAGTGGGACATACTCGGGGAGAAGAAGGAAAGGCGAGCGGCAAAGAGGGGCAAGGATGCGCCGTCTGCGTTTATAACTTCCTTCAGCGAGCTCAAGCCCGGCGACTATATTGTTCACGTCGATTTCGGAATCGGCATTTTCAGGAGCCTTAAGCGGCTCAAGATAGGGAATTCCGAGGGCGACTTCATACAGTGTGAATACGCGGGCGGGGACAAGATATACGTCCCCATAGACAAGCTGAGGCTCGTTCAGAGATACATCGGCGACGGGAAGCCGCACAAGGTGGACAGGCTCGGCCATCAGGGCTGGAGCCTCAGGGTAAAGAAGGTCAGGACGGCGGTGGAGAGCGTTGCGAGGGAGCTGCTGGAGCTCTACGCGCGGAGGAAGGCGAGGAAGGGATACGCCTTCCCGCCGAGGGACGACATGTTTAGCGAATTCGAGCTCGCCTTCGATTACGAGGAGACGCCCGACCAGGAGGCCGCAATCGAGGACGTCCTCAACGACATGGAGACGCCGAGGCCGATGGACAGGCTCATATGCGGGGACGTCGGATTCGGCAAAACGGAGGTTGCGCTCAGGGCCGCATTCAAGGCCGCGTCGGACGGAAAGCAGGTCGCCTTTCTCGTCCCCACTACTCTCCTGGCGCAGCAGCATTACAACACGGCCCGGAGGAGAATGAGCGGATACCCGGTGACCATAGAATCGCTTTCGAGGTGGAAGGCCGGAAAGGAGGCGGGGAGGATACTTCACGGCCTCGAAGAGGGGAAGATAGATATCGTAATCGGGACGCATGCTCTACTCGGCAATAAGGTGAAGTTCAGGGACCTCGGGCTTGTTGTCGTGGACGAGGAGCACAGGTTCGGAGTCGCGCAGAAGGAGAAGCTCCGGAAGATGAAGGAGGGGGTGGACGCGATATCGATGAGCGCGACGCCGATACCGAGGACGCTTCAGCTTTCGCTCGCGAAGATAAGGGATATAAGCCTGATAAACACCGCGCCCGAGGGGCGTCAGGCTATAGAGACGTACATATATAAATCCTCGCCAGAGATAATTCTGGAGGCTGTAGCGAGGGAGCTTGCACGGGGGGGCTCCGTATTTTTCATCCACAACCGCATCGAGAGCATATACAGAACCGCCGACAAAATCAGGAAGCTCCTGCCCGAGGCGAGGATAGAAGTCACCCACGGAAAGATGAGCGAGAGGGAGCTCGAAAAATCGATTTCGCGGTTCATGGATGGCGATATCGACATACTCGTTACGACGGCTATAGTGGAATCGGGCCTCGACATACCGAGGGCGAATACGATAATAATCGACGACGCGCATACGTTCGGCCTCGCGGACCTTTATCAGCTGAGGGGTCGGGTCGGAAGGTCGGACGTGAAGGCGTACGCGTACATGCTCGTTCCCGCGACCGGGGGGCTTTCGGAGGACGCGCGGCGGAGGCTCCAGGCGATATCGGAGCTTAAGGAGCTGGGCTCGGGCTACAAGCTCGCGCTTTCGGATTTGGAGATACGGGGAGCCGGCCACCTTTTCGGCACAGAGCAGTCGGGCCACATCGGGGACGTCGGGCTCGAGCTTTACCTCGACATGCTGGAGGGGGCGGTGAGGAGGCTCGAAGGGCAGGAGCCGGCCGACGAGAGGGAGCCGGAGATATCCTTCGGCTCGCCGGCGTTCATACCGGACACCTACATCGAGAACGAGGCCGAGAGGCTCCTTATATATAAGAGGTTATCTTCGGCAGCAACTCTCGAAGAAGTGAACGGAATTGTAACCGAGCTCACGGACAGGTTCGGCGAAGTGCCCGCGCCTGCGGCTGCGCTTATAGGCGTTATAGAGCTCAGGATAATCATGAGAAAGCTAGGAGTCGAAAAAGCGGACATAAGCGGCAAGAGGGCGGTTATTCAATTCTCCCGGACATCGGGATTCTATGCATCCTATCCGCCGCAGGGGAAGCTTGAGCTTTACTTCGAGACTGAAAACCCGGCGGAAGAGGTGAGGAGCGTCCTCGATACCCTCTCCGGAAAAGAGAAAACGGATCAAGACATCAGCAGGCATAGGGCTAAAAGGAGACAGGAGTCATGAGATTTCTACCGTTTCTGGCCATTTGTTTTTTGGTCGCGGGATGCGGAGACCTGGATAAGTTCTACGAGGCGAGAAAGGCCGGCGCCGGGCCGGTGCCCCAAAACCCGGAGGTAATAGCTGTCGTCGACGGGGAAGAGATAACGAAGGGGGATTTGAACGCGGCGCTGGCGAAGCTCCCTTACAAGCAGAAAGCGCTTTACGAATCCTCGCCCGAAAGACTGGCCGCGTATCTCGACACGCTGATCAATCAGAGGGTTTTGAGTGCAGAGGCAGTAAAGAGAGGGATCGACAAAAGAGAGGATATTATCGAGAGGACGGAGAACCTCAAGCGTCAATTAGTCGGGCAGGCTCTGGCACAGGAGATACTGGCGAGCATAGACGTCGGGGAGGACGACGCAAGGGAATATTACGAAAAGAACCTGGAGGAATTCGAAAGGGTAAGGGTAAGCACACTTGTGATCAGTCAGGGGACTGACAAGTCGGCGGCCTCGGAAAAGGCGCTGTCTATCGCCGAAAGGGCGAGGGCCGGCGAGCCGTGGGAGAGCCTTTCAGCGGAGGCCGACGAGAGCAGTAATGAATATATAAATAGAGGAGCTTTCCCTGCGGAAGCCGAGGCGGATATATTCGGCGGGAATGCGGGCGAGATTTCGGGTCCGCTGGAAGTTGGGAACGAATTCTTTATAATTAAACTGGAAAAGGGGCCCGAGCCTGCACCGTTCAGCGAGGTCAGCCGGAAAATAGAGGGAGCCATAGTGAACGAGAAGGTGCTCGAATATGTAAACGGCCTCAGGGAAAAGTGGGGCGTCGTGGTTTATAAAGAAAGACTAGAGGAGAGTAGGGACAGTGAATAAGATGAAAACGGGATTCTTTAAAGGGTTTATAGTAGCCGCGGTCTTTTTGTTCGCGGCACAGGCGGCCGAAGCGAGGGAAACGGTTGACAGGGTCGTCGCGATAGTGAACGACGACATAATTACGCTCTCCGAAATGAACGAAATGGTTACGAGCATCAATCTCACCAACAACCAGAATATGGACCAGAACCAGGTCCTCCAGCAGATGATAGAGCAGAAGCTCTTCGAGCAGGAAGCCGAGAAGCTCGGGATAAAGGTGAGCGAGGCCGAGCTCGACGCCGGCATTGCGCAGGTGAAGCAGAGGTTTAACCTGAACGACGAGCAGATGGCCGAGGTTTTACAGAAGCAGAACCTCACGATGGAGAGCTTCAGGGAGCAGTGGAGACTCCAGACGCTCAGCAACAAGCTCCTCGATTCCCAGCTCAAGAACAAGATTGTCGTAACCGACCATGAAATAGCCGAGTACTACCGGCAGAATTATGACGGCTCCGGCGCTCCGGCAAGCTCGGCGGCGGCGCCGTCGAGCGGCCCGGTGGAGGAAGTGCGTATAGCGCACATATTGATTTCGGCCAATTCGCCGGATGCAGCGGCGCGGGCCGAGAAGGTGGCCGAGATGGCGAAATCGGGACAGGATTTCGCTCAGCTCGCAAAGGAATATTCCGACGACGGCCTCTCGGCTGATAAGGGCGGAGACCTCGGCTACTTCAAGGAAGGAGATCTCATCGAGACACTGGCTACTGCCATAGAGAACACTTCTCCGGGACAGGTTGCGGGCCCCGTGGAATCGCCCGCCGGGTATCACGTTATAAAGGTCGTCGAAAGAAAGACTATAGGCGGCGAGAAGAAGGCGAAAAAGGGCCCTTCCGAAACCGAGGAGCTGGCCATAGACGATCAAACGAGAAAGGAAATCACCGACGCTATCTACAGGCAGAAGGCCGAGGAGCAGCTAAAGACCTGGCTCGACGGCATAAAGAGTAACGCCTACATAGACGTGAGGCTTTAGCGCGTAAGCTTTTCTATATAGTTTTTGTGGAGCGGGAACTGCGACAGTAGCTCTTCCCGCTCGCCCAGCTCGAAATCCGGAAAATCGAAACCGGGGGCGACTGTCGTCCCCATCAGCGCATATTCCCCGCCTTCGAGAAGGCTGAGGCCCTGCCACATCCCGGCGGGGACAACGGCCTGAACGAACTGCCCCGCACGGAGGTTGTGCCCGAGATAAAGCACTTTCGTGCTCCCGTTCGGATGAATGAGCACGAGCTCGACCGGGTCTCCAAGATAAAAGTGATACACCTCGTCGCTTTTCAGGCGGTGAAGGAGGGACTTCGTGTCGGGAGTGAGCAGGTAGAAAATCGCCGTAGACAGTGACTTGTCTTCCTCGTAGCGGCCTCCGGGGAGAGCGCCCTTTTCTATCTTCTCCTTCGACCTGTACGTCTCGACGTAATACCCGCCCTCGCCCGGATGGGGCTTCATGTTATAAAGCTTTATAATTCTCTCGGCGTCCGTCATCGGGCCTCCTGAACGTCCCTTCTATGTTTCTTCGTAATCTTAACCATTTTTCCTGTTCAGCGGAAAAACTCCCTTGAAAACCGTTTTCCGATGATTAATTTGCGAATGTAGGAAAATAAAAGAAATCCTGATTCATGGAGGTATTAACGATGAGATTAAGAGTTTGGGAACCGTTCAGACGTGTTGTACCGTTTTACGCCGATTTTGACAGATGGGCCGACGAGGCCGCGAAGACCCTGACGCCGGCTGCAGAGGGGACGTGGCATCCGAGGGTGGACGTAAGCGAGAACGAGAACGCATACGTGCTCAAGGCCGAGCTTCCGGGAGTGAACAGGGAAGACATCAAGATCGACATCAACAACAACGCGCTCACGCTCAAGGGCGAGAAGAAATTCGAGGAAAAGACCGAGAAGGAAAACTATGTCCGGGTCGAGCGGAGCTACGGAAGCTTTTCGAGGACCTTTGCCCTTTCGGACAAGGTGGATACGGAGAACGTGAAGGCGTCTTACAGGGACGGCGTGCTCGAAATCACCCTGCCGAAAAAGGAAGAGGCGAAACCCAAAGAAGTTAAAGTCGAAGTGAACTAAACTAAGCCTGCACGCAAAAGCGGCTCCCCCCCGGAGCCGCTTTTTTATGCCTCGTTTAAATCGAGGAGGTAAAAAACAAGGGTAAGCCAGTGAAAACGGGTTTCACCGGCTCACCCTATGGAGGATGATGGCTTTTATTGACTTACCTTATTTCCGAATATCCCGCTGTCTTCTCTAACCCCAAATCCTGCTGACTCCATCACTGTTATAAAATATAAATGCCGGCGAGGGTTTTAAACAGAGGACGATGGTACTGATTTCAGCTATGTCTTTTTCCCCTTTCGGCCGGCGTATTAATACTTTAGTATTAAGCGGCGCTCACGGCCGGGCAGGAGGGAAATGAGGCACGTGCAGACTGAATTGATATTCCCGCATAAAAATTCCCGCTCCATCCTTACAAACTCAAAACTTATGGTAGCTTAATACCCCTGTGAAAAGGCTCATAGGAAATTGGGTTCACATACCTGGCATACACTGCGGCTCCGTGACGCTGAGAGACGTGATGACGTTTTTCGGCCACACGTGGTCGGAGGAGATGTGCTTCGGCGTCGGCGGTGGTCTCGGCTTCTATTATACGATCGGTGAGAATATAAGCCCGACGCACATGATCTTTATGAGAGGCCCCGGCATGGAGACCTCGTTCTTCAGCCTGGTAGTCGGCAAGACCGAGTGGAAGCACGCCGAAGCGGGCCATGCTGTCGAGACTGTAAAGGAAATAATCGACCGGGGGATACCCGCGATAATTCAGACGGACATCTTTTACCTTAACTACTATAAATCGTCGACACATTTCCCTGGCCACATAATATCCGCTTGGGGATACGACGACGATAAGGGGGAGGTGTACGTGGCCGATACGCAGTTCGAGGGGCTGAAGACCGTCTCTTACGAGGATA
>CAZUDM010000022.1:0-46429 GCA_964618635.1 uncultured Spirochaetia bacterium
GTATATCGCGGCAGGAATTCTTGTAGCTCCCGGAAGGAACTCTGCCCGAAGGATTGAGGGAAGAATGCTTACACTTGAGGTTCCCGTTGTCGTTCCATATGTCACCCGAGCAGTCGTGATAATTCAGCGTGGAATTATGCCAGTTGCCGTCGGCTCGCTGACACTGCGCGACGAGATTACCTCCGACGACTGATATCTGCCGGCAGCTGTCCTTGTAGCTCCCCCCCGGGGTGCTCTGGGCATGGGAGTCCGGGCCCGGCAGAAACATGGCTGTACACAAAGCAAACGATATGAATAGAATGCGGATCATTATTCCGGTCATTTTTTTCTCTCCTCCATTATGGGATTTGGGCAATATTTATCTCAAATTATACATCATAAGCGCTTCAAGGAGAATGCAGTTACACGGATCACTTTCTCCTGCAATTCCGGTTTGTTTGCGCGCTACTTTAGTTAAAACATCAGCTCATGTATAATGAGAAACCGTATTGGACCTGATGGACAACATATGACGCTATCGCGTATAAGACTGCTGGGTTACATCCTGGCTATATCGATGTGCTCGGCAGCGGCGGCTCCAGAGGTGCTCGGAGCCAACATAGGCGTCGTATTCGACGGACCTTCCGAAACAAATCAGAGAGCGCTATCCGCATACGAAAAGGAAATCAGTGACCTTACCGGCGGCGAATTCACAGTACACTTCCCACCGGACAAGATAATCACGGCGGACTGGACTGCCGCGGGCGTGAATTCGGCGCTTGAAAGGCTTCTCGCCGACCCGGCCGTAGATATAGTGATCGTCCTCGGCATAATCGGCTCGGCCGAGCTTTCCGCAAGGAGCAGCTTTCCGAAACCGGTCATTGCGCCGTGGGTGATCGATCCGAAGCTGCTCGGCCTCGTGCCGGACGAGAGCGGCGGTAGCGGCATAAGAAACTTTTACTACACGTCCCGCGCGGCAACTTTCGAAAGAGACCTCGCTGTGTTCAAGGAAGCTGTGGGATTCAGGAAGCTGGCCGTCGTATATATGCCTGTCATAGCGCAGCTCGCGCCGGATATGGAAGCGGCTGTCAGGAGGAGCGCGGCGGTGATGGACGTTACGATAGAGCCCGTTCCCGCTTCGGGGACAGCCGCGGGGGCAGTCGCCGCAATCCCCCCCGACGCCGGGGCCGTATACGTAACGCCCATACTCAACTACAGCCGGGAAGATATGAGGCAGTTTTACGAGGGGCTCATACAGAGAAAGCTGCCGAGTTTTTCCGTAGCGGGCAAAAACGGGGTCGACGAAGGTGCCCTAATGGGGCTTGCGCCGGCATTCAACCCGACGCGCGAGGCGAGGCGCGTGGCCCTGGTCGTGCAGAGCATACTTCTCGGACAGGACCCGGGGAATTTTCCCGTGGCGTTCGATGCCGGCGAAGAGCTTTCGATCAACATGGCGACAGCGCGCGCCATAGGGTTTCATCCGACCTGGAGCCTTTTGACGGAGGCCGTACTCGTAAACGACAGGGCAGCTGAAACCGGCAGAAGGCTCACGCTGGAGCAGGCCGTGAACGAATCCGTCGAGGCCAACCTCGACCTCCTGGCCGCAGGCGAGTTCGTGGCGGCGGGCGCTCAGGACATAAGGCTCGCACTGGCGGAGCTTCTGCCGCAGTCGGACATTTTCTTCGACAATACTTATATAGACAAGGACAGGGCCGAGGCCAGCCTCGGGACACAGCCCCAGAGGGACATCAGCGCCGGCGGGAACCTGAGGCAGCTCATATACTCCGAAAAAGCGTGGTCCAACCTCACCGTCCAGAAAAGGATTCAGGAATCGAGGGAGTTCACGCGGGACGAGATAGAGCTCGACATTATCGCCGCGACCTCCATCGGCTATTTGAACGTCCTCAGGGCAAAAACGATAGAAAACATACAGAAGGAAAATCTGAAGCTCTCCAAATCGAACCTCGGCATCGCGCAGGTAAGGCGCGACATAGGCGTCGCGAGTCCAGCGGAGGTCTACAGGTGGGAAAGCCAGATCTCGTCCGACAGGATAGAGGTCGTAAACTCCGAGGCGCAGACAAAGAACACCGAAATACTGGTCAACAGGCTCCTCCACAGGCCGCAGGGCGAGGCGTTCACGACTGTCGAGACCGGGCTCGAAGACCCGTCTCTCCTCGTAAGCGATCCCCGGCTCAGGAAGTATCTGAATACGCCGGAAACGTTCCGTACGTTCATGGATTTCGTCGTCTCCGAGGGGATCGTCAGGTCTCCGGCGATACAGGCGATAAACTCCCGGATGGAAGCGCAGGACAGGATACTGACCTCGACGAAACGGGCGTTCTGGTCGCCCACGGTACTCGCCTTCGGCGAGCTCCGGCAATTCATCTACGAAGGCGGCGCCGGGAGCAGCATCGACCTCCCGCCCGGATTTCCGCTCGATCTGCAAAGAACGGACGACACCGAGTGGATAATTCAGCTCCAGGCCTCGTTCCCGTTATTCACCGGGGGAGCGAAAATAGCCGACTACAGGAAGGCGAGGAGCGAGCTGTCGAGGCTCAGATACGAAAAAGAGTCCACCTCCGAGAAGGTTGAAGAGGATATAAGAACTTCTCTTAACAACGCCGGGGCCTCTTATCCGAGCATAGGGTTCGCACTCGATGCGGCGGACGCGGCGCGGAAAAACCTCGACATAGTGACCGACTCCTATTCCCGGGGCGTGGCGTCGATAATCGATCTGCTGGACGCACAGAACGCCGCACTCTCGGCCGAGCTCAACGCGGCCAACGCGGTATACAATTTCCTGATCGATCTGATGAACGTCCAGAGGGCTTCCGGGAAGTTCGATTTCTTCACGACAATCGAGGACAGGGAGCAATTTTTCAGAAGACTGGAGCAGTTCTACATCGAATCCGGGACGAATATCCGTAACGAATGACGACGGTCCGGAGGCGGACGTTCGAATAACCATGAGGGTATTGCGAGGGCAAATTATGATAGCCGTTAAAAACCATAAGGGGATACCCGCAGTCCTGTTCATCGCCGTCGTCATGGCGCTCGCCGCCTGCGGAGGCGAGGAGGAAACCACGGAGGAGGTCCCGGTAGTCAGGCCCGTGAAAACGATAACACTGGGCGGCGACCAGGGGACGGGAAGGAGCTTTCCGGGCAAGGTGCAGGGCTCGCAAAGGGTGAACCTCTCGTTTAGGGTCCAGGGACCGCTGGTGGAATTTCCCGTGAACGAGGGCGACGAGGTGAAAAAGGGGCAGCTCCTTGCGAGGCTCGACCCGAGGGACTACAAGATCGCCTACGACGAGGCATACGCGCTTTACGTAGAAGCGGTCGCGGACTACAACAGGTACAGGGACCTTTACGAGAGGGACGCCGTTCCGGTTGCCGACCTCGACGTCAGGAGAGCGAAAAGGGACACAGCCAAAGCCAGGCTCGACTACGCAAAAGCTAACCTCGATTACACGACCCTCAAGGCCCCGTTCAGCGGATACGTCGGGGCGAAGTACGTGCAGAACTTTCAGGAAGTGAAGCCCTTCGAGAACATCCTGAGCCTCCAGGATCTTACCGTCGTTGAAATAGTAATAGACCTCCCCGAAAACGTACTTTCGTCGGTGAAGAAGGGAGACATCGTCAAGCTCTACGCGACGTTCAGGGCGGCGCCCGGCGAAGAATTCCCGCTCACTATCAAGGAGGTGAGCGCACAGGCCGATCCGCGGACACAGACTTACAGGGCGACCCTGAGCATGGACCAGCCGGATACGATTAGAGTGCTGCCCGGCATGACGGCGCAGGTACACTCCCGGGGCAAGATCAACGAGAACAGGAACGGAGAATACTTCATCATCCCGGCCATCGCCGTGGTTCCGGGCGACGGCGACGGGCAGTACGTATGGGTGGTCGATCAGAATAACTCCACAGTGCATAAGAGGAAGGTCTCGGTCGGCTCGGTTACCGGAGAGAGAGACATAGAAATACTCGGCGGACTCAAATCCGGCGAAATGGTCGTCGTATCCGGGATTACGCAGCTAAGGGAAGGGATGCAGGTAACGCTCATGGACTGACGCCTTCGGTCTCCTATAATGAACATAGCCGAATACTCCATCAAGAAAAGTGTAATCACGATCACTCTAACGATCGTCTGCATTTATCTCGGATTTCAGTCCTTCCGCAGCCTGCCCCGGCTGGAAGACCCCGAATTCACCATCAAGGAAGCGATAATTCTGACCCCCTACCCCGGCGCCACCGCGGCCGAGGTCGAGGAAGAGGTCACCAACGTCATAGAGAAAGCCGTTCAGGAGCTCGGCCAGCTGAAACGAGTCGAATCGACTTCATCCCGCGGGCTCTCGACCGTTAAGGCCGTAATAAAGGACGAATACGACAAGAAAAGCCTGCCCCAGGTTTGGGACGAGCTCCGGCGTAAGGTAAACGACTACCAGGCCCAGCTTCCCCCCGGCGCGGGCCCGTCCCTCGTTAACGACGATTACGGCGACGTCTACGGGGTTTATCTCGCGATCACGGGCGATGGATACACGTACGCCGAGCTCAAGGACTATGCGGACCTTCTAAAGCGCGAGCTTCTTTTAGTGGACGACGTCAAGAAGATCGTCCTCTACGGCGAGCAGCCCGAGGCGGTTTACGTCGAGATGTCGCGGACGAAGATGGCCGCGCTTGAAATATCCCAGTTCGACATATACAACGCTCTCCGTGCGAAGAACCTGCCGTCAGACGCGGGGAGGATAGACGTCGGGCAGGAGTATTTTCCGGTAAATCCGACGGGGGAGTTCACGTCCGTCGACCAGTTTGGCGACCTTTTAATCAGCAGCAGAGGGGGTGACAGTCTCGTCTATCTGAGAGACGTCGCCGACGTCAGAAAAGGCTATAAGGACCCGCCAAAAAATATTCTCAGGTACAACGGCAAGCCCGCGATCGGGCTCGCCATTTCGACAGTGCTCGGCGGCAACGTCGTCACGATGGGAGAGCAGATTGACGAGAAGATAAAGGAGCTCGAGCCGCTCGCCCCGCTCGGAATGGAGCTCGAAGTCATATCGCTCCAGTCGGAGTCCGTAACCCAGTCAATAAACGGATTTGTCATAAACCTCGTCGAGGCAATTATCATTGTCGTGGTCGTCCTCCTCTTCGCAATGGGCCTCAGGAGCGGGCTTATCATCGGGGCGGTTCTATTCATCACCATATGCGGCACGTTCGTCTTCATGGGCATGTGGAATATTACTCTTGAGAGAATTTCACTCGGAGCCCTGATCATAGCCCTCGGAATGCTCGTCGATAACGCGATAGTGGTAGTCGACGGCATGAAGATAAAAATGGAGCAGGGAGAAGACGCCATAAAAGCGGCCCGGGATATTGTGGGGCAGACAGCCATGCCCCTTTTAGGCGCGACAGTAGTGGCAGTCCTGGCGTTCGCTGCAATCGGAACATCCAAGGACAGCACCGGCGAGTATTGCCGGAGCCTCTTTCAGGTCATCCTGATATCGCTCATGTTCAGCTGGGTGACGGCCGTCACCATAACGCCGCTCATGTGCAAATACTTCCTCAAGAAAAAGGACACGAAGGGCAACGAGCCGGCCAAAGACCCGTATGCCGGCAGGTTCTTCCAGGCATACAAAAAGCTCCTCGTCTCCGCAATAAGATTTCGCTACATAACGATCGGCGCGGTCGTCGGGCTTTTTATACTGTCTCTTATAGGATTCGGATTCATAAAGACAATGTTCTTCCCCACCGCGACGAGGGCGCAGTTCTTCGTCGAGTTTTATTTCCCCGAAGGCTACAGAATTCAGGATACGGCCAGGGAGCTCGAAAAGGCCGAAGAATATCTTAAGGGCATCGAGGGCGTAACCGACGTAACGAGCGAAATCGGCGGAGGAGACCCGAGATTCCTTCTGACCTACGTCCCGGGAAAGGCGTCGTCCAGCTTCGCCGTGATACTTGCTTCGGTCGAGGAGTATAGTGTAATAGACAAGGTAATTAACAAGACTCAGACCGACCTCGAAAACCTCCTCCCCAACGCCGTCGTAAACGCGAGAAAATTCCTCCTCGGTCCGGGTGAAGGCGGAAAGATACAGCTCAGAATTTACGGCCCCGATAGAACGGTACTCCGTGAGCTCGCCGGAACTGTTAAGGACATACTGAGGTCCGACCCTCAGGCGAAGGCCGTAAGGGACGAGTGGAAAGAGAAGGTCAAGGTGGTAAGGCCCCAGCTCGAAGAGGCGCAGGCAAGCCAGCTCGGGATTTCGAGGCCGGACGTTGCGAAAGTGTTCCAGGAATCGTTCTCCGGGACGACGACCGGCGTCTACAGGGACAAGACCACTTTCGAGGGCCAGCTCCTCCCGATAATCGCGAGGGCCCCCGATAACGAGAGGCTGAACCTCGATACGATACAGAGCCTTCAGGTCTGGAGCCCGGCGGCCGGGAGGATGATTCCTGTAGGTCAGGTTGTTTCCGGCTTCAACACCGAAACGGAAGACGCCAACATTGGCAGGCGCGACCGTATGACTATGATAAAGATCCACGCCGACCCGAGGACGGAGCTTCCGAGCGAGCTTCTCGTGCGGGTCAAGCCTCAGATAGAAGAGGCGCTCAACGTGGACGTCGGAAAGGTCACAGAGCAGAGCTTCGGCCCCGAAGACAATCCGTTCAAGGATTTCACGCACGACGTAATACCGATAAAAGATTCCGACATGCTTCCCCTTAAGGGAATGCCGGGTTATTACATCGCCTGGGGAGGCGAAGCCGAAGACTCAGCCCGCGCGAATGCGGGGCTCGCGACGAAGCTCCCCATATTCTTCGGGATGATGGTGCTGGTGGTCGTGTTCCTCTTCAACTCCGTACGGCAGCCGCTCATAATCTGGCTCACGGTTCCCCTTTCGATAATCGGTGTGACAGTCGGGCTCCTTCTGTTCAAACAGCCCTTCGGATTCATGGCACTCCTCGGGCTCCTCAGCCTCTCGGGCATGCTCATCAAGAACGCCATAGTCCTCATAGACCAGATAGACAGCGAGATCAAGAGCGGGAAGGATAAATACTTATCCGTAGTCGATTCGGGTGTGAGCAGGCTCAACCCCGTGATGATGGCTGCCGCGACGACCATTCTCGGCATGATACCCCTTCTTCAGGACGCGTTCTTCGTATCGATGGCCGTGACGATAATGTTCGGGCTCCTGGTGGCGACTGTGCTCACCCTCGTGGTGGTTCCCGTCCTCTACACGATATTATTCAAGATACCGAGTCCGTCAAAGTGAGGGTGGACCGGCAGTGCTAGCTCGTGGATTATCGCACCGGAAATGTTTCCGGGCATTACTTCCCGAGGATGCCCGGGTCGGCGCATACCGCCCATGCCCGCGCCATTATTTCGCCGGCGGTCGGATTAAGGTTCGTGCACTCGACGAGCCACGCGGACTCGTCGGGCCGGGGGGCGTTTATTGTAAGGGCCGCCCTCCCTATCGTGTTGAGGTAGCCCGAGCACTCCCCTCCCCCGCCGATGAGCTTCTTTCCGCCCGGGCACACGCTCTTTACCGATACGCCCTTGCCGGTTGCAGCGGAGACGACATCCGATTCCTCCGCGACGAAAGTGACCCCGTCCTGCGCGGCCGCGATGTGCGGCGCTCCCCCCGAAAGATATAACGCCCCGGCTATGAAGACAGCCCCGAGAATTCGGCGATTCATGAAAAACCTCCTTATTCTTTTTGCTAAATACTCTATCACATATTAGAGAGTGGAATGTCATTCCAATTGCGGGAGTGCTACGCCCCTCGGCCGGCAAGAAACCCGTTTTTTCGGAAACCGCCCGGGTGTATAATTAAGCTCGATGCCGGAGATAACAAAAACGACCCGTTTTCTACTGACCCTGTCGGCCATTCTTATTTTTACCCTGGTCCTCGCTACATTCGAGGTACGCGCCCAGGAAGACGAAGGCGGAGCGGCAGGCGAGGAAGCGCCGGCAGCCCCTGAGGGCGCCGAAGCTCCGGTGGTAATCGAAGAAGAGCCCTACGAATATTACTACTGGCCGGACGAAGACCTCGATAACTTCGGCCTTTCCTCGATGGGCGAAGGGACGACAATGGGCAAAACTCCCCAGAGGAAGAGTAACCTCGAAGTAAATCCCGCCAAACCTAAACCGACTCCCCTGCCGGAAGACGAAGAAGAAACCCCGCCCGACGAATCCACCGGCGCAGCAGCAGGCGTCACCCCTCCCGAAGCCGGGGCCGGGAGACAAACCGGGGGCTCCGGGGCAGCTTTTTATCGATGGGTGGACGATAAAGGCAACCTTCACATCACTAACAACATCGGAGAAGTACCCCTCGAATATCAGCAGCAAATCTACCGTCAGGAAAACCCCTGAAAAAATCTGGTTCCTTACCTGTTAATCGCTCACGGGATTGTATAAAATAGGGCTGGGGTTTATTGAAGCGCCCTACCCCCGGCCGGGGCCGGGCAGTCACGAGGCTACCTGTCGAGCCCTTTTGAAATTAATTTTATAAAGGACACGGCTTCATGCACAGAAAAAAAGCTTTCCTGCTCGCCGGGCTTGCGATCCTGGCTGCGGCTGCCTTTACTTCTTTTGCCTACGCAGCTTCTCCTCCATCGGCCGAAACGCTCGCCTTCCCGCCCCCGCTCGAAAGCTACAACGACTCCAACCTGAGCAGTATTTCGGCGATACTTCTCGAGCGCATAAAGCAGGAGCCCTTCAACCTTGTAGCCACACTTATCTTTTTGTGCGCGATCATTCATACGTTTGTGGCGAGCAAATTCATGAATATCTCCCACAGGCTCCGGCACGAGCACGAGGAAAAAATCAAAAGGGGCGAAGCCCCCAGGGATTCGATGAGTGTTTCGGCCAACGCCTTCCACTTCCTCGGGGAAGTCGAAGTCGTCTTCGGGCTCTGGACAGTCGTACTGTGCGCCGTGATAACGGCTAAATTCGGCTGGTCCACATTCGTCGGCTATACCACTCACAAGGTGAATTTCACGGAGCCGGCCTTCGTATTCGTCATCATGACGCTCGCCGCTACGAGGCCCATACTGAAGCTCGCCGAATCCGCGATGTGGACAGTCGCAAAGATATTCGGCGGCACCATGGCTTCGCTCTGGTTGACGATACTCACGATAGGCCCCCTTCTCGGCTCGTTCATAACGGAACCCGCCGCGATAACCATTTCCGCGCTCGTTCTCTCAGAGAAATTCTACTCTCTCAATCCGGGCAGCAAGCTCAAGTACGCGACCCTCGGTCTTCTCTTCGTCAACATCTCCGTCGGCGGCACGCTGACGCATTTCGCCGCGCCGCCGGTGCTCATGGTGTCCGCGCCGTGGAACTGGGGGACCGACTTCATGCTCATGCACTTCGGCTGGAAGGCATTTACAGGTATCATCGTCGCAAACGGCCTCTATTTCCTGTATTTCCGGAAAGAGCTCTCCCGGCTTCAGGAGAAATTCGCGCTCCAGAGCCTGATGGACCGGATCGAAAACAAATACGTACCGAAGTACCTGGTAGAATCCGAATTCGAGAAAATCAAGGATTCCGTCAAGACCGAATCAGGATACGTAGAATCGATAAGCGAAAAAACAAACCAGCTTCTGGCCGTGGTACAGAAAAAGATGGAAGCGGATGTACTTCCGAAGTTAAAGGCCGAGGGAATAAGCGAGAACTTGATACGCGAGGCGTTCGAAAAGCGCCTCGAACAGGTAAGACTCGGCAAAATGAGAAGACTTCTGCCCGGGCTTCTGCCCGAAGACGAGCGGCCGGAATACAGAGACCCCGACTGGGACGACCGGGAAGACCCGGTTCCGCTCTGGGTGACCGTCGTGCACCTTCTGTTCATGGGCTGGACAATAGTCAATTCTCACAATACGCCGCTGTTCATGCTCGGGCTCCTGTTCTTCCTCGGTTTCGCCCAGATAAGCGCGCCCTATCAGAACAGGATCAACCTCCAGTCTCCTATACTCGTGGGCTTTTTCCTGGCGGGTCTCGTCATTCACGGCGGCCTTCAGGGATGGTGGATCGCACCCGTCCTGGGGAGCCTCGGCGAGGTGCCGCTGATGCTCACTGCTACAGTGCTGACAGCCTTTAACGACAACGCGGCCATCACATACCTGAGCACTCTCGTGCCCGATTTCACGGATGGGCTCAAATACGCCGTCGTCGCTGGAGCGGTTACGGGAGGCGGCCTGACGGTTATCGCCAACGCCCCCAATCCTGCCGGGCAGTCGATACTCAAGAGACACTTCGGAAACGCCGTATCTCCCCTGGGGCTTTTCCTGGCGGCTTTTCTGCCGACGATAATTATGCTGCTCTGTTTCCTGTTCCTGTAATAGAAGAGGTTACGCTGACCGCAACCCGGCTATAAAAAATAGACGTAGAGATTTACCCTAAAAGCGGCTGTTGTAGAGGTGTGATTTAAAGGAAAGATACCGGATGATCCGAAGAAAGGATCGGCCTGAATTACCTGGCCCACCTTCTCCTTTCGGGTACGGCGAGTATGGGACACGAGCTTGCCCGGAGGACCTGCTCCGTGGTATTGCCCCTCAGAGCGTCCAGAAAGCCCTGGTGGCCCTGCGTACCCATGACTATAAGGTCCGCGGGTATTTCGGAAGCTACCTTGAGAATGGTTTCGACCGCGTTCCCTTCGAGCATGAGGTGCTTCCATTCCCAGGAATCCTTGTCGGGATGTTTTATGGCCGGCAGGCGCGCCGGGTCGCCGACGTAGAGAAGCGTGAAGACGCACGAGCCGTTACCGAGAAGGCTCGCGAACTTCATCGCGGCGTTGACCGCCAGGTGCGGGTCGGGCTCGACGTCGACCGGGACGAGTATGTTCCTGAGCGTTACCGTTCCGTCCGACTGCGAAACGAAGCCCGCGTTCGCTTTTTTAAGGAACAGCGTCATTCCGCCCGATTCCCTCGACACTTTCTCCGCGACAGACTTATGAACCAGCCTTTCGACGCCGTTCCTGCCGTGCGTGGCGATAACCGTGATGTCGGAGGGATAGGACTTAAGGTAATTCAGTATGGAGCTTACGGGGTCGCTGTGAACGCCGACGACTTTACTGTAGGCAAACCCCATCTTGCGTATGTCTTCTTCCGGGTTTTCGGCGGAGATTACGTTCCATCTAATAAGGGTATCCCTTATCTTCGGGAATTCCGGCAGCACGTTACGGTCTTTGTCGGGAGATACGTGGAACAGATTGAGCCTGGCGTTGGCCAAAACAGCTATCTTGAGGGCGTGCACGAAAGCGGCTTCGCTCTCGTGAGAAAAATCCGTCGGATGAAAGACGCTTCCGAGAAGGCTCGGATTGCCCTTCGCCTTCCGCCCGCCGTTCACCGAGGCAAAATTATTCCTCGCCTCGAGGAGCGCGCGCAGCGTGCCGTAGGCCTCGTTTATCTCTTTTATCTTGGTCTCGGCGCGCTCTTTAAGCCTGTCGTTGCTCTCGTACTTGTCCGGATGCCAGACCTGCACGAGATCCCTGTAGGCGCTTTTCAGCTGTTCGTCCGAGAAGTCGTTACCGAGATCAAAGAGCTCAAGTAGCTTCCCGATATTTTTGCTGCTCATTCGGTTAAGAGTATCAGTTCAGAACGTTATACCCTCTTCCTGCCATGCAGTTGCGGTATATCTGTTCGAACCCCTTTTCCGAATCATATACCCCTTTCGCTCCGCCCGCAAGACCTCCGATTACGGCGCCGTAAGCAAGCCCCTTTACAGTGCTTCCGGCAATGGTTCCGAGAAGCGCGCCGGTACCCGTTCCGACCGCGCCGCCGACTACCGTATCCTTCGCGGTATCCTTCCAGCCGGGCGCTCCCTGCTGGGCTATGGCCCTGCATTCGGCCTGGTCGCGGTAGTAGGCGTCCTCATTGCCTACGCTCCTTGGGTCGACGACAGGATTATAGGTTTGACATCCCGCGAGAAGTGCTACAAACGCCAGCAAAAAGAATACTTTTTTCAATTTATTGCCTCCCTTTCAATTTGCAAAAAACTACTATACACCTATAAATATAACCGTTAATTCTTCACTTCCCGAGAAGTTTCTACGAGGTCGTCGCCTATCGGTTCGGCGAGTTGATACCCGACCAGCGGAGTGTAGTCGCCGAGTTTGTAATCCCTTACGGTAAGAACGCACTCACTGACAGCCCCGACTGGGTAGCAGGAGAAGGAAAGATTCGCACCCGCGATATCGTTGGAATCGTTATCGACCGCCACAGACGGTATCAGGCCGAAATTGTGAACGTCGAATCCGCCCTTGTCGTTTTTGGATGCGCGGAAAAGGCCGGCAAACTCCGCCTCCTCCGTGGTGCGAGGGGCCGAGCCGGCCTCTTCGACGACCATCTTCGTGGTCTCTTCGTATATGACCGGGTAATTGCCTATGGAATTGATCCTGTCGAGTATGTTTAGAGTCACTTTCTGAACCTGTGCGCCGTCCTTCGTCTTCGTGATCACCATTGTGGTGGCTATGTCGAAGTCGCCGCCGCCGAGGTCGACCGGCTGGCCGAATATCCTCTGCTTCGTGACTGTAACGCCGTCTTTCTCCGTCGTGGAAACGAGCGTCTTTCCTGCAAGGAGGCTCGTGTAAAGCTGCCTGAACTCAGCCGTGGTGATGTCCTTTTCGGCCGCGGACGCCGCGGTGCCGAGAAGTAATAACGCTATGTATAAGATGCCGAGGGTTTTAAACATTTCTGTCTCCTTTAACCGGATTTATCCCCCCTCCTTCCGCTGAAAACCATTCTAACCCCAAAAAATTTTCAATTCAAGTTACGGGAACCCGGAGGCGGACTCTATAAGCCGCCGCGGGAAATGGATAATACGGATTCACGTCTTCGAGGGTTTATAAGGAGCGGAACTCGGCAGGCGGGGGCCGGAGTCAGGTGATGTAGCCCGTCTCTCTCAGCTTCTCGATGACGAACGCTATCATGAGGTCGCGCCTCACGTAACCCCGGATGTTAGGATGGCAGGTGTCGTCGATAACCGGGAGCCACTTGAGGTCGCGGTCGTGCATGACTTCGGCGACGACGATGCTCGCATCCCCCGAGTTCGCGACGACCGGTGACTTGTTCATGAAACCGGAAACGGGCGTCCCCGTTTTCACCCCGTCGTCCACCGCTCGGAATACGTCCGTATGCGTGAGAATGCCCGAGAGCCTGCCGTCATCGACTATGCAGCAGAAATCGACGTCTCCCCCGAGGACTTCCACCGCCTTTTCGAATGTGTCGTCCGGAGCGAGTACGGCGGGGACCGGCCGCAGGAAGGTCGAGAGCGGCTCCTTACGGAGTATCTCGTATGCCGCGGGCAGGCGCTGCCATATATCGCTTCCCCGCCTCCTTACAGCCTCGTTCAGAAAATCCCTGAACGGCTTCAGCGTGCCCGATATCTGCTGGAAAACCTTTTTTCCCATGACAGTGAGCTCGACGTTCGTCCTCGCCCTGATGCTCGCCTTGTGGTTCCTTCCGTCGAGGAGCGACATTTCGCCGAAGAAGTTCCCCGGCCCGAGGACGGCGAGCGTCACTTCCTGCCCGGTCTCGGGGGACTTCCTCAGCACCTCTACCTCGCCCGACTCGATTATGTAGAAGTCGGTCGAGGGATCGCCCTCCTTGAACACATAATCGCCCGGCAGAAAGTGCGCCCTCGAGACCCTGTCCGTTTTGTCACCCTTCGGATGAGCGAGGTCCCGCGAATAGAATATCTCCCAGGCCCAGTCGAACCCCACCTTGAGCCTGTGGGAAATGCTCGGGAGCTTGAAGAGATAGACCGAGCGCCAGAGAAACCATGCCATGAACCCGGATATGTGCATCCCGAGAAACTCGGCCACGGCATTGTGTCCTCCGATGGCGCACAGCTGGCCCAGGGGCCTGAATTTAAACGGCTTCGTTTTTTCCCCTTTTATCACGCGGAGTATATTCTCCGCCGCCTGTCTCCCCTCGCGCTCGGCGAACTGCCCGGTCGTCGGGCTCACCGTCTTGTCGTAGTCGTTCACGATGACGGCGCAGTCCCCTATCGCCCACACGTTTTCCATCCCTGAAACGCGCATGTCGGGCCCCGTGAGGAAGCGGCCCTTTTCCTTCGGCAGGTCGAGCATCCTGGCCATCTCCGACGGGGCGTTGCCTATCGTGCAGACTATCGTCGCGCCGTTTACCATCGACCCGTCCGCTATGCTTACGCCCTCCGGAGTGACGCACGAAACCCGGCGGTTCAGGAGCACCTTTATACCGGCCTTTTCCATCTCCATGCGTGCGAAGTCCCTGAGCCTCGAGCTCACCTCGGGAAGCACCTGGTCGCGCGAGTGAATCAGCGTGACCCTGATCTCCTCCTTGGGAATGTTCCTGTAGTATTTGTAAGTGGAGCGGACGAGGTCGTTTATCTCGCCCGCAACCTCGACGCCGCTGAACCCTCCGCCGACTATCACGAACGAGAGATACCATTTTCTGAGGTCTACGTTATCGCATATTTCCGCGTTCTCCATTTGTCTCAGAACGTGGTACCTGAGCGCGACGGCGTCGCCGACCGTCTTCAGCGGAAAGGAGTGGTCGGCCATGCCCGGCACCATCGAGAGATTGACGTCCGAGCCGCAGGCAAGGACGAGGTGATCGTAATACATGGAGCCCATGTGCCCGAGGTCGTCCACGAACTCGACGCAGCTCTTGTCGAGGTGCACCTTGGTGATGTCCTCCGTTCTGCAGTAGACCCCTGGGAGCATCTGGCGGAGGGAAACGGCCACGGGCTCGGGGCTTATCGACGCCCCGACGACCTCGGCCAGAAGGGGCTGGAATACCATGTAATTCTCGCTGTTGAAGAGGACGACGTCGGCCTCGTGCCGCTTGAGCTTTTTCCTGAGGGTTTCGGCGCATTTGACCCCCGCGAAACCGCCGCCTATTACGAGTATCCGTTTTTTCGCCATGTGCTGTGAGCTCCGTCCTCAGAGTGTACGCGTGTGCGGTTAATTTTCGGTTAAGAATAACCCGGAAAATGGCGCTAGGGGAACGACACGGAAACTTAAGCCCGCCGAGCGGAAAATGACAATGCCGCACCCGGGACAAGAGCCCCGTTTAAACCTGTAAGTGGAAGCGCTCTAGGAACGGTACTTCATCCCCGTAAGCCTTCCGAGTGTCCACTTGCCGGGGCCGGCGAGCGCGAGGAATACGAACGCCGCTAAATAGAGGAGCGCCTTTTCGGTATCGGAAAGGGAGTCGCCGCTGATTATCATGTGATGTACGACTGCGGCGACAAGCATGTTCCCGGCGGCGATCACGGCCGAGACGCGGGTGAAGAGGCCGAGAATTATGAGGAGCGGAAAGAGGGTTTCGGCGGCGATGGCGCCGTATCCCAGCACAATCGGGAGAGGGTAGCCGCTCGTTTCGAGATGCCCTATGAACTTCCCCGGATCGGAGAGCTTGGGTAGGCCGTGCCACGCTATCATCATGGCGCCTGAGAAAACGCGGAGCAGCAAGAGTCCAAGGTCGTTCAGAAATCCCATAAAATCCTCCTTCAGGTATTAGTTGAGATTATTCGGAAATGTCGAGCGTAACCGGCAGCTCGACGCCGGACCTCGTCCCGTCCTTTTCGGTAAAGGCTATCAGGGTATCGAGGTTTATCTGTGTCGAGCCGCTGCCCCTTAGCCTCTTTACGAGGAACGATATCTCGGTGTGATTTTCGCCGGGCCTGGGCGTTACCGTGATATCCTCGACTATAAGCGAGTCTCCCGGGTTAGGATAGAGAGCGATGTCCGTCAGCTCGCGCCTTGCGTCGAGGAAAATTTTGACCGAAGTCAGGTTTTTCGCGGTGCTCTCTGTATTCACCTCTATGTCGAATGGGTTTCTCTGGTCGAACTCCCCCAGAGGAAGCCGCTTTTCCCATTCCGAGAAGAGGGCGGAGTTAGCCGCCTCGGATTCTCCGGATACGGGAAGCCTGATTTCGAGCTCGGCCTTTCCGGGTATGCATATGTCCTTGCAGCTGACCCACGAGACTACGGCTTTAAGGGGCACCTTCTCTCCCTCCGGAAGCTCTTCGGGAACGGTGACGCTGGAATAAAGAAGAAGGGAATCCTCGTAGCCGTAATCGACCACGTCCCCCGCTCCGACGAAAACGACGGGTACCGGCCACCCGGGCTCGCTGACGTGAAATCCTTCGGGGAGAGTGTATTCGACCGACGTCGGCAGCCCGGAATCCCCGGCATTCTTCCAGTAAACGTGCCAGCCGGGAGAGACGTTTAAAAGAACGCCGAGATTGAACGTCGAGCCCGGCGCGATCGAAGTAACGTCGGCGACGAGCTTTGCCTTAACGGTTTTGGGCACATTCCTGGACGCAGCCTGTGCGGCGGCAGGGAGAACCAATAGAATCAGGGCAAGTAATGCAGTTGCTCTCTTATATGATTTCATTCATGCCTCTCGGGTATGCATGGCTTCGCCGATAGTTTCTACCCGTACCATTTTTCCGGCGGAACCCTGACAGCCAGAACCTCACCCTTCGCGCAGAGCACATCACCGGAATACACGCTGCAGGTGACGACGCTCTTCCTGCCCTCCCTTTTTTCGACGCTCGCACTGAGATGCACGGGGGCGTCTATAGGAGTGGGCTTGTAGTAGTCGACCTTTATCGAGCCCGTCACGTACCATATGAAGGGCTCCGTGTTTAGCGCCCTTCCCTCCTGCCTGTAGGCGTCGGCTATGGCCGTGCATATGGAATGGCAGTCGACTATCGTGCAGATTATCCCGCCGTTGAGGTAGTAGTCGGGGCCGGCCTTGTGGTACGGTGAAGGAATGAATTCCGACACGGCAGCGTCGCCCGACCAGCGGCTCTTCAGATGAAGCCCGTGCTCGTTCTCCCCGCCGCAGCCCCAGCACCTGTTCTTTTCCCAGTAATCCTGAAACGCTTTCTCGCTCATGCCTCGCTCAGGTTTAAATTATATCAAGCTTTACTGAATAAACCGAGAAATTTTACGTAGACGCACCGAGCCGAAAGCGGCCCGGCTCCGGGATTACTTTTTGACGAGCGCCGCCTCGGCGCGGCCTTTCCTGATGCGGAAGGCTTTCATCTCTCCCTTGAGGAGCACCTCTTCCGGATTTGTCGTAGTTATGAAAATCTGTCCCGGAAATCCGCCCAGCATTTCGAACAGGAACTTCCTTCTCCGCTCGTCGAGCTCGCTCGTAACGTCGTCCAGAAGAAGGACAGGCGTTTTACCGAGCGTCTCGGTGATGAGGTCTATCTCGGAGGTTCGTAAGGCGAGCGCGAAATTCTTCGACTCCCCCTGCGAGGCGTAGGTCGACGCGTCCTTGCCGTCTATGGAAAAGGCGAGGACATCCCTGTGCGGCCCGAGCGTCGTGTGACCGCGCGCACGATCTTTCGGGAAGGATGCGCGGAGGTTCTCAGCGTAGGCCGTAGCAACGTCGCCTCCGGCGGCGAAGGAGGTGGAGTAGCTGAGGGAAGCCTCGGAGCGGCTCCCCGACGTGGCCGCGTATATGCGGGCCAGAAGGGGCGTCATTTTCTTTACGTACCCGATCCTCCGGGATATGACCCGGCTCCCCGTCTCGACAAGCTTTTCGTCCCATATCTCGAGACTCTCGGGCGTAACGCCACGCCCCTTGGAGAGTATGGAGTTCCGCTGAATCAATAATCGGTGATACTGCCTGAGCTCGGTGAGGTGCGCGGGCTCGAGCGAAAATATGAGCGCGTCGAGGTATCGCCTCCTCGTCTGCGGGCTCCCCTTTACGAGCTCGATGTCCGACGGCAGAAACGCGACGACGTTATACCTCCCGAGGGCCTTCGCGGCGTTGTAGACGAGCTTTCCGTTAAGCTTTATCGTCCTCTTTTCGCCGCTGAGCGTGATGTGAACCTCGTCGAGCCCGGCCGGTGATTCTATCTCGCCCTTTATCCTGGCTTCGGAGGCTCCGATAGTGATCAGCTCTTCGTGCCTTACCTGCCTGAAGGGTTTGAAAGCCAGAAGGAAGTGAACGGCTTCCAGAAGATTCGTCTTGCCCTGGGCGTTTTCGCCGTGAATGAGATTGACCCTGTCGTGGAAGGCGAAATTCTCCGCCGCGTAGGATCTGAAGTTTCTAAGGGTAAGTGAGCGCAGCTTCACTTGGGCTTCATTTTCTGGGGCTTCATTGTTAAGGATTTCACAAATTATAATAAACGGCTCCCGCTTATTCAAACGGCTCTTCAGAAACCCAAAATTTTCTTGACCGTAAAAATGGCGAGCGGTAATATCTTTACTGGGATTAGCCATGATATCGTTCAGGATAAGCGAGCTGCCGAAAAAGGATTTTGGCAAGGGTATCGCGCGCATAAAGCCGGTCGACATGAAGGAGCTCGGGGTTAACGCGTGGGACCTCGTCGAGATAGGCGGCAAGAGAAAGACAGTCGTGCGCGTCGCTCCGATAGACAAGAGCGAGCCCGAGCAGTCCGTCATCGAGATCGACGGGATCACGCGTGAGAACGCCCGCGTCGAGATCGACGATCACGTGTTCGTCAAGAAGATAGACGGCAAGTCGGCGACGAAGGTCGTCCTTTCCCCGCGTAACAGCGACATGCTGTATAACGGGAACGAGAACAAGTACCTCCTCGAAAGGCTCGACGGCTACCCGATCACTATCGGCGACAAGATAAGGGTGAAGCTCCCGACGACGGGGCTCGAGGACTTTCAGGTGCTGGGCGTCATACCGTCCGATTCGGTCGTGATAAGGGGCTCGACACGGCTCGACATACGAAAGAAACCGAAAACGAAGTTCGACAGCTCCCGCGTCAGCTTTCAGGATGTCGGCGGTCTCAGGGAGCAGATTGCAAAGGTCAGGGAGATAGTCGAGCTTCCGCTTAGATATCCCCAGCTCTTCGACAAGCTCGGCATAGACCCGCCGAGGGGCATACTCCTCGTCGGCCCTCCCGGAAGCGGCAAAACCCTTCTCGCTAAGGCCGTCGCTCACGAAACCAACGCGAACTTTCAGGTCATAAACGGCCCTGAGATTATGCACAAGTTCTACGGGGAGAGCGAGGCGCGGCTTCGCGACATATTCGAGATAGCGTCGCGAAACCAGCCGTCGATAATATTCCTCGACGAGCTCGACGCCATAGCCCCGAAGAGAGACAAGGTCTCGGGCGACGTCGAAAAGCGCATCGTCGCGCAGCTCCTTTCGCTCATGGACGGGCTAAAGCACAGGGGCAACGTCGTCGTCATCGGCGCAACCAATCTTCCATCCGCACTCGACCCCGCGCTCAGGAGACCAGGACGGTTCGACAGGGAAGTCAGCCTCGACGTTCCTGACAGGAACGGCCGTGCGCAGATACTCGAAATACATACGCGCGGGATGCCTCTCGACGACGACATAGAGATCGAGAAGCTGGCGGACCTTACGCACGGATTCGTCGGCGCCGACATAGAAAACCTCTGCCGCGAGGCCGCGATGAAGTCCCTCCGGAAGTCGCTCTCCGAAATCGAGGAAGCCGACGACGACCTTATGCTCCAGGGCGGCGAGATAACGCCGGTGAAGGTCGGCATGGGCGACTTCCTGGACGCGCTCAAGGACGTCGAGCCCTCGGCTATACGGGAAATTTTCGTCGAAATTTCCAAGGTCACGTGGGAAGATATAGGCGGCCTCAAGGATATAAAGGAAAAGCTTATCGAGGCCGTGATATGGCCATTTATACATAAAGATTTATTCGAGATTACGGACACCAAGGCCCCGAAGGGCATACTCCTCTGCGGCCCCCCGGGAACGGGAAAGACCCTCCTCGCAAAGGCGCTCTCCAACCAGAGCGGGGCGAATTTCATATCCGTAAAGGGCGCGGAGCTCCTTTCGAAATATGTCGGCGAGTCGGAGCGCGCCGTAAGGGAAGTGTTCAAGAAGGCAAAGCAGGTTGCGCCCTGCATAGTGTTCTTCGACGAGATAGACGCCCTCGCGCCGCCCCGGAGGGAATCCGACGGTACTAGAGTGGCGGAAAGGGTCGTAAGCCAGCTTTTGACCGAGATGGACGGCGTCGAAGACCTACGGGAGGTGCTCATACTCGGCGCGACCAACCGCGTGGACATGGTCGACCCCGCGATACTGCGTTCGGGAAGGTTCGACCTTATACTCAACATCCCCTACCCGGGTGAGGAAGAGCTTTACGAAATACTCAAGATACACACGCGCGGAAAACCGATATCCAAGGACGCCGGCCTCCGGGAGCTCGCCGCCAAGGCCACCGGGCTTTCCGGCGCCGACATCGAGCTTCTCTGCCAGAGGGCTTCGATCATCGCCATAAGGGAGCATCTCAGGAACCGGAAGAAAAAGCTCCGGATAACGGAGATACATTTCGCCGAGGCGCTCGACGAGATAAAGAGTAAAATCATCGCCAACGTCGAGCTCAAGAGCGAGCGGCCGGAAAGGTCAAGTGTCTGAGAACAGCGCGCTCCTTTACATATTCGCCTTCATATTCGGCTCGGTCGTCGGCAGTTTCCTCAACGTCTGCATATACAGGCTCCCGCGGGAAGAATCGATAGTATTTCCCCCTTCCCGCTGCCCATCCTGCGGAAAGGGTATAAGGTTCTACCACAACATCCCCATATTCGGATACCTCGCCCTCGGCGGAAAGTGCGCCGATTGCGGCGCGCGCATCTCCCCCGTTTACCCGCTCGTCGAAGCGCTGGCCGGCGTTATGGCGGTAGCGGTGCTCGCGAAATTCGGCCTAACAATCGATGCCGTCTTTTACCTCGCGCTCATTTACGCGCTGATAGTGATAACTTTCATAGACCTCGAGCACATGATAATCCCGAACGTGATCACGATACCGGGCATACTCGTCGGTCTCGTTTTCGGCGCTCTCTCGACAGACTGGGCCGCGAGCCGGGCCCTCATGGAGAGGGTCGGCTACAGTCTCGACGGCTTCCTTGTGCTGCTAAACGAAGTACCGTTTCTCGATTCAGTTTTCGGGCTCATAATAGGCGGCGGCGTTCTGTTTTTAATCGCTTTTATTTACGTCGCACTGAGAAAAAGAGAAGGCATGGGTATGGGAGACGTCAAGCTCCTCGCCATGCTGGGGGCGTTTTTAGGGTGGGAAGGCGTCGTTTTCATAATGCTCGTAAGCTCCCTCATCGGGACAGTAGCCGGCCTCACCCTTATACTACGGAAGAAGGAAAATCTGAGATACGCCCTTCCCTTCGGGCCGTTTCTCTCGATAGCCGCCGTGATATACATATTCACGGGCGGCTTCCGTGTTCTGACATAGTTGCCAATCCTCCGCGAACAGACCTAAACTTATGGAATCCCTTCCGCTGATGCGCAGTCCCCGTGCGCTGCGGACAAGGCCGGAGAACCGTGCGACAAACAGGCCTCAGAGCCGAGATACTCGTAAACATAATGCTTATAACGGCCGCCGCGATGTTCCTCATAGGCATCATCGCGTTCAAGCTGACGGAAAGGTCCGCCGTCGAGGGGAATATTAACGGCGTAAAGGCCGTAATCACGGCGCTCGAAGGCTCGTATCTGAAGAACGGCGACCTTACGGGCGGGGCGGAATTTTTAAAAGGGGTACTCAATCCCGGGGCCTGGGGAATAATAGAGCTCGGGGGCCGGAGGGTATATTTCGATACCGGGGCGTCCGGCGAGGCGGAGACGAGAACAGACCCGCTCCTCCTTCAGGCAAAAACATCGGGCAACACTGTAGTCGGCTTCGAAGGCGCTAACTTCCCGCCGTTCGCGACATTCGACGGTCTAAAGATCGCCGCCCTTGTAAAACCCGCCGGTGGGCCCGGCGGCGCAGTGTTCGTTTACCAACCACTCGAGCCCCTTCAGGAGAGCCTCCTCCTCAACCGGCGTCTGATCTCGCTCTGGATAATCCTCTTCCTCGTGATAATAACGCTCTTCGGATTCTACATACTTTCGCGGAGGATAGTGCGGCCCGTCCACGAGCTTATAAAGACGACCGAAAAGATCGGCGCGGGGAAGTTCTACGAAAACGCCGACGTCGGCAAGGTCAAGGAGATAAACCGGCTTTACGATGCGCTCCGGAAGATGTACGGCGAGATCGAGGGCGGCAAGAAGAAGCTCGGGGACAAAATAGCCGAGCTCGAAGAGGCGAACGCGGAGCTCCGCCTCGTGCAGAGGGAATTAATCGCAGCAGAGAAGCTCGCCTCTCTCGGAAGACTCTCTGCCGGAATCGCACACGAGATAGGTAATCCCCTTTCGGCTATAAGGGGCTATGCGGAGGTCATGACGCGCGCCCCAGAGATGGACGACGAAAAGAGGACGGCGTTTTTAAAAAACATACAGGACGAGGTTCTCCGGATAGACCGTATAATTAGGACGCTCCTCGATTATTCCCGGCCGAAGAGCGTTTCGCTGAGGGCGCTCGACGTGAACGACGCAGCCGTGAAAACGGCGGAGATAGTAAACAGCCAGGGGGTTTTGAAGAAGGTCGGGCTCAGGCTCGAGCTCACGCCGGGCCTTCCTCTGATAGAGGCCGATCCCGGGCAGCTCTCCCAGGTCCTGATAAATCTTATACTTAACGCACGCGACGCCGTGGAGGATGGAGGCGAGATTGTCATATCGACCTCCGCCGGCGGGAGCGGAGAGGTGGCGATAGCCGTGAGCGATACTGGACCGGGCATAAGCCCTGAAATACGTGACAAAATATTCGACCCGTTCTTCACGACGAAGGAGCCGGGCCAGGGAACGGGCCTCGGGCTCTCGGTTTCGGCCCGTATAGTGGAAACGTTCGGCGGGCGCATAGACGTAAAAAGCAAGCCGGGAAACGGGGCGGAGTTCAGCCTCGTTTTCCCTGCGGCAGGAGATTATGGAAACGCAGAAAGTTCTGGTAATTGACGACGAAAAGGGAATACGGGAAACGCTCTCTCTCATACTCGGGATGGAGGGTTACGATGTCGAGTCGGCGGAGAACGCGGCAGACGGCCTCGCGCGCATGGATTCAGGGGAGGTTTACGACTTCATAATATGCGACATAAGGCTTCCGGGAATGGGCGGCATCGAGTTTTTAAAAGAGGCGCGGGAAAGGGACGTCGAGGCCGTGATAATAATGATTTCCGCCTACGGGACGATGGAAAATTCGATAGAGGCGATAAAAGCCGGGGCGGCAGATTACATAAACAAGCCGATAAACTCCGAAGAGCTCATACTGAGAATGCGCATGGCCGAGGAGAGGCAGAAGCTCAGGGTGCGTAACGACTATCTCGAGCGCGAGCTGGGAATTGCCGGCGAGCCCGGCGAGATAATCTATTCGAGCGCGAAGATGGGCGAGGTCATAGAGCTTTCCCGGAAGGCCTCGCAGTTCAAAACGACTGTGCTTATAACAGGCGAGAGCGGCACGGGCAAGGAGCTCGTCGCAAAGGCCATACACAGCGGCAGCCCGCGTAAAGACTCGCCGTTCGTCGCCGTAAACTGCGCGGCGATACCCGAGGCCCTTATAGAGAGCGAGCTTTTTGGATACGCCAGGGGGGCGTTTACAGGGGCCGAAGCCGCCAGGAGGGGCCTCATAGAAGAGGCGAGCGGCGGGACTCTCTTCCTCGACGAAATCGGCGAGCTCCCAATGCAGCTTCAGCCGAAGCTCCTCCGCGTGCTCCAGGAAAGCGAGATAAGGCGACTCGGAGATACGAAGGTGATCAAGGTGGATGTGAGGATCATAGGGGCGACGTCGCGCGACCTCGAGCAGGACGTCGCCGACGGAAGGTTCAGGAACGACCTCTTTTACAGGCTCAACGTTTTCCCCGTGAGGATTCCTCCGCTCAGGGAAAGGAAGGAAGACATACCCGACCTCGTCGCGCACTTTATCGCGAAGTACGGGAGGCACGTGAACAGGCGCGTGAGAGAGGCGACCCCCGAGGTGATAGCGGAGCTTTCGTCCTACGACTGGCCGGGCAACGTGAGGGAGCTTGAAAACGTCGTCGAAAGGGCGATAATACTCTCGGACTCCGAATATATAACCAGGATCGAGAAGGTTACGGGCGAGTCCGGGCCCGGCGCCGCGATAAAAGACTGGATAGGAAGGCTCAGCTTCAACGAGGCCAAGCAGGAAATAGAAAGGGCATATATAGAACGCGCCCTCGCCGAGACGGGCGGCAACAGGACGCGGGCCGCCAAGGTTCTGGGAATAAGCAGGCGGTCGCTCCTGTATAAACTAAAGGAGCACGAAGAATCCTGAAATCCGTGCGGCGCTCCCCCGCAGATTGAACCCGGAGCACATCATGGTTAAATACTCATATGAGTAAACGTATCGTCGTCATAGGCGGCGGCATAACGGGGCTCGCCGCGGCCAACCGAGTCAGGGAAATCGCGTGTGAGAAACATCCGGGACTCGAAGTTGTGCTGCTCGAAGCTTCGGAGAGAGTCGGCGGCCCCATATCCACGATACGAAGGGACGGCTTTCTCATCGAAGAAGGGCCGGACGCCTTCATCACGACAAAGCCCTGGGGGCTCAACCTCTGCCGCAGGCTTGGGCTAGACGGCGACCTCGTAGAAACCAACGATAAGAAACGGAAGACCTATATCCTGAGAGGCAATGGACTTATCGAGATACCTGAAGGGTTTGTCATGCTCGCGCCGTCGCGCCTGACGCCGTTTCTCACCTCCCCCCTCTTCTCGTGGCACGGGAAGCTCCGGATGCTCATGGACCTCGTGATACCCCGGAAGCGCGGCGGAGACGAAAGCGTCGCCGGCTTCGTTAGAAGGCGGCTCGGAAAGGAGGCGCTCGAACGGGTAGCCCAGCCGATGATAGGCGGCATTTACACTGGTGACGCCGAGAGGCTGAGCCTCCGGGCGACGATGCCGCAGTACATGGAGCTCGAAGAAGAGCACGGGAGCGTCATCGCCGGTATGCTCCGAACCTACAGGCAGAAGAGCCAGGCGCGGAAGAGGGACAGCGGGGCCCGCTACAGCATGTTCGTATCGTTCAGGAACGGAATGAGCACGCTCACCGACAGGCTTGTCTCCGTTCTCGGGGAAGGAACCGTGAGGCTCGGCGAAAAGGCAAGCGGTATAACAAAATCCGGGAATGGCTATATCGTATCGACGGATAGAGACCCTTACGACGCCGACGGCGTAGTGATAACGACGCCCGCCTTCGCCGCAGCGAGGCTCATCGAAAAGACAGACCCGGAAACTGCCGCCCTTCTTGCGGGCATAGAATACGCCTCGTCGGTGGTCGCCATACTCGCCTATAAACTATCGGACATAAAACGCCCCATAGACGGATTCGGGTTCGTCGTGCCCGCGATCGAAAAGAGAACCATGATCGCATGCTCCTTCAGCAGCGAAAAATTCCCGGGACGAGCGCCCGAGGGCTATACGGTTTTGAGGGCCTTCGCCGGGGGTATGCTCGAGCCTGAAGTGCTCGAACTCAGCGATGAGGCCATCACAGAAAGAATAAAGTCCGAGCTCGGCCCCGTGCTGGGCATAACGGGTGAGCCGCTCTTCACCTTCCTCAAGAGATACCCGAGCTCCCTTCCGCAGTACTATGTCGGTCACATGGAGCTCGTACGAAAGATCGCATCAGGAATCAGGAAGCTGAAAGGTCTGGAAATTGCCGGGAGCGCGCTCGGAGGCGTCGGAATTCCCGACTGCATAAACGCCGGGGAAAGGGCCGCCGAGAAGGTCGTCGAGGCGGTCTACGGACAAATGGCCTGATCGTTACCGGTTAAGCCGTGGATTATTCGTTTCGGCCTCCAGCCTGTTCCGCCTGAAAATCCAAACGTAAATCTTCCTGAAAGCGAATACGAGCAAGGCGAGGACGAGGATCGCCGCAAGGACAGGTACAGCCAGCGCCAGAATGGACATGACGAGCGATCCAGCCGCCTCGGCCGTCGAAACGACCGAGTTCCCGAGGCCGCCCGTGGTGGCAGTTGATGCTATCCGCGTGATGCTAGTAAACCCCTGTACCGTCCCCGCAACGCCGCCCCCGACTACAACGCCGAGTCCCCATTGCAGGAACGGGCTCATATCGTATACGGCAGAGGCCATGACTATCGTTCCGGCGACTGTCGCGGCCGGGACTGCAACCGTATCGAGAAGGTTGTCTATCCAGGGGACGTAATACGCGGCTATCTCGAATATGGTGGCAATGGCGAAGGCCGCAAGGGCCGGGTAAGTGCCTATCCAGTCGAACTCCGGGGCGAGGGTCAGCTGCCCCGAGAGCGAGGCGATGCTCATGACCAGAAGCGGTACGAATATCCTGAACCCGCATGCAGCTGCCAGCCCGACGCCGACGAATATGGCCAAAAGGGTTTCCATTCCGCTTTTCCAGTTAATAGTATATGAATCCGGATGTGCGTTAGCAAGCGGATTTTACGCCGCGCTTCGACGGCAAGTGCAGGTCCGGGAAGGGTTACCTTTTCGAGACGTTGATAACCTTAACATGATAGTCGAGCGTCCTTCCTGCAAGCGGGTGGTTATAGCTTATCTCGACCTTGTCTTCGAGAACGCGGGTTACGTGGCAGTTGCCGTGCGGCGTTTTGAGAATCATACCGGGCTCGGGATTCATTCCGGCTTCGGTAAAGAGCTTCGAGTCGAGTTGCTGAACCATGTCCGGGTTCTCCACCCCGTAACCCTTCTCGGGTGTTACCTGAAACGTTTTCTCCTCGCCTGCTGTCATCCCGAGAAGCTCCTCTTCGAGGCCCCCTACGAGCGCACCCGCGCCCAGCTCGACTATGAGAGGCTCCTCGTCGAACGTGTGGAACGTGGAGCCGTCCTCGACCTTGCCTTCGTAGTTGAAAGTTACGGTGTCCCCCATCTCGATCTTGCTGCTCATTAAAACCCTCCGGGAAATTTAGCTTTCGCGCCTGCGGCATTCGCGGGAACGGAGAAACCGTGTCTCCGCCATCCCTTCGCTGACTGAGATAATATCACCTTGCGCTTTTAATTTCGAGCCCTTTCGGGCAGGCGGCGTTTGCTTGATTAAAAATTGCAGGTCTATTATAATCATCCTTCTAAATATACAAAGGAGACTGAGTAACATGAAGCTTAAAGACAAAGTAGCTCTCATCACGGGGGGGAGTCTCGGTCTTGGACAGGCGACCGCATACCTTTTCGCAAAGGAAGGCGCGAAGGTGATAATCACGGGAAGAACCGAGAAGACTCTTAAGGAGGCCGTGGAAGAAGGCAAGAAGCAGGGCGTCGACATCGAATATCTGGTTGCCGACGTTGCGAAGGAAGAAGACTGCAAGAAGAGCGTCGACTACGTAATCGGCAAGTACGGAAAAATAGATATACTCTTTAACAACGCCGGCGTGCTCTACACCTCCCATACACACGAAACGGACACGGAGATTTGGGACAAGACATTCGACATCAACGTTAAAGGCACGTTCTTCATGTCGAAGTACACGATACCCCACATGCTCGAGAAGGGATACGGAGTCATAATCAACAACTCCTCCATCCTCGGCCTGAAGGCAGTGCCCGGGCTCGCAGCCTACAACGCGACCAAGGGCGCCGTAACACAGCTCACGAGGAGCATGGCGCTCGAATACGCCGCCCAGGGCATACGCGTTAACGCTATCTGCCCGGGGACGATCGAAACGCCTATGGTCGAGGGGCTCCTTGACCAGGTGGCGGCAGGCGGCAGCAGGGAATCGGCCGAGGAGCTTTTCAAGTCGTTCCATCCGATAGGAAGGCTCGGGAAGGCGGACGAAATAGCTCACGCCGTCCTTTTCCTCTGCGACGACAACGTCCAGTTCATGACGGGGAGCATGCTGTCTGTCGACGGCGGCTGGGTCGCGAGGTAACCAAGGCCCTAGATTTCGGTTTAAGTTTGCACGAAAACTATAAGGCGGCACTGGACAATTAACAATATAGTGTGATAGATTATAAGTGGCCTCCCGGACCCGGGGGCCGCATCTTACTAGAGGAGGGCAGAATGAAATCAGTCATATCTGCGGTAATAGTTTTAGCGGCGGCATTCGCGCTGTTTACGCCGGAAAGCCATGCTTTAAACCCCTACTACAAGCCGACGGCTTCACAGCACCACTTCACGACAATCATCGACCAGCTGAAAACCTTTAGAAACGTAACGTGGGAATCGCCCGTATCGATGTGGGTACAGATACCGGCCAGCCAGCAAGGAAGGGCGGCCGAGCTTGCCGACACCATACAGGACAGGGCGAGGGGCGCTCTCATGCAGCCCTTCTGCGTTCACATATACGTAACGAAGGGTCAGACCCTGGCCAGGTCTTGCGTGTATTAATACAAACCTCTTTGACGCTTCGAGGGGCAGAACGGGGCGAGGACTGCGCACAGGTCCCCCTGCCCTCCGGAAGCAGCTTCAGACAGACAGGCTGGAATACTTTCGGCCCGTTTCGGCATTGCCATCTTTACAACTCATGTATCACTAAAATGAGTAGCTGCGCCGGGCTTCGATAAGAAAGAGAGCCGGTTCGCCGGCGGCGGGGCGGGAGATTACAGGAGCGGGGCGCATGCGCAGGGCGACGGTGCACACACTGCGCCGGATTCTCGATTAACACACCATCCGTCGATCAATTATGCCCGCGGTTCGCAAACGGAATTGAAATCGAAAGCTCGTCCCTCTGGTTCCCCTCTTTGACGTTTATCTCGATGCCGGAGATGTTAAGCTGAGGGTATTTTTCGAATACGCGAATCAAGTCCTTCTGGAGCTTGTCGGCGAAGTTCGGAGGGAGATCTTTTCTTTCGTAAGAAAGAACCATCCTGAGCCTTTCTTTCGCTACGTTCGCAGATTTGTTTCGTCTGAAAAATCCGAATAGAGACATCGATCATCCCCCTAGTAGTCTGCTGAAAAATCCTTTTCTGTCCTCGAGCTCGTTGAACGCGACATCCTCTCCCATGAGCCTCCGGGCGATGTTCGTGAGGGCTGCCCCCGCGCTGGTGTTGTCGGAGAGAACGATCGGCTCGCCCTTGTTCGTGTAATCGATCATTTTTTCCTCGTCGGGGATTACGCCGAGCTTCTTTATACGGAGGACGTCTTCTATATCTTCGACAGAGAGCATCTCGCCTTTCTTTACGCGCTGGGATTTTATCCTGTTCACGATGAGGTGGATTTTTTCCTTGCCCATGGATTCGAGAAGCCCGATGACCCTGTCGGCGTCCCTGACCGAAGACACTTCAGGGTTGACTACGACTAACGCCTCTTCGGCCGGGGTCGCGGCCGTTCTGAAGCCGCCCTCTATGCCAGCCGGGGAGTCTATGATTATGAAATTGAAGTTGTATTTGACCCTTTCGACTATCGAAGACAGCTGCTCTCCGCTCACGGCCTCCTTGTTTTTCGTCTGTGCGGCCGGAAGGAGATACAGCGATTCACTCCTCTTGTCCTTTACGAAGGCCTTTTCAGGCGCAACCACGCCTTCTACGACGTCGACGATATCGTAGACTATGCGGTTTTCGAGCCCGAGTATCATATCGAGGTTCCGAAGACCTATATCAGCGTCGATAGTGAGCACCTTGTTGCCCATAGACGCAAGCGCGGCCCCGAGGTTAGCGGTAACGGTCGTCTTTCCGACCCCGCCCTTCCCCGACGTAATAACTATAACTTTCGCCATTTGCTTACCCCTCAGCTACGAATTTTTTCGATTAATATCTGGTTGTTTTTAACGTACGCCTTCTCCGGATACTCGGGCCCTTCGGAATCGTCCGGGGAACGCGTGATCCACCTCGCTATCCGGAGCTGCTGCGCCCGGAGCTTGAGCGCTATGACTATCGCGCCGTCGTCTCCACCCGCTCCGGCGTGCACGATGCCCCGGAGTGTGCCCATGACTATAATGTTCCCCGAAGCGGTTATATAAGAGCCCGGGTTCACGTCCCCGATTATTAGAACGTCGCCGTCGTGCTCCACGTTCTGGCCGCTCCGGATGCTCTTGTCGATGAACCTGAGCGTCCTCACGCCGGCCGGCACTGGCTGCGGCGGGGCCTCGGCTTTCTGATTTTTATCGAGCTTGAGCGAGGGCTTGTAGCCGATGAATCTTGCGTTCGTATTGCGGACGGCTTCCTCGATCTTCATCATATCGCCCTCGGAGAGCTTCGCGCTCTCGTAATCTATGACGGCGAGGGAACCCTTGAAGAAATCACTCCCGAGCTTGGCTTTTATTTGCGAAATGTTCTCGTCCACCGTCAGGCTTTCATCCAGCTTGACCAGTAAGGCCGGCACAGTCATGCCTTTTACGACTATTCCCATTGGCTTCTCTAAGTGCTGCGATTGAGCGGGTCCTCTCTTCCCCTGTACAAATTATCATATGTTGAATGACAACACAAGAAATTAACGAGGCCGGAGAGATGTACCGGAAACAGGGTATGCAAACGGCCTCTCACGGCGCGCGAATCCCGTGAGAAAGACTAAACGAAATGCTGTCCGCCGGCTTCAGTACAACACTGTTTTTCGATTTTTGACGTTCGGAAACTGCGATTGTGTTGGGCCGCTTCTATGCTATACTCAGACGATTAATCGCTGTTTTATTCAGTGATTTACCCGAGCCAGATGCAGCCCGAGCAGGCATACCCAGACCAGACATACGAAGGCCCCGGAAGTCGGGGCGACGGCTCTTACCGCCGCGCTATCATCGACATTCACGGGCTCGTAATCGAATGCATGTCCGAATCCCCCGAGCTGGTGCGCGCCCTGGTAAGGCCGTTCAATTTCTTCAGGACAGATTCGGCTCGGCCGTCGGTAACCGTAACTGCAGTGGAGTCCGAGCCGCCCTACTCTTCCTTCCCAAGCGCCCCGTCGAGCTTTTCGACTCCGAGAAACATCGTGTTCACGAAGGGCAGTACCAAAATCATAGACTACTTCGGGAAAGGCGTAGTTATCGCGGACGATAACGGCCGAAAGCACACTATTTACGGGACCGACCCGGATTTTCTACAGGAGTCGTTTTACCTCCTCGTTCTCTCGCTCCTCGGGCAGCACTGCGACAAGAATGGAATTCTGAGAATCCACGCGCTCACCTTTTCCCTGAACGACACGGCGGTAATCTTTTCGGCGCAGTCGGGCGGCGGGAAATCGACGATGGCGTTTTCCGTTCTGGAAAAGGAAGGGTTCAGGCTCATATCGGACGACGAGGCGCTCGTGGACAGCGGCGGCAGCGTGCTCCCCCTTCCCATACGTATGGGAACTCTCGACGAGGCCAGGATAAGCTCGATCCCCCCGGAATACGTTTACCGTATAGACCGGATGGAGTTCGGCGGCAAATATTTCATCGATATAGACTACTGGGAGGACAAGCTCGAACGGCGGCTTCTCAAGAAGAAAATCCTCTTTTCCGTGAAAAGACTGATTAACGGAAATCCGTATATAGAAAAATCGTCTTATTTCGAGACGCTGAAATCGCTCATGAGCGCGGCCGTGATAGGGCTCGGGCTCTACCAGGGCATGGAATTCGTATTCAACAACTCGCCCGGCGAGATATTCTCACGCGTGCCTGTTTTCGGAAGGCGGCTCTACGCCGCGCTCAAGCTCGCGGCGACGGCCGAGAGCTACAAAATATTCCTGGGCAGAGACCATTCGGAGAATATAAATATATTGGAAGAGTTCTTAAAGAATAGAGACGCAGGTGCATCGCGATGAGCCGAAGCGTCGACGTTTCCCTTATCGTGCTCACGTATAATCGGCCGGGACCGCTCAAACGATGCCTCGAATCGATAGCCGCTGTCGATATGGGGCAGGCGTCCTCGGAGATTATAGTCGTCGACGACGGCTCGACACTCGACAATAAAAGCGTAATCGGCGAATTCGAGGGGAGGCTCGAAATCAGGTATCTCCGGAAAACGAGGGGCGGCGTGGCCTCGGCGAGGAACTACGGCGGCGTTAACGCAGAAGGCAGGCTGATTGCATTCATAGCGGACGACTACATCCTTCCCGTGAATTACGTGAAAGACACGACCGGATTCCTCGCCGCGAATCCCGGCGCCTGCGTCATAACGCACAACATACTCCCGACGGGGCCGAGCATCTTCAGATACGCCCAGAGGCTTTACTACCAGATGACCCTCCTTCAGAGATTCAGCGCCGGGGATCTGGGCGGCAGCGTTCTTAAAAGCTACGACCTCCCGCCTTCGAGGGCGGCTGTATTCAGGAAAGAGATGTTCGACGTCACGGGATGGTTTAACGAAGACCTCCTTACGGGCGAAGACGGCGAGCTCGGGATGAGAATGGCCGCCGCGGGAATACCTGTGTATTTTTTCACCGATAAATATATTTGGCACTGGGAAGAAAAGGACCTTTCCGGTTATCTCGAGCAGAGAACCCGCTACGGCGCGAGCTTTTACAGGGTCCTCAAGGAAAAGAGAGGAAACCGGATGACAGAGCCCTCTCTCGGGTGGATTGTCAAATCCATTTCGGAAAGATATTTTTTATGGCTAAAGCTTTCGTTCACGCTCAGGAGAAAAGCGGAATATATTCTTCTGACCCCGCTCACCCTCCTTTTCCTGTCATTTTACTACTGGGGGTTCTATTCGGAATCGAAAAGAACGAGCCCCTCGCCCGGGGTGGCAGCGGCTCCGGACAAAGTGGAGGGCAATAAAGAGCGGGAGAGCGCAGCTCGAAGCGAATCCCGGGGAACAAGCCTGAACACCGAATAATGACCCTGAAAGAGGCCGTCTTTAAAATCTCCAGCCACCCCGCCCTGAGCCCCGTGGGGAGGTTCATGTACTTTCTCTGCGAGAGGATAGTCTGCCGAACCTTTCAGGGCTTTCCCGAAATACGCTCCGCCTACGTATCCGGAAGCATGTCCGAGGGCGACATCGTACCGGGGCTGAGCGACATCGACTGCGTCATAACCATAGACGACCTCGGGGCACGCGAAGAGCATAAGCTGATGACGGGGCTCGAAAGGAAGATAAGATACAGGATGCCTCCCTTTGGCAGGGATAAAATAGGCGTTCACGTAGTCGCTTATTCCTCCGCCGAGTGGTCTCTTCTGGGCGACATCTTTCTCGGTAAAAAGGCCGGAAAGCCGCGAAAGCTCTTCAGGAAAAATGAAACGGCCCCGGGCTACAGGTTCGGTGAAAAAATAAAGACTCTTCACCATCTTTACAAAGCCCTCTGGAAGATAATAAACCTCCAGGACGGCATCCTTAAACCCTCGGGCGACCCTCTCGAAGGGGAATTAACGAAACGTATTATCGTAAGGACGATGATTACTTTGGACCATGCGATGGAAGAGGCGGGAAGCGATAACGTGCCCCGGGAATATTCGGTTTTGAGAAACCGCGCCCGCGAATCGTGGGGGCTTTTTAAGGGGGCAGGCGACGAATCCGCGCGCATAGAAATCCTGGCTATGCTGCTTCATCTTTTCGACGTCGCCGCCGGGGGGGTCTGCGGCGCTGGGACGCCCGGCGACGGATATTCCCCCATAGCGGCTGAAGCCGCCGGGCAGACGGCGGCGCCGCCCGCCGAGATTACAGACATCGTGCCTGTTATTCGGCGGCGCCTGAACGATAAAGACACGGTCTTATATCTAAACATCGATGAAAAGGATATATTTTTATTTAATCCCGCGAACCGCGGGCTGTCGGCGGCTATCGTCAAGGAATATAAAAGGATCGGGGAGAGCGAGCTCAGGATCATGTCTATAGATAGGTTCAGGCAGTTTTTTCTCAATTTTTCGGAGCAGGCAGCCGTCGATATTTTCAGCGGCGAAAAATACCTCATTAACGGAAGCCGCGACCGCGAAGCCCTTCTGCTCGACGCTTATTCGATTCTCCCGCAGCTGAGGTCCCCCGGGAGCTGGAAATCCGGGGAGAGATACGAATCGCTCCGCGACAAAACCGTGAAAATCATCGGGGACCTTGAAACATCCGTCCCCGGCGGAGGAGTTTCATACAGCGGCCGGGATGAGGAGCACGGCGTCCCGGCAAACGAATACGAAAGGTTTACCGGCTTGAAAGAGCTCTCGCAGGCGCTCACGGCAGCCCTCCGCGAATTTCTGTCTTCGAGGTATGGGGCAGCGCATGATTAAGACGGGCTTCGTGATACTCATGACCGGATCGCCCTATAGACTCGACGAGACCCTCCGCAGCATAACCGCGCGGGCCGAAGAAAATGCCGGAATCATATGCATCATAGATGAGACTTACAGTGAACAGGCTGCTGAAATTATCGAACGGAGCTGCACCGCGGTTACCGTTACCTATTCCGACCCCGCTTCCGAAGGCCCCGGGGAAGCCCTCAACCAAGCCATATTCCTTTTGGGAAGCGATGTCATATTCATCATAACCCAGACGGTTGAGCTTCCATCCGGATTTGTAGCCGCCTGCATCGAGAAGCTCTACTACGAAGACTCCGTCGGATTCGTTTACGGAAGCTACGTAGAAGAAAGGGGTGATAACGAAGAGGTCTTCATATACGCCCGGACAGATAATTACGACTACGCCGAATCGTCCCGCGTCGGCCCCGTGCGCGCCGTAAAAAAAGAGGTCTTCGATACCGTCGGATATTACGACCCGGCGCTTAAATACGCGTTCGATTACGACCTCAGGTTGAGGATATTCGAGAAATACGAGATAGCGGCTCTGGAGGGAGCGGCATACAGGGTGCTCTATACCGGGGATGAGACGAGTCACGACCCCACACGCCCCCGTGAGCCATACACACATTACACCCCGGAAAAAGAAGCCGAGTTCAGGGAGGCCTGCTACGCATCTTTAAAAAGGCGCGGCGCGTTTCTTACACAGCGTCCCGCCCCTGCGCCTTCGGGCAAAGCCCTGACCCCTGACGGGCCGGAAATAAGCGTCGTCATCCCGCTATATAACAGGGAGAGGTATATAGGGCGAACGATTGAAAGCGTTTTAAAGAGCGAGTGGAAGAGGTACGAGATTATAATCGTGGACAACGGCTCCACGGACGGGAGCTTCGAAGGCGCATCCAAGTACACCGCAAGCGGCGACATTACCGTCCTCGGGAGCGAAGGCGCACGCAACACGGCCGCCGCGCTGAATACAGGAATCAGGCACGCAAGGGGAAAGTATATTTGTCAGCTCGACTCCGACGACCTTTACACCTCCGATGCGCTTTCTATAATGTATGACTATATGGAATCCAATCCCGGCTTTGCCCTCGGCGTTTCTTATTACGACCACATAGGCCCTGACGACAATGTGCTGGAGGAATACGGCGTCGTAAAGCACGAGGAGTACGACAGGAACAACACCCTGAGGACAGACGGAGTCGGGGCGGCGCGGATATGGAGACGGAGCGTGCTCGAAGAGATGAACGGTTTTGACGAAGTCAACCTGGCAAGCTACGCCGAGGATTACGACCTCGTTCTGAGAGTAACCGAAAAATACGACATTCTGCGCATACCTTATGTGCTTTACCACTACAGGATTAACCATAAGGAAATCGGAGAGGAAGCCGATTATATATTGAGGCACGAAAAGAAAACCCGTGCGAGGAAGTCCGCGATCCTGCGAAGACGGATGATAAACGCAGGCCGGAAAGGAGAAGCGGCGGCATAATGATAATACATCGTCCGGAAATAACTTCCTCAGGAGAGACGGTCACGGTATCCGCCAGGGTGGAATTCGAGACACCCGTCCCCGACATGCCGGAGAGTCTCTGGTTCGAGTTCCCCAAAGAATACGAAGACCTCGTTACAGACAGGGCCGACGCCTTCCTTTCCACGATGCTGCTCGTGGCCATGCGGCACGGCGAGAATACTATAAAGGTGAGAGGAGAAATCTCCCCGCGTTTTCTTATCGGGATTAACGAATATCAAACGGCTTTCGGCATATGGCCTATCTGGAGGTTCAAACCGATCCGTATAGAGTGCGAATCCCTGGTCCCCCCGGGCGCTGAAAACGGCCGGGATATTGTGATGGCGGCGTTCTCCGGCGGGGTGGATTCCTTTTTCACCTTAAAGGCTTATCTGCCGGGAAACGATCTTCCGAAATCCGTACAGATATCCCACCTTCTATTCGTACACGGCTTCGACATAAAGCTGGAATACCCTGAATCCTTTCTGCTTCTGAGAGACGCCTATTCGGCCATGTGCGACAGGCTCGGGATAAAGCTGGTAAGCTGCCGAACGAACTGCCAGGATTTCGGAACGCGGCGGAACTGGGGTCTTTACCACGGATCGGCCCTGATCGGGGTCGCGCACGCAGTGGGACGACGGACCGCCTTGTTCCACATTCCCTCCTCTCACAGCTTTCCAAGTCTCATGCCGTGGGGCTCCGATCCCGGGATCGACTATCTTCTTTCGACGGAAGGGACACAGGTGATGCACCACGGAAGCGGCTTCACCAGGATAGAAAAAACGGAGGCGATAGCCTTTTGGGAAGAAGTCTGGGACAAGCTGAGGGTCTGCATACCGGAGGACAGCACCGTCAACTGCTCCAAGTGCGAGAAGTGCCTCCGCACGATGATGACGCTCGACATGCTCGGGCTCCTGGAACGCTACTCCACATTTCAGGGTTCTCCGGCGGGCAGCCTCATACGAAAATGCAGATACTGGAACAGGAGCGATTTTTCATTCGCACACGAGATTATGATCTACGCCTGGCGAAAGAAGAGATGGGACATCGTCGCCAATCTCTCCTACGCATACGTCAGAAGCCGCGTACTCCAGGTGCTCAGGTTTACGAGAATAAAACTAACTGACGCAGTAAAAAGGACTCAGGTCAGCTAGCCCGCTTTACCGCACCGACGATTCGGCGGCCCTGTGAGAAATCCCCTTTTGGCTATATTATTTCAGGTATTCTTGGTCCATAGCGTCCGGCCCCAAACGGGCGCGCCAAAATCAGAGCTAAAGGGAGAAGACATGATACGTAAATTCCAGGCCATGAGCGCCTCTTTATACATAACCGTTTTATTCGCATTTTTAGTTCAGATAGATACTGCATTCGGACAGAATGCCGACAAATGCTCTTCGGCCGTAAAGGACGTCAGGATGGAATCGACTCAGGCAACAGCCTCCTTTTTCGCCAACGAAGGCAACAAGCCCGGATCGATAAGGTACGAATCGGGGGCGATTCTCGAAAAAGCGGATAACGGCCTCGCTTCCGCCGAAAAGCCTGCCGGCCTCTGCCCCCAGGGGTGCACGCTCCCCGACAAGCCTGTTATCGTATTCCGCGCGATTCCGCAGAAATTCCTGACGAACTATTCAGACTACGACAAGTGCCAGAAGCTTCTCGAGGAAACAGAAAAGACGCCGTTCGAATACAACAAGGACTTCGGCTCCATGTCGGAGGTCGAAAGCTGGTTCTCCGATTTTTCGAGGGGGAAAGGAGCCGACGGGCAGAATATGTACGACAGGTGCAGCGGCCAGTGCAGCCCCCAGTACGAGTTTTTCATAGCTGATGCGAACGGCAAGCTCGCGCTCGATGCGGACGTCGTATGCGGTCACGCGAGGGATAAAGACAACAACATGTACGACATCTCCTACAGCTACAGGTGGCAGTGTCAGGCTCAGTAAAAAATTCGCCCCGGCCTTTGAAAAATCCGGAAGTTCGTATATTATACTTTCCCTCGAATGAAGCCGACGTAGCTCAGTGGTAGAGCAGCTCACTCGTAATGAGCAGGTCGGAGGTTCAAATCCTCTCGTCGGCTCTGACAATTACCAAGTAAGTACTAGGGGTTAAAAGCACCCCTAGCACCTACAAGGGTCACTAGAGTAAGCACCTTCTCCTTATTTTCTCCCTAGATACTCCTAGAACTCCTATGAATCACACTAGGAGGTCTACATATGGCATATCTGGGCACTAAGAACAGAACGTACTATGCCGTATTCAGCATCAAGGGAAGTAAGAAGTGGATTAGGATTGGTAATGTAGACAAGAAGGAAGCTAGGAAGGTCTTAAGAGAGTTAGAGCTAGAGTACTTAAGAGGGAAGCTGGATTTAAAAGAGAAGAAAGAGATTCTCCTATTCGATTATCTCTCCGAGTACCTAGAGCATACTGGAATCAACAAAGCTAAAAATACTCATAGACTGGAACAGGGGATAGCTTCTTGCCTCAAGGCATTTTTCGGGAACATTCTTCTAGCGGAAATAGACAATAGGGCAATAGAGGGATATACGAGGCATAGAGTATCAAAGGGCTTGAAGCCCTCTAGCACGAATAGAGAGCTTGCCACTCTCAGGTTTATGTTAGGCAAGGCTCTTGAATGGGGCTATCTGGATAAAGTACCCACTATCAAGATGCTCAAGCTCCCGAAACAGCCTCCTAGGTTCCTCTCTATTGATGAAATGGAGAGACTTATAGAGTGCTCTAGCGTATGGCTCAGACCTATTCTCCTAGTGCTTAGAAATACTGGCATGAGGATAGGTGAAGCCCTGAGTCTCAAGTTCTCGGATGTAGACCTAGGCAATAAGGTGCTTCTGGTAAGAAGCCAAAAGACCAATAACTTTAGACTGGTTCCTATCAATGTCGAGCTAGAGGAGACAATAGCATGGTTAACCAGATTCTATGTAAATCCTAGCTCATTAGAGACAACTATCAGGCACTCACAGCAGAAGGTTTATTTATTTTGTCATAGTGACGGCTCCAGAATTAGGAGCATCAAGACCAGCTTCAATCATGCGTGCACTAAAGCGGGTATCAAAGCGACTCCTCACACCATTAGACACACATTCGCATCTCACCTAGTGATGAATCAGGTGGATTTGGTATCTATCAAGGAGCTACTAGGGCACTCTAGCATCTCGACAACTATGCTCTACTCACATGTTTCTAGTCATTACAAGGAAATGACGGTTTCTAGGTTGCCTTGGTTGAGCGAGGGTTAGGGATAGACCTGCTTTCACTAGTCTTGACAAAAAATGATTTTGGTTTTTATACTCGATGCTGAACCACGAGAAAGGGGGTATTGAGGGATGAGAATATTATTCATTGTTTACTTGGTAGCTGTACTACTTTCCGGTTGCGCTACTAGTTACAAAGAAAGGGGTCTCACTGGAGGGTATTCGGAAACGCAACTTGATGAGAATGTCTTTAGGGTATCCTTCCGAGGAAATGGCTATACAAGTAAAGAGCGAGCTAGTGACTTTAACCTACTTCGATCTGCTGAGTTGACTCTGGAAAAGGGTTATCGCTATTTCATAATAGTAGATTCTCAAGAGTCGGTGAAGCTAAGTACATACACAACCCCAACTATCTCAGACACCGATATTAATGTCTACCAGAGTGGTAACCATTTCTACGGAGACGCTACAACAACTACTTACGGCGGGCAGACATATATTTACTCAAAGCCTAGTACCACTAACACAATTATATGTTTCAAGGAGAAACCTCAAGTTAATGGATTAGTATTCGATGCTGACTTTGTAGCAAATTCAATAAGACAGAAATACACAATTACCAACTGATTCTTAGGGAGTCATACAAAGAATATAAACAGTTAACTAGAGTTCCAACTGTAGGGCTTTTATCCTTCAGATCAATTCAATAGGTAAAATAGTCTTTGACATATCTCCTACGTAAATAGATTAAGATAAGAATTGCAACTATTGTGTTAATCAGAGTAGTCATCAGAGTAAATCCATCTCTAATACTAAATAAACCTACAAATATAGATAAAATTGCAAAAAATATATACGCATCATAAGACCATTTTTGCGCTTTAAGAAAGCCAATAAAAATCAATATATATAATACTGTGAAAGCAAGATAAAATGTACTTATAAATGGTCTTTTTGTTACGGTCGAATCAGAATCTAGGAATGACGATAACAATAACAATAAAAAAATAGCATTAAAACCAATACCAAGTATCGCTATTATTGTGATCCCAGTAGGTCTTTTAGGTCTTATTACTTCACCGATAGATTCTACTTTTATGAATGGATATTGTTCAAGAACTGTCATGAATTTGTGTTGTTTGCCTCTGAGAATTATTTCACCGTTCTTGTGCTTGAGAATAGTAGAGCCAGTACCGCCATAAAAAACTACTTTGTCTAGTTCATCATAATTGAGACAAAAAAGTTTATCTTGGAAGTGAAGTTTATTAACACATTCTAGTTTGTCTTTATGTAGCTTAAGAGTAATCACTGAATTTTTATTAAATTCAGGAATGCCATCAACATAAGTTATGTCATTAATCTTTGATACTACTTTTGATTTAGCTGTACTTTCATCCCTATAACTTTCTGAGATAATACCGCAATGAGGGCAATAAACAGACCCCTCTGGTATCTCTTTATTACAACTACTAGATTTACAATACATGCGATATTCCTAACATTTTGCTAAGTTTAACGGTAATCAGAAGATAAAATACACTCAGAATAAGAATGACGAAATTTTTTCACCTGCAATATTCCTTTATATAATCATAAGCCTCATAGTACTCCATTTCTCCGGCTTTAGACATGTCTTGACAGCCGCCTTTCTTATCGCCCATCTTTATTTTAGTAAGACCTCTACCAACATAAATTTTACGGGAAAGTATATCAATTGGTGCAAGTTCTATCGCTTTATCATAATCTTTTAGAGCACCTTCATAATCACCAACTTCCGATTTGGAACTTGCTCTAGCATCATATGCCATGTATATATTCGGCGCTATGTTAATTGCTTCCGTGAAATCTTTAATAGCCTCTTTATATTTATCAAGTTCATAATAGACTACACCTCTATCATGATAGTACGCATAAGCACGTGGATAAATAGAAATTGCATTTGTGTAGTCTTGAATTGCTCCTAGGTTATCATTCAATTCATCTTTAATATTGCCTCTCCTCCATAATGCACTATGATTCTTAGGGTTTATCTCAAACGCTCTATTGAAATCAGCTAAGGCATTTTTGAAATCCCTTAATTGCGCTTTTGATACCCCTCTAAAATAATATGAACTATCATTATTAGGATTTATCTCTAAAGCGTTTGTATAATCTTTTATTGCTTCAGAATAATGCTCCAATGCGTATTTGCTCAGTGCGCGTTCTAGGAAAGCTACTTCATTTTTAGGTTTGAGCTTAATAGATTCATTGAAGTCTATTATTGAATCCTCATATTTGCCAATATTCTGATGTAATCTACCTCTATGAAGATATATCCCACTTAAGTCATAACCATAGACAACTCTATAGTTTGGGATTCTAAAAAGTTCCCCTAGAGGAACTATAAAGCTAGTATACTCGTCTGGAGATTCATATTTCTCTGTACCAATTATTATTCCAGTATGCGTATCAGGGATAATTATATTTTCAGGATAGGTATGAGATTCTAGAGCTCTATTGAAATCTAGCAAAGCATTTTCTATATACTCGGTATCATCATCGGAACTATAGTTACTTTTATTTTTATGATTCAAGAGGTTAGTTATGGCGATTGCTCTCATGTATGAAATTAATCCACTCGCTTCAGTATAGTACTTTCCTTCAAATTCATATGTCGAGTTGCCTATTTCTTTAGAACACAAATCATAAGCTTGCTCAAAATCGCCTAACACTATATAAGAAGCGGCAATTAGGGGGATTACAGTATGTGTGTATCTATCATTCAGTTTCAATATTTGTTTATAATCATCTAGAGCACTCTTATGATTCCCTATATAGCTTCTTGTAAGACCTCTCATCATTAATGCTTCAGGGTAGTTAGGATTTTCGACAAGAGCATTATTAAAATCATCTAATGCTCCTTGATAATCATCATTCCCTAGTCTACTAATTCCTTTTTCTAAATATTCTTCTGCCTTTTTATCAACAATCACGTTACCAGTATTGACTTCCTTATTTGCGTTCTCAGAACAACCTATATACACGAGGATTAAGATGATGAGAATTGTGTATTGGCTAAATCTAGAAACTCGCATTGCACCCTCCAGAACTATTCCCACTAATTCTATCGTACAAAATCTTAGTAATTAACTCAAGAGTCTAAAATATTAACTAACTAGCCCTCCTACTCCTTTCGTAATACTCATACCTTTCATTAATCCTTTCTGCTAGATAATCAAAAATCTTTCCTTTCTGTGTTAGTTCAACTAAGTTCAGATAGCTAGGCTTCTCTAATTTTTTTGGTTTCCGTTTCTGACCCGAAGCCTCCTCTAAGATAATATCGAAGTGAATACACTCTAGTACCCACTTCATTGTATCCGCGAATGCTCTGAATAAACTAACTTTATTATCGAGATCACGAAAAATGTTCACTATAACCCATTCTTCGCTGTTATCCTCCAATAATATAAGTTGTTCCTCATTTGTACCCTCTGTAATATACTTGTAAACATTAGGGAAATCCCATCTTAGATAACCTTCGATGAGGAAATACATAAACTCATTGCATATAGGTTCTAGAATTTTCGATGCTTCGTCTAAATAATAGATCAATCTATTGCACAGTTTTTTCAATTCAAGGTATGAATTTCCGGTGTATTCTTTAAGGTGCTGAGGCAAGGTATCTAGTATCTTTTTCTCTAGAACATATTTTGATCCCGTAAAGTTAATTATAGTTAAGTAATCTATACTCTCTGTACTTAGTATAAAAAGGAACGGTACTTTTCCTCGGTATCGTTCAATTTCGTCTAATCTTTTTCTGTGGCTTTGTAAAAATTGATAGTATTCACGTCGAGTGATAGGATACTCCTTAAATAACTTATGATTTATGCCTCTTTGATTCTGTGGTGTACAGTTATAAGTTATCAAGCCAATCTTGGAATTATCTTGTACTAGTAATTGTCTGATCTCCTCTCTAAGTTCATCATCATATTCATACCTTTTTATTAATTGGCTCGTCTCTTTCCATTCCTGAAAGTAGAAAATAGTATCGTATGAGCTTACGACCACTCTATCTATATCATGGTCTCGCCAACCCTCCGGCCACAATATCATAGGTTCTCTATCAGTACGCTCCTCAAGTACTTGACGATTTTCCCGTACATGTGAACGGTGAAAAAATGGGTAATTTGAGGGGAACATATCCGGATTCCGTATAAGAGCTGTCTCAGGCATCTACTCTCCCCTCCCCTATCGGCTCCTTGCATACCTTGCTCACCCAGCTTGGCGAAACGCCAACTTCCTTGGCTATATCTTTGTTTCTCATTCCTTCCTCACGAAGCCTCCTTATCTCTCTCTTCTTGGCTGTATTAAGTTTCTTGCCCGCCTTCCTTCCGGGCTTTTCATTTGGAGGTCTTCTCATATGGTTCTTTTCAACTTCTTTCGCACTTAGCGGCGCACTCCCGCTAAAGCTTCCAAAGGGATTTTCTACCTCCCTAAACAGCCTTCTTTTTCCATCCCATTTTATCTCCATGCTCAACTCTTTACTCTCTAGAGAATTTAGTTCCTTCCCCTCCAGAATAGACTTTTCGTATTTGACTGCTTTCTCCGAAGTGAATGTCAGGTCAGGTATACATCTATTCTCGTAACCCTCGATCATAGTCTCTCTGAACCACTCCGGTGTGCAGGATACAGCATGTCTGGCTAGATGCCTTTCCTTAGGATTCTCGTTTAGTGGGTTAAGGGCGTATAGTCTGGCTCTTATGATTACTCCATGATTGACTTCGAGTTCTTTCTTCAAGTCGCTTCCTATGCTCTTTAGCTCGTCTAATGAGTCACAGTTAATATCCGCCTCGGCTGGTAATAATACAGAGTCTGTTGAGATGAAATAGGCTCCCTTGTTTACGAATTCAGCCATCAACGCGCGTGCTTTCCCTAAAATCAAGGAAGCCCATTCCGGATACCATAGGCTGCCTACATGACCTCTGCCGCTTTTTGTAATCACGCCCGAAGCTTCTTTCGTGATCTCGCCTTTCGCTAGAAGCTCTAATGTCGCATCGTTCTTATCCCTTTGAGCCAGCTTTCCAACAAAGGAGTTAACCATGTTCTTGGCTATTGCATATTCAAGGCTTCCTTTCTTTTGTGCTTTCTTTTCGCTTAGAAGGTCTTTCATGAATCTGACAATTGGATGCTCTCTTTCCTCTAAAGTAGGATAGAACCCGTATCCCTTTATGATTCTGTAATCCTCAAGACCCTGCTTAATTGCCATTCTTAATTCCGACAGGGTACAGAAAGCTTTTCCGTCAGTAGGGAAATAGAGTATGTCATCATGGAGACCGGCAACAGGCAGGCAAGGATAGTAAGTGCCATCTTTGAAGGTGAACTCTACCTCGACAAACCCCTCGGCTTCCTTAACGAATGTCTCGGGATTTTCAGATTCATAGTTGACCCACTTGGTAGTGGCTAAAGGCAGGGGTTGCAATATGGCGGAAGAGGGATAAAGCGATTCCACATCCCAATATATTAATCTTTCATCCTCTATTCTGCCCCTGCAAAATGTTTCGACTCTGCCCCCGCTATAAGCGTGTAAAGCCAGCCATCTTATGTCTTTAGAGCCATCGAAAATATCCCTAGATTGAGTTACGGAATAATACTTATCTCCCTTCTTTTGCTTTCTTCCTTCCCTAGTTTTCCTAGAGGGCACGATCTCGCTTTCCTTTATATAATCTCTTTTAAAAATGTATGCGGAGATACTCGGCAAGGTGCGAAAGTTCAGGATGTCTAATTCATATTTCTCTAGGAAGTGAGACCTGAGTTTCATATATGCCATATAGCTGATCTCGGCATCGAAAAGGGCGTGATCTCTGTAAATCTCGGGGTAGCTCTCCAAGAACAAATCCAGCTTTTCTTTCCAGTATTTTCCGCTCTTTCCGCCTAGCTCGTTCAAGTCTATTGGAGAACGGTCTAGGTATTTTGCGAAATCCGCTAGCACCTTATTCTCAAGGCTATATAGATCGATTATCCGAAGTTTTATGTTCTCGCCGGTCAGGGGCGCATTGATCGTTGTTTCTGCACATAGCCCCTTGTTGATGGCCTTCACTTTGATGTTCCCGGATAGATCGAAATGACTTAATTCCGAATGGGCATAATGAGTAACTAGAAAGATTTCCTTTGGTAGAGAATCAATCTTGAGGTCTGACAAGAACAGGAATAAGTAATCCGCCAGATCGGATTCAGTCAGCTTCTCCGAAATAGAGGATGTTTGAGTTATGCGGCTATTAGGGAAATAGACTTCAGAGTGAGCTTCGGTGTGAAACTGTATGGATAGAAGCCTCTCTACACCGCCACTAGCGCACGATTTTACATCGAAGCCAATTATTAGGGGATTCTCGAATACCTTCTTTTCACGTTTTACAGGGGTGATTACCGCTAGTAATTTGGAATCATCTAGGGCGTTTAACTCTTTGAGTATCATAGATCAACAATCCTAATAACCATCAGACCACATGAGGGGCATATTAAGAGGTAGTCAAAGTATAGCACATAATATATGCTTTGTCAATAGGTTATCTTCACGACTTGAAAGAAAATTATGAGGTGATTAGACCGTTCTAACTGGCACAAGGCAACCTCACGGATAATAGATGGTTATGGATCATGATAGGTCTAGCGCCCTTTAATCACGGGAAATTCCTCATTAGCATGCCGCAACATGATCATTATAGGGATTCTGGTAAGCATTCTGGATCGTACCCCCCCTTAGCGACTATGCGGTGAGTGGCTAACTAGAGACAAGCGGCTTTAAGCTAGTGCGATTGGGATATTAGGATAGGTCGTTACTATGCTCTAGTAATTTCTTGATGCTACTTGTGGGAGCAAGTAGGCGCATACAACTTGGGGGAGGCAATAGGGGTGATAGCAAAGATTAAAAGCACCACAAAAGCCCCCCCCTTCCTTCTCATTAGGATAGACTAACGAGGGGGAGCATGGAGAGAACCATCTAGCACCCTGAGCGCCATCTAGCCTCTTTATTTTCTTTTACCTCTTTCTTCCCTTACCTCTAAATATAGTAGAAGATTAAAGGAAACTTCCTAGGAGCATCTACAGTGCCCCCCCTTCCACCATCTCTCTATTCTCACTCTCCTATTTGGATAAGTGCTGATTCCATTATTTGCCATATTGACTAATTGCATGACAAACTGATAGAATAATTAAGTATCAAAGGAGGGGTTAGCAATGAAGAGGTTACTTTTAATTTCTATCTTGGGAGTGTTAGTGGGATTGGGAGTTTATGGTTATCTAACTAGGCCGTGCTTTGCTGGTATATGTATTGGTAATTGGAAGTGCTTTAATAGTGCGGTTTGTCCCGGTGAGTGTGTCTGTGCCAAGAGGGGATTAGAGATACAAGGGGAGTGCATGAGTGCAAGCAGGGCAGTTGATGGATGGGAGATATTACCATAAAGAGATACCACAATCCAAAACTAGACCCTACTGGAAGCTCCATATTGCCGCCTACTAGTAGAGGAGGAATACAGTTTAACTGGGGAACATTATGTCTATAGTACCTCTTTTGATAATGGTTGGCTTGATATGTATTGTAGTAAGTCTGGTGGATGATATGCGAAATAGATAAGAAACATCTAGCACAAATTTACTAATTGACGTTGGTCGAGTAGCGATTGACTAGAATATTATATAGCGTAACTAGCCCCCTATGGGAGGTTCTAGGGGGGGGCTAGAATAGAAGCCTTGATTATTTCTCCTAGCGGCATCTCATTTTATGATCAACTCCCCTGTTTCAAATTGGCAATAATTATGTTATAATAGTAACTTACATAGGGGGTCTAGTACGTTCT
>CAZUDM010000023.1:0-37766 GCA_964618635.1 uncultured Spirochaetia bacterium
TCATTCCGTGCTCGCTTAGCGGCGGCCTGGCGGAAACCGAAATCGGCCCACTCCCCGCGCCGGGCTACAGCGAGACGGGCGAAGGTTTTCACGTCCTCACGCGGCCGGACGACGTAACCGTCAGAGAATCATCCTCCGGCGGGAACGGCGCCGTCGCGGCGCTCTCGTTCCTGGGAACGAATTATCTTTATAGTGTGAGACTCGATTCCGGGATTACCGTCCACGCGTTCGGGCCGCACGATAAAGTCCTCGCGCGCGGCGTCCGGGTGAGAGCAGCCTTCGACCCACATTACACACCCGTCATATTCAAAGACGAAACCAGGATTAAATCTTAAACAGCTCGAATAGTAGCCGCTTTTCTTTTGAGAAGTCCCTTACCCCTCCGCGATTTATTTAATGGACGGGACGTATGCGGCGCCCCCCGGAATTAAGACGCCGCATAGTCCGAATCGGAAAGCCGCTCTACCACGAGTAGGTCAGGGTCGCGAGTATATTTCGTTTCGATCCGTAATAGCAGTTATTGACGTTCGTGCATGTGGAGACGTAAGTCTCGTCGTCGATATTCTGTGTGTTTATGAAAAGTTCAGCCCCCGAGCTTCGGGGAAGCCTGCGCGCGCTACGCCGGGCGCTCACACGCGCCGTTTTCGCGGCGCCTCCTTCGCGATCCACACGTACCAGACCGTAACGGCGACTATATAACCGAGCGCTATCCACGAAGCTACGTCCAGCAGCCCGTCCCCGACGAGCGCCGCCAGGAGTCCGGCCATGCTTATCAGGGCCAGAATTATCGGCTTTCCGAATACGCGGAGAAAAACGGAGTTCCGGAAATTTGAAGTCGATTTCATGAGAGGGCTCCCTTCGCGAGCGCCTCGCTCCTTTCGAGCTCGGAGATGCGCTCCTCTATCGGCCGCTTCCTGTGAGAGAGCCAGAGATAGAGCCCGCTTCCGAGAACGACAATCGTAATCACGTCGAGGACGGCCCAGATTATCTTCATCGGCATGCCGCCGTAATCCCCGAAGTGAAGCGGCTGCGAGATTAGAAGCGCAGTTACCCACCACGGAAGGGTGCGGGAGTCCGTGAACTCGGAGGTCTCGGCATCGACGAGAACAGGCTTCAGAAGCCTCGACGTAAGCGGGGTCTCGCCGCGCATAAATACGGCGTAGTGATGGTCGCTGGTGAAGAACGGGCCGGGGAACGCCATGAACGAAGGCGTCATTCCGGGCGCGGCTTTATGCGCGGTTTCGATGGCCGCGTCTATTGACGAAAAGTCGACGGCCGGCGGCTTGTCCTTGTAAGGCTCCACCATCTCGGCGAGCTGCCCGCTCTGCCATGCGAAGAGGACCACCTCGGCGAGCGTGTTTATGACCCCTGTGCCCCCGACGACGAGAGCCCAGGTCAACGTCACGATACCGAGCAGGTTGTGAAGGTCGAGCCATTTGAGGCGCGTCGCGCTTCCCTTCCGCACCACGCCGAAATCGAGCTTTCTCATGAACGGGCCGTAGAGCACCGCCCCCGAAACGAGCGACGCGACGAAGAGTATTCCCATGAGCCCCAGGAACAGTGTGCCGTAAAAACCGGCGAACAAATCGACGTGGAGGTGAAACATTATATCGAGGAACTTGTTCAGCGAGAAATCGTGAACGTTCCCCGTATATGCGTCGACGGCAACGCTCCGGAATTCGTCCGACGTGTCGTACCGCGACGGGACGAACGTCACGAAGAGGAGGTCCGGCTCGTGGTCGTCCCACGCAAGGAACCTCACGTATTCGTCCGGATACTTCTCACGGGCGTTCGCGACCATCTCGTCCAGGCTCTTCTTCGGAGTCCCGGGCGGCACCGCTGCAGTCTCTACCTCGCCGTCCAAAAGGTGCGAGAGCTCGTGTATGAATATAAGCGGCAGTCCCGTCAGACACAAAAGGAGAAGAAACACCGTGCATACGAGGCTCGTCCACTTATGCACGGCGTACCAGATTTTTATCGTTTTTGCGCTAAGCATGTCCCTACACCATACTGTGTTCGTATTACCAGTTGTAGCTCAAGGTCCCCAGCACGTTGAGCTTGTTGCCGTACGAGCAATAGTTCTCGTTAAAGCAGGTTACGTACGTTTTGTCTAAAAGATTGGACGCGTTCACGGCGAGCTTTAGCCCCTCGAACCTCTGGCAGAGGCCGCCGAAGTCATAATAGGCAGCCGCATCGACAAGCGTAACCGACGGCATCTTTATCGCATTGTCGGTGTTCCCGAAGAAATCACCGACGTAACGAACGCCCGCCCCTAGGCCGAACCCCTTCAGCACCGTCGTCTGGAGCGTGTAATCCGTCCACCACGACGCCTGGTTCTTAGGTACGTTCGGCATCTCGTTCCCTTCTTCTCCGGGGATGTTGCTCTTCAATATCTCCGAGTCCGTGTAGGCGTACCCGCCGACCATATTCAGGCCCGGCATCGGGCTCAGCGTAGCGTCTATCTCGAACCCGCGTACGCGCACCTTCCCCGTCTGCACCTGGAAAAATTCGTTCACTGGATCGGCGGTAAGGGCGTTCTTCTGCTCGAGGTTATAAACGGCGGCCGTCACGATTCCCGGAAACCACTCGGGCTGATATTTTATGCCGGCTTCGTACTGCTCTCCGCGAGTAGGCTTAAACGCCTTGCCGTCGAAATTCGTACCCACAGTCGGCTGGAACGAGCGCGAGTACGCTATATATGGAGCGACGCCGAAATCGAAAACGTAGTTGAGACCCGCGCGGTACGAAAACGCGCTGTCGTCCTGTGAAGACTTTGTACTCATAAGCAAGTCGCGCGTCGATACGTCGACCCAGTCCTGACGCCCCGTGAGAGTGAGCACGAACCCCTTGAAAAATATCTGGTCCTGGAGATATATACCGAACTGATTCTGCTTCTGTATCGTATCCTGAAACGGCGCTGGCGTACCGAACGGCTGTCCGTATACGGGATTATACAAATCTATCGGGGGCGCGAGGGCGAAATCCATGGTGAATTTGTTCTTCGTCCACAGGTAATCGAAACCGACCAGGACCTCGTTCCGGACCGGGCCCGCGTTAAAGACCGCAAGGCCCTGGTTATCCACCTGGAAATTATCCGCAAAGTCCGTAATATCGTAGACAGCCCTGTTTAACGTCCTGAGGTCGGGCTGAAGGCCTTCTCCCCGAACGCCGTCGTGAACGTCCAGGTCTACGGTGCTGTAACGAAGGTTCTGCCGGAACGCGAATATTTCGTTGAAGGCGTGCTCGAGGCTGTATCCCACGAAAAAGGTCGTCTTGTCCACCCGGTCGTATCCGGGCTCGCCCACATATCTGCCCACAGGTATTTTCCCGTTCGGATTCGAGAAAAGTGTGCCCTGTGCCGGAAGGGTCTGGGGCGAAATCCCCTTGTTGTCGTCCTTCTGGAAATATGCGCTGATGGTAATGGAAGTATTCTCGAACGGACGGACGGTGACGCTCGGCGCGAGGAATATACGGTTGTCCTCGGCGAATTTCGTCTGCGTGTCGCTCTTCCTCAAAAGTCCGGTCAGTCGGTAGAGTATGCGCCCGCCGTCGTCTACCCGGCCCCCGAAATCGAACGCACCCTGATACCTGTCGTAGCTTCCGTACTGTAGCAGAACCTCGTGAATCGCATAAGGCTTCGGGCGCTTGCTCACCATATCGATGAGACCGCCCGGAGGAACCTGCCCGTAGAGGCCCGATGACGGCCCCTTCAGCACCTCTATGCGCTCGAGCCCGTAGGGCTCTATGCGAGGGGCCCCGAAACCCTGGCTGTCCGGCAGAAGGAGCCCGTCCAGATACAGGGTCGGAATAAATCCCCTGACTACGGGGGCGTTATCGTAACGGACGTCGCTCTCGTAAGCCGCGAAGAAGCCGGGCGTATAGCGTAGCGCTTCGGACATGGTCTGAGCCTGCTGCTGCTCGATCTGCTCTTCGGTCACGACGGATATCGACTGCGGTATCTCGATGAGCGGCGTATCCGTTTTCGTAGCGCTCGTGGCCTCTTCGTCGACGAACTCCTCTTCGGCAACCTGACGCTCATCTTCAACCGTCACCTCGGGGAGGCTGAATCCTGTCTTCTGACCGGCCCCCGGCTGCGAGGGCTCCGAAACAGCCCCCGGAGAGCCTTCCGCGGCCTTATCTTGGGCTAAAACCAATCCCGGGGCGATAAAAACCGAAATTGTGAAAATACATAAACTTATAGCTCTAACCAGCTCCATTCCTTTAACCTCTTTCTTTGGGGAATTAATCGACGCCCAAACCTTGACACTCGGAGTGAAACGCCGAGATACTTAATGTTTTATTTATGAAATTACGCTTAACTGCCTTATCCTGTTCACAATTTTAAAATCGATTAAATCTTTATGTACGAGTATAAGTATATTACGATACTGATTATCATTATCAATTGAGAACGAAAAGATAACTTTCACGATAGAGCGTGTCAAGCTTGGAGCGCGGCGCCCCACGGGCCTCGCTCCAAGCTGCATTTAGCGAAATTCAGACGGGTCTTCAGAACGTAAATCCGACCTCTCCCCTTATCGTGAACGGATCCCCGGGTATCACATATTCGTAACTGTAGGAAGCGGGGAAGTAGCGCTTGTCGAAGAGGTTGTCGATGTTGACCTGGGCCCTGAACCGCCCCCTCTCGTAATATGCCGCCGCCTGGGCTATCCAGTACGAAGGGAGATCGAACGTATTGAGGAGGTCGCCCGACTGCTTGCTGTAGTACTGGCCCCCTACCCCGGCTCCGAGCCCCTTGAGCGGACCGGTCTGGAGCACGTATCTCGTCCAGAGGCTGAGCGCATTCTTGGGCACGTTGATCGTCGGGGTTCCAGTGGGAATGAACGTATCTTTCAGAACCTCGGCGTCGGTGTACGCATAGGCCCCGATAAAGTCCCATCCCGGCGCTACGTTCGCGGCGACTTCCGCTTCAAAGCCGCGGCTCCGCTGCTTCCCCGTGTTTATGAAGAACCCGGGATTGAGAGGGTCTTGTATTGCCACGTTCTCCTTCGTTATCTGGTAAACCGAAACTGTGGACTGCAGCCTGCCGCCGAAATAAAGGGTCTTGAAGCCTCCCTCCCACTGCTCTCCGGTTTCCGGTGAAAGAGGCTTACCCGATGCATCCATGGAGCCGATCTGCGGATAAAACGACCTGCTGTAGTTCCCGTAGACGGACACGCCCGGCACGAATTCCCACGCTATTCCCACGCGCGGTGAGAATTTATTGTCGTCCTTCTTCCGATCGATATCGAACATCCTGTCGTCGTTATCGGTCCATACGAAATCCCAGCGGCCGCCGACCAGGATCATGAGCTGATCCCAGAGAAGCGCCTGTTCCTGTGCGTATACCCCGAGCTGCTTCTGCGTATCCCGCTGAAGCGAGACCGGAGCGAACTCTCCGGGCTCGGCACCGTATACAGGATCGAATATGTCTATGGGCGTGATACCGGCCATCGATGCCGAAAAATCGGCCGTCTCATAGAAGAAGTCGGCGCCGATGAAGGCGTAATGCTTTACTGGGCCGGTCTCGAACTTGGCCGACCCTATATTGTCCACGTTAACAGCCTTGTTCTTTTCATGGCTCTCGTAAACGAAACGCGTAAGAGTCCGCATGTCGGGCTCTAAAACCGAGTTGTATATGCCCCCGAACTTCGTCTCCTGCCACCTGAAGCGGAAGTTCTGCCTGAAAGAGAACACCTCGTTAAAATTGTGGGAGAACTGATACCCCAGCAGCGTGCGTGTACTGTCGGTTATGTTCTGATATCCCGGCTCGCCCAGGTTACGCGATATCGGCAGCCTGCCGTTGGGGTTGTTAAGCACGGTCCCCGGGGCCACGAGAGGCATGGCTACGGGAACATTGTCGTGAACGAACTGTGTCAGAATAGTGAGATTCGTGTTGGGGCCGAGCGCAATGCTCACTGCGGGGGCCGCGTAGAGCCTCTCTCCGGTAGACAGGAAATCCGTGAACGTCCCCTGCCTTCTGTAAAGCGCGTTAAAACGCCCGGTGATGGCTCCGGATTCTACGAGCGAGCCCCCGACGTCCGCCCCTACCTCGACGAAGTCGTAATTCCCGACGCCGACGTGAAGGTCGGCGAAGCCCCCCGGCCGGGGCCTCTTGCTCACCATATTCACGAGGCCCCCGACGTTACTGTATCCGTAAAGCGCCGACGCCGGCCCCTTCAGGACTTCCACCCGCTCGAGCCCGAACACTTCCTCCGAAACCGATATGTAACGACGAAGGGGGAGCCCGTCCAGGAATGTGTTGTTCCCGGACTCAAAGCCCCTTATCCTGTAATAGTCGTAATTCTTGTAATAGCCCCCGGGTATGACGCCGGCGACATTCCTTAAAACGTCGTCCAGATTTGTCGCGTACTGGTCGTCCATGAGGTTCCGGTCCACGACCTCGACAGAAAACGGTGTTAGCAATATGGGAGCGTCCGTCTTGGTCGCGGTGTTGGCGTCCTCGGCGATGTAGCCCTCGGTCTCGGCCACCTCGGCCTCGTCCGTTACAGTAACCTCGGGCAGCTGAAACTGATCCTCGCTCCGGGTTTCACCGGCTTCGGTGGCCGCGGCCGTCACTCCATCCTGGGCGTGAGCGAACCACGTCGAGACGCTTGTCCCGGCGATCAATATCGAGCACAAAAATATCCGGTTGAATCTTCTCATTTTTCTCCCTCTCCTTTTTTGTGACTTGGGCCTGCTTCTCGGGCGAAATTATCAGGATGACACGCAGACCGATATTGATAATGAATATCAATATTATAATTATCAGGTTGACGGAGAATTGTCAAGAAATCGCAGTCCTTTACACCGAAATCCTAATATAAAATTGCATGATTTTTGTAGATGCAAAAATGCATTTAAGCTGATTTTGAGCCCTTGAACAAAGGGTGATGTATATGCAAGTCTTTCAGGTGTAGCTACATTCTTCTTATGCAGCAAAATTATCCTTGATATGGCCGGGGCGCCTCGTAGACTATTACTTGAAAGCAGGGAATTTCGTCATATGAAGGCACTTTCCACAGGCGACAATGCGGCCGGATCGATCGCGAGACAGTCTATTTTTCTACTGCTGTCGGCGGGCGCTTTTTTCGTTTGCGGAAGCTATATAATAGACGGCTTCGGCGAAAGCAGGGCCTCTTCCGGGGAGTCTTATTCGATCTCCCGGCACGGAAATCCTCACGCCGGGCAGTACGCCGCCAGCTCGGGCCCGGGCGATGAAGACGGAAGCGGCTACGGCGCGGGGAATTCGTCGGGCAAGCTTTCCGATTCCGCCGCGGGTTTTGTATTCGCCGGCTCGTTAAGCCCGTATTCGTATTCGATACGAATACCGGTCAATCCGTTCAAGTATGAATCTCATTTCGGCTTTTCACCGCTCAGATCACCTCCGCAGCTTTCCTAAACGAATTTTGCAGCCGAATTGACATACAAGAGGCCGCCGGACCCTTTGCGTCGTTTACCGGGTTCGATACGGCCGTACAAACATAAACGGAGGTTTAACGACAATGAAAAGGTTAGCGAAAATAGGAAACATTTTAATGGTAGTGATGCTCCTGGCGGGGGGCGTGACTTCCTTCGCCGCGGCGCGGAATTCCATGCAGCAGGCCGCCGCCAAGCCCCACGTAACTATGGGGCAGATAACGGCCATCAGCGAGCACAGCCTTACGCTCAAGGACAAGAACGGGAAGGTGCAGACGTTCCAGATAACGGACCCCTCCATGGCCACAGGGCTTAAGAGCGGTGACAAGGTGAGCGTAGCTTCCGAAAACGGTCACGCATCCTCCATCAAGAAGCTCATGGGGACATCGTCTTCAGCTTACAAATAAAATCACTCTCCATACGGGTGAATAATACCAACCACGGGGGGCGGGCCGAAAGGTCCGCCCCCTTTTTTTTTATCAGCTCACGCTGGAGAGGCGTGTTTCTTAACCGTCGTTTCCGGATTATAATCGGTGAATAGATGGCATACGATGAAACTCTCGCGAAACGATTGAGGGACGCGCTCGACGGCGCGGGGCACATATCGGAAAAAAAGATGTTCGGCGGCATAGCCTTCATGCTGAACGGCAACATGTGCTGCGGGATTACGGACGACCTGCTGATGGCCCGTGTGGGACCTGCGGCATACGACGACGCGCTCGGAAGACCGCACGCGAGGCCTATGGATTTTACGGGAAGGCCGATGAAGGGATACGTTTACGTCGAGTCGGGCGGTATAAAGTCGGATAAAGACCTCAGGGAATGGGTTCGGATGTGCGTCGGGTTCGTGCGGACTCTCCCGGAGAAATAGAGAGCCCGACTAATGCGGCTGTCAGTCCGAAGGTTTGAGAACTAGTGCGGTCTCAGCACCACCACAGGAATCTCCCTCTCTCCCGCCCTCCTCCTGTATTTTTCGTAGCCGTCATAAACGCCGACCGCCTTTGTCCAGAGCCTCTTCCGCTCCTCTCCTTCGGCATCCGAGGCCGTGCATTTTATTGACTCGCCATCGACGAAGATTTCTACCCGTGGATTCTTCTTGAGGTTTATATACCATGAAGGATGTCTCGGGTTCCCGCCCTTGGACGCTATCAGGACGAAACTATCACCGTCCCTCAGGTAAAGGAGCGGGATGGTTCTCTCCTTTCCCGTTTTCGCACCGGTGGTTTTAAGGAGAAGGCACGGCCACGCGAACGTCATGTTGAGCTTTCCGCCCGAAGCCCTTATCAGCCGTTTATCGATAGCCGACGCCACGTTGATCATCGTCCACGCCCCCGCCCGGGTCGAGCCGAACCACCCGAGGAGCCTTTTCCCTACGCCGTCCCTTTTTTCGTGCATTGCTCGCGACCCCCCACTATTATGATAAAACAGGCGTGGTGAAGCCCGCAAGAAGCTTCCGTACATTAGCGTGCAGCCTCCTGTATAGTAATAAAGCCGGGACTGCGCCGCGCCATGAAAAAAACGCACCTCGCAAAGCTCATCGTGACTCTCGCACTTTCACTGACGGCGGCGTCCTGTGCGAACATGGGCAGAATTACCGACATAATGAACCCCGAGGAGCTTTCGAGAGATGAGCTCCGAAAGCTCCCTTACGAGACAACGCCGCGCTACGGCTTCATGGTGGCCGTCGCGCCGAACGCGGCCCCCGGGAACGACGGCCTTCTCGAGGAAATCGACATCAGGTTCACGGCGTTCAGCGAGTGTTTTGGAATAAGCGATAACGGTAAGGAGCTATCTGATTACCTGATCGCAATCGTCCACGGGACGTTCACATGCGTTTACCACAGAGGCAGATGTAACGGCGAGTACGACCCCGGCAACACGCTCATAATCGTGAGCTACAAGGCATTTAACCGTAAAGGGATTCTACCGCTTCTGGAGCACGAATGGGCTCATGCGTATGGAATTCTCTCGAGCGGGCACGAAAATCTGGACGAGGTCAAAAAATGCACCAGGTATTGAAAGGTTTCGAGTTATAACGGCGTCCCGGAATCAGAACAATCCGTTATATCCCTTGGGCCTGCTGTAATTGCCGTCTATGAACATTTCCCTCGCCGGGTCCGCATCCTCGGTGCCTCTGAGCTTATTCAGCTCGTCCTCGCGCTTGGCCTGGTTGACAGGCTCGTAGGTATATTCCATTTTGACGGTATGGTCGCGCGTGTTCGTATGAAGCACTATCCTCACGTCCGGTATGTGCCACGTCCACGTCTTGAAGTAAAGCATGCTGTCCGAGCTCGCGGGTTTGCCGTAGGTTTCGGTCAGATACTTATTCAGCATGTTCTGGTATTCGAGCTCCTCGAAAGAGTCTTTCGCCGAGAGTATAAGTGCCGTCGAGAGAAGCTTCTTGTCGTAAAATTCGAGCCCGGTGCTGACGTCCTTGCCTTCGAGGTCGAGGGGAAGCTCGGTGATTATGCCCTGCATCTGTATGTTTCGCATTTTCTTGGAGTCGACGCCGTCGTTTATTATTCTCTTGCCGCGCGATTCGATCACCTTCTGGGCGTCCTTCTCCGATATACCGAACGTAAACCCGAGCGGGGCGAGATTGGCCTGCTCGGCCGCTGACGCAAAATGAGAAAGCGCGAAGAACGATAAAACGGCAACTACAAAAAATGATTTAAGCGGACTCGGCATTGGACTTTCCCCCAATATCTCTCGATCTTGAAAACCTAAGCTAAAAAGTTAAAAGATAGTCCGCCCAAAATCAAGTTCCATTTAAGCGTGCCGGACCCTCAGGCCGAGCGTCCGAAAGGGATATACGCGGACCCCGGCCCCTATAATCTTCTCAAAATCCAGCGAGCGCCGGCGCTTACAAGCCTTCCCCGCCCGAAGACGCCGCGGCGAACGGCTCGCCTATAAGCCCGGTGAGTATCAGCTCGCCGGTATCTATCTTCCTCACGAGCTCGTCGGTCGTCAGAACCCACCCGTACGACTCCGCTATCTGTCCGAGAGTGGCCTCGTGGTATCCGGGCTCGCGCGAGGCGACGCAGTCCTTGAGGAGTATGACGTCGTACCCCTTGTTGAAAGCGTCCCTTATGGAGCTTTCGACGCAGATATAGGTGTCTATACCCGTGAAGATTATGGTGTTCGCCCCGAACGCCCTGAGCCAGAGCTCGAACTCCGTATCCTGAAATACGGAGTCACGCCTCTTCTCCACTATATAATCCCCCGGGGCGGGATACACCTCGTCTATGATGTCCGCGTCCCAGGTGTCCCTTATGCAGAGGTGCATGCTGCCCAGCTTCTCCTGCCTGCTTTCGGGGAGTATCCTGTGCACCCTGTCCAGGAGATCGAGGCCCGAAGACTCCCTTATCGCCTTCGCATAGTAGACGGGGACGCCCCTCGTGCGCATGAAGTTTATTACGGTCCTGAGCGCGGGGATTATGTCCCTGTAGGGGGCGATGTTGAATCCGAATTTATCGAACGATCCGCCCACGCCGCAAAAACCGTTCTGCATATCCACTACGAGCAATACCGCTTTAATTTCCATGGCCGCAACCTCCCCTGCCGCTTTACGGCAGAAGTCTGGATTAGTTCCTCCCGCTCCCCACGATAACGCCCGGCTCGCTCTCTTCGCTGAGCTCGCTGAGGTAGGCCGACGTCTCCGGTGTCCCGTAATGGTTCCCGAGATAACGGTAGCTGCTGCCGAAGTCCTTGAGCTCCACGTCCGCCACGTCCCTGCCGGCGCAGTGTTTCGAAGCCAGCTCCTGTATCATGTCGTGAATACCCGTCCCCTCCTGGGCCGGAGACTTCTCCCTGTATGCAAACTCTCTCGGTATACCCTTCCTCATCGAGAGCTCCCTGTGGACGCGTTTTCCGTAAACGTCGTCCTCGCCCGTTAACTTGAGATGGGGCGCGATCCTCATCGCGGTCCTTATCACCTCGCGGTCGAGGAACGGCGCCCGAAGCTCGATGGAATGAGCCATCGCCATCCTGTCTTCCCTTTCGAGCGTGTCCTCGTAGAGCCTGTCGATGTCCTCCCAGAGCTTCCGGTGAAGATAAAGATGGCCCGACTTCCTGACGACGTCCCTGTACCAGGAATACCCGGCGAAGAGCTCGTCGGCCGCCTGACCGCTGAACATCACCTTATGCCCGTCCGCCCTGCAGTTGCGAGCCGCTATGTACATCGGTATCGCCACTTCGACCTGCAGGATACCGTTCAGCTCTATGGACTTTATGACGTCCGGAAGACAGGAGCTTATGAGATTGTCCGTCAGGTACTCGACTTTAATCGTAAGTCCCAGCTCCCGCGCGGCCCTTACGGCCATTTCGACGTCCGAGCTCCCCTCGGCGCCGACGGTGTAGCAGGTGACCCTGAGTCCCTTTTGCTGAAGCGCCCTCGCGACGAGAACACTATCGATGCCGCCCGAAAAGAGCACCCCTACCCTGTCTAGTCCGCGTGTTCTCTTCTCCATGGAGCGGTCGAACGCCTCGCCATACGCACGTATAGCCTCTTCCATGTCGTTTATCTCTATCGGCGGCCTTTCGACTTCGTAGCCGCCGTGAACGGAAATTCCGCCGTTTACGAGAACGAGCTTTCCGGGAAGAACCCTCTTGATCTCCCCGTTCTTTCGCGCGAGGGCCTTCCGCTCCGAGGCGAAATAAAACGGGATGCCGTCCGTGTAGTAAAGCGGCTTCTTTCCGATGGGGTCCCTCGCGAGGACGAGCGAATCGCCGTCCGTTACGGCAAGCGCGTACATGCCGTCCAGAACGGGCATCGCCTGCCTGACAGCTTGAAGCAGGTCGCCGTCGTAGTATTCCTCGATAACCCTGAGCACGACCTCGCTGTCGCTCTCGCTCCTGAAATCGCCGTCGAGGAGCTTCCGGAGCTCCCTGTGGTTATATATCTCGCCGTTGTGAACGAGGGTGAGCCTCTCGCCTGCTATCGGCTGCACGCCTTCGGCGCCCCCCACGATTTCGAGCCTCGACTGCGCGAGGCATATGTTGCCTTTTGCCCTCTTCAGGCTGAGACCCGAAATCTTTTCCGCCGAGGAGATTTCACCGTCGAGGTATACACCCACCTGGTCCGGCCCCCTGTGCCTTATCCTCGAGAGCATATTAAGACCTTCTGAGAGCGGGACGTCTTCCCCCTCGTCCATAAATCCGCATAATCCGCACATAACGTTATTCCTCCTTGCATCGAATGCATAAGCGGTTAAACGCCGTCCGGCAGAGGAAAGCTTGAATTCGGGAAAATCTGGAAACGCAGCTGCCGGATAACGGCAATCGGTGCTTAATTCAGTTTTTTGGAATTGTGTTTTTTTACCGCTTGTTTAAATAAGGTACCCGATAAACCGGCCTGAACCAAGCGGTTTTTAATTTGCGACATATATATCTTATGTACGCACTATCTGCTATATTATATATTAAATGGATGTGCCGCGGCGCGCTCGGGCGGGCATTTGAGACTCGCCGCGAAACGGCATATAATCTATGATGAATGAAGACGGTAATCGGCGTGATAGGGGCTTCTGAAGCGACTCCGGGCGAGCGCGCCGCGGCGCTCGAAGTCGGCAGAAGGATCGCCGGAAAAGGAGCCGTCCTTTTATCGGGAGGCTCCGGGGGAGTGATGGAGGCCGCCTGCATGGGGGCCAAGTCCGAAGGGGGAATAACGGTAGGCATCATACCGGGGGCGTGCAAATCCGACGCCAATCGGTATGTCGACATACCGGTCGTTACAGGAATGGGGCACGGAAGGAATATCATCGTCGCTAGCTCGTGCGACGCGATAATTGCTATAGGTGGAGGCTTCGGCACGTTATCCGAAATTGCCTTCGCTCTCAGATTGAAAATACCGGTCGTAGGGATAGGAACCTGGGATGTATCGTCTGAGATCAAAAAAGCAGCCGGCCCCGACGAGGCAGTGGATATGGCTATTGAGCTCGCTGGTTCTATTAATGACAGCGGCCTGCGGTAAGAAGAGCCCCGCCCCGCCGCCCCACGCGGAGGTTGTGCCCAGGGTCAGCGAGGAAGACATCGCGAGATGCCTCCGTGAGCCGATCACGCTCAGGCCGGGCAACGGGTATCACGTGCTCGAAGCCGGCGAAACGCTCTACAGGGTGTCGAAGATCTACGATACGACAGTCGACGAGCTCATAGAGATAAACGGCATAAGCGATTACACCGACATCCCGACAGGCACCCGCCTCAGGGTACCGGGCGTAACGGTGCCCTCGAGCCTGATATGGCCCCTTCCCGGCGGCATTTCGTCCGGGTACGGTAAAAGGCGCGGGAGGTTTCACTGGGGCATAGACATCCCGGCCCCGGGGGGGACGCCGATAAGGGCCCCGGCCGACGGGCTCGTAACGGTAAGCTCGAACGGCATGAAGGGATTTTCAGGTTACGGCAGGATAGTTATCATAGAGCACGGAAACGGAATCAGCACACTATACGCGCACAACAAGTCGAACGAAGCGAGGGCGGGCTCGTGCATAAGGGCCGGGGAGATACTGGGCCGGGTCGGTGCCACGGGAAACGCCACCGGCAATCACCTTCACTTCGAGATAAGAAAGAACGGAAAGCCCGTAAACCCGCTGGATTACCTCCCCTGACGATTACAAGGAGAATGGATCATGGTAGAGCTTAGAGACTATATCAGAGATATACCCGGATTCCCCCGGGAAGGAATAATATTCCACGACATTACCCCCCTCCTCCAGAACGCGAAGGCGTTCGAGGGGGCGATAAACCATATGGCGGAGATGCTGGCGGATAAGAAAATAGACTCGCTCGTCGGCATCGAATCGAGGGGATTCATATTCGCCTCGGCGCTTGCGATAAAGCTCGGTACCGGGCTCGTGATAGTGAGAAAGCCGGGGAAGCTTCCCTACGTCACGATAAACGCATCTTACGACCTCGAATACGGCTCCGACTCCCTCGAAGTCCACAGGGACGCGATACCCGACGGCGGCAGGGTCGTGCTCATAGACGACCTCCTGGCGACGGGGGGAACGGCGAAAGCCGCCGGCGACCTCGTCCGGCAGCTCGGCGGCGAGATCGCGGGCTACTGTTTTCTCGTCGAGCTCACTGAGCTTAACGGAAAGGCGAAGCTCGCGCCGAGCCCCGTATGGTCCGTGATAAAATACGACCTATGAAGAAAATCGGCATCATCCTCAATCCTTCCGCAAGGATAAACAGCAGGAAAACCGCGGGCGTTCTTAAGAGCCTCGGCGACACCTTCGGCGACAAGGCGATCATCCGAGCGACGAAGAACGAGAAAGAGCTCCCCGGCGCGGTGAAGGCCCTCAGGAAGGAGAAGATCGACCTTCTGCTCATAAGCGGCGGGGACGGGACAATTTGTAACGTCGTAACCGAGTACGTGAACCAACACGGTGAAGAAGGGCTTCCGATAGTCGTCCCCCTCATGGGCGGGACGATAAACATGATCGGCTCCGACGCCGGGCTCAGGAACAGCCAGCTCGCGATTTCCAGAAAAATCAACGACTTTATAGATAAGGGAAAGCCCCTCCCCTTCACGGAACGAAGCCTGATAAAGGTTACGGACGAGAGCCGCGAAAGCCCGGCCTACGGGTTCACGTGGATCGACGGACTCCTCTATAATTTCCTCCTCGAATACTACGGCCAGGGCGCCGGGATTCAGGTGGCCTCCGTGATGACGATGAAGATGCTCGTGGCGCTCATATCCAACGCCGACAGCAGCGCCTTCAGGAACATAGATTCCGTCGTCTATATGAACGGCGTCAAGGTCCCGCACGAGGGCCACGTCCTCCTCATAGCTTCGGGCCTCAGGAAATTCGTCTTCGGGTTCGACATATTCGCCGAAAAGTCTGAGCCCGGCGAAACGTTCAGCGCCGTTTACCTCCGGGAAGAGTATCTCAGGAAAAACAGGCACTCCCTGGCCCTCGGGCTCTACAGGAGTCTCAAGTCCGACGCGGACGGGCAGTTCATAAACAGGTCGCTCACGTCCCTCCGCGTGGAAAGGAACGCGGGATATATAATAGACGGCGAGGTATTCAGGCACGAAGAGCCGGCGGAGGTGCTTATAGAGCCCGGCCCCGGAATCAGGATAATATCGTTTCAGGGAGAGAAGAATCTCTCACCCCGAAGCCGGGCATAAACCCCGTAACGGAAAAACCAGATGAACAGAATAAGAGTCAACCTGAAGAAAGCAGAAGATAAATCCTACGACATAGTCATAAAGGGTGGCGTGCTCGGGGGCATTCCGCGCGAGCTTATGGAAGCGGGAATAGCCCACAGGCTCGCCGTGGTGACGGATTCCAACGTCGCCCCGCTTTACGGCGAAAGGCTCCTCTCCGAATGCGAGGGCGAGGGGCTTGCTCCCCTTCTGATCACGTTCCCCGCAGGCGAAAAGCACAAGAGCAGAGAGACTAAAGCATTCATCGAAGACCGCATGCTGGAGGCTAAATTCGGAAGGGACTCCGCCGTTATCGCGCTCGGCGGAGGTGTCGTGGGCGACGTCGCCGGATACGTCGCGGCGACGTATAGCCGCGGGCTGCCCTACGTCCAGATACCGACGACGCTGGTCGCGTGCGTCGACAGCTCTGTCGGCGGGAAGACAGGCGTCGACACCCCTCACGGTAAAAATCTCATAGGCGCGTTTCATCAGCCCTGGCGTGTTTACGTCGACGTCGAAACACTGACGACGTTAGGCGTGAACGAGATAAGGGAAGGTTTGGCCGAGGTTATAAAGTATGGCGTCATAGCGGACGCGGCGCTCTTCGCATATCTCGAAGAAGAGATCGGCGGCGTCCTCGAATACAACCGCGCGGCGCTAGAGCACGTGATTGTGAGAGGCTGCGAGATAAAGGCCGGGGTCGTGGAGAAGGACGAGCGCGAATCGAACCTCCGTAAGATTCTCAATTTCGGGCATACTATAGGCCACGCTGTAGAGAACCTCTCGGGCTACGCCGTCACACACGGTCAGGCCGTGGCCATAGGAATGGTGGCCGAGGGCAGGATAGCTGTCAGTATGGGACTGTGGAATGAAGCCGAGCTTGAAAGACTCGTCAGGCTTATCGAAAAGGCTGGCCTCCCGACCGAAGTCCCGGCCGGTATGGACCCTGTAGAGATCGCAGATGCAATGAAGCTCGACAAAAAATCCCGCGGCGGAAAGATAGAGATGGTGCTCCCCGAGTCCCTGGGCCGCATGGCCGAGCCCGGCGGGAGTTACGGCATAAGGATAGACGAAGGCCTGATACTGGCCGCCTTGAAGTAAAAAATCCGGAGCAATACCGAAAGGGCCCCGCAATTGAAAGAATCACAGGCAATAAACCCGATACTAGACGTATCGGTTCTCACGATACCGCTCGACCTTAAAGCCGTGTTCGGAAACGACCACGAATGTGCGCTCGAAATAGGCTTCGGCGACGGGGCTTTCCTGATAGAATGCGCGCTCGCGAACCCCGAAGTGAATTTCCTCGGAATCGAGATAAAGAAGAGGCGCTTCAGCATTGCCGTGAAAAGCGCTGCAAAGAGGAAGGCGGGGAACGTGAAGTTCCTTAACATGGAGGCCGTCATCGCGGTAAGGGAGCTCTTCCCGCCGGATTCCTTTGGGGCCGTTTACATAAACTTCCCCGACCCATGGCCCAAGGACAGGCACGAGAGACACAGGATAGTCAACCCCTACTTCCTGACGCTTATCTCGGGGATCATGAAAAAGGACGGCGTCCTCGAGCTCGCGAGCGACCACAGGGAATACGTCACGAACTCCCTCGAAACGCTGGTGGCGATGGAATGTTTCGCACCTGTATTTGACGACCCGGGATACGTGAACGAAATTCCCGGAAGGCCGCTGACTGGATACGAGAGGGAATTCAGGGAAGAGGGAAGAGAGATTTACTACGCGAAGTTTACAAACCTCAAATGATTCGCGATATTTATTCCCGGGCCCGAAAGCCCGCCAGGTGGTAAAATAAAGGAGACTACCGAATTAAAGGAGGAGCATAAACATGAGAACCGGAACCTTAATAGCTGGCTTGATCTTTTCAGGGCTGTTTCTTACCGGCTGCGACGGCGGAGAGCCGGGATATCTGTTCCAACTTATATTCATAGTCGGCCCGATAATCGGTTTCGGAATACTCCTCCTGAAACGCTCTGACGGCACCAACGATTCACTCTACATACTCGAAGGCCAGGTAAAACGGCTTTCGGCCAAGCTCGACGCTCTCGAGGAAAAAATTGCAGACCTCCTGGAAAAAGAAAACAAGAGCAAGACCAAAAAGTAGAAGTAGAAATTTACGAAAGTGAACGGCCGGCGACGTCAGTCGCTCTTCGAATTTTCGAGGGCCTCTATCTGGTATTCGATAGGTACCTGGCCGAGGTCGTTCGTCGCGTGGAGGACACCGTTTTCGTCCGTCCACGTAAACAGGCTTCCCCTGACGCCCGGTGTCGAGAGGTCGTCACTTTGTGGCCCTGCGGCCTGGTCCGGTGCGGAGGGCGCCACTTCAAGTCCTGCCTCCTGCTCGGCTTCCTCTTCGGCTGCCTGTTTTTGAGAGGCTTTCAATCTTTCCTGCCTGCTCTTGCTCAGCGCCTCGTTTATCTCGATGTTGCTGCTCCGCTCCGGGGTAGTACCAAGCGTGCCGGTGCCCTCCCTGTAACCCGACTCCGTGCTTTTCTGCATCGTCGAGAGGTCGTAGGGGTTGAGGTCGTCCCTGGGCGTAACTATATACTGCGGGAAATCGGGAGGCGTCGGAACCCCTGGCGCAGGTGCGGCTGGCGCGGGCGGCGGTGCCGCTGCCTGGGACATCGCCTTCACAGGCAGAAGGAGGCTCCCGGAAAGAAGCGCGGCCACGAAAGCTGCGGGAATGAACATCTTACGCCTCATCATCGGTACACTATACATCCCTGGAGAACATTTTGCAACAGTTCGGCACTCAATAATTTAAATATAAAGCGGGCATAGCAGACAAAACTTAAACCTGATTCTAGCACCCTAAAAAGCCAGGCTTAAAGCGGTTCATGCGATTTATTCAAACTCTTCGGCAATACTCAGGAGGTAAAAGGCTGAAATAACGAGGGAATGCGTTATCTGACCCGTCCTGACAAGCCCGGGCACGTCCGAAAGCGGGGCTGTATACGTAGCGATATCTTCGGTCGTGTCGAACTTTGGCTCCTTAATCTTCTTCGCCGACCTCGCGAGGAAGGTTTCGCACCTATTGCTCTGTATGGCAGGGTTGGGAACGACGGCGCCGAGGCTCATCCACTCGTCCGAGACGTACCCCGTCTCTTCGAGGAGCTCCCTTTTCGCGGCTTCGAGCGGCGTCTCGCCCGGGTCTATCATCCCGCCCGGAATCTCTATCGTCTCCGAGCGAATCCCGTGCCTGTACTGCTTAATGAGAACTACATCGCCGTCCCCCTCCCCCGTAAGCGCGGCTATGTTGACCCAGTCCGGGGCCTCTATCACGAAAAAGTCGTGCCGCTCCCCGGTGACGGGCGATACGGCCACATCCTTACGCGTCGAGAAAACCCTGTTCGACGTGAGGCGCTCCGATTTTACGAGATCCCATTTCTTTATCATGATGAATGTTGCTGCAGAGAATTCTGAAGACCCTCATGCCGTCCGACGTGCGGAAGGGCATCTCAACATTTCCTACGTCATCCCCTGATTTCCACCTTCGCCAGCTTCTCGCGGGTTTCCTGAGAGTACCATACGTCGACGAAATCCGAAATCGAATTCTCCTCGTCCCTGCCGATCCTGTCGAGCGCGTCTTTCCTGAGGAGCGTTTTCGTAATGCGAAACGCCTCACCCGGAACATTCGCGAGCGCGTTCGCGGCGCTCGTCACTGCCGCCTCGAATTCTTCCGCCGGCGGCGCTTCGTCCACGAGCCCGAGGGCGAGCGCGTCTTCGGCAGAGCACATCCTCCCGGAATAAAGGAGCCCCTGGGCGTTTCTCGGGCCCGTCGCGAGCTTCAGCATCTCGGCGATGCTCGTGAAAATAGTCACTCCGAGCGTAAGCTCGTTAAGGGCTATCTTGGGCTTCCCGGAAACCATAACCCTCCTGTCACACGCGAGCGCCAAGACACATCCCCCCGCCACCGCGTGGCCGTTGAGCCCGGCGACGACCGGCTTCGGAAACGCGAAGATATATCTTGCAAGGCCGGAAAACGCGGTTACGAAAATCTGGAATTCATCCTTCGGAGCATCCATGAAACCCGGTATGTCGAATCCGAACGAGAAGAAGCTGCTGCCGCCGCCCGTGAGTATCACCGCGCGGACCCTGCCGTCGGCTTCCGCTTCCCTGAAGGCGCTGTGAAGCTCGGCCACCATCTCCTCGTTTATAGCGTTCACTTTCGGCCTGTTCAGCGTGACCGTGGCCAGGCCGTCATTCATCGAAAACTCGACGTATTTCATGCTCTCCTCCATTGATAAACATGCTCCGGACCCGATTATCGCACCTGCCCCTTCGGCCGCGAGATTATCACTATACAAAGCCCGGTTAGCAGTTAATATTATCACAGTTGTAAATCTCGTATACAGAATTGGGAGGTTCTGAAATGAGAACTGTTCAGATTGTGCTCTTTGCCGTTTTGTGCCTTTCTCTCGGTGCGGCGGTAAGCAGCGCAGAAACAAAGGGTGATGCAGCCAAGGGTAAGGTATCGTTCGAGAACACGTGTGTCGCGTGCCACGGCCCGCAGGGCAAGGGCGACGGTCCAGCGGCTGCCGCGCTCAACCCGAAGCCGAAGGACCTGAGCGACGCAAAGCTGCTGTCGACGCAGACCGACGACTTCCTGTACAAGGTAATCAGCGAGGGCGGCGCTTCCGTCGGCCTCTCGCCGATGATGGCCCCATGGGGAGGGGTGCTTTCAGAGCAGGATATATGGAACGTCGTGGCATACATAAGGCAGGATCTTTGCAAGTGTCAGTATAAAAAATAATTTCCTCGCGGGGGGCGGTAGCGGCATTCACCGCCCCTTTCGATCACAAAAAGAGATATAATTAGAAGTAACGCTGAAGAAGGCGAGGTAAAGGATGACAAAAACCCGGATGCTTAAATTGATTCTTCTCGGTCTTTTCACTGCGCTCCCGATAGGATGCGCCAGTGTCGAGCCCGGGAGCCTGGACGATCCCGGCCAGGCCGTAGGCGCCCCGACAGAGCCCTCCGAAATCCAGGAAGGCATGGACGAAGGGGACGACTATCCGGAGGAGTACGAATAGGGATTTACACACCGCGCTAAGCGGGATAAGTTTTATTCCTTAATCCCGGCATTATTTTTTGACCTGTATCCCAAGGATGTTACAATCTTCCTGATTTCAGATATACGCCGGAGAGGTGACCGAGTGGCCGAAGGTGCACGCCTGGAAAGTGTGTAGGGGGTTAACGCTCCCTCGTGGGTTCAAATCCCACCCTCTCCGCCATATATATTCGGCGCAGTAACCCCAAGGAATTCAAACACACAGCAGTCGGCCGAGTCCCCGGAGAATAATTATCCATAATCGGGTATTTTTATTGTAAGCGTCCCGACAGGGGGATGCCTTAACGGACAAAAGATTCACCAGTTAGTCAGGCCCGTACGTCAGGGGCTTGTGAACCCCGCCAGGCCCGGAAGGGAGCAACGGTAACAAATCCCCCTGAGCGTTGCGGATACCTGGCTAACTGGTTTTTTACGGTGACAGATGTCCTACCTCGTCCTCGCAAGAAAATGGAGACCCGGAACGTTCGACGACATTACGGGGCAGGAGTATATAACGCGGAGCCTGAAGAACGCCGTTTCGACAGGCAAGACAGCGCATGCACTTTTATTCTCCGGACCGCGCGGCGTCGGCAAAACTTCGAGCGCGAGGATACTCGCCAAGGCCCTTAACTGTAAGCACGGCCCTACCCCCGATCCCTGCTCCGAATGCACGTTCTGCGTCGAGATAGCCGAGGGCAAATCGCTCGACGTCATAGAAATAGACGCCGCATCCCACACCGGCGTTAACGACGTCAGGGAAATAATAGAGAACATCAAGTACCTCCCGACCTCCGGAAAATACAAGATTTATATCGTGGACGAGGCCCACATGCTTTCGCAGTCGGCCTTCAACGCGCTCCTGAAAACACTCGAAGAGCCGCCGCCCCACGTCGTGTTCATACTCGCGACGACGGAAGTCCACAAGGTCCCCGTAACCATACTCTCCCGCTGCCAGAGGCACGATTTCAAAAAGGTCCCGGTGGAGCAGATAAGGGAGAGGCTCACGACGATCACGGCGGCCGAGGGGATAGAGGTCGGTGAAGAGACGCTTTACACGGTCGCCCGCGAGGCGGACGGCAGCATGAGGGACGCCCTCAGCCTCATGGACCAGATACTCGCGACGTTCGGCAGCAGCATCGCACACGACGACGCGCTCAGGATTCTCGGAGTCCTCGACAGGAACATACTCAAATCGGCGCTCAGGGCGGTGATCGGAAAAGATCCGAAATCCGCGATCGACGCGCTCAACCTTGCCATGGAAAAAGGCATCGAGCCCAAGCGGTTCGCGGAGGATTTACTGAGAGCGCTCCGGCATGCGCTGCTCATTAAGACATGTGGAAAGGACGCCGCGGCCGAGCTCCCCGACGAGGAGAAGAGAGAGATCGAAGAGACCGTTTCGGGGGAAAGCGTGGAGACGCTCGAGCTCCTTTTAGGCCAGATGCTCGAAGGTGCCGAAGGCGTGCAGAGGTCTTTCTATCCGCAGACCGCGCTCGAATTCACGCTCATAAAACTGGCGACGCTCGAAAGGACCATACCCATAGAAAATATAATAAAGAGGCTCGAAAGTCTTACAGGCGGAGCGGCCCCGGCAGGGGCGCGCCGTGAGACGGCGCAGTACGCCGGAGAGCCCGCGCCGAGGCGCGAGGCGCCTCCGAGGGGAGAATACGAGAGGACCCCCGAGAGAAGACCGCATTCCCCCTCCCCTTCGGAGCCGGTCAGGGAAGCGCCTCCGCAGCGCGCCGCGGGAAAGAAGGAGCCCTACCCGGAGAATCTGGACGGCTTTATAAAATACGTTAAATCGAAAAACGGCATGATTGGAACCTACATAGCACGGGCGAAGGACATCACTCTCGATGAAGGGGTGCTGAAGCTCGTCTTCGAGAGCGCGCTTCAAGCCGATCGTCTCAGGAAGAAAGAGTCTCACGACTCCCTCCGGGAATATCTCGGTGAATTCTTCACCGAGGCCCCCGGCATAGAGATCGTCGAGGTAGCGCACTCCGATGAGCCCGCCAGGAAAAATGCCAAATCCAGCAGGGAAGAGAGAAAGAGAAAGATTCACGACGACCCGGTCATAAAAGAGGCGGAAGCGATTCTGGGGGGCAGGGTCGTCAGCGTAAAACCAAGGGAAAAGGAGTAGAGATATGAAATTCGGCGGCGGAAACATAAAGAACCTGATGAAGCAGGCCAGCAAGATGAAGGAGCAGATGGAGAAGCTCCAGGCCGAGGCCGGTGAAAAGATTGTCGAGGCGACTGCGGGCGGCGGCATGGTCACGGTAGTGGCAAAGGCGAAGGGTGAGGTCGTATCCATAAAAATCGAGCCCGAGATCGTAAACGACAGCGACATAGAAATGCTCCAGGACCTCGTCACCGCGGCTGTGAACGAAGCCTTAAACCGCGGTCAGGACGTAATGAAAGATGAGATGGCCAAAATGGCCGGCGGCCTCGGGCTCCCCCCCGGCCTACTATAACCCATGTCCTCGACCGGCATTCCAGAATCCATAGCGAGGCTCATCGGGGAGCTTTCGAAGCTGCCCGGGATCGGCGAGAAAAACGCGACGAGACTTGCGTTCCACATATTCAGATACCCCAGGGAAAATGCCGACAACCTCGTAAAGGCCATAATAGACACGCGGACCAAAGTCATTCTCTGCGAAGAATGCTTCACGTTCGCCTCACAGTCGCCCTGCTCGATATGCACTGGCTCGGACAGGGACAGGTCGTCCATATGCGTCGTCGAGGAGCCACTCGACATGATAGCGATCGAGAGGAGCGGGGAGTTCAGAGGGCGCTACCATGTCCTTCACGGCCTCATATCGCCGATAGAAGGGATCGGCCCGGACGACCTCAAAATAAAGGAGCTCCTCGAAAGACTCAAGGAAAGCGGCGTCAGGGAAGTGCTCCTCGCCACGAACCCGAGCGTCGAGGGCGAGGCCACGGCGCTTTACCTTGCGAAGCTTATAAAGCCGCTCGGGATAGAGGTCACCCGGATCGCCCACGGCATCCCGATGGGTGGGGACATAGAGTATATAGACGAAATAACATTAAGCAAAGCGATTAGAGACAGGCGGCATATGTAATAAAGGAAGTATATATATTATATGTAGTGTAGTTTAGCTATAATGCATATTGAATTATGAGGAGGCGGCCATGCCCAGGATAGGGAGAGCGTTCAGCGAGCTGAAAACGGGTGACAAATTCTCGGAAAGGATCACGGTCACCGAAGCCCACGTCGTAAAGGCGGCCGGGCTCTTTAACGACTACAACGCCCTTCATACGAACCCACCGGCAATGGAAAAGGCGAGATTCGGAAAGAGGATAGTTCACGGCGCGCTGACGTTCAGCCTGGCAGTCGGCGTCTACAGCAAATTCTTCAACGACACCGATATTTCAACCGTAGAAGCTTCGATAAAATTCACTGCACCTGTCTTCATAGGTGACACCATCGAAATGGAATGGACTGTCGACGAGCTCGACGCCAAGCCAAAGCTGAACGGGGGTCTCGTGGCGCTTTCCGGCAAGATCAGGAATCTCGAAGGTACGGTACAGGCTACGCTCGCAGCCAAGATACTCGTCGGCAACGAGACGATATTCCCTCTCGACGACTGAGCGGCGCACGGTTTTGACTTGACCCGGCCGCTGTGCTACCTTCTGAAATGAACGGCCGAAGCTGCGGTAAAGGAGGTTTCAAATGCGTTTTCTCCATACTATGATAAGGGTCGGGGATCTCGACAGGTCCATAAAATTTTATACCGAAGTGATGGGGCTCAAGCTCAACCGCAGGAAAGACTATCCCGACGGCAAGTTCACACTCGCCTTCCTCGGAACCGACGACCAGCCCGAAATACTTGAGCTCACGCATAACTGGGACACCACCAGCTACGACCTCGGCACCGGTTACGGTCATATCGCGTTCGGGGTCGAGGATATATACGCCGCCTGCGAGAAGATCACTGCCGGCGGTGGCAAGGTAGTCCGCCCACCGGGGCCCATGAAGCACGGCACGACTGTCATAGCCTTCATAGAAGACCCCGATTCATACAAGGTTGAGCTCATAGAGAGGAAATAACCGGGCCGTCAATCCTTCCCCCGGCGCTTCTTCCACTTGCTTTCCAGATATTTCCTTAAGGAGGCCTCGCGCCCGATGTCGGTCGGCTCGTAGAAGACGGCGTCCTTGAGCTCGTCGGGAAGGAAATTCTGCTCTACGAAATGGTCGGGAGAATCGTGTGAGTATTTATATTCCTTGCCGTACCCGATCTCCTTCATGAGCTTCGTGGGGGCGTTGCGGAGATGCATCGGTATAGCAACTCCGGGCCTCCTTCTCACCTCCGAGAACGCGCTCTGGATAGCCATGTACGAAGCGTTACTCTTCGGGCAGCTCGAAAGGTAAGTAGCAGCCTGAGCGAGTATCAAACTCGCCTCCGGCATGCCGACGTAATCCACGGCGGTGAACGCCGCCGTCGCGAGAGTGAGCGCGTAGGGCTCGGCGTTGCCTATGTCTTCGGAGGCGAGAACGATAAGCCTCCTCGCGATGAACTTCGGGTCCTCGCCGGCTTCGAGCATGCGGGCGAGGTAGTAAACCGCCGCGTCGGGGTCGCTCCCGCGGACGCTCTTGATGAATGCCGAGATCGTATTGTAGTGCTCCTCCCCCGCCCTATCGTATCTATAGTGATGCGTCTGATACGCCTCCCTCACGAGGTCGCGCGTGATTACAGCGCCTCCCTCCCCGAAGTCGCTGATGTCATACGCGACTTCGAGAGTGTTCAGCATGACGCGCGCATCCCCGCCGCTCTGCGTTATGAGCTCCTCCCTCGCGTCGGGAGTGACGGACGTTCCCTTTATTATCTCGTCCTCTTCGAGCGCGCGGTCGAGGAGCGCGGCAAGGTCTTCACGCGTCAGCGATTCGAGGACGTACACGCTCGAGCGTGAGAGGAGCGGCGAGATAACCTCGAACGACGGGTTTTCCGTCGTCGCGCCTATGAGAACGAGCGTGCCGTTCTCGACGCTCTTTAGGAGGGCAGCCTGCTGCGACTTGTTGAACCTGTGTATCTCGTCTATGAAGAGGACTGTTCTCCTGCCGATGCTGCGCGACTTCTCGGCGGCGTCTATAATCTCACGGAGGTCCTTCACGCCGGACGATATCGCGTTTATCTGGACGAAGTCGGCGTTGAGCCGCGTCGCAAGGAGACGGGCGAGCGTAGTCTTCCCGGAGCCCGGCGGGCCCCAGAGTATCATGGAGCGTATACTGCTCCTCTCGAGCATCCTGCGTATGACCCCGTCCTGCCCGACGAGGTGCCCCTGTCCCGCGAATTCCTCGAACGTCTTGGGGCGCATCCTTTCGGCGAGCGGCGAAGCGCCCGGAGGCGGCTTGAAGAGGGACAGCTCCTCGTCCTCACCCATGAACTTTTTAGCCATAGAGAAAGGGTAGAGGGCGGGGGATAAGAAATCAATAGCGATGGCCCCTCGAATTGCTGTAAGATATACGTATCAAAGAAAACGGAACGCGAAATGACTGACTCCGGCAGCAGAAAATACGACATAGGGCTGGAAAAAAATCCCGCGAACTACGAGCCGCTGTCGCCGCTCACATTCATCGAAAGAGCGGCCATGGTCTTCCCGGACCGTGCTTCGGTTATTCACGGCGGTGCAAGGTATACGTGGCGCGAAACCTACAAAAGGTGCGTCAGGCTCGCTTCGGCTCTTTCACGCATCGGTATAGGGAAAGGCGACACGGTAGCCTTCATGGCCCCGAATATCCCCGCGCATTACGAGGCGCACTTCGGCGTGCCGATGACCGGGGCGGTGCTGAACTCGCTCAACATCAGGCAGGACGCGGAGACCATAGCGTTCCTGTTGGGACACGGAGAGGCGAAGGTGCTGATCACCGACACCGAGTTCTCGCCGATTATAAAAAAGGCGCTCGCCATGCTCGGGAAAAGGCCCGTCGTGATAGACATTGACGATCCGTCGGGCCCAGGCGGCGAAAGACTCGGCGACGCGGAATACGAGGACTTTCTCGCGTCCGGCGACCCGTCATTTCAGTGGAAAGGCCCCGACGACGAATGGGACGCCATATCGCTCAACTACACGTCAGGGACGACGGGAAACCCCAAGGGCGTCGTCTATCACCACAGGGGCGCTTACCTGAACGCCGTCGGAAACCTCGTCAACTGGGGCATGACCGGAAGGCCCGTATACCTCTGGACGCTCCCGATGTTCCACTGTAACGGCTGGTGCTTCACGTGGTCCCTCGCCGCGATCGCGGGCACATCCGTCTGCATGCGGCGAGTCGATTCCGAGCACATATTCGAGGGCATAAAGAACCACGGCGCGACTCACCTCTGCGGCGCGCCGGTCGTAATGAATATGATAATAAACTCGGCGAAGGAGCTGAGAGAGGGCGTCGACCATACCGTGAATTTTCTCACGGCGGCGGCAGCGCCCCCGGCAGCTGTCCTCGAAAGGATAGAAAAAATGGGCTTTCGCGTAACCCACGTCTACGGCCTCACGGAAACCTACGGCCCCGCCGCCGTATGTGAGTGGCACGACGAATGGGACGCCCTTCCCTCGGACGAGCGGTCGGCACTCAAGGCGCGTCAGGGAGTGCGCTACACGCTCCAGGAGGGGCTCATGGTCGGCGACCCTGAGACCGTTTCACCCCTGCCCTGGGACGGTGAGACGATAGGCGAGGTATTTTTCAGGGGCAACATCGTCATGAAGGGGTACCTCAAAAATCCCGGCGCGACTGAAGAAGCTTTCAGGGGCGGATGGTTTCACACCGGGGACCTCGGCGTCACACATCCGAACGGATACATAGAAATAAAGGACCGCTCGAAGGACATAATAATCTCGGGCGGGGAGAATATTTCGACGTTGGAGGTGGAATCGGTCCTCTACCAGCATCCCGATATACTCGAAGCCGCCGTCGTCGCGAAGCCCGACGAGTCGTGGGGCGAGACGCCCTGCGCCTTCGTTACGTTAAAATCAGGCGCACCGAAAATAACCGAGAAAGACATCATAGACTTCTGCCGCGAGAGGCTCGCTCATTTCAAATGCCCGAAGACGGTGATATTCATGGAGCTCCCGAAGACGTCCACCGGGAAGATTCAGAAATACATCCTTCGCGATATGGCGAGAAAGCTGTAACCCGGAGCACAAAGAACGCCCGGTTATTTTTCGGCTGTTATCTTGAAAATCCTTCCGGTCGTATAGTCCAGTATGTAAACGCTGCCGTCCGGCCCCTCGCCGAAGCTGCTCGGCTGAAGCCCGGTACCGAGAAGCATCGCCCATTCCCAGCCTCCGCCGTCCTTTTTCCTAATCCCCCAGAGCTTCCCGGTACAGAAATCGGTAAATAGATAAGTCCCGGCGAGCGACGGGAACTCTTTACCCCTGTAGACGTATCCGCCCGTAACGGAGCATCCGTCCTCCCGCCCGTATTCGAATACGGGGAACGTGATGCCGCTCGTATCGTACCCGTCAGGCATCTCGTAGGCGTGGAGGCCCTCCGTATAATTCCAGCCGTAGTTCTCCCCTCCCTTGCTCCCCCCAGGCTGAAAATCTATCTCCTCCCAGAGGTTCTGACCTACGTCGGCAATGTACATATCCCCCGTTTCCGAATCGAACGAGAAGCGCCATGGATTCCGGAGTCCGTAGGCCCATATCTCGGGACGCGCGCCGCGCCTGCCCTTGAACGGATTATCCTCCGGTACGGCGTAAGGCTTCTCGCCGTCCACGTCTAAACGCAGCATCTTGCCCAGAAGGGAATCCAGGTTCTGCGCGTTGCCCCACGGGTCGCCCGCAGAGCCGCCGTCGCCCATGCCGATGTAGAGATAACCGTCGGGGCCGAACTTTATCTGCCCGCCGTTGTGGTTCGAAGCCGGCTGCTCTATCTTGATCAGCACCCTCTCGCTCGCGGGATCGGCACGGTCGGAATTTTCGGTGAGGCCGAACTCGGACACGATGGTATCGCCGTCGAGGTCTGTATAGTTGACGAAGAATCTCCCGTTCTCGGAGAACTTCGGATGAAAGGCCAGCCCCAGAAGCCCCTGCTCGCTCCCCCGTGAGCCGACCCTCGATTCTATGTCGAGGAAGCTGCCTTCCTGAACCTTTCCATTCTTGACGATTTTAATCCGGCCCGCCTTCTCGACGACGAATAAACGCCCCGAGCCGTCGCCTGCGTGCGCAAGGTCCACAGGAAACCGAAGGCCCGACGCGAACTGCGAAAGCCCGACCTCCGCCCACCTATCCCCCTGCGACGCAGCAGCTCTCCCCTCCACCCCGCCGCCCTTCACGAGCGCGCTCGTAAGATAGTGATAGCCTTCCGACAGCGCCCCCCTGTAATAAACTGCGAGTGCGAGAACGATAAGCAGAACCGGTATTAACAAACGCGTATTCTTCATGGCGGATTCCATTTGTGCGGTGATTTCCTTCCGGGTGAGATATTAATTTAGAAAGTATACCGATATCGACGCAAAGTCAGACCGAAATGTGCTGATACAGCTTTTTCATTTTCACGGTTGGCACGACCTCTCAAGCTCACGGACACCTTATCGGCGCTGCTTATAAACCCTCCTAGGAGGGCACGCATTATCCAGCGTCTACTTGAAAGAAAAACAGCCGGGCCATATCATTACCACAAATCCGTCCGGCGTGTAGAATGCCGGGAACGGACAACCGACACTCATGCAGGACACGCTCAAAGAGCTGGAGCTTCTGATACGCTCCCGTTACAACCTCATATTCCTCGAAACGGACGAGGAGGAGCGCGCGGAAACTTTGCTCAGGCTTCTCGCGTCGCGGCTCGGGATTCCGTATTTCTTCTGGACGAGAACGAAGGGCCTCATGCGCGGTGACGTGGAATCGAAGGGGGCGGTCTACCGCTCCGCCGATCCCATCGAGGCGCTCATGCACGTCGAGGCGTCCGGGTTTCCGGCCCTCTACCATTTCGTCGGCCTCGACGGCTTCCGGAACGATAAAACTGCGGCCGAGCTTTTGAAGAATGCCTCCGGCCGCTACTCGGGAAACCACGGAACGATTATCATATCCGGCCACTCGCACGACATCCCGGAGAGTCTCAGAAGCGTCTGCGCGGTCTTCAGGCTCCCCGCTCCCGGGAGAAACGAGTACAGGGAGCTCCTCGGAAGGGTAACCCGCGACATGCTCTCCAGGATGAAGGTCGATATAAACATCTCGGAGGAAGATACGAACAGGCTCCTCAACAACCTCACCGGCCTCACGCTCACCGAGGCCGAGAAGATAATCACGAAGCTCATAGTCGAGGACGGGGAGCTCTCGTCGGCGGACGTGAGGAGAGTGGCCGAGGCGAAGAAGGTGATAGTCGAGAGAGAGGGAGTGCTCGAATACTATCCCGCCGAGGAAAGCATGTCCGAAATCGCCGACCTCGCCGCTCTCAAATCATGGCTTTCCAAGAGAAGGGAGATAATAATCAACCCGGAGAAGGCCCGCGAATTCGGGCTCACATTCCCGAAGGGGATACTCCTCCTCGGAGTGCCCGGCTGCGGCAAGAGCCTCTGCGCAAAGGCTGTCGCAATGGAGTGGGGCCTTCCGCTTTTAAAGATGGACCCGTCGAGCCTCTATAACAAATACGTCGGCGAGAGCGAGAAGAATTTTAACCGCGCGATGAAGACGGCCGAGAAAATGTCGCCCGTCGTCCTGTGGATCGACGAGATCGAAAAGGCATTTTCTTCGGACGCCGGCACGGCCGACGGAGGGCTTTCGACGAGGATATTCGGAACGTTTTTATCGTGGCTCCAGGATAGAAGGGGCGACGTTTTCATCGTGGCCACGGCGAACGACGTCAGCGCCCTCCCGCCCGAGTTCATGAGGAAGGGACGGTTCGACGAGATATTCTTCGTCGACCTCCCGGACGAGGAAACGAGAGGAGCGATATTCTCGATTCACCTTCAAAAGCGGGGCAAGGACCCTGCCCTCTTCGACCTCGCCGGATTGTCGCTCTCGGCGGACGGATTCAGCGGCTCCGAAATAGAGCAGGTCATCGTCTCCGGGCTCTACAGCGCCTTTTCCGAAAGGAAAGAGCTCACGACCGAGATACTGCAAAACGAGATTTCGGCGACGCGCCCTCTTTCCGAAACGATGTCGGAGAGGATATCGCGGCTCCGCGAATGGGCGCGCAGCAGAACAGTCTCCGCCCACTAGACTCTTTTCGCCGTCCTATTTCCCCTTCAAGGCAAGCGAGAACATCACCATCGATATGCCGTTCATGAGGAACGCTATCCCGACCAGTAAACCGAGGATAAATGTGCTCGTCTGTGGAAACCCGGCCCATATCATGACGCCGAGTATGACGGAGGCGACGCCGCTCACGAGAAGCCATACCCAGTTCGGAGTCGGCTTCAATTGAAAGGCATGGATTATCTTGAAAAAGCCCTCGACGAGAAGGAAAGCCGCCAGAAGAAGCGTCAGCGTGAGGACGCCGGCTATCGGATTTTTAAGGAGGAGAACGCCGACCACGACGTACAATATGCCGCTCAAAAGTATGAAGAGAGACCTTTTCCAGTCCCCGGCGAGGAATGGCCCGGCGACGGAAATTATGCCTCCGATTATGAGGACGATCCCTATCAGCAGCTCGAGCGCCAGAGTCGCCGCGCCGGGCATGCCGATGATGAGAAAACCCATGATCGCGTATATAACCCCGAGGGCGAGAAGCCAGCCCCGGGAAGCCTGTATATCCTGTGAAATAGACGTATCGCTCATATCCATACCTCCGTGGGAAAGTGAATGACCAACGCCGAGCCCGCGACGCGGCGGTTTCTCAATCTTCCCGGCCGCGCCTCATGCCAAAAGATAATCCCATATTCCCTCAATTACAATCCGGCCCGGAGAGACTTTTCCGCCTGCCCGTCCGGGGTCACGGAAGCGTCATAAATCGGCGGATTTGGATGCTACATGGTCACCGGCGTCTGCTCCCACACGCAGAATATCGACCTGACTTCGAACATGTCCTTCTGCTCCGCGAATACGAGTATCCTGTCACCCGACTCTATGACTGTAGACCCTCGCGGGACGAACGTCGTGTCTCCCCTCCTGATAAGCATGAGGAGCGCGCTCTCGGGAAGCGCGAGCTCTATAACCTGCTTGCCGACGGCCGTCGACTCGGGTGGTATCGTAAGCTCGACCCTCTCGGTGTGCTCGTCGTAAGGAAACTCGAAGTCGGCGCTCCTCTCGCGCTTCTCGACTCCGGGCGCATCCACCCCGAGCCACCTCGCGACCATCGGCAGCGTCGGCCCCTGAAGAAGAACAGACGTTATAACGATGAAGAATACTATGTTAAAGACCATCTGCGACTCGGGCACGCCGGCTATGAGCGGGAACGTCGCGAGGATAACCGGCACAGCCCCCCTGAGCCCGACCCACGATACGAACGTTTTTTCACGCAGGTTCAGCTTGCTCGGAATCAGCGAGATAAAAGTGCCCACCGGGCGCGCGACAAACATCAGGAACAGTGCAACCGCAAGCCCCGACAAGGCGACGGGAAGGAGCTGCGAGGGAAAAATAAGCAGCCCCAGGACCACGAACATGACTATCTGAAAGAGCCACGCTATGCCGTCTATGAAGCGCATGATGCTCTTCTTGTTCACGAACTCGCTGCTGCCGACCAGAATACCCGCTATGTAAACCGCGAGAACGCCCGACCCACCTATCGAAGCGGTAAGACCGTATGTGAACAAAACGAGCGCCAGCATCAGGACGGGGTAAAGCCCCTCGTAGCCGAGCCTTAGACGGTTGACTATGAATAAGATTACCTTTCCCATCGCGAAGCCGAAAAGCGTGCCGAGCGACATCTGTTTTATGAGGAGAAAAACCATTCCCCAAACCGAGGTGCCCGGGTTCGTGATGAGGTGAATAAAGCAGATTGTCAGGATTATCGCCATCGGGTCGTTGCTTGCGGATTCGAACTCGAGAAGGTCCTTGAGCCTGCCTTTCAGGCTGGAGCCGTCCGCGCCGAGTATGGCGAAGACCGCGGCGGCGTCCGTCGAAGAAACGATCGATCCGAGAAGCATCGCTACCAGCATCGGAAATCCCAGAAAGTAATGAGCGAACAGCCCGAGGAGAACAGCCGTCAGGAATACGCCGAGCGTGGAAAGGATCACCCCGTCCCGGAGCACCGGGGCTATCTGCTTCCAGCTCGAATGAAGGCCGCCCGAGAAGATTATGAAAGCGAGCGCGATAACACCGAGAAACTGGGCCGACCACGGATCGCTGTAATAGATACCGCCCGGCCCCTCCGACCCGGCGAGTATGCCGACCAGGATGAATATGAGGAGCGCCGGAACCCTTAAAAATGCCGCGGCCTTGCTGGCGAATATACTGAGGAGGCAGAGCACCGAAGCAGCGAGAAGAACATGTTCGATTGTAAACTCCAATTTCAAGCCGCTCCTTGTCAGGGATATTCAGGAAGGTTTCATCGCATTCGAGACATATAAATCCCCGTTACCGCACATTCAGAACGAAGAACGCGTCATAGTATATACGAATTAATACAACCAAGCGTTTCAATATAAGGGAAACAGTTTGAGGCCCGACAGCGCACTGCCCGGAGACTATCAACCGCCTTCTCTATCCTCAGAGCTCCGGGTTCAATATCGCGGCGAAGTCCTTGAATATCGCCGTCGGAACATGTGTGCCGACGCCGAATATATTCGCAATGATTACCACGACCGAGCCGCTTTCCGGCTCGTACATCACGAGGTTCGTATAACCTACGTACTCGCCCGTGTGCCCGATCCAGCCGCTCAGCTCGCCTATTCCCATGCCGTACTCGTCATACTCGGGGCAGCTCCTCTTCGGCCTGTCCGGGTCATCGTCGTCGCAGGGATCAAATACGATAGGCTGGAGACTGTTTATCCGCTCGGCCTGGAGCTCCTCGCCGAGAAGCGTCCCGCTCCCGAGGGCCACGCCCCACTTCCTCAGGTCCTCCAGCCTCGATATCATGGCGCCCGAGCCCGCGGACGACGAAGGGTCGCTGAAGCTTATGTCTTCCAGCGGATCGAACCCGTAGCCGTGGGCGAAGGGCGTCGGCATGTCCGGCGTTGTCGGATACGAAGTGCCGCCCAGGCCGAGCGGCTCGATGATCCTGTCCGTTATCTCCTCACCGAGGGAGCGGCCCGTCACCTGCTCGACTATCATCCCCAGTATAACGGTATTGGTGTTCGAGTAATGCCAGCCGCCGCCGGGAGGAAAATAAGGGACGTTTCTGTCCGCGACGTCGACAAGCTCCTGGTCCGTCCAGACCCGTAAAAAATCGCTTTCCACGAATTCCGTCACGAAGTCGGCATCCTCCGTATAATTGAAGATGCCGCTTCTCATGTTCGCGAGCTCGGCGATCGTAGCGCTGCCGTTCTCCACGCCGGGCAGAAAGTCTCCGACCTGGTCGTCAAGGCTGAGCCTCCCTTCCCCTACGAGCTGAAGAATCACCGTAACGGTGAACGACTTCGTCACGCTCCCTATCCTCACGTGGTCGTCTCTCCTTATCGGCGCGCCTGTCTCTATATCCGAGACGCCGTCCTCTATAATGAGGCTCCCGTTTCCGGGAATCCATACGCCGGCAAGGATTCCGGGAACTCCAAACTCTTCTTTATAGCTGCTTACTATTTCCCTGAGCTCGGCTTCGACTTCAGGATCGAATTTGTTTCCGCCTTTATCGTCGCACGACAGAACGAAAGCGAACGCGAAAATGCCGAGAACCATAAGAGATGTTTTTTTGAGCATGGTCACCCTCCTCGATTGAAAACAATTAGGTGCAAATTCATGGATTTTTCATGATCGATCTTCACAAGCCGGGAAGCCGGCCGGCTGATATTCGTTCCTGTAGTTAATTGAGGTCGTATATAATCGCGGATATTTCGCCCTCGTCGTTAAACACCTCGAGCGCTTCGGTTATGTCTGTAAGAGTGCCTATGTCGTTCACGTAGACGGCATATACGAGGCGCCGCCCGCTCTTCGCGTCGATGTAGCCCGCGAAGACCTGCGCCTTGAAAAAACTACCAAGAACCGTCGTGCCGGTCTTTGCGTATACCTTTCCGATGGCCGGCGCTATGACAGGATTTGGAGGGTCGACGCCGACCGTGGCCAGCGACCCGTCAACGCCAAGTATGGGGAATGAATCGAAGTAAGCCGGGAACACGTCCCTCCGGCTCATTTCCCGGAGCAGCTTCACAGTAGCGTCCGGGGCGGCCTGGCTGTCGGGGCTTCCGCTGCCGTTGGTCGGGAAATCGAACTCCGAGCCCTTGATGCCGAAGTCGTTGATCAGGGTCCGCCTTTCGGCGGCAAGCGCGGTGTCTATGGTCCTCGCGCCCTGCGTGAGCCCGAAGAGCATAAGGCTGAGATTCGCACCGAGATTATGGCTTACCTTAAGTATGAGCCTCGTGTACTGCGAGTACGGGAGGGATACGAACTCCGCGACTTTATCATCGTCGTTATAAGAGCCGGACGGGGGAAGGAGGTCCGGATTATTTTTGGCTACGGTATCCGCCGTGACCTCGACGCCCGCCTTTTCGAGCGCCTCTATCAGCACGATGCGCGTATAGGTTGCCGGGTCCTGTATGCTGAACGTCTGTACGAGCGTCGGGATGCCGGGCAGCGCGGGCTTGTAACCGACAGGTATCTGTCCCGTCACCTTTCCCACGCAGCCCGGAAGGCCGACGCAGTCCGGATTGTCCATCGTCAGGCTGACTGTCATATCTTCGCCTTCCGCGGCCGTTACGACGTCCGCTTCCACGCCGAGCGCGGCGGACTTGGGCCTCCATTCGACTATCGCAGGCCGTCCCGGCTCCGTCGGTATTATCGTAACGTCGACGAGATTGTCGTTGATGATCATCGGCGTTATGAGAACGTTCCCGTTGGGCACCCTAAAGAGGTCGAAAAGCCTGTCGTCGACGACGACGTCACCTGAGACAGTTTTAATCCCCGAAGCCGCGACCTCCGCCGCAAGCTCGTTTATTCCCTGGAGCGGATCGGGCTCGGTCAGTATCGCGCTCCCGAGCGAATTCGCTTCCGTATGGTCGAAGCTCGTGAAGGCGACCGTGCCCTCTGGCGTATTCCTTCCGCCCATCGTGAGGTCGCCGTCCGCGACCAGTATAAGGTTGCCCGAGAGAACCCCCTCGTCGCTCACGTCTCCCTGCCTGTAAATCGGGGTTCTGAACCTGTGGTCGGGGCCGAGCTCGTTAAGAGCCATGCCGACGGAAAACGTCTTTCTTACGGAACCCGTATAGGCTAGGATATCGGGATTGAGGTTGTATATATTTTCTCCGGATTCGAGATCGACGACCTTGAGGCTCCAGGTCGCATCGGCGTAAAGGGGCTTCTGCATAACCTGGAGTATGGCATCGGGAAGCGCTTGTGATGATTCGTTATTGGAATCGTTGCAGCCGGCCGACAGGAAACACGCAGATACAACGTACAGCAGGACCGATAATTTTTTCAACATCCCCATCCTCTTAAAATCTGTATTTTGTAACTTTATCAGTAAATATCAGCAAAATACAGGTGTCAAACCGCGCTCCGGAAATATTCCTTCCGGTGAACGCGGCCTACTCGAACCCGATTATATCGTTCGTAAGCGAAAGCTCGTTCTTTCTCATTCCGCCGTTCCCCGTAATATCCACTTCCGCCGGGTTGCCGGCCATGAGGTTATCGTTGATTTCCTCGAGGCTCCCCCCGACGACCTTACCCTGGTACGCCCACGAGTCGAAGACGTACGGAAGACCGTTCGAATTGAGAGGCGCCGGGCTGTCCATCACGTGAAAGTGGAGGTGAGGAGCGTCCGTATTTCCGGAGTTGCCGAGGTTTCCGATATGCTGCCCCCTTTTCACGAAGTCCCCTTCCTTCACGGTTATGCTGCCGGGGATCATGTGCGCGTAAAAAGCGTACTTACCGCCGCCTATATCGACGACGACGTGATTGCCGCCCGCAGTCGCTATCGTCGCGTCCGGAGGGAGCTGGCCCGGCGGCTGGTCGGGAAGGTCGTCGAGAACGCCCACCACCCTGCCCTCTGCGGTGGAATAGATATCCGAGCCGTAGTAATGCCAGTTGGTCAGAACGGACGGGTCGCCCGTGTAGAGCCTCCCGTTCTCGTCGAGCTGAACGAAGTCTATCGCGAAGCGCTCCGAGAGCCTGAGCTTCCCGTCTATAGGATTTATGACGAAGCGGTGAAGGCCTATAATTTCGCAGCAGCCGTCCGCGTCGAGCCAGCGGTCGCCCCGGAGCGGCGGGCTCAGCACGACGGCCCTGTCGAGGCTCACCTCCGTATAGGCGCCTGTCGCCGTGACGGGTTTCGAACCCTGAATGTCAGGGAAGGACGTCGTGACCCTGTGGCCGAGGAAGCGCGGCACCTCTTCTTCCGTCGCGAACGAGACGGTCATATACATGACGCCGAGCTGTCCCGGGCCGAGCATGTCGGAATAATTGGCCGCGCCGACCGATATCGGTACGTCGAAGTTCCTGAGCTTGTAGGTTATGTCGGTCCCGTCTAAAGCGATATTTTTGACTGTTGTAATGACCCTGTTGTCGTCTTCCGGATCGACGACCTCGACGGAATCTATTTTGACAGTCGTGGCTGAGCCCGTGACGTTCGCGAATTTTATCTCGTATGCCAGGTGTATGAGACCGTCAGACCCTTTGACAGGGTGTACAGGCGTCGCCGCGACAGACCATTCTATCGCGGTCAGTGTTCCGGGGTTGTCGACTCTCGTTACGGGATTGTCCTGCTTTACACCGCCCGAGCCGCCGTCGCATCCGCCAAGCAGGAAAAATGCAGATGCAAACAACAGCGGGATTGAAACAAAGCTCTTCATTCTCCACCTCCGGAATTCACTTTTTTCAATTATAGTCGATTTCGGTTCCCGGAGTAATAAATTCGGAGAATTTCTATGCAGGGGACGGCGCTCGACCGCCGTCCCCTGGAAATTTTTCACCGGATTCGCCTTTCACGCTATGCCATCCGGATACGATTTCGTGACTTCTGTACCGGCCGTCTAAAGACCGAAATATTTTTCGAGATTCGAAAGACAGACCGTCCAGCCCCTCCTGTGGGGTTCCCTCTCGGAAACCTCGAGGAATTCGTGCTCTATCGTCACCTCGGTCCCGTCCGTTACCGGGCGGAAGCTG
>CAZUDM010000023.1:37866-44123 GCA_964618635.1 uncultured Spirochaetia bacterium
GAGGAATTCGTGCTCTATCGTCACCTCGGTCCCGTCCGTTACCGGGCGGAAGCTGACCGTGACGACGGTATCCTGCGCGTGATCCGAGTTCCAAGTAAAAACCAGCTTCTCGAACGGCACGATCTCCCTGTACTCGCCCGTGTGCATGTATTCCTTTCCGTCGGGCGAGCGCATGTTAATACTGAATGCGCCGCCGACCTCTAGCGTGTTCGACACTTCGGACGCCCCGTTTTCCATGCCGTAAAACCATCTGCTCATGATCTCGGGTTTCGTAAACGCCTCGAACACCTGCTCCGGCCCCGCTTTTATAACCCTTTTAACGATCACCGAGTTTTCACTCATCGATATCACCCCCTTTTCCGATTTTCGAAGTATTCCTCTAAAGAATCCATACGAGCCTCCCAGAACCTCCTGTATTCGTCCAGAAGGTCCGAGACCGTCTCCAGAGGTTTGTAATTCACCCTGCAGAGCCGCTGCCGTCCGAATTTCCGTTTTACAACGAGCCCGGATCTGACCAGGACCTGGATGTGCTTGGAGACGGCCTGGAGCGACATTTCGTATTTGTCGGCCAGCTCGTTCACGGTGAGGTCTTTCTTCGTGAGCTGAAGAACGATGTTCCTTCGAGTGGAGTTGGACAGCGCGTGGAGGACATCGTCCATATAAGCGTTCTTATATTCAACCATATAGTTGAGTATAGAATGTCGGGCAATATTTGTCAACCATTTAGTTGAATATCTTCCAAAAAATTTTCCTTTCCATGATCCAGGGTTTTTAGACCGCTCCCGTTGATGTATAATTTCCTTTCAATTAAATCGGCTATCCGCACAATGATTTCGCCAAGGTTTATTACACTTTCGTCGCTGATAATTCTGGCTGCCGCGCTCGCATATTCGACATGGACTACCGTTGCGTCCGCTGCATCCTCCGCTTCCGCGGCTGGGGCGCAGTCCATAGGCACGTACACCGCCGGCTGCATGAGGAATTCCGTCGCGATCCCGATGGACGGGGAAGGCTTTCAGGTCATAAGGCCCGGGAGGGGCAGATATTTTGCGAATCCCGAGACGGTCGAGTTCATCATAGACCTCGGAAAGCGGGTAAACGAACACGTGAGCGGAATTATTCTGATAGGAGACGTCGCGCAGCAGACAGGCGGCCCCATGCTCGACGAGCACAGCAGCCACCAGACGGGCCTCGACGCCGACATACTCTACTGGCAACACCCTGTAGCGCTCAAGAGAACGCTCACGATCCAGGAGCGGGCGAACATATTCCCGCAGTCCGTCCTCAACGGCAGCGAGACAGGCGTAGACGATTTCAAGTGGGACGAAAGAATCGGCGAGATCGTGAAAACTGCCGCTTCCTACGTCAACGTCGACAGGATATTCGTAAATCCCTTCATCAAGAAAAAGCTCTGCGGCCTCTACCCCGGCGAGTCGTGGCTCGCAAAGCTCCGCCCGTGGTACGGGCACGACGGACACTTTCACGTGCGCCTGAAATGCCCCGAGGGGAACGGCTCGTGCGTTCCTCAGGAGCCTCTTAACACGGCGGACGATGGCTGCGGGAGCGACCTTGCGAAATGGTTTACGTCCGAAGGCAAGATAAAACCGAAAAAGAGCTCCGGAAAGACCGTAGCCCCCAGGCTTCCCAACGAATGTATTGCAATCATGAATGGCGGGATGTAAAACGGGCTCCGGCAAACGAAGCCGGAGTAGTTAAATATCGATTTTGAACGTACTGCCGAGCTCCGGTATTACGACGTCCCTCATCCCTGTCCTTTCGAGCGCGGCCTTGAACTTCTCCTGCCTGTCAGGCTCCCCATGGACAAGAAACACCTTCTTCAGCTTTTCCCTGTCGAGCCCGGAAAGATAACCGAGCATCTCGTCTTCGTCGCCGTGGGCGCTGAAGGAGTCCATGATCTCGACGTGCGCCCGCAAGGTCCTCTCCTTGCCGAATATCCATAGCTTATTTTCCCGGCGCCTTATCTTGTCGCCTAGCGTGCCGGGGGCGCAGAAGCCGACTATGAGAATCGTGTGGCGCTCGTGCTCGACGGTATTCACGAGGTGGTGGAGCACCCTTCCCCCGGTGAGCATGCCAGAGCCGCTTATTATGACGGCGGGCCCCGTCAGGCTGTTCAGCTGCTTCGATTCTTCAGTCGTCCGGATGTATTTCAGCTTGTTGAATCCGAAGGGATCGGGGTCGTTCAGCATGTATTCCGCTATCCTCTCGTCAAAGCATTGGGGATGGAGCCTGAATACCTCGGTCGCGTTTATGGCCATGGGGCTGTCGACGAAAACGGGTATCTCCGGCAGCCTCCCCTCGTTTTCGAGCTTGTTGAGCGTGTAGACGATCTCCTGCGTTCTCCCCACGCTGAACGCCGGGATGACGAGCTTCCCTCTCCTTTCGATGCAGTCGTTGATTATGCGGAGAAGCTCTTCCTCGTCCTGCGGGAGCTGATTATGCCTCTGGCCGCCGTAGGTGCTTTCGGTGATCAGGTAGTCGAGGTCTTCCATCGGCACCGGGTCCTTGAGTATGGGCCTGTTTGGCCTCCCGATGTCGCCGCTGAAGCCTATCGTGACAGGCGGCTTTCCGTTGCGGTCTATCCTCAGTGTAACGCTCGCGCTCCCGAATATATGGCCGCAGTCCCTTAGCATGATGGAGACGCCTTCCCTTATCTCGTGCCACATGTCGTAGCTTATTCCGACGAAGCTCTGGAGGGATTCGAATACGTCCTTATCCGTATAAAGGGGCTCTATCTCGGGACTCTTGATCAGCATCCGCTGTCCCCTTCTCCTCTTCCTGTTCTTCTTTTTAATGTAGCTCGCGTCCTTCTCCTGAATCTTCGCGCTGTCGAGCAGCATGACAGCCGAGAGGTCCCTCGTCGCGCTCGTCGTAACGATCTCACCCCTGTAGCCGTCCTTGACGAGGAGCGGGATTCGACCGCTGTGGTCTATGTGCGCGTGCGACAGGATCATAGAATCGATATCGGAAGGCTCGAAGAGCCAGGTGCGGTTGAAATCGACGAATTCGTCGTCCCTCCCCTGATAGAGCCCGCAGTCGAGGACTATTTTAAAGCCGTCGTCGAGCGTCAGGAGGTGGCAGCTTCCCGTTACTGTTCTGGCAGCGCCGCAGAATTTTATATTCATTCGGTATCTCCGGCCGGTGACCCTCCGGCGTTTTTATCCCCGAAAGTCCCCCAGCCGACGTACAACGTGCAGAACCTGCAGACGAGATAAGCCAGCACCACTCCCGCAGTATTCGCCGCGGCGTCGGCGGCGTCCGCGGACCTGCCCGGAACGAATTCCTGCAAGAATTCGAGAGCTATCCCGAGAACGACCGAAAAGAAGAGAAGATAGAGCCTCCTCCTCATCGTCGCAACCGATACCCATGCGAGGACCCCCATGGCAAAATACGCTATAAGATGCGCAACCTTGTCCTTGTATACCGTAACGCCCATACCGGCTTCGGGAACCAAGGTCGCGGCGATTACGAAAACCACGTAGGCTATGAAGGTAAGCTGTAGCATGTTTAACCGGTGGATTTAAATCGTTTAGACCTGTAATTATACACTAATACGACCCTATAGGCCCCGTGACAAAAAAGGCCCGTTTTTGAAACGGGGTATAAAACAACCGGACGAATTAATGTTTTGATGCCGGGGCGTTTTACTTGAACGCATGCCGTTTTACCTTAATTATAGATGTGGGCCGTATAATCGTCTTTATCCGGTCATCAAAATACTGAAAGCACACTTTAGACTTCCTCTATTCAAACCCGGTTTCTTTGAATACATTGAAATCACTGTGATCGATTCAGACTTTCGCACCGATGCCGAATTTATTATAGCATCACATTAAAATATTTTAATGTAACACTTGAAATATAAAGTGCAACTTGCTATAGTTGAATTGAAACCAGAAGGGGCTTGGCGCGGAAACCCTCTTTCCCACCCACCATATATCCTCGCCAAGCCTTATTTTTGTTTTCTGTCCGCAATTATTCGCTGAAGTCCGCTTTTATCTCGGCCCTCTCCCCTTCCTTTATTTCGACCTCGAAATCCTGCGCGAGGCCGCTGTTAGACTTTATAGCCTTTACGGAAACGGTATATTCACCGGGGCTGAGGAGGTATTCCCTCGGGTTGGTCGCAGGCTTCTCGTACGTCCGCCCCGACGCTACCGCCTCCCCCGTGGATTTTTTGACGCTGACAGTCGCGTCCAGGAGCACGTCCCCTGAAACGGAGCCGACGCTGAGCGTCCCCGCCGGGAAATCGACCGTCTCTTCGAGCTTTTCACCGCTTTTAATCTCGACGCCCGTAAAGGTTTTAGCCGGCTTGTCGGCAAGCTCTACCGATTCGACCTTAACGTCGTAGACGCCGGGGGTGAGGTTAACCATTATGGGATTGGACTTATCTGCCGCATACGTCCTCCCGCCCCCGACGTTGTTCGTGGTCCCGGCGTCGTATACGAAGACCGTCGCGTCCGAGAGCCCGCCTCCGCTCGTTACTTTCACCGAAAGCTCGCCGTAGCTGAAATCCACCGTCTTTTCGACTGTCTCCCCTTCCTTGATAACGACGCCTGTCAGGGTTTGAGCCTTCCCGCCCTTTGTGCCGACCGGAGTTACGACGACATCATACACACCATCAGGAAGCGGTATGATCCTCGGGTTGGTCTCGGCCGCCTCGTACGTCCGCGCGCTCTGCTCTTCGCCCGTTCTAGTATCCGTCACCTTGACCACGCTGTCCCTGAGTCCCCCTTCCGCCGTCACCTTGACCGACAGCCTGCCCGTTTCGGCGTCCGGCGGAAGCTCAACAGCCTGATTAAGCGCCGAGGCGAGCCCGGCGGCGTTTTCGGCGGCGAGGAAAAGCCCCCCTCCGGCCTGCGCAGAGCATTCGAGCTGGGAGACGTCCTCCTTCGCGACGTCGAAACCGATCACGTGCATAACGAGCTCCGCCCCGGAATCCTTCGCGGCCTTCACGGCGGCGCACGGGTCGCCCCCACAGGTCTCGAGCCCGTCCGTGAGGAGTATTACAGTCGCGGGCTCCCTCCCCGAGCGCACCAGCTCGAAGGCCTGCGTAACCGATTCCGTGATCGGCGTCATTCCCTTCGGGCTTACGGCTTCTATTTTTTCGGCCATGAATTCCTTGTTCAGCGGGTCGGGCGTCATTATAGTCTCTATGTCCTGGCAGTCGCTCTTGTCCCTGTGCCCGTATACCATCAGCACGACGTTCGAATCGTCGGGGAGCTCTTTTATGAGCTCCGTGAGCACCTTCTTCGCTATGGATATCTTGTGCTGCCCCTCGACCTTCCCCCACATCGACCCCGAGCCGTCGAGTATGAAAACGATATTCGGCTGTGAGTTTTCGGATGTCCGGGCGTGCGCACGGTCAGCATGCATCGATACGATAAGCGCCGCGATGAAAACGACGATAATCGCCGCAAGTGTTTTCATTCCGTTTTCGAGGTTCGACATGTGGTATCCCGCCTTGACGTGAGTTAATTTTGGAATTCTCATATTACACAAATCTGGGCTGGAATAATAGGGAAAAGCCTTCCGGGAAGATCTGCCGGCCTACTGCCCGAAACGGTCCGTAGCGGCTTTGAAAGAGGACAATGCGAGTCTCCTGAAACCCGACGCGAGCTGCGCCCCCGAGAGGCTGCAATATCCGGTTTTTATAAACACGTCCGCGAGCGCCCGGAGTGAAACGGCGCGTCCCCCGCACATGTACACGGGCCTCCAGTCAGGACCGAACTTGTCCTTAAAGCGGAAGAGGTTTTTGTAATCGTAGGCGAACCGGAGAAAATGCCCCGAGCTGAAGAGGAACCTCTCCTTGAGTGATTTTGCACCGTCCCCCGCACGGAGCTCCGGCGGAAGCACGAACGGCACCTCGCCGAGGCTGAGCTCCCCGTATCCGTCCCGGCCGAGCGCGCGTATGACGTGGAGGAACAGCGCTTCCATAACGCCCACAGGCGTCGCGCTCGACCTCAGCATCATCTCGACGTGCGCCGAGGCGTCCGCAGTCCTCGAAACCGTTACCGCCCCCAGCCACCTTCCGTCGTCCCCCGAATAAACGAAGCATCTCGTGTCGTCGTCGAGACCAGTGCGGAAGAGATATTTAAGGAAGGGCTTCGAGCCGTAGGGCGTCCGCGACCTGAGCGCGGCGAGCCTCTTCACGTTATAAGACGAAGAAGGGATCTCCGTTACCCCGCCGTGTCTTAGACCGCGCCGCGAGAGCTCGCGCAAAGACGCCCCGGGCCTCCAGC
>CAZUDM010000024.1:0-43879 GCA_964618635.1 uncultured Spirochaetia bacterium
TTACCTATGTCCCCGAACGTTTGTTACCCATCTCTCCAGTCTGTACACCCCTTTTCCTAAGGGGGGATGAAAGGCAAAAACAAAGACTGGATTCCCGATAAAGACATTCGGGAATGACAAGAGTAAAACCAGATCCTGAAACAAGTTCAGGATGACAACAAAAAAGATGACGGAAGTGTTGTGATTCCTCGCTCGCTCGGAATCGTTGGGAAAGACGAACTAAAAGATAGATTTCTCCCTACGGTCGAAATGACAAGGAAGGCGGCGCGTCGAAGATGCTACCTCGATTTCCAGCGCACATGGTGCGCTGTCGATTGCCGGCGGAGGCTCTCCGCCCCGAAATATCGGGGGTGCCCCGATATTTCGGGGATTTTGTCTCTTTCCAGGGGCGGCGACGGGTTGTATTCCCCCGATTAATATTCAATGACTGCCGGTTGTTAATCGTCTTTAATCATGTTTCGCTCCGAAGGGCATGGAAATTGCAGCTTAAACGGTGGAAATGGTTATAATGACGACGAGAATGAGCGTCGGCGCCCGGTGGAAAAACGAGCTTGCCAGCGCGCTTCGTGGGATGCTGGAGCCGGTCAGACACGAGTCGGGGTGCCTCAGCTTCGATCTTTACATAGACACGGAAGACGACGACACGTATATGCTGGTCGAGGAATGGGAGACGAAGGAAGACTTCGACAGGCACCTCCGGAGCGGGGATTACAAGAGGCTCCTGGTGCTGATGGAGCTTCTGAAGGAGCCGCCCGAGATAAACATAAGCGTCATTTCGCAAAGGTCGGGCATGGAATATCTCGAAAGGGTTATCGGTTTACATTAGCCGCCCGGGGAGCAGGGGGGGCGTGGTAAAAGCTTCCCGGCGGCCGCAAAAACGGCATCAAGTATACGAGAGGAGGTAGTGAAATGAAGAAGTCGATTCTATTTACGCTGCTTGTTTTGGGTCTGTTCCAGGCGTACACCCGGGCCGAGGAGCCGGCCGCCGCTCAGAATCAGGGCGGCACGATAAGCGAGGCTGTCGAAAGGGAGATGCCGGTTCTCAAGGGCGACACCTGGATGGTCATGGACGAGAACGCCAAGATTGCGTTCATCTGGGGGGTCGGCCATGTGGTCACTATAGAGCAGGTCATCATGGAGAGATATCCCGACCAGAAGAGGGATACGTTCGTGGTGAAGGTGGTGGAAGCGTCTAATGCCTCGCCGGCGACGATGACGCAGGTGGCTGCGGCGATAGACAAGTTCTACACGGACAATCCCGACAAGCTGGATACGCCCGTTATGGCCGTTATATGGGACACGATGGTGAAGCCCAACATAACGACAGGTATAGCCGGTCAGCCGCTCAAGTAAGCGCGCCGAAGACGGAATAAAAGGAGATCGAAAATGAACAAAATCAAATATCTGATTCTTGCGACTTGTATAGCTGCCCTGCCGATAGCGGGGTGCACGAATATGTCGAAGACGCAGCAGGGCACGCTGAGCGGCGGAGCGATAGGCGGTGTGGCCGGAGCGGGCATCACGGCGTTGGCCGGCGGCAATCCATGGGTCGGCGGCGCGATAGGCGCCGGAGCCGGTGCTCTCACCGGGTACATGATAAGTAAATAAGCCACCTGGTCTGTGTGGGCGCGTATCCGGACTGTCAGCGGCGGACTTCGCCGCAATGGTCCGGGCTCCGGGCTCTTCCGGCTGTGTGATCGGCAAAGGAAACAAGTAACTCGAAAAGGCATAAGGCAGGATAACCGCGGCAGGGGAAAGCGGGCCGCGGCGCAATCTTCGAAAACTCTGCGAGGAGGTATGGGAAATGAAAAAGTATGCGGTCGAGTTCATAGGAACTTTCTTTTTCGTGCTGACGGTCGGCCTGACGGTCATAGACCCGGGAGCGGGTATCGCGGCGCCTCTGGCCATAGGCTCCGTGCTCATGGTCATGGTATATGCGGGCGGGCATATATCCGGCGGGCATTACAACCCGGCCGTAACTCTTGCAGTGTGGCTCAGGGGGAGGTGTCCCGCGTCGGACGTGCCGTTTTACATGATAGCACAGTGGCTGGCGGCAGTGGCCGCGGGGCTTCTGTCGCTTTACCTCAAGGGCAACCCCGAGCTCACGCCGATGAGCCCGAACGTGGTATACGCGCTCATAGTGGAGTTCCTGTTCATGTTCGCGCTGGCCTATGTCGTTCTCAACACGGCGACGTCGAAAAATACCGCAGGGAATTCGTACTACGGGCTCGCGATAGGTTTTACGGTCGTCATAGCGGTCTATTCGGCGGGTGCGATATCGGGCGGAGCGTTTAACCCGGCCATAGCCCTCGGCATAACCGTGATGGGCATATCCGCCGTATCCAACATCTGGATTTTCCTGGTGGCGAATTTCCTCGGCGGGGCTGCTGCTGCGGTCGTTTTCAACGCACTTAATCCCGACGACAAATAGCTGGGGCAGAAGCCTCGATTGTCTGGCGCACGACGGGGACGACAGGCATGAAAAGAAGCAAAAGGAAGAGCCCGCCCGCGCGGCAAAGGCTAAGGGAGTTAATCTCCTACCCCTCTTTAGGGAATCCCGGCCACGGCCTTCTTCGAAGAAGAGCCGTGGCCGCGGACCCGTTTTTAATATTGAAATACCGGGCTTGCGGATGCATCTGTATTGCATCCCCCGGCGGAGTGCACGAGTAACAGTTCTTCAGATGCGGACAGGGATTTCCGGTGCGGGAGGAAATGTACATGCAGCTTGAAAGAAGAAGTCGATGCGGGAAGGGGCTTTTCGTTCTGTTGTTGGTATCCCTGTTAGCCGCGGCGGGGGCGTGCAAAAGCCCCGAAAAAGAAGCGCCTCCTTCCCCGACACCTGCTCCTGCTGCGAGCCCGACGGCGGGCCCCTCGGCTCTCACGCCGGAAGAAGCGAGGGAAATCGCCAAAGAGGCCTATATATACGCCTTCCCTATGATCGAGAATTACAAGACGATGTATGCGTATTCGATCGACAAGTACGGCTTCGACTACAAGGCCCCCTTCAACCGGATATCGAACATCGCGAGGGTGTATACCCCCGAGGACAAGGTTGTCGTCACGCCCAACAGCGACACCCCTTATTCTTTCGCGTGGCTGGACCTCCGGGCCGAGCCGATGGTGCTTTCCGTGCCCGAGATCGGGAAGGACAGGTATTACTCGATCCAGCTCGTCGACCTCTATACCTACAACTTCGCTTATATAGGAAGCCGGACCACCGGCAACGGGGCGGGCAGCTATCTCATCGCAGGGCCGGAGTGGTACGGAGAGAGTCCTTTGGGGATAGCGGAAGTGTTCCGCTCGGATACCGAATTCGTTCTCGCGATTTACAGGACGCAGCTCTTCGATCCCGCCGACATCGAGAACGTGAAGAATATCCAGTCGGAGTATAAAGTCGAATCCCTGAGCGCGTTTCTCGGCGACGCCGCGCCAACGCCCGCGCCGACCCCCGCTCCCGAGATAAACTTCCCGACGTATAATTCCGCGGAGGCCCACGGAATAGACTTCATTAATTACCTCAATTTCCTCCTCCGGTACTGCCCGACCGTCCCCTCCGAAAAGGAGCTCATGGAGCGGTTCGCGAAGATAGGCATAGGGCCGGGCGAGGCGTTTCACTACTCTCAATACCCTCCCGATATAGTCGCCGCAATAGAGGCAGGTATAGCGGACGCGAAGGCGGCTATCGACCGGGAGGCCGCGACGAGCACCAGCTCGGAAGACGCCTTCGGCACGCGCGCATTCCTCGGGGATAACTATCTGCTACGGGCAACAGCCGCCAAGATGGGCATTTACGGGAATTCTAAGGAGGAAGCCGTTTACATCGTCTATATGAAGGACGCCGATGGAAATCCGCTCGACGCGTCCGGGCGCAATTATACGCTCACATTCCCCAAGGACGGTCTTCCACCCGCCAACGCGTTTTGGTCCGTAACGATGTACGATGCGAAGACGCAGCTCCTCGTCGCGAACCCGATTAACCGGTATCTCATAAATTCTCCGACGCTGCCCGATCTCAAATTCGGAGAGGACGGGTCGCTGACTATATATATACGGAACGAGTCTCCGGGAAAAGAAAAGGAAGCTAACTGGCTCCCGGCACCTGCCGGGCCTTTCTATGCCGTGCTCCGCATTTACTGGCCGAAAGAGTCGGCGCTGGATCATTCGTGGACGGCGCCGCAGCCTCTGGCGGAGCCGAAATGATTATCGCGGAGAGATCGCTCGGGAGTCGTAACCGAATGGAATAAAGCGGTGAAAAAACAGGGGAGGTAAGTCGAATGAATAGCATAAAGCTTGCAGTCCGCATGTTTGTTTTTGCATTGCTTTTTATTTGTGCCTCGAGCATCGGCTCTCAGGCTCAGGTTGCAACGAAACCGGCGACGGATGAAACGAAGCAGGCGAATGCGGCCCTGCTTCAAAAGCTTCCGTTCGCGGACAAGACCGACTTCGAGAACGCAAACAGGGGATTTATAGCGACCGTTCCCGAGTTGACCATAAAAGACGATAAGGGGAACGTCGTGTGGTCGCTCGTCCCTTATAAATTTCTCGAAGCAGAGGAAGCGCCCGACACGGTAAACCCGAGCCTCTGGCGTCAGGCGCAGCTCAACATGACGAACGGGCTTTTCAAAGTCACTGACCGCATATACCAGATACGCGGATTCGACATGTCCAATATGTCGATAATCGAAGGCGACACTGGAATCATAATCGTCGATCCGCTCATTTCGACGGAGACGGCAAAGGCAGGGCTCGATCTATACTACCAGCACAGGCCAAAGAAGCCCATCGTGGCTGTGATCTATACGCACAGCCACGTCGACCACTACGGCGGCGTGAAGGGCGTTGTCAGCGAAGACGACGTCAACGCGGGCAAGGTCAAAATTCTCGCGCCGGAGGGCTTTCTCGAAGAAGCTGTGAGCGAGAATGTGTTCGCAGGCAACGCGATGAGCCGGAGGGCCGTTTACATGTACGGCATAGTTCTGTCGAGGGGAGTGGACGGCCAGGTGGACGGCGGGCTCGGTAAATCGGGGTCGATAGGGACCGTGACCCTCATACCCCCGACCGACCTCATCGGGACTACCGGCGAAAAGATGACCGTCGACGGCGTCGAGATGGAGTTTCAAATGGCGCCCGGCACGGAAGCCCCGGCCGAGATGCTGATCTACTTCCCGCAGTTCAAGGCGCTCCTGACCGCCGAGGACGCGACTCATACCCTTCATAACCTCTATACGCTGAGGGGTGCGCAGGTGCGCGACGCAAGCAAGTGGTGGAAGGCGCTCAACAAGACGATAGACATGTACGGCCCCCGGACGGAAGTCGTGTTTGCCTCGCACCACTGGCCGACGTGGGGCAACGAGAACATAATCCCGTACCTGAAAAGCCAGCGGGACCTTTATAAATACATACACGACCAGTCGCTCCGTCTCCTCAATTCGGGCTACACGATGACGGAGATTGGAGAGATGATGGCGCTGCCCGACAGCCTCGACCAGAAGTGGTACAACAGGGGTTATTACGGCACCGTGAACCACGACTCGAAAGCCGTCTATCAGCGCTATCTCGGGTGGTACGATTCCAACCCCGCGAACCTCTACGCGCTTCCGCCGGAAGCCGCCTCGAAGAAGTACGTCGAGTTCATGGGCGGCGCGGACGCGGTGATGGAGAAGGCGAAGGCGTCCTTCGACGCGGGTGATTACAGGTGGGTAGCGATGGTCATGAATCACGTCGTGTTCGCCGACGCGGACAACAAGGAGGCGCGCGAGCTCCAGGCCGACGCGCTCGAGCAGCTCGGATACCAGTCCGAATCGGGACCGTGGCGAAACGAATTTCTCATGGGGGCCTACGAGCTTCGTAACGGCATACCCGACGTCGTTTCAACCCAGGCGGCGAGCCCCGATACCATCAGGGCTATGACTGTGGAGATGCTGCTCGACTACATGGGCATGCGTATAGACGGGCCGAAAGCTGCAGGCAAGAAAATCGGCGTCAACTGGGTGCTGCCGGATACCAACCAGAAGTATGCGGTCGAGCTCGAGAACTCCGTGCTCATATACTCGGACGGAACCCAGCTTCCGAATCCGGACGCGACGCTCACTCTTTCGCGCGCGAGCATGGACAACATCATGCTCGGGCAGACGACGCTGGCGAAGGAGATCGAAAACGGGAACGCGACGGTCGACGGCAGCCAGGAGAAGCTGAACGAGCTCCTCGGCCTCATCGTCGAATTTCCGTTCTGGTTCAATATCGTGACGCCGTGAGAGCCGCGGTTCGGTACGGATGTTAACGTATATGCAAGAGCAGGCGAAAATGATATAAAGAGAATACAGGAGGCAATACATGAACTCCCCACGAAAGTTGTTGCTCACCGGTTATGCGATCTTGCTGTCGTCTTTCATTCTATTCGGATATGCCTGCTCGCGCGAAGACGTGAAGGGTCAGGGCGGCGGGGACGAGAAAGCCGCAAGTGAAACGGCGTCACAGGCGACGCCAGGGCCGGCTGATGCATCGGAAACGGAGGACGGCGGCCCTGTAAGGGTGACGGGAAGGCCGGGGTACAACCACCCGAACCAGTATATCACTTCGAAGACGACTTCCCTTGCCCCCAACATGGAGCCTGCCATAGTGAATTCCGCGCAGCAGGACGAGGCGCGGAAAAAGCTCGCCGACCTCGAGAAGAAAACCGGGAAGAAGCCGAACATTCTGATATTTCTCCTCGACGACGTCGGCTGGGCCGATTTCGGATTTAACGGCGGGGGAATCTCCGTCGGGAATCCGACGCCCGACGTCGACCGCATAGCGTCCGAGGGACTCATACTGACTTCGGCCTACTCGCAGCCTACGTGCTCGCCCACGCGCGCGACTATAATGACCGGGCAGTATCCCGTCCACCACGGCATACAGTCGCCGCCTATGTACGGACAGCCGGGCGGGCTGGCAGGCCTCGTCACGCTCGCAAAGCTCATGTCGGGCCAGGGGTACGTCACGCAGGCCATAGGCAAATGGCATATGGGGGAGAACGAGGGCTCTCAGCCTCAGAATGTCGGCTTCGACGACTTCCGCGGATTCCTCTCCGTCTCGGACATGTATACCGAGTGGCGCGACCCGGATTTTAACCCCGAGGTCGCACTCGGCCCGAGCCGCTACGAATACATAGACAAGCTGCCTTTCAGCAAGGACGACGTACATGCTGTGAAGGGCGGCAAGATAGAGAAGGTCGATGAAATCACCGTCGATTACATCAAGGACCTCGACCAGAGGTGGGCGGATTACGGAGTTGAGTTTATCAAAAAGATGGCCGACAGCGACAAGCCCTTCTTCATGTATTACGGCACGCGCGGCTGCCACTTCGACAACTATCCGAACGATTATTACCAGGGGCGCTCTCCGGCCCGAACTGTCTACAGCGACTGCATAGTGGAGATGAATGACGTCTTCGCGAAGCTCTACAATGCCCTCGAAGAAACGGGCCAGCTCGAAAACACGTTCATCTTCTTCACGTCCGACAACGGCCCCGAAGCGGAGGTCCCGCCCTACGGCAGGACGTGGTTCCGGGGCGCCAAGGGATCGACGTACGAGGGCGGTGTCCGGGTGCCGACGTTCGTCTACTGGAAGGGCATGATAGAGCCGCGCAAATCGGATGGACTCTTCGACCTCGCCGACCTCTTCAACACGTCGCTCGCCCTCGCCGGAAAGCCGGGCGCGGACGCGGGAAAGCTGGTCCCGGCCGACCGCTACATCGACGGCATAGACCAGACGTCGTTCCTCCTTGCGGAGAACGGCGAATCGAACCGCCGGAGCATTTTCTATTTCTGGAACGACCAGCTCTCCGCCGTTCGCATGGACGAGTTCAAGTTCATGATAATAGCCCAGAACCCTGACAGCATAACGAGGCTCGGACAAAAGGGCGGCCTGAGCGGGTCGGCGGAGCAGTCGTGGGCGTCGATAATGTTCAACCTCTATACGAATCCGCAGGAGGACGAGACAGTCGGCGTGAGGCATATACCGATGGGGCTCCCCCTTGCCGACGAGATAGGGCGGTACGAGGCTGTCCTCAAAAAATTCCCGCCGAAGTACCAGATAGGGATGCCGGTTAAATGACTGCGGAGTTTAGCAGGCGGGGTTAATATTTTGAGCAAGGAGTCGAATGTGAAAAAAAACGGCCTGAAAAAGGGAACGGCAGACAGCGGCAAAGGCAGTAGCGCGGCGGTGTATTTCATCGCGGTCGCGATAGCCGCGATCTCCGCGTTCGGAGCGTACCAGTTTTTCAGAGCCGAGTCTCCGAAGCCCGTGGCGGCCAGGAAGCCCGCTCCGATTAACGGCTCGTTCCTTCCGACAGTTCCGAATGACTATAAGCCTGCGGGAGATACGCCCGAAGGGATGGCCTGGATACCGGGCGGAGAGTTCTCGATGGGGGTTATCGATCCGCGCGGAGTAGAGCACGGCGGGAACGACCCGATGGCCGACGCGCGTCCCATTCACCGCGTTTACGTGGACGGGTTCTGGATGGATAAGACTGAAGTTACGAACGGGCAGTACGAGGAATTCGTATCGGCGACGGGATACGTAACGGTCGCCGAAAAGACGCCGCTCGCGGAGGACTTCCCCGGAGTGCCGGCGGAAAATCTCGTCGCCGGGTCGGCCGTGTTCGCGCCGCCCAGCGGGGCCGTGCCGCTCGACAGCCACTACAGGTGGTGGAGCTACGTCCACGGGGCAAGCTGGCGGCATCCCTCGGGGCCGGGCGCGGCTATCGAGGGCTGGGAGATGTATCCCGTCGTGCAGGTCGCCTACGAGGACGCCGCCGCCTACTGCGCGTGGGCGGGAAAGCGCCTGCCCACGGAGGCGGAGTGGGAATTCGCCGCGAGGGGCGGACTCACCGGAAAGCTCTACCCGTGGGGCGACGATCTCACGTCCGGCGCGGGATACATGGCGAATACGTTCCAGGGCAGGTTTCCGTATAACGAGGTTCCCGAGGACGGGTACGACGGAATCGCCCCGGTCGCGAGCTTCGAGCCGAACGGCTACGGACTTTATGACGTGAGCGGGAATGTGTGGGAGTGGGTGAGCGACTGGTACACACCCGATTACTATTCCGGGCTCGCCGCTGCCGGTGTCGTCGCGAAGAATCCCATGGGTCCCGCATCGCCCTACGATCCCGCCGAGCCGGGCGTTCCAAAGCGCGTGCACAGGGGCGGCTCGTATCTCTGCACGGAGGAGTACTGTACGCGCTACATGGTCGGCACGCGGGGGAAGGGCGAGGTCAGCACAGGCACCAATCATCTCGGGTTCAGGTGCGTGATGGAACCGCAGGAAAAAGACATACAGACGAAGAGGGAGTGATATGACGACTATAATCGGACGGGGGAGATTAATCGGATGAAAGCGGTCACGCTATTTTTTGTTGCGCTGATGGTGCTGACGTCCATGGCGGTGTCCTCCGCACAGGAGGCGACGCCTCCCACTCGGACGCAGCCGCACCAGCAGAGCCTCGACGAGCTCAACCGCGAGCTTCAGAACCCGGTCTCGAGCGTCTGGAACCTGACGTTCCAGTTCAATAATTATTTCCTCGACGGGCCGCCCTCGGACAAGACGCGTGTTCAGAGCCTCGTCAATTTCCAACCGGTCATGCCGATTCTCCTGACGAAGGATTTAAACCTCATCGTACGTCCCGTAATACCAATCGTTTTCTCCGCTCCTGTCTTCGAGGGCGGGGGATTCGACACCAAGGGCGGCATCGGCGACATAGCTTTCGCGCCGTTCGTCTCGCCCGTTACGAAGAACTGGATACTCGGCCTCGGGCCTTCGTTCATTTTCCCGACGGCTACCGATGACGGATTGGGGCAGGGGAAGCTCCAGATGGGCCCCGCGGCGGTCGTCGGCTGGTTCAACAAGGACTGGATGCTCGGTGTATTCCCGCAGCAGTGGTGGTCCGTCGCGGGGGACGACGACAGGCCGGACGTGAGCCAGGCGAACATACAATATTTTCTCTACCGCTTTCTGCCGAACGCGTGGAACGTCGGCATGTCGCCGAACGTCCTCATAAACTGGAAGGCGGACGACGGCGACAAGGTCACGTTTCCCGTCGGGCTCGCCGTGGGAAAAACCGTCAAGGTCGGAAAGCTCCCCGTCGGGCTCAGCCTCCAGGGGCAGTGGATGCCGTGGCACCCGGACGATTTCGGACAGAGGTGGAACATACAGCTCGTGATAAAACCCGTCATACCGTCCCTCATTAAAGGGCCGGTGTTTTAAGGAGACCGGAGATGATAAAAATCAGAATGAACAGGCTCGATAAGGTTCGTTTCACAACGCTGGCGCTCGTGCTGCTCCTATGCGCGGGCGCTGCCATGCCCGCTTTCGGACAGATGCCCGGAAGGACTTCCGGCAAGGACTGGCAGTTCTCGATCATGCCTTATCTGTGGATGTCGGGTATAAACGGGCACGTCACCACGGGCAATGTAACTTCGAAAGTTGACGTCGATTTCTCGGACATAATCAAGCACTTCGACTTCGGCGTGCAGGTACACGCCGAGGGGATGTGGAAGAGCAGGTACGGCTTCTTCATCGACCCGACGTATCTCAAGATTTCGAGCAAGAAGGATATCGCTCTCCCGAACGGGGGAGAGGTGGACAAGGTGACGATGAAGCAGTGGCTCGTCGAGGCGGGCGGAGTGTACAGGATAGCCGAATGGCCCGGCGAAAGGGGAGCCAAAGAGAACCGCGCCGCTCTCGACGCGCTCGTCGGCGGGCGGTTCATGTCGACCGACGTAGCTATAAAGCTCAGGGACGCGCCGATTACCTATGTCAGCAAGGACAAGCAGTGGCTCGACCTCTTCGTCGGCGGACGCCTCGTGGCGAATCTCGCCGACAAGGTTCCGTTCACGCTGAGGTCGGACATCGGGGGCTTCGGCTTCGGGTTCTCGTCGAACATCGCCTGGAACCTCGTGAGCTACATAGGCTACGAGCTGCCGTGGTACGGCATCACGCCGGCGATAGGCTATAGAGTGCTCTACGTGGATTATAAGGACGGCAGCGGCAGCAGCAGATTCGTTTACGATACGTGGACGCACGGCCCGATACTGGGCCTCGCGTTTCAGTTCTAGAGAGAGCTGATACGGATAAAAGGGATATGAGATATATCATATATTTCCGTGTAATGATTCTCGTGATCGCGGTTTCCGCCGTCTCGTTTTTCGCTTCGTGTAAGGGCGGGGACGAACCTGAGGCCGAGGTAGAAACGGTGCGGACGGGAAGCGAGGTCACGAAAGCTCCAGGAGAGGAGGAACAAACCGGGGAGGCAATAACGGAGCGGGCGGCCGTCGAAGAGCGGATGGATACGGGCGGGGAGGAGATAACGGCTGGCGGCTTCCAGGACGCGGGGGGGCAGAACGTCGATTCAATCTTCGAGAGCTTCCGCCCGGACGCGAAGAGGCTCGGCGATTTCGACGTGCTGAAAAAGGACCGCATCATACGCGCTCTCGTTCCCTACAGCCTTACTCACTACTTCATCGACAACGGCGTTCAGAAGGGAATCTCCTACGAGCTTTTGAAGGCGTTCGAGGAGAAGATAAACAAGGAGTATAAAACCGGAAACCTCAAGATTCACGTGATCATCGTCCCGACGCCGCGTGACCGGATGATACCGAAGCTCGTGAACGGATACGGCGACATAGCGCTCGGGAATTACACCGTGACGGAAGAGAGGCTCAGGGAAGTCGACTTCTCGGACCCGATTCTTTCCGGCGTGAGCGAGCTGGTCGTTACAGGCCCGGATTCGCCCGGGATAAATTCGCTCGAAGACCTTTCGGGCAAGGAAGTTTGGGTTAGGCGAACGAGCAGCTATTACGTAAGCCTCGAAAAGCTGAACGAGTCGCTGAAGGAGAAAGGTCTTAAGCCCGTCGTCATAAAGCCCGCCGACGAGAACCTCGAAGACGAGGACATACTCGAAATGCTGAACGCCGGGCTGATAGAATTCACGGTTGTCGACAGCCACATAGCGGGGTTCTGGTCGAAGGTGTTCGAAGACGTGAAGGTTCACGAAGATATAACTCTCCGAACCGGCGGCGAGATAGCCTGGATGGTCCGGAAGGACAGCCCTCTCCTCAAGAACGAGATAAACGAGTTCATGAAGCAGAGCAGGAAGGGAACTCTCTTCGGAAACGTGCTGGCCAAGAAATACTTCGGCAATACCAAGTGGGTGAGGGACTCGCTTTCCGAGGAAGACAGGGCGAAGTTCAACTCGATGGCCGAGATATTCAAACGGTACGCCGGGCAGTACGAATTCGACTGGCTGATGCTGGCGGCGCAGGGTTACCAGGAGTCGAACCTCGACCAGACCAAGAGGAGCCCGGCGGGTGCGGTCGGCGTCATGCAGCTCCTGCCGACGACGGCCAGGGACCCGAACGTCGGCATCCCCGAGATAGAGAAGCTCGAAAACAACATACACGCGGGGACGAAGTATCTCCGCTTCATGGTCAACCGCTACTACGACGACCCGGCCATATCGCCCCGGGACAGGATGCTCTTCGCTTTCGCCTCCTACAACGCCGGGCCGAACAAGCTCAACAAGCTGAGAAACATAGCCGCCGAGCGCGGGCTCGACCCGAACGTCTGGTTCAAGAACGTCGAGATGATCGCCTCGGAGAAGATCGGGAGAGAGACGACGACTTACGTGAGCAATATTTACAAGTATTACGTCGCCTACCAGATGGCGCTCCGGAGCAGTGCGGAAAAGAGCACCGTGAAGCAGGCGCACGGTATTGAGTGACGGGTGCGTTCGCAAGTGAGGCCGGCTGCGCGTCCGTTATGTATCTGAGTAGCTGTTCGTTTCCGGTCCGGAGTCGCATACGGCGTCCCGGGCTGTAGCTGTGAAAAGAGTAAACCAAGGGGGTGTGTTATGAGAAAGATTGCTGCAGTGTGGGTTTTAGCGGCCGTCTCGTTCCTGGCGCCGGTGGTGCCCGCCACGGCGCAGACGGAAGAGGGGGTCGAGGTGAAGACCGGGCCGAAGATAGACCCGGAGTCGCTCGCCGACCTCATGGAGTCGCTGGAGTTCCTCTCGAAGGCGGAGAAGTTCACCTTCACGGCCGACGTGGAGTACGACGCCCTTCAGGGCAACGGCCAGAAGCTCGAGTTCGGCGGGGCTCACAAAGTCACGGTCGTAAGGCCGGACAAGCTCTACTCCGAGGTCGAGAGCAGGGACGGGACGAAGAAGGTGTTCATATTCGATGGTAAGGACATATACTACGTCGACCTCACCCAGAACGTTTATGCCTCCGTTCCGAGGCCGGGGGACATAAACCAGGCCGTCGACTACTTCACGGAAGATCTCGACATGCCGCTCCCCATAGGACAGCTGGTTTCGAGCGACGCGGCCGAGTTCGTGAAGAAGGAGATATACGCGGGCGGTTTCGTCGAGCAGGCCTCGATTGGCGGCGTCCTCTCGGAGCACCTCGCGTTTCGGACGCAGAACCTCGACTTTCAGGTGTGGGTGGCCTCGGAGGGCGACCCGCTTCAGACGAGGCTCGTCATAGATTACAAGACGTTTCCGGCGTCGCCCCAGTACAGGGCTGATTTTCAGGACTGGAATTTCAAGCCGGAGGTCAACGATTCTCTCTTTGTGTTCAAGCCCGCCGACGGGATGCGGAAGATCGAATTCGCTCCGATCCTGAGAAGCGCTATCAAGACCGAAGAGAAAGAGGAGGGCAAGAAAAATGACGCACAATAGAACATGGCTCAGGGTTTTCATATTTCTGTCGGTTTTTATATTCGTAGCCGGTGCGGCGCTCGACGCCTATTCCCGCGGAGGCAGGGGAGGGGGCAGGGGCGGAGGCGGCGGACACAGGATGAGCGGCGGAGGCCACAGGGGGGGCGGCGGCAACAGGAACATCAGCCGCTCGGGCCCCGCGCGCTCGGGCTCGATGAGGTCGAGCGATTTCAGCCGCGGCTCGCGGTCGTCCGGACAGATGAGTCAGCCCCGGAGACAGTCGGGCTCGACGCGACCGGCCGGCGGTGTAGACCGCTCGCAGGCCCGCCAGAAAGCACAGGACTACAAGGCCGCGAATCCCGACGCCGGTAAGAATATAAAGGACAGGGTCGATAACAGGCCGGGGGACCGACAGGAAAACCGCCAGGACTGGAAGGACCAGAACCGCGAGGACTGGCAGCAGTACGGCAGGAATGCCCGTGACGACCGCCAGGATTACTACGAGCACCACGACTATCACGAGCACTACGAGTATCACGACGACTGGGAGTGGGGCGAAAACGTCGAGTATCCCTATGCCGCGGCTACTGCAATAGCGCTCGGGACGGCGCTCACCGTCTCGGCTTTCAACTCGCTCACGTGCACGCCGACTGTCGTCGCCGTCGGTGCGGTTACCTATTACCAGTGCGGCCCGAACTGGTATAATCAGGCGTATCAGAACGGGGACGTGGTGTACATGTCGGTTGCCCCTCCGCCCGGCTACTGATTAGTCGGAGGGGAATGGGCGGAGGGCATGGCGCCACGCGCTGAATAAGAGTGCGGCGTGAAAACGTGAGATATAAAACCGGACTTTATACCTGCGTCCGCTACCTGCCTGTGATTCTGCTGACGGTGCTCGCGCTGTCGCAGATATACCTCGTCAGGACCGCGTCGCTGAGCCCGTGGGCCGGGGGAGGATTCGGGATGTTCTCGACTCCCGACGCCCCGCGGTCGAGGACTGTCCGCGCCTACATTCTCACGCCGGGCGTGAGGCGGGAGATAATACTCCCGGACTATCTCTCCGACGCGGCGCTCCGGGCGGCCGCCATGCCGACCGATTCCAGGTTCCGCGCCCTCGCGCATAGAATCGCCGAAATCGAGACCCCCGAGGCCGCCCCGCCCCGGGCCGTGGTGATAGAGGTCTGGAAGATGGAATACGACCCGGAGACGCTTACCCCTTCGCCGAGGGTGGTGAAGTCGCTGGAGGTCGCAATTGACTGACTTCACGGCGCGGGTGAAGGACGGATTCCGGCGGGGGCTCGACGCGCTTTCAGGCATGAGCGCTTTCGACCTCGCGTTACGGCTCACGCTCGTGAACCTTCTTCTCCGCCCCGTCGGAAGCTGGACGGTGCGCCCGTTCACTGTAGCGCTCGCCGCGCTCGGCCTTATCTCGCCCGGTCTGCTTCGTGCCCCGATGCTGTGGCTCGGGCTCACGGCTCTCACCGGCCTCCGGGTCGTCCTCGACTGGCCGCTCCCCGATAACCACGCGTACCTTCTCTTCTACTGGTGCCTCGCCGTAACTATCGCGCTCTCGCTCGGCGATTCGGGGAGGCTCCTCTCTATAAACGCGCGGCTTTTGATAGGGCTCGTGTTCGTGTTCTCCGTTCTCTGGAAGCTGGTTCTGTCTCCCGACTTCATGAACGGCACTTTCTTCGGCGTTACCTTGCTTACAGACCCGCGGTTCGAGGGGTTCGCCCGCGTCGTAGGCGGGCTGTCGGTGGATGGATACGACGCGCTAAGGGAATTCATGCGCGGAGGTGAAGCGCTCTACGCGGATACGGGCGTCCCCGAAATCCCTCCGAGGCTGGCCGCACTCTCTCAATTCCTTACGTACTGGACTATTGCGATAGAGGCCGCCGTTGCTGTCTTCTTTTTTCTGCCCTTGAGGCTCGCGGCCGCGGGGCTCAGGGATTATCTGCTTATACTATTCTGCGTTACGACGTACGGCGTCGCGAACGTGGACGGGTTCGGATGGCTGCTCCTGGCGATGGGCGTGGCCCAGGCGGGGGAGGGGAGGGGGGCAAGAGAAAAGAACCGTGTGCGGCTACTCTACGTCGCCGCATTCCTCCTCATAATCTTTTACGGCTACTACACATTCTCGCGTCTCCTGTAACTGCCCGCTATGCGCCGGGCTCGACGAATTGAACTATAGTTTTGATCGACGGGAAATGCTCTTCGTGCCACACGACGACGAACCTGCCGTCGGGCGCGGCCGCGACGTCGGGCATGAACGACTTTATAGCCTTCGAGATTACGACGGGCTCACCGAACGTCTTCCCGCCGTCCGATGAAAATCTCATCATGATGTTACGCCTCACCGCGGTCGAATCCTCCCACGCCGCGGCCACCTGTCCCTTTCCATTGACGGCTATGCCGGGCTGGTCGGGCACCGAGCCCTGGGCCGAGTCGATTTTAAGCGGCTCGGGCATCGTTACAGTCTCCGACCTGGAGAACAGTATCTCGGGCACGCCGGCCTCACCTTCCGTGTACCAGATTACGTACACCTCGCCGTCGCCGCCTATCGCCACCTCGCCGCCCCTGTGCGGGCACGACTCCAGCTTCCAGCCGTCGTTGCGGACGACGGCTTCCTCGAACTTTCCGCCGGCACCCAGCGCCAGCATCATGTCGCGTACGTTGTCCGGGGTTACGTCTCTCCAGAGGACGGCCTCCTTTCCGCCGGGCCCTGCGGCGACGTCGACCCTGCAGCAGACGCACGTCTCGCCGCCGAGCTTTACTGCCTCGCCAACTGTAGCTCCCTGGCCGGATATAGAGGTAAGATAAGTCCCCGGCTTGTCCCATCCCTCCCGGCTGTCTATCCACGCGACGAGCACGTCGCCCGATTCGTCGACGGCCATGCCTTCGAACGAATGGGATATGTCCCTCTCTTCGTTGACTACGATGCCCGCGTCGAACGACTTCCCTCCGTCGAGCGACTTCGACAACCTGAGGTCGTTCGCGAAGAGGACGCCCTCGGGCTTCTCCTTCGCCGACGACCACGATACGTATACCTCGCCGCCGGGCCCGGCTGCAATCCCCGGCGACTGGTGGAGGGAATCTACCGACAGCCCCTCGGGGTTCACTCTTACGGGTTTTTCTTCGCCTGTTACGGGCTTTAGGACGTAGAGGTTATTCGAGCCGTGATCTTCCGCGATCCATCCGACGAACACGTTGCCCTCGCCGTCGACCGCGACCGACGGGGCCGAGACGTGGACCTCGTGGCCGTGCCCTGCGTGGGGTATCTCTATCCTCTCGCCAAGCGTGAACACGTTCGCCGGGCCTCCGGGCGCTTCTCCGCCGCTTTTCGAATAGTAGTGAAGATAAATCATGGCTCCAAGCACGACTACCAGCGCCGCTATCAGGATTGCAGGATTTTTCATTTTCATGTCCGTTCTCCAATGAATGACGGCCGCCCCCTTTCGGGAAACGGCCGTCAGCCGATCGATAATTATCACATATTATCCTGGTTGAACGCGTAGTTCATGTTCTTCCGGTTGAACGCCTCGCTTACCGTATTCTGGTTGACCGCGTTGCTCATGGCGACGCCCTCGGGCGTTCCGCCCTTGTGCCATGTCCACTGTATCCCGCCGTAAAACGCCCTGCCGTCACCCGGGTAGAAGTATCTTTCGTCGGAGCTGTCGACGACCACCGAGGATACGTAATTCTTGTCGAAGAGATTCGTCACCTCGGCGAAGAACATCACGCCCGCGGGGAACTGCCAGCCGACTTCGAGATTGAATATCGTATACGAGCCGGCCCTCGCGGTGTTCTCGCTGTTGACGTAGTAGCTTTCGAACACGCTTTCTATGCTCGGCGCGACCCAGACTCCCACGGGGGTGTCGTACCTGAGCTGGCTCACGAAGAAGTGAGGCGGCGCTCCGGGGAGGTCGTTGTCGCCGAATACGGGGTCGTCGATGAAGACGAAGTACGAGTACGTGTACGCCGTAATCGACCTCAGCGTATCGCCCGGTGCGAGCGGGTCTCTCCACGCCATGTTCTTCAGAAGCATGATGTCGGCCCCGGCTTCGACTCCGAAGTGACGTGTCCTGTCGATGTTTTGATACCTGGGTATCGTGAACGGTGCGTCCGGGAAGGGCTGGACGTTCACGTTCTGTATCTCGTCCCATATCTCGTAGTCGTAAACCGAGACGTCCCACTTCACCCTGTCCCACAGCATGCCGCGGGTCCCGAGCTCGAACTGGAGGGCCTTCTGCGCCTTGAGATCGCCGAGGCTGCCGTCGAGGTTTCCGGGCGACGTCAGCTCGACCATTATAGGCGGCTCGTAGTTGGTCGAGACGTTTCCGAAAAGCTGCACTGTCGGGGTCGTCTGCCATATGAAGCCGAGCTTGGGCGTTACGGAGAAGAAGTCCGTATTGCCAGAGGCGTCGTCCTCGTCTATCAGGAACTTGTCGTCGACCGACCTGTAGGCGTACTGCACGCGCGCTCCGCCCAATATCGAGAACTCGGGTGCGACGAAGAGCTGGTCTTCGACGTAATATGCAAGGAGGAGGGATTTGTTATTCTGGTCTTTCGTTTTCTCTCCCCTTTTTCCTTCATTGTTGGCCCAGTTGAGGTCCTGCTGGTAGGTGTAGAAGAACTGGGCGCCCATGACGAGGTTGTTAAGCATGCCGCCGATGTTCGTGTTGTAGAGATACCTCACTTCCGCACCGGCGTTATAGGTGTCGTTGTCGATAACGGCAAAGCTGAGAGGGTGGTTCATGTTCTGTATATTGAACTGGGTGAGAAACTCGAGGGCCTGGTCGGTCCCTATGGGCGTCCTCACGCTGAACGCGAGCCTGTAGTAATCGTAGAACCGGCCCTCGTCGAAGAGCACGCTGCCCGGGTTTGCCTGCCTCGGGTTGTCCTTGAACTCCTGGAAGGTGAGCGATCCCGGGAGCTTCTCTTCGTTACGGACGTAAGTTACGTCGAGCCTGTACGAAGTGCCGCCGTCCGTTTCGTATCCGAAGCTGCCGTAAGCCCTTCTCCTCGACTGCCTCGCGTGCTTTCTGTACGGATCGAGCACCTCCGTATCGCTGAGGCCGGTATAAAAATCGAAAGGCCCGTAGACCTGCCCCGTTCCGAGGTAGTTCTTGAAGTAGCCGAAAGAGCCGACCTGGCTCCTGGCCTCCAGTATCCCGGCGTCGTAGCCAGTTTTCGTGACGAAGTTTATAGCGCCTCCGAGTGTGTTGCCGCCGAACCTGAGCGAGTTTGCGCCCTTGAACACCTCTATGTACTTCAGCACCAGCGGCTCGATGGATTCGAAGTCGCTGAACCCGTCGGCGTTACCATAGACGAATCCGTCCATGAGAAGCGTTACGCCGCGGAGGTGGAAGTTGTTCCTGAGGCCGGAGCCTCGGATTATCAGCTGCGACTCGTCGCCGAACCTCGGTCTTACGAGAACGCCCGGGACGTAATCGAGGACGTCTTTCAGAGTCGTAGCCCTCGATTCCTCTATCTCTTTTTCGTTGACGAACCCTATGCCTCCGGGCGTCGAGTCGATTATCTGCTTCTCGGCTTCCTGCTCCGAAAGCCTCCTGTCGGGGACTGTCAGGTCGAGCGGCGTGTCCTCGACGACGACCGTCTCCATAGTATGCTGCTCCGTGTGGTCCGCTACGAGAATATCCTGTTCCTTCTCCTCCTGCCCGAATGCCGGGAGCACGGCCGGGATGAAGAGGAATAATGCAATTGCGAGAATGCGCATGATTCTCCTCCGAATGTTTATGGTCCACGGGCTGCGGGGCCGCTCCTGTTCGCTCGTGCCGCACGTAAGCGCGGCTGGCCGTGAGGATAGGCGCCAGGGCGCATTGAGGAAAGTCTTTAACTCCCTCTATTGTCCCTCGGGTGCATTGAAATCCCTCGGGGAGCACCTGTGCATAAGCGCGATACGGCCCCGTCCGTACAAACCGGACCCGTGGTCTTGCGTTATGTAAAACTGAAATTTCAGGAGACTGCGGAGGAGAAAGGCGGGGCGCGTGTGGAGATAACTCTGGATACGTCTTTCACGTATGCCGGCTCTTCGAGCCGGGGGGTGTAAATTATGAGCTCTTCCCTTACGGGCTGGCTGAATCTTTCGGTTTTGGTGAAGTGCTGCCGTTTAAGGTTGCACGAGGAACAGACGCAGCGCTTCTCGTGCCCTTCCTTGAAATCCTTGCCCTGGAGGAACTGCGTTATGACGTTGACGGCGGGCTCTGCGTTGTGGGTGGGACAGTGCTCTATGGAATAAGCGATCTCGTGCTGTACGAGCGCGGGCGGGATGTAGCTGAGAATGGAATACGACGCGAAGTTCGCCGTGAAAACGAGTGTGAGAAATATCACTAAAGTGCGTTTCAAAAATCTGTATAACATGTGCCTGCGCCCGCTGAAAGCCAGATTAAATAAAACCGGATTTGCAGTATATGTCAAAAAGGGTTCCTGGGCGAAGGGCAGCCGGCGCTCACACGGACGGGTGAAAAAACGGTCGAAGCGGAAAACGACTCCCTGCCTTGCCTGACCTTTCCGCCGTGTATACTAAATTGTGTCCGGGGCTAAATATATGGACGGTATGAAAAACGGGAAGCCGCGTCTTTCTGTGCTCGTCGTCGACGACGAGGCCAACATTCGAAGGACGCTGGCTGTCTGCCTTGAAACGAGGGGGCACAGGGTTACGGCCGTCCCCGACGCCGCGGGCGCGCTCGCCGAAACAGGCAGGCGGAGCTTCGACCTCATCTTTCTCGACCTCAGGCTCGGGACAGAGTCCGGGCTCGACCTCATCCCCGTGCTCGCCGGCGCGGCTCCACGCTCGAAGGTCGTCATACTCACAGCCTATGCCTCCGTCGATACGGCCGTCGAGGCCATGAAGCGCGGGGCGGCGGATTACATCACGAAGCCGTTCACGCCGGCGCAGGTGGAGCTCGTAACCGAACGCCTCTCCAACATGAAAGACATGGAGCGGAAGATCGCCTCCCTCGAAGAGGATCTCGGAAGGCTCCATCCGGAATTCACCTTCTCGTCGTCTCATCCGGCTGTCGTCCGCGCGCTCGAGCTCGCGAAGAAGGCCGCGCCGTCCGGGGCCGCGATACTTCTCAGGGGACCGAGCGGCACAGGGAAGACGGTTCTCGCCCGCGCGATACACGGCTGGAGCGGGAGGAAGGGGAAGCCCTTCGGCGTCGTCTCGTGCCCGTCGCTCAGCCACGGGCTCCTCGAAAGCGAGCTCTTCGGGCACGTGCGCGGGGCGTACACGGGCGCCGTCTCCGACAGCCCCGGCAGGATAGCCGCTTCCGAGGGCGGCACGCTGTTCCTAGACGAGATAGGCGACCTCCCGCTTTCGATACAGCCGAAGCTCCTCAGGTTTCTCCAGGAAAGGGAATACGAGCCAGTCGGGGATACGAGGACGAGGAAGGCCGACGTGCGCATAATAGCCGCAACCGGGGCTGACCTCGAAGCCGCCATGAAGGAAGGGCGGTTCAGGGAAGACCTTTTCTACAGGCTGAACGTTATAGAAATAAAGCTCCCGGCGCTGTCCGAGCGTCCGGACGACGTGACCGGGCTCGCCGAGAGTATGCTCGCTTTCTTCGCCGCGCAGAACCACAAGACCTTCACCGGGTTCACGCCCGAGGCGCTCGGCGCGCTCAGGTCGTACCGGTGGCCCGGGAATATGAGGGAGCTAAGGAACGTCGTCGAAAGGGCCGCCATACTCTGCGCGGAAGGGAAAGTCGGCGCGGAATACCTCCCGGGAGGGCTCGCCCAAAGTTATACTGACGCTGCTGTCGGCGATCCGCTGCCGCTATCCGTCATAGAAGAGAACCACATACGCGCCGTCGTGGCGTCGACGAAATCGCTCCAGGACGCGGCCCGCATACTGGGAATCGACCAGGCCACGCTCTGGCGGAAGCGTAAGCAGTACGGCATATAGCCGGGTGGCGTTATGCAATGCGCCGCCCTGCGAACCTTGCAATATGCAATGTGATAATTTGCGTACCTCCCTGTAAACGCTGAATAATTTCTCCCGGCACGACTGGCACGGCGTATGCATTATAAATGCCGGTATATATGATCGGAATCCGGCAAAAGCTCGCCCTCGGCTTCGGAGGGCTTCTCGCGATAGTCGTCGTAATCGGCGCCTTGACGGTATCCCACCTTGACAAGCTCGGGCACGCGATAGACGTGATACTGAAGGAGAATTACGCGAGCGTAGTCGCCTGCCAGAACATGAACGAGGCGCTCGAGCGAATGGACAGCGGCGTCCTGTTCACACTCGCCGGGCACGAGGAAGAGGGGCTCGCGCTCATACGCGGCAACGAGGCGAGGTTCAGGTCCGCTCTAACGTCCGAGCTTCGGAACGTAACAATTCCGCTGGAACATCAAAAAGCGCTCAGGATAGAGGAGCTTTTCGGGCGGTACGCGGAAAGCATACCGCTCGTGACGGACGATACCCTCCCGGTCCGGTCGCGGAGCGAGGCCTATTTCGACACGGTGCTTCCGCTCTTCCAGGGGATAAAGTCTCTCACGCACGAAATACTCGAAATGAATCAGACGAGCATGAGCAGGGCGAACGACGATGCCCGCGCGCTCGCCGCGTCGGCATACCGCGAAACGATCATCGCCGTCGCCGCCTGCGCGGTCATAGCGATCCTCTTCAGCTACCTCGTACACAAGTGGATTCTGAAGCCCGTGAAGACGCTCACGGAATCCGCCGGGGAGATAAGCCGGGGGAACCTCGACCTCGTACTGGAGACCGGCTCGTCGGACGAGATAGGGAAGCTCTCGGAGTCGTTCAACGAAATGGCGGCTTCTCTCCGGCAGACGCGGAAGAGCGACATGGAAAGGCTCGTCAGGACGAAGCGGGCGATGGAAGGGATAATGAAGGCGCTCCCGGACGCCGTAGCCGTCGTAGACCCTGCCGGGCGCGTCGAATTTTCGACGGAGACGGCGGAGAGGTTCTTCGGTCTCTCGCCCGGGGCCAGAGCCGGCGACCTCGGCTTCGACTGGCTCCCCTCTCTCGTCGAGCGGGCGCTCTCGTCCGGAGGGGCGGCCGTATCAGTTCCGGGGGTCGAAAGCGTGCAGCGTTTTCACGACGGGGAGGAGCATTTCTTCAGGCCGTACGCCGTTCCGGTGCCGCCTGCGCCGGGCGCCGCCGCGCCTGCGGGAGCGGCGCTTATACTAGAGGACGTGACGCGCCTCCGCGAGCAGGAGGAGCTCAAGCGCGGCGTCGTGTCCACCGTGTCTCATCAGCTGAAGACGCCGCTGACGTCGCTCAGGATGTGTATTTACATACTGCTCGAAGAGAAGGTCGGGCCACTCAACGCGAAGCAGGCCGAGCTTCTTGCCGCAGCGAGGGAGGACGGCGACAGGCTTTCGGGGATGCTGACCGATCTTCTCGACATAAACAGGATAGAATCCGAAAAAACTCCTCACGACGCCGCGCCGCATTCGCCGCGCTCGCTCGTCCGCGACGCCGTCGAGCCTTTCCTCGCCGAGGCGAGGGACAGGGGCGTCACGATCGTGAACGCCGTACCGGACGGCCTGCCCGAGGTGACCGCTTCAGAGTCGGGCATACGTCACGTATTCGGAAACCTCGTCTCGAACGCGCTCAGGTTCACGAGGCCGGGAGGCACGGTGACGCTCGGAGCCGAGGCGAACGGCGGCTACGTCCGCTTCACTGTCGAGGACACCGGCGAGGGAATTGCGCCGGAGCACCTGCCGAAGGTGTACGAGCAGTTCTACAGGGCCCCGGGGCAGGACGAGAGCTCGGGAGTCGGACTCGGTCTCGCGATAGTGAAGGAGATAGTAGAGGCGCACGGCGGGAGCGTCGGCGTGAGGAGCGAGAGGGGGAGGGGATCTATCTTCGAGTTCACGCTCCCCGTTGGCCAAGGCTCCGTAAACACGCGCGGCAATTCACACGGGGAGGCTTGAAAACGATGATACTCGGAATGTTCGTTCTCGGACTGGCGGTTTTTGCGCTGTTTGCGGTAATGACAAAATCACTGGAAAAGATGTAGGAGGCGACATGCTCTGGATAGCCGCACTTGTCTTGATATTCTGCTTCGCTTATCTGCTTTACGCGATTATAAAACCTGAGAGTTTCTGAGGGAGAGTGTAAATGTCGTCCTTTCTTTTTATCGCAATGGTGCTCATAATACCCGCCTTCCTTTCGTGGCCCGTCGGAAAGGCCATGGCGTGGGCGATGGACCCGGGGGACCCGGTGAGCGGATTTCGCGGGCGTCTCGCGAGGCTTTTCGGGAGGATCGTGGGAGGGGTTATCGACAGGGAGCAGGGCTGGAAAGGCTACTGCCTCTCGCTCCTCTTCTTCAACGCCGCGATGTTCGTATTCGTGTTCGCGGTGATGGCGCTTCAGCGGTACCTGCCGCTCAATCCCGACGGGAAGGGCGCGCTCGATCCGAGCCTCATATTCAATACCGCGGCTTCGTTCGTTACGAACACGAATCTCCAGCACTATTCCGGCGAGGTCTCGATGAGCTACGTGACCCAGCTCTTCGCGCTCATGTGGCTGCAGTTCGTCTCGGCAGGAACGGGCATCGCGGCGCTGGGCGCTCTTTCGAGGGGCCTTTCCGGGCGGCCCGCCATCGGGAATTTTTACCGCGACCTGCTTAACGCTACGTTGCTCGTCCTTTTCCCGATTGCCGTGGTTATCGCCGCGCTCCTCGTGTTGGGAGGCGTGCCGATGACTTTCGACGGCGCCGCGACCGCAGAGACGCTCGAGGGCGCCCTGCAGACTATAGCGAGGGGACCTGCAGCCGCATTTGTCGCCATAAAGCAGCTCGGCACGAACGGCGGGGGATTCTTCGGGCCCAACTCGACCCATCCCTTCGAGAACCCGACATTTTTCACCAACATAGTCGAAAACGTCGGCATGATGCTTATCCCGATGTCGTCTGTCTGGATGTTCGGAAGGATAACCCGAAGGATGCGCCACGCGGCCGTCATATTCGGGGCGATGGCGGTTATGCTGGTTTGTGCGGTCGGACTCGCCGTCTATTTCGAGAGCGCGCCGACTGCGGCCTTTACCGGGCTGCCGGTCGAGAACTCGATGAACCTCGAGGGGAAGGAGCTCCGCTTCGGCCCTTCCGCCGGGCCTTTCTGGGCAGCGATAACGACGAACACGAGCACCGGAGCGGTCAATACCATGCACGACAGCCTGAACCCTCTCACAGGGCTCGTTCCGCTCATCGGGATGTGGCTCAACGTCATATTCGGCGGCGTCGGCGTAGGCCTCGTGAACATGCTCGTCTACATCGTCGTGGCCGTTTTCATATGCGGTATGATGGTCGGCAGGACGCCGGAGTACCTGACGAAAAAGGTGGAGACGCGGGAGATGAAGCTCGCCCTCCTGGCTCTCCTCGTTCATCCGCTCCTGATACTCGGAGGGACGGCCCTTTTCGCGGCGACGCCCTGGGGCGCGGGGACCGTGCTTAACTCCGGCGCTCACGGTTTTACCGAGATAATGTACGAGTTCACTTCGGCGGCCGCCAACAACGGCTCGGGGTTCGAGGGCCTCGGCGACGCGACCGCGCCGTGGAACATCGCGACGGGACTCGTGATGCTCCTCGCCCGCTACATCCCGATCATACTCCCGCTGGCGATAGCGGGGAGCCTGGCGGCGAAGAAGTCCTCGCCGGAAACGAGCGGCACCCTCCGCACCGACACGCTCCTCTTCGGCTTCGTGATCCTTGGCGCGATAGTGCTCATAGGGGCGCTCCTCTTCATGCCGGTCGCAGTGCTCGGGCCCATAAACGATCATCTCTCTTCGATGGCACAGTGGGGAGGTTGAAGATATGAACGATAAGGGAGTTATAAAAATGACGGACGGACAAATGGGGAACCACGAAGCTAAGCTGGAGCGCAGGCGGTCGCGGAAGGCCTCCGTTTTCGAGGGCGCACTCGTAAGCGAGGCGGCGAAGAGGTCTATAGTGATGCTGAATCCGGCCTCGATGATGCGGAACCCTGTAATGTTCGTGACGGAGATCGGGGCCGCGCTTACGACTGTCGTCCTCGCGATAGATATCTACAACGGGAGCGAAGCGGTCGTCTACACGCTATGGGTTACGCTGATCCTCTGGCTTACAGTCCTCTTCGCGAATTTCGCCGAGGCGCTGGCAGAGGCGCGCGGAAAGGCGCAGGCCGATACGCTGCGTAAAACGCGGCGATCGACAATCGCCCGGCGGCTTACGGACGGCGGCGAGGAGGAAGTGAGCTCGGACGAGCTTTCCGCGGGTGATGTCGTAATCGTCTCCGCCGGGGAGGTCATACCGAACGACGGCGAGATAATCGAGGGCGCTGCGATGGTCGACGAATCGGCCATCACCGGCGAGTCGGCCCCGGTCGTGAGGGAAGCGGGCGGCGACCGCTCGGGCGTCACGGGCGGGACGCGCGTCCTCTCTGACTCCATAGTCGTACGCATAACCGCCGGCTCGGGCGAATCGTTCCTCGACCGCATGATAGCGCTCGTCGAGGGGGCCGTCCGTCAAAAAACCCCGAACGAGCTCGCGCTCACCGTCACACTCGCCGGACTCACGCTCGCGTTCCTGATGGTGACGGCATCGCTCTATCCCATAGCGAAATACTTCGGCGTCGAGGTGCCGATACCGACCCTCATCGCGCTCCTCGTCTGCCTCATACCGACGACTATAGGCGCGCTCCTCGCGGCGATAGGACTTGCCGGCATGGACAGGGCGCTTTCGGCGAACGTCCTCGCGAAGAGCGGAAAGGCCGTCGAGCTCGCGGGCGACGTGGATACGCTCCTCCTCGACAAGACGGGGACGATAACTGTGGGCGACAGGCAGGCGTCGGCGTACTCCCCGCTTCCCGGAATTCTGCGCGAGCGCCTCGCGGAGGCGGCCGTTTACGCCTCTCTTGGCGACATAACGCCCGAGGGGAGGTCGATAGTCGCCCTCGGCGAAAGTACGCTTGGCAAGGCCGCGCCGTCAGCGCTTCCCGGCTCGGAGATCATCCCCTTCACGGCGCAGACGCGGCTCAGCGGTCTCGACACGGCTGACGGACGGCGCTTCAGGAAAGGCTCTGCCGACGCGGTGAAGAAGTTCGTCGAGGAGTCGGGCGGCGCGATACCCGAATCGTATCAGCGCATCGTGGACGACATCGCCCGCGGCGGCGGGACGCCTATAGCCGTCGCCGAGGGAAAGGAGCTGCTTGGCGTCGTAGCGCTCTCCGACGTTCTCAAGCCCGGCATACGCGACCGCATCACGAGGCTCCGCGCGATGGGGCTCCGCGTGATAATGGTGACGGGCGACAACCCGCTTACAGCGGCGGCCATCTCGCGCGAGGCAGGCGTCGACGACTTCATCGCCGAGGCAAAGCCCGAAGACAAGCTCGAATACATAAGGCGCGAGCAGAGGGAAGGACGGCTCGTCTCGATGATGGGCGACGGCACGAACGACGCTCCGGCGCTCGCGCAGGCCGACATAGGGGTCGCTATGAACTCGGGCACGCAGGCCGCGAAGGAGGCCGGGAATATGGTCGACCTCGACAGCGACCCGACGAAGCTGATAGAGGTCATCGAGATAGGAAAGCAGCTGCTGATAACGAGGGGGGCGCTTACGACGTTCTCCATAGCGAACGACGTCGCAAAGTATTTCGCTATCATCCCGGCGATCTTCGTCCTCGCAATCCCGGGCCTTGCGGCGCTAAACGTGATGGGCCTCGCGACGCCGGAGAGCGCGATACTCTCGGCCCTCATATTCAATGCGATCATCATACCGATACTCATCCCGATAGCGCTTAAAGGCGTCAGGTACAGACCGCTCGGCGCGGAGACGATTCTCAGGAACAACCTCCTCGTTTACGGGCTCGGAGGGGTCATCGTACCATTCGTCGGCATAAAGCTGATAGACATGGCCCTCGGAGCTACGGGGCTGTTTTAGGAGACGCGTCCATGAATAGCAACAATAATGAAAGAATCGGGGCGGCAGCGCAGTTGGCGGCGTCGATAAGGGTTATAGTTTTTACGGTGCTCGTCTGCAGCATCTTTTATACACTTCTCATCTACGCGGTCGGACAGACGCTCGCGCCGCATTCGGCCGAGGGCTCGCTCGTGACGGACGCGGATGGGAAGGTCGTCGGGAGCGAGCTCATCGCGCAGAAGTTCACGCGCCCGGAATATTTCCACCCGAGGCCGTCGGCTTCCGATTACAACGCCGCCGGGACCGCGGGGAGTAATCTCTCCCCGGCGGGTGAGAAGCTAAGGGAAAGGACTCTCGGTATAACAGGCGAATGGGGGGCGACGGAGGCTAACCCGCTCCCGGCAGACCTCGCGACCGCTTCGGGCGGCGGGCTCGACCCTCACATCACGCTCAACGCGGCGCGTTACCAGGCCCCGGGAGTCGCGGAGGCGCGGGGGATGGCCGTCGACGAGGTCTTCGACATCCTCGACAGGCACGCCGTGAAAACCGGCGGTATTTTCACGCCGGAGCCCCTGGTCAACGTGCTACTTGTGAACATGGCGCTCGACGGAGAGGTTAAATGACGGACCGGCGCGATAAAAAAACGGCGGAGGAATACGGCTGATGACGGGCGACCGTGCGGACAGCTTTCTTCGCATGATCAGGAGGTCTCAGCGCGGGAAGCTGAAGATATATCTCGGCTATTCGGCCGGCGTCGGGAAGACGTACGAGATGCTCCTCGAAGCGCGGAGGCTCAGGGAAAGCGGTGTCGACGTGGCGGCGGGCATAGTGGAAACGCACGGCAGACAGGAGACCGCCGCCCTCCTCGAAGGGCTCGAAATCATCCCCCGGAAAAAAATCTCCTACAGGGGAATCGAGATAGAGGAGATGGACGTCGACGCCGTCCTTGCCCGCAAGCCCGAGGTCGTCCTCGTCGACGAGCTGGCCCATACGAACGCCCCGGGCGGCAGGAATAAAAAGCGCTACCAGGACGTCGAGGAAATCCTCTCGGCGGGAATACACGTCATCTCGACCCTCAACGTTCAGCACTTGGAAAGCCTCTACGAAACCGTCGAGCGGGCTACGGGCGTGAAGGTGAGGGAGCGCATACCCGACCGCATTGTGGCCACGGCCGACCAGATCGTGAACGTCGACGTTACGACGGAGGACCTCAGACAGAGGCTCTCCGAGGGGAAGATATACGTCAGGGAGAGGATCGACGCCGCACTCGAAAATTTCTTCAGGCAGGTCAACCTGGAACAGCTCCGCGAGCTTACGCTCCGCGAGCTCGCCGCGCAGATCGATTCACGGAGGCGCGAGCTTGAACATGAAGAAGAAGCCGCGTCGAGCCCCGATCAGGTGATGGTCTGTCTCAGCTCGCGCGGACCGAACAGCGAGGCGCTGCTCAGGTACGCGTCTCGTCTCGCGGGACGGCTCAACCGGAACTGGTACGCCGTTTACGTCCAGACGAGGAGGGAGAGTCCGACTGTCATCGACGCCGCGACGCAGCGCCTTCTCTCGAACACGCTTTCCCTCGCGCAAGAGCTCGGGGCGACCGTGTTCACCTACAAGGGCGACGACGTGGTGAAGACGATTCTAAGATTTGCGAAAGAGTACAGGGTCGGCCACATCGTCATCGGCTCGACCAGGAAAAGGTTCCCGTTCTGGAAAAGGCTCCTCGGACAGACGGGCATAATCGAGCGGCTTATAATGGAGAGCAGCGGCATCACGATAGTCGTCCTCGATACGGCGTCGATACGTGAGGACGGCACGTACCATGGAGCCGCGCACGGCCCGGCCCGGCCTGGGGTCGAAGGCCCGGACGAGGAAGCGCTCCCGCACGCCGTACGTTCTCCTCTCGACAGGATTAAGGCCGTCGTCTGGGAGAAGCTCGTCGACAAGCAAGCGGCGATGAAGGATCTGCTCGACGCGTGCTGCGGTGACCTTCCCGAAATCCGGAGCGCGGCCTGGAGAAGTCTCCTCGAACGGGAGGAAAGGGGAGGCACGTTCGGCGGGGAGGACGTGCTCATGCCACACGTGCGGGTGAAAGGCATCGTGCGTCCGATGGTCGCGATCGGCGTCGGGAAGGCCGGCATAGAGGACAGGACGACGCGGAGGATGGCGAAGGTGATGTTCCTCCTCCTCTCGCCCGCGGATAACTCCGAAGAGCACATCGAGCTTCTGGCCGCTCTCGCGCGGAGGGCCCGGGACGAGAAGTGGGTGAGGGAGGTCTTCGCGGCAGGGAGCGCCGAGGAGGTGAAATGGATCACGGAGACGTGGGAGGGGTAGGGGCGGTGGATACGAAAGTCTCTGCGTGCACTTCCCGATGCAATCTTTTGCTGAAATTCTTGACAAGAATTTAAATAATATGTTAGTATCGTAAATTGTTTATATGAAATTTGTATCTACGTATTAGGTTTGAGATAGTAGTTCATAAGGACTGGAATGCAAAATTCTTCAAGAATAAATGTTACCTTTTCAAGTAGTGTCGCTTTTATTATTTTTATCATTTTACTTTTTTGTTTTTCTCCAATTAGTACTCAATCAGTTGATGATGAAAGGCCCCACATACGATCTACTATAATAGAGGGTAGATTGCTCGATGCCATAGCCATTTCCGAAGGGGTCAGAACTCCTGTAGTGGGTGCCGTGATTTCAGTGTTGAATACTGATATTCTCACAATTTCGGATTCAAATGGTCGTTTTGAACTTCGGAATGTCCCGCTTGAAGACGGTGTAATTGTCAATATTGATTCAATGGAAGCTAATCCAGCCCCGGATGGGTCTTTATATTCGGGCTTCCGCGTTTTTGTTCCCCTTAAAGAATTACCCCTTAATAATTTAAGAAGGCCATTTTATCTAACCAGACTAGATTCCGAAAGCTTTACCACAGTGAATCCACGTGAAACGACTGTTGTTGAAAGCTCAAGCTTGGGAGCTACCTTAACTATTGAAGCTGGCACAGCATATACAGACGACGGTGAACTATATGACGGTATTATAGGCTTAGGGCTTGTTCCACCCGATTATCTTCAGTACTTATCTCCCGATGATCCGGGCAGGCTTTATATGATTACTATCCAACCACCCGGAATTATCTTCTCTGAGCCGGCTAAAATAACTTATCCAAACATCGACGGATTCTCACCTGGTACCAAGGTCAGCATACTCCAGCCGAGTCTTTCTTCAGCTATTTTTGAGGCTGTCGGAATCGGAATGGTAAATAATGACGGTTCGCTCATTGAAACTATAGAGGGTGGAATACTGCGTTCCGGCAGTTGTTCGGGCCCCCGTCCGCCGAACCCTATTGGAAACCCTCCGGCTCAGGATCCGCCTCCTTGCCCGGATTGCTGTCCATTGCCGATAGGTTCTTGTGCATCTTTAGCTTCAGGAAACCTGAGCGAAGAACACAACCTGGTCAGTTACAAATCGTTAAACGAAGACAGGTCGCTAAAGTTCATATATAACAGTACGCTTGCCGATCCCAAACCGATAATTAAACAAGTAAGCGATTTTTCGAATATATCGTCTGGAAGCACGCCCCGTCATGCATCTATGTCTGTGCGTGTCGCAGGGGTTGACAAAGGAAGTATATATACACTCGTTCAGGGGTTGACGATTACAAATGATGAGGAGATAGCCCAGGCGATTCAATTTGACGCGAGCGACCTGAGCACCGGAATTTATCCGCTGGATGCGACAATTACAGCGCATTACATATCCGGTACAACAAAACCGATCATCAAGACGGGGGATTTGGTCGTAAACAATCTCGAGAATAGCCACTATGGCTCAGGATGGAGTATTGACGGTGTCTCGAGATTATTTGCCGAGTCCGATAGAGATGTTGTCATAGTCGAGGGGAACGGAGATTGGAAACATTTTAAATTCAGGGCAAGCACGTTAACTCCTCCCATCGCGCCGGGGAGCAACTTCGGGACCGCTCTGAAATTCGATGGTATTAATGATAAGAATGATTTGCCATCCGGCTCGGGTAACCTGATGAAAACACTGCCACTGACTATTGAGGCGTGGGTGAGGCTTGAGCAACGGTTTGAAGATCCTTCGCTCCACAGCCATGTCGTAAGCAATGTGGTTGTAAATTCCGGCCTGGGTACGGTTCTCGAGAGGGGACATGGAATTGGTGTCAACAACTATAACCGCAATTCCAATATCGTTATCACGAGAAGACACGGGAACTCCGATTCCGGTTCCACGAATCATCATGCCAGAGAAATAATAAACAACGTGGATATGGAGCCAGGCTTCTGGTATCACATCGCTGTTGTTTACACTACAGGTAACCATAAGGTTTATCTTAACGGCGAGTTAATTAATGATTCCTCTTACCCCCAAGGATCGTTGACTATAGGGAGTAGTTTTATCAGAATGGGTGAAATTAATCACTGCTGTATTTTCGATCCGTCTAGCCCGCAGTTCTATAAAGGGGATATGGATGAGGTTCGTATATGGAATGTCGCCCGCACTCAGCAGGAAATCCAGAACACAATGTCGACACAATTGTCGGGATCCGAGTCGGGGCTGGTTTACTATACGAAAATGGACGAGGGGACAGGCCAGACTTTTGCCGACTCATCAGGTGGCGGTAATAACGGTACATTAGGACACAACACCTCTATTACAAGTACCGACCCGGCCTGGATTACGTACGAACCATACGATCGGAATACTCAGGGCGATTACGTAATTCCTGTCACCGAGCACTCTGTGTTATTCAAAAACCCAGACGGTACCCATACCCGCAGACTCCAGCACGGAGAGGTAATTCATTATGACGCTCAAGGTTTTCAGACTTCGATTGTTCATAGAAATGGTAATACAACCAATTATGAATATGACGGACAGGGCAGACTCCTCAGCATTACCGACCCGGTTGGTCTGACAACGAATCTATCTTATGCAGGGGATAAAATCTCTGGCGTCACCGACCCCGCAGGACGAACTACTGTCTTCCAAGTCGATGGTTCGGGCAATCTTGTGAGAATTACGGACCCTGATGGAACCTTCAGGCTCTTTTCTTACGATTCAGACCACCGCTTGATTTCCCAAACATCCAAGAGAGGGTTCCTAACCACTTACCAATATAATTTTGCGGGAAGAATCACAGGAGCGACCAGACCTGACAATTCTACCATATCGATAGTTCCTCAATGGACTGTCAGCTTGGTAGACCCTGCGAGCGGTCTCGGTACGCCAAGCAACCCGGCTCCGTACGTGCAGAGTGGCCAGGACAAAGCTACTTATACCGATGGTAACGGTAAGGTGACAACCGCTAAGTTTAATGATTTTGGATATATCATAGAATCAACCGATCCTATGGGAAGAAAGACGATATTTGATAGAGGTATTAGAAATAATGTTTATCAAATAACCTACCCAAAAGGGAATATAGTCGATAATACTTTCGATGAAAGACACAATGTCCTGACGACAACCAAGCGCTCGATAGGAGCAACGACAACTTTCACATATACCGGCGATGGTTTTGACCAGATAAAGACGATCACTGATCCAAGGAATAATACGACCACTTTTAATTATGATGCGAACGGAAATCTTACATCAACCGTGGATGCTTTGAGCAATCAGACCACGATGACGTATAACTCATTGGGGCTTCAGACATCAGTGACTGATGCACTTAGCAACACTGTTACATTTGAGTACGACCCCGTTACATTCAATCTCGTTGGTACGACTGATCAACTTCTGAATGAAACAATATTTGTACTTGATGCTGCGGGTAACAACACAACTATGCTTGACGCAGAAGGGAAAACCACAACCTACTCGTATGATTTAATGAACAGGCTTACCGACGTAGTCGAGCCAAATCTGGTGGTTACGACATATGGATATGACGACGCAGGAAATCTCATTACAGTAACAGATGCCAGATCAAATACGACTTCCTTCTCTTATGATCAACGCGACAGACTAATTGGCAAGACTGACCCGCTTGGAAACTCGGAATCGTTTTCCTACGATGGAAACGGAAATAGGGTATCTACTACGAACAGGAATGGTCAGACTATAACCTACGAATATAACGGCGCTAATGAGCTGATTAAAAAAACTCTGCCGTTTAACAATATCACGACCTATACATACGACAACAATGGGAACTTGCTCACAGCTATAGATCCTGACAGCAAGCTTACGATGACATACGATAGTGTGGACAGAATAGTGACGGTTTCAACTGCGGGGTCGTCAAACCAGCCTAATAAAACCTTAACTTCATCCTATGATCTAAACGGAAATAGGATCGGGTTGAGTGGGTGGGCCTATACCTATGATGCACTGAACAGGCTCGCTTCCATCTCGACACCTAGTACAACCAGTTTTGTATACGATGAGCTTGGCAGAAGGATAAGCATGTTGCGGCCCAGTGGTCTTTCGTCGACAGAGTATATATATGATCCGAAGAGCCAGTTGATAAGCATCTCGAATTTATTTAACGGGAATACAATATCCAGCTTTGAATACGACTATGATTCTGTCGGTAACCGTATAAACATGAATTCTGTAAGGACCGGTACTACAGCTAACAGTCCGTTGAACTATGTATATGACGAATATTATCGGCTTACAGAGGCGACAAATCCTCTCACTTCCACTACAGAGACTTTTATATATGACATGGTCGGGAATAGACTCCGCAAGACGGGGCAAGCGACAGATTCTGTGTTCAATGATGCCAACCAGCTTATTGAAGACGATGAGTTCACATACACTTACGATAATAACGGTAATATGATCGAGAAGATAAACAAGGCGACTTCCGAATCTACGCAATATGTTTACGATGCTGAAAACAGGCTCATTCAGGTTTTAAAGCCAGGCATGACAGCGAGTTACAGGTACGACGCATTTGGGCGGAGAATTGAGAAGAACGTTAACGGAACTATAGCGAGATATATTTATGACGGAATGCGTATCCATGAGGAATATAACGCCAGCAATGTTTTCGTAGCGGGCTTTAGATACGGTTCAGGGATAGATGACCATATTGGACGAGCAATAACAGGCGCCGGATTTGCTTATTACCAGGATGGTTTGGGTAACGTAACAGAAGTTTTAGATGGGGCGGGAACGATATTACAAGCATATGTTTACGACGCATTTGGAAACATAGCCTCTCAGACCGGAACTGCATTTAATCCTTATTACTCTTACACCGGTCGGGAATATGACGCCGAGAGCGGGCTTTATTATTATCGAGCCAGGTATTACGATCCGGCGATTGGGCGGTTCTTGCAGGAAGACCCGATTGGGTTTGAGGGTGGAGATGTTAATCTTTATGGATATGTATGGAACAATCCTACAACCTTTGTTGATCCATATGGCTTGTGGGGATTGAATTGGCCCGATTTTGTAAATCCGCCCCTTGGACCGAGCTGCGCGGCATTCTTCTTAGTATCTAATTTCAGGAGTTTACAGGTGGCTCGCGATGCAACCATGGATAAGTACTACCATTGTGTGGCTTTTTGCAAGGTGGGTAAATACTGTGGAATTTCGGGCTTGGGTGCGGCAATAGCCGGTGGGTACGGTAAAGAGTTTTATGATTGTCATAATCCTTTCACAAAGAAGAGCTGCGATGCCTTTGACACAGAGGCAAATCGCCAAGGCATAGCTTATAGTGATAAACCAGTTTGCTGTGAAGATTCATGTAAATCTTTATTACCATAACCCGGTTAAGATGGTACGAATAATTCTTAGGACGCTAATAATTATATTCTGTTGTGTCATCGCTCTGACAGCCTTGGTTTTTTTCGTCAGGGTTGTTATATACAGTGATAGAACTGATCCAATAGAAGAGGCTGTAAGTCAGGAACTTGGGAATAAAGATTTGGTATTAGGTTCGAAATTAAAGCTATGGATTGATACATTAGGGGAACCAGACTTAATTGCAATCTCAGGTTCAATAGTTAAAGGCACCGAGTTCTATTGGACGAATCGTGGGATAGGAGTGCAGGTTGAAGGGGGTATTGACGGTGATTTGAATTCTGCGATTAATGAAAGAGTTTCTGTGATAATTATTCCAGTCGCAAAGAAAACGGCTAGAAAGTTTATGCAATACAGCAAGATTATTTCACCGGCAGATAAAAGCGGCTCCTCGATAGAATTTGACAAATTATTGGATTTTAAGTTAGACAACTTAGATATACAAAATATCACCGAATCCGATATAAGTAAGTATTATGAAAATTTTGATGCTAGCGAAGACTTTTATTATCATATGCCATTTCCATTTAGTAAGGTTTATGTAAATGTTTGGAGGAATGATGGAAGATGTGCGGGTCCAAAATGTAAAGATAAAATCAATATTATAGAGATCGGGGATGCCGATATGTTTGATATTTCAAATATTATGGATTGGTTGAGACGAATGTACTTATTTGGCAAAACAATTCTACAATATGATCAAACTCAACATGATCAAACTCAACCTAATATCAAGAAAAATGAATAGGTACTATAGCGAGATATATTTATGACGGAATGCGTATCCATGAGGAATATAACGCCAGCAATGTTTTCGTAGCGGGCTTTAGATACGGTTCAGGGATAGATGACCATATTGGACGAGCAATAACAGGCGCCGGATTTGCTTATTACCAGGATGGTTTGGGTAATGTAACCGAAGTTTTGGATGGGGCGGGAACGATATTACAAACATATGTTTACGACGCAGTTGGAAACATAGCCTCTCAAACCGGAACTGCATTTAATCCTTATTATTCTTACACCGGACGCGAATATGACACTGAGAGCGGGCTTTATTATTATAGGGCCAGGTATTACGATTCGTCGATTGGGAGGTTTCTGAGCGAGGACCCGATTGGGTTTGAGGGTGGAGATGTGAATCTTTATTCTTATGTTAAAAATAGTCCTATAAATTTTATTGATCCTTTCGGGCTGCAATTGGAGCCGAGTCCGGAAAGAGACGCATTGCATTGTGTTTTTGGTATTTTTGCATATCAATTTTTTAATCTAGTAGCTGGTAACGTTAAAAATTCGGACAAATGGTACCATTGCATGGCGAATTGTATCGCAGTTAAAGGTTGCGGTAGTTTCGGCCCTGGCCTCGCAAAAGCATTTAGTGATTTTAAGGAAGCTCAGGATTGTAAAAGTAGGGACCTTGATAGTTGCGATAGTTTAGATGAAGTAGCTAATAGACAGGGAAGATCAAACCAAGGAGAGTGTTGTGAAAAGACTTGTGATAGGTTTGATTTCTAGTAATAAATATGCGTATTGATTGAGTGTGATAGTGAGAATAACAATTGTCTTATTCTTATTGGTGACTTTAGCCTTTTCTGTTTTGTTAATCATTGAGCGATCTCGTATTGACCCTATAGAAAAAGCTATAGGAGAGGCTCTAAATAATGATAAGCTTAGATTAGGTACACCATTGGGGATTTGGATTGATAACTTTGGTGAACCTGATATAAATTTTTCTTATGAGTGTCCGTGTGGAAAAGGAGAATATGTTGGCTGGTCTGAATTTGGTTTTGCTGTGACTAGTTTCAGGTGCGAAGAAAGTCAGAAAGAGAAAACTCCGCGAGATGATCTCTTAGTGGATTCAATAATAATACCTATAAGAGAAGTAGTTTATAACAGATACCCAGGCCGCGAGAAAAACAAACAAATTGAATTTGAGAAGATTCTCGAAGTGAAAATAAATGGCAAAAGTCTTTCTGATATGACATTTGAGGAAATCGATTTATTATATAAATATCATTATGATAGCGGTGAATATAGTATTTATCTGCATAGATTGCCGGAATATATAGCTAAGAGAAAAGCAGGGATTCAATATACGATTCCAGTGGATGAAAAGCAAAGGAGCGGGAATCCAAATTGGAGCGAGGACATTGAGCAAATCACAATATCGGAATCCGGTCTCTTTTGATTAATGATCTGCGGTTTTCGTTTTTATCTTTATTCCTCAAATTTATCACCTCTGTGGTGCCAGAACGTTGATTTTGGAAATATAGTCATTATAATAAATCCACTTCCGGAAGCCGGGAACGGCGGGCGGAGTTACCGCCCGCTCCAAATCCGCTGAAAATTAAGGTATTCTAACAAACGTTGCATTTGGTGTGGGCTGTTAGCTCAGCTGGTAGAGCAGATGACTCTTAATCATCGGGCCGTGGGTTCGACTCCCTCACAGCCCACCATTTGCGAGAGTGGCGGAACTGGCAGACGCGCAGGACTTAGGATCCTGTACCACCCGGTGTGGGGGTTCGACTCCCCCCTCTCGCACCAAAGAAACAGCGCCGCGTGAATTTCCCCCAAACAGCTTTCCTGAAGGTCCGAAGCGCGCCGAGCCACGTTTCCCTCATCCGATTTTGTAATCCCGCATCTTCCGGCCCTCTTCACTTGCCCTGACATTTATGCATACGACCGACCGTTCGCGAGGGGTCGCCGAGGCCGACGGAAAACCGAATAAATATCGATAAATACCCATTTACAGAAACTGATACCTGCTTTAAAATGTGCTTTATGTAGCAAGTGTTGGACCGGGCGGTGCCCCGGGTGGAAGCAGCCTCGCCCCGCGAGTGAATTCCTCCCGGAGGATAATTGGGGCAGTGCTGGCTGTAACAGGTTTTCCGGGCTCATCTGCAATCTCTGTCACGAGCGTGGTGACCCCGTCTAAATGCTTCTGAGGCAGCAGTAGTGTATGGTCGGATAATAGACTCCAGGGAGGGGAGTACTGAAAGAGGCCAGCGCATTTCAGGGAGTCAGAGGGAAATTCAGCTTCATCGTCGAGTCTGTGCCGAACGGCATTGTCATGACGAATGAAACCGGAAAGATCATATTCGTCAATTCTTCCGCCAGCAGGATGTTCGGCTACGAGGCCTCGGAGCTCGTGGGCCAGAATATCGAAATCCTCGTTCCCGCCCGTGTCAGGCCCGCACACGTCCATTTCAGGGATTCGTTCATCAGCTCGCCGAGCGCGAGGCCGATGGGAAAGGGGAGAGACCTCTACGCCCTCCGGAAGGACGGTAGCGAGTTCCCGGTCGAGATAGGGCTCAATCCCGTAAACACCAGGAACGGCCGCGTAGTTCTGAGCACGGTCGTCGACATAACCGAAAGAAAGGAGCTCGAAGACAGGGTTCTTTTGAGGACGGAGGAGCTTGCCCGCGTGAACGACAGCCTCCGGGCCGAGATACGCGAGAGGCAGCTGGCGGAGGAAAAGCAGATGGAGCTCCTTCGCAGCCTCGAGAAGGTGAACTCCGAGCTAAGGGACTTCGCCCACAGGGTATCGCACGACCTCAAGGCCCCACTGAGGGCGATAGGGGCGCTCGCCGACTGGCTCAGGGAGGATTATGCCGACAAGCTCGACGAGAGCGGCGTCGAAACGCTCGAGCTTTTGAAGGGCAGGGTAGTCCGCATGAGCAATCTCATCGACGGCATACTTTCGTACACGAGCGCAGTGAGGGAGGAGACCACGTTCGCACCTATAAAAGTGCGTGAGCTGATGGACGACGTGCTCACCGTTCTGCCGGTCCCAGGGCATATAAAAATCGAGTTAGATACTGACGTCGAGGTGGTCTATTCCGACAGGGCGCGGCTCCAGCAGGTATTCCAGAACCTCCTGACGAACGCGATAAAGTACAACGACAAGGCCGAAGGGCTTATAAAAGTTACATGCGGAAAGAACGGGGCCGAGTACGTCTTTTCGGTTTCGGATAACGGAATCGGCATCGAGGAGAAATACTTCGAAAAGATATTCCAGATGTTCCAGACCCTTCACCACCGCGACAAGAGCGAAACCGCGGGGATAGGGCTCGCTATCGTAAAGAAGATAATAGACAACTATAATGGAAAGATATGGCTCGAATCCGTACCCGGCGAGGGATCGGCGTTTTACTTCACCCTCCCGGCGCAGGATCATTCCTGAAACCGGCTCTCCCGCGGCTTGCGGGGGCTGTGAAAGGAGGTGAAACATGGGCAGCTCTATACCACCGGACGATAAGCCGGTTCTTCTCGTCGACGACGACGCCGTGGACGTCATGACTGTCAAAAGGGCGTTCAGGCAGATGCGTGTGACAAACCAGCTCGTCGTAAAAGGCGACGGAGAAGAGGCGCTCGAATACCTGAGGAGCACGCCGGTTCTGCCGCGCCTCATCCTCCTCGACCTCAACATGCCGAGGATGAACGGCCTCGAATTTCTCCAGGAGATAAAATCGGATGAAGTCTTCAGCGCTATTCCCGTAATAGTCCTGTCGACTTCCGGAGAGAACAGCGACGTCAGCGCGTGCTTCAGGAATTCGGTCGTGGCATATATCGTAAAGCAGCACAGCCACGACCAGTTTGTAAGGGAGCTCAGGATTTACAATACGTACTGGACAACGGATACGCAGGCTCAAACGGATTTATAGCGACTACGGATTCAGGGCGTTACGGAGACAGGTACGGAGATGTCCGGTGAGAGAACGAAGCTTCTTCTCGTGGAAGACGACGAAGTAGACCGGCTCGCGTTCGAGCGGTTCGTCAAGGCGAGGCAGCTTTCCTACGATTACGTCATAGCGGATTCGGTTAGCTCCGCGAGGAGGGTCCTCGAATCCGAGAGCTTCGAAACGGTCATAGCGGATTTTTACCTCGGCGACGGGGACGCGACGGACCTTCTCCGGCTCAGCCTCGATTCCCCGATCATCATCACGACAGGCGCGGGCTCCGAGGAAACGGCGCTCGCCGCGATCAAGGCGGGGGCGTACGACTACCTCATAAAAGACGCCGCGCGGAACTATCTCAAAATGCTCCCGGCGACTGTCGAGAACGCCATAAGGAACAAGCACACGCGCGACCTCCTGAAGCGCGCCGAGGATTCCTACAGGGAGCTTTACGAGGGCGTGCCCATAGGGCTCTACAGGACGGAGCCGGGCGGCGGCATACAGCTCGCGAACCCGCGCCTCCTGGGCATGCTGGGATACGGCTCTTTCGAGGATATCGCCGGAGTCAACGCGGAGTCCCTCTTCCCCGACGGAAAGGAGGGGCGGCAGAGGCTCCTCGGCAAGGTCGAAGAGTCTGGCGGTGAGCTCAGGGGGCACGTCTTCAAGCTGAAGACGCGGGGCGGCGGCGAGGTAACGGTCAGGGGGAATGTCCGGGCGATGCGCAGCGAGTCCGGGGAAACGCTGGGCTACGAGGGGGCGATCGACGACATTTCCGACCAGGTGAAAGCGGACGAAATTCTCCGGATAATGCAGCGGGCCATAGAGGCGTCGCTCGACGGCATACTCATAACGGACCCCAGGCAGGAGCACAACCCCGTAATATACTGCAACGCCGCGTTTCTCCGGATCACCGGCTACGAGGCGGACGAGGTCGTCGACAGCGGCATCGCCTTTCTCTTCGGAAACGACACGGACCAGGACGGGGTGTTTCTGATATCCGAGGCTGTCCGCGGCGGGTCGCCGTGTCACGTAGTCGTGAGGAGCTACACCAGCGACGGCGCGCTCTTCTGGAACGAGATGTCGCTCGCCCCGGTCTTCAATTCGAGCGGCGGGCTTATCAACTACGTCGGCATTGTGAAGGACGTTACCGAGCGCATACGCTCGGACGAGGAGCTGATAAAAAGGCAGAAGCTCGATTCGCTTTCGCTCCTCGCCGGCGGCATCGCGCACGACCTCAATAATTTTCTGACTACTATACTGCTTAACATATCCCTCGCGCTCGGCCTGCACGGCCAGGAAGACGACGTGGGCACTCTCCTTTCCAACACCGAGAAGGCCTGCGGACGGATGAAGGGGCTCACTCAGCAGCTCCTGACGTTCTCAAAGGGCGGGGAGCCGCAGAAGAGGCTCGTCGCCATCGAAAACGTCATATCCGACGCGCTGCTGCTGGCCCCGGGAAAAGCCGGAGTCGAGTACCGGGTCGACATCGAGCCGGGACTTCCGGCTTCGGAGCTCGACGAGGGGCAGATAATACAGGTGCTAAGCAACATCATAATGAACGGCGTCCAGGCCATGTCCGGTAACGGCGTTCTCCGCGTATCGGCCGCGAGCGTGAGAGTATCGCCCGGCGGGGCGGGCGCAGTGTGGCTGAAGTCGGGAGATTACGTCAGGATAGAAATAACGGACGAGGGCGTCGGCATACCGCCGCATCTCCAGGGGAGGATATTCGACCCCTACTTCACTACTAAAAAGGACGGGCACGGACTGGGCCTCGCAGCGGCGCACGCGATAATCAGGAACCACGGCGGGAGCATATCGGTCACCTCCGAGCCGGGCTCGGGAACGACTTTCGCCATACTCCTCCCGGCGGCAGACGGTCGGAAAGAAGGAAGCGCCGAAAGCCACGCGGCGGCTGCTGCACCGCGAAAGGGGGGCAGGATACTCGTAATAGACGACGAGTCGTCGGTCGGCCTGATACTTAAGGAGATGCTGGACGAGCTCGGCCACTCCGCCGAGTCTGTAACCGAGGGCGACGCGGGCCTCGCCATCTACAAGGCGGCTTCGGAAGTCGGGAAACCCTTCGACGCCGTCATCGTCGACCTCCGGCTCAAGGGCCGTATAGGCGGGCTCGAAGTCATACACCTTCTTCGGGAGTTCGACCCTGGCGCAAAGATCGTGGCGTCGAGCGGATACTTTGGAAGCACGATCGAATCGGGCTACGCCCGGCGCGGAATAAATGCGCTCCTCGGTAAACCCTTTACGATGGACGACCTCGTTAAAATCCTCGCCGGCATAATGAAGGACGCCCCGCCGGAGGCCTCCTGACGGGGCGCGCGGAGATTCCTCACCTGAGGTCGTCTATAGACGCCCCGAAATTTATGTGATAGGTCTGCCCGTTAAGGACGAGCGCCGGGACGGACTTCACTCCCGCCGCCTCGGCCTCGGCTAACCTCCCCTTCTGCTCGCCGAGATGGACTATTTCGACTTCGTACTTGCTCGGGTCGAGCGCTTCGGCCACCCCCCTTTCCGCGCTTACGCATACCGGGCATCCCGCGTGATAGAAAACTGCTTTACTCATGACTGTAACCTCCTGTATAATAGTATCGAGTCGATACTATTATCTCCCGCGCGAAGGGGATTGTCAAGCTGGTTTCGACGCGATACAATTATGGACGTGTCAGATAACGAAAGAATACTGTCCCTTATAGAGCGGCTTGGAAATCTCATACGGGCCGAGGGGCGCGCCTCCGGCGCGGGGCTCGAACCCGTGCACAGGGACATTCTCGGATACCTTTCCATCTGCAACCGCTACTCCGACACCCCTGCCGCGGTTACGGAATACCTCGGCGCGACGAAGGGGACGACGTCGCAGAGCATAGGTGTCCTCGAAAGGAAGGGCTATCTTAAAAAGCGTTCTGATAAGGAGGACGGCAGGGTGGTGCATCTCGGCCTGACGCCGAAGGGCAGGAGGCTCGCCGGAGGAGTCGCGATACCGGACGGGTTCGCCGGTGCGCTCTCGGACCTGGAGCCCGGCGAAAGAGATAGCCTAGCTCGGCTTTTGACTGAGCTTCTTGCGGGGGTTCAAAGACGAAACGGCGGGAGGATGTTCGGCGTCTGCCAGACGTGCAGGTTCTTCGGGGAGAACGCCCTTTCGGGCTCTCACCAGTGCGGCCTCACGCTCGAGCCGCTCTCGGACGGCGACAGCCTCAAAATCTGCCGCGAGCACGAGACGGCGGCGTGAGCGTCTCCGGCGTCCGCGCTACTGTGTAAAATCGGATTGTTAATCCCGAATCATACCGTTATAATATCACCCGATTGAAATTACCCCGGAACCGGTCTTCCGGACCTTTTGCGTTCCAGAGCGCCGCGGCTAAAGGTAAAGCGGCAAAGAGAAGGGGTATAAAACGGTCCGGTTGATTACCGTTATCGAAGCTCCAAGCTGGCTTCAGATTTTGCTTAGGGCATACCGCCTTCGGCTTCGTAACAATCAATAAAAATACGCGCGCCGCGGGAAGACCTTTATCTTTCGCGGGCATAAAGAGCGAGCACATGAGCACAATTCAGGCGGAGACCGGCGGGCTTTCGCGCGCCAACACGAAGATACGATTTTCCCCCAACACCGAGTTCGAAAGGGAGCTCAGAAAAAGAGTTTCGACGTATTTCGGCGAAAACGACCTTTCCAGCAAAGACAACGCCCACATGTATTTAAAGAGTGCGATATCCGTCGCGTGGGTCGCGGCGTCGTATGCGCTGCTAGTCTTCGCAGGGCTTCCGGTATGGGGGCTCCTCCTTGCCGTCCTGTCGCTGAGCGTCGCGCTGAACGCGCTTTCGTT
>CAZUDM010000025.1:0-40756 GCA_964618635.1 uncultured Spirochaetia bacterium
CTCAAGATCGAGTCCTGCGCCGCCCTGTCGAATTTTATTTCCTTTGCTGCCATTTTGAAAATACCTCCTCAGAATTTTGTTAGTCGATTATCGCGAGTATTTCATTTTTCGATTACAGCGAGTATTTCATTTTCGGAAAGAATGACGTAATCGTCACCCTTGAAGCTTACCTCGGTGCCGCTGTACTTCCCGAAAAGAACCTTGTCCCCCTTCTTGACGTCAAGCGGCTTCGTCTGCCCGGCCCCGATAACCCAGCCACTTCCGACCGCAACCACCTCGCCCTCCTGCGGCTTCTCGGCCGCGGAATCGGGGATAATAATCCCGCCCTTGGTCGTTTCCTGCGCTTTCACCCTCTTAATCAACACCTTTTCACGAATCGGTTTCACACCCATCTCAATAAAACCTCCTGAATTGATTTATGTGTTTGGTAAATTTAATCTTCCGGATAAAAATCTAGGTATAAAATATGCACGAATCCCTGCCTGTCAAGAGGACAAAACCAAATAAAAGGGGTAGTGATGCGGGGAATATTATCAATTTTTAAAGGGATTTAGAGAAAGTGTCGGAAGACATTTTCATGACTTTTCCTCAAAGGCGTTACGTATAATCCTGACCTCGCCCGTCCCGAGATCGACAGCTACCACATCGAAGCGAAGGTCGCCCTCGGCCCGTTTTACTGATTCTATGTAGCTGTATGCGATGGAAATGAGGCGCTTCTGCTTCCAGGGGGTTACGGATTCTTCGGGGAGGCCGAAGCCCGATCCGGACCTGGCCTTGACCTCGATGAAGCAGAGGGCCTTGCCCCTGTCCTCGGCTATGATGTCTATCTCTCCCTGCCTGCATCTCCAGTTCTTGGCGAGGATTTTATACCTTTCCTTTTTGAGAGCCTTGCAGGCCAGGTCTTCCCCCCTCCGCCCGAGTGATTTTTTGTCGGCCCTGTCTGCCATAATCATTTATAAGGGATGGGACGTCAGTCCCCGCCTTCGAGCCTCCCCTTGAGCTCGGCGAGCTTGGCCAGGGCGTCGAGGGGCGTCATGGAATTCGTATCGAGGCCCTTAATCTCTTCGAGCACCGGATGCTCCTCATTTATATCTGCCTGCTCCGGCTCCGAGAAAAGAGTCATCTGCCCCCCGAGTATAGAAGTTCGTATGCCGGACTGGGATTTTTCAAGGTTCGATAAAACCTTCTGCGCGCTTTTTATGACAGCGTCGGGGACGCCTGCGAGCCTTGCGACCTGAATACCATAACTATGACTCGCCGCGCCGGGTATGAGCTTCCGGAGAAATACTATCTTGTCCCCGTTTTCCTTGACGTATATGTTGTAGTTCTTCGTCCTCCGGCGGGAAACGGCGAGCCCCGTAAGCTCGTGGTAGTGCGTTGCGAAAAGGGTCCTCGGCCCCCTGTCGTGGAGATATTCCGCGACAGCCCACGCTATGCTCATGCCGTCGAACGTGCTCGTCCCCCTCCCTATCTCGTCGAGTATGACAAGGCTCCTGTCGGTTGCATGGCGAAGTATGTAGGCCGTCTCCACCATCTCGACCATGAAGGTCGAGTGCCCCTTGGCGATGTTGTCAGAGGCCCCGACCCTCGTGAAGACCCTGTCCGAGATGCCGACCCTGGCGTGCGTCGCCGGGACGAAGCTCCCCATCTGCGCCATCATGGCCGTAAGCGCGACCTGCCGTATGAGGGTCGATTTGCCCGCCATGTTGGGCCCCGTTATGAGGAGGAACTGGTTTTCGTGCGGGTCGAGCTTTATGTCGTTCGGGACGAACCTCTCGCCGAGCTCCATCCTTTCTACAACCGGGTGGCGGCTGTTCCTGAGGTCCATGACGGGCTCGTCAGTCATCTGCGGGCGGACATAACCGTATCTCTCGGCGACGTCTGCAAGAGCGGAGTAACAGTCGAGCTCCGCGAGGAGCGCCGAGGTGCTCCTCACCCTGTCCGCTTCGGCGGCGACTTTTTTCCGGAGCCCTTCGAATATCTCGCTCTCGATTGCAATAATCCTGTCCTCGGCGCCGAGTATCTTGTCTTCGTATTCCTTGAGCTCCTCCGTTATATATCTCTCGGCGTTGGCAAGTGTCTGACGGCGGGTGTAGCCCTCGGGTACGGAACCGCTGTTCGACTTCGAGACCTCTATGTAGTAGCCGAAAACGCGGTTGTAGCTCACCTTGAGCGAATTTATACCGGTCGTCTTCCTTTCTTTTGCTTCGAGGTCGGCTATCCACTGCCTGCCGTCCCGTTTTATGGAACGGAGGCTGTCGAGCTCCGGGTTGACGCCCTCCTTTATCATCCCGCCCTCGCGGGACGTCAGCGGCAGGTCGGCGGCGAGTGAAGAGGTGAGAAGGCGGTGAATGTCAGAAAGGTCGTCGAGCCCCTCGCCGATGTCGCGAACTGCCTTCATGCCCGATTCCGTAAGGAGCTTTTTTATATTCGAGATGTGAACGGAAGAGTCGCGGAGCGCTCCCAGGTCCCTCGGGCGGGCGGTGGACGTCGCGATCCTTCCGATGAGCCGCTCGATGTCGCTTATCTCGCGGAGCTCGGCAATTATCGAAGCCCTCAGCGAAGTGTGCGACTTCAGCTCCTCCACGGCGTCGAGCCTCTTTTCTATCGCTTTAATATCGACGAGTGGATAGTTGATCCAGCGCCGGAGCAGCCGCCCTCCCATGCCCGTCGTCGTCTCGTCGAGCACCCACAGGAGCGAGCCGCCTGAATCATCGTTGTTGGACCTTAAAAGCTCGAGGTTCCTCTTCGTCGATTCGTCTATGAGGAGATAGCCCGTCTTCCTGTAAAATTCAGGATCGTTAAGGGGCGGCATCTCTTCGAGGCGCGTGTCCTTAAGGTATTGAAGGAGCGCACCTGCCGCGGTTATGGCCTCGGGAAAGCCTTCGAGGCCGTAGGGTTCGAGGGTCTTCGCCGATAGGTGCTCCAGCAAAAGCTCGCGGCCGCGATCGGTGTCCCAGACCCAGCTGTCGAGCTCCGTGATGACAGGATTGCCCGATCTTTTAAGAGCCGCTCCCGAAACGGGCGACTCGCCTTCTTCGACGTTTTCGAGAATTATCTCCTTCGGCTCGAGCCTGAATATCTCGTCCGTGAGGTCTTCTATCGAATCGAAAACTGAGGCCCTGAAAATCCCCGTCGATATGTCGGTATAAGCGAGGCCGTATACGCCGTTACCGGCGTAGACGCTCGCGAGGAAATTGTTGCTCTTGGAGTCGAGGTTTTCGGAATCGAGTATGACGCCCGGCGTGAGGACACGGACGACCTTTCTCTTTACGACTCCCTTCGCCGACTTCGGGTCCTCTATCTGCTCGCATACAGCCACCTTGTGGCCGCTTTTAAGGAGCTTTGCGAGGTAGGGTTCCGAGCTGTGGTGAGGGACGCCGCAGAGTGGAACAGGATTTTTGTCGTTCTTGTTCCGGGATGTGAGCGCGATTCCGAGGACCTTCGAGGCCACCTTTGCGTCGTCGTAGAACATCTCGTAAAAATCCCCGAGGCGGAAAAAGAGTATTGCGTCCGGGTACTCCTTCTTGAGCGCCATGTACTGTTTTAACATCGGGGTTTCGGCGGCCATCGTAGTGATTATATCAATTCGCCGGGGAACTCTCAATTTGGGCCGGCCGCGAAGGAGGAAAGACGCGGCGCTCAGCTCTCCTTGCCCGGAGTCACGTCAGGTGATAGATTATCCCTTTCACGCGGAAAACGCCGGGCGGAAAGCCGTCCGGGGGAAGCATACAGAAACCAGGGCCGGGAGGCCGACATTGATTAAGCCGAATCCGTTTGTAAAAGATTTGATACCGTACGTTCCCGGTAAGCCCGTCGAGGAGCTCGAAAGGGAGCTCGGCATAACGGGCGCGATAAAAATAGCGTCCAACGAAAACCCTATAGGCCCCTCGCCCCTCGCACTGAAGGCGATTAAGGAAGCGCTCCCCGGCATAAACCGCTATCCGGACGGTGACGCGTTTTACTTAAAACACAAGCTCTCCGAATCGCTCGGCGTCGCGCCTGAAACCATCTTATTCGGCAACGGCTCGAACGACGTCATCGATGTCGCGGCGAGGACATTCCTCAGCCCCGGTGACGAGGCCGTCATGGGCGAATACGCCTTCATCGTATACCCGATTGTGACTAAGCTCGCCGGGGCGTCGGCTGTCATTTCGCCTATGCCGAATTACACCCACGACCTCAGGGACATATACTCGCGCATAACACCGAAGACGAAGGCGGTGTTCATAGCCAATCCGAACAACCCCACGGGGACGATGGTCTTCCGCGAGGAAATGGAATGGTTCCTGAATAAAATAGACGAAGACATTCTCGTCGTCATAGACGAGGCCTATTTCGAATACGCCGACACGCCGGATTACCCGAACTCGCTCGACTACAGGGGCCTCGGAAAATCGATTCTTACGGTCAGGACTTTCTCCAAGATCTACGGACTTGCGGGCCTCAGGCTCGGATACGGTATCGGGCCGGCGGAAATGGTCTCGAGCATGCACAAGTCGAGGCACCCTTTCAATACGAGCTCCCTCGCCCAGACGGCTGCAATCGCCGCGCTCGACGACACCGCACACGTCGAGAAATCGAGGGAGGTCAACGACACGGGGCTCGCATATTTGGCGGCTGAGCTCGAAAAGCTGGGCATCGAATACGCGCCCAGCTGGGCTAACTTCGTGCTCGTAAACCTGGGCCAGGACCCGATGCCCGTGTACAACGCCCTTCTCAGGGAGGGTGTTATAGTAAGGCCTGTCGGCATATACGGCCTCAAGACTCACCTCAGGGTATCGGTCGGGCTTCCGGAAGAAAACGAGAGATTCATAAAGGCGTTTAAAAAGGTGCTCGGAAGGTAGAAGATGAAGTTCGGCAAGGTGACAGTCATAGGACTCGGGCTCATAGGCGGCTCCCTCGCGCAGGCTCTCAGGGAATCGGGAGCGGTGCGCACCGTTAGCGGTGTGGATTCGGACCGGGACTCGGTCGAGTACGCGCTCGAAAAGGGGATAATCGACGAGGGCTCGCTCGACGTCGGGGAAGCTGTATCCGGAGCGGAAGTCATAGTCGCCGCGACGTACGTGGGGACGATAGCGGACACTATAAGATCGGCTGTACCGTACGCCCGGGACGGCGCCCTGATTACGGACGTCGGGAGCGTCAAGGCGGGAATAGTGAGGGAGATAGAGGGCTTCATCCCGGAGCGCCTCGGATTCGTGGGAGGGCACCCGATAGCGGGCACTGAGAATTCCGGCGTCAGGAACGCCGACCCCGGTCTATTCAGGGGGAAGAGGTGCATTCTCACACCCGCCGAGAAGACGCGGCCCGACCTTAAGGAAAAGGCCGGGGCCCTGTGGAGGCTCACGGGGAGCGAGGTTTACGAAATGGACCCGGACTCCCACGACAGGGTCTTCGGGCTCGTGAGCCACCTTCCCCACGCGGCGGCGTACGCGCTCGTGGACGCGATACTTTCTTCCGAAGACCCGGACACTCTGCTCGACTTCGCGGGCGGCGGGCTCAGGGACTATACGCGCGTAGCTTCTAGCTCCCCTGAGATGTGGGTAGATATAATGACGGCCAACAGGGACAACGTTCTCGCGGCGCTGAGGCAACTCACGGCCTCTCTTTCGAAGATTGAGTCCGCGCTCGAAAATGGCGACAGGGAAGCCCTGCTTAAGATATTCAGCGGTGCAGCCGGGGCCAAAAGGGACAGAATAAAATAAAGGTTCGTTTTACGCGCCGGAGGGTTTCAAACCGAGCGAGTTTATAATTTCCTCCACGATGGATTCCGGGTCGCGGGAGGCGTCGACGACGAGGGCGTCTTCGGGCTCTTCGAGGTCATTAAACTGACTGTCAAGGATTCCGGGCCCGGCGAAATGGCCTTTTCTTCCCTCGAGTCTCTTCTCTATCAGGGTGTGATTACCTTTCAGGAAAACGAGGGCTACGTCCTCCCTGCCCTCTCTCAGATAATCCCTGTAAGACTGTTTCAATGCCGAGCAGGCGAGGACCATTCCCGTGTCTCCCGCTGCCCTTATGAGCTCGCGCAGCGCAGCCAGCCAAGGCAGCCTGTCGGCGTCCGTAAGCGGAATACCGTGCCTGATTTTTTCTACATTAGCTTGCGGATGGAAATTGTCGGCGTCCCGGAAGGCCCAGCCGAGTCTTTCGGCCAGAACGGCGCCCACGGTCGTCTTTCCCACGCCTGAAACGCCTGTGATTATGAGGATCATGGCCCGTTACGGCATCGATCCTGGCCGGATTTTGGTTTGCCGGCGGCTAAAATACATTGCACTTGCAGGCCGTAACGAGAAAAGAGACCAGCATGAGTGAAACGATTGTCAGATATAAACGCATTTTATCCGTCCTTATGTAAAACATTAACGGTCAGCGCGAATTCTACGCGCGGGAAAACCCGGCCCGTGTCCGTCCGAGGCCTGGAAGGGCGTGCAGACACGTCGGGGCGATTTCCCGCATGTGGCTACGCAGGCCACCGAGACCGGGACCTATCCGATCCCGCAGCTGCAGGCCGTTACGAGAAACGCTGTCGCAAATACCGCGAGCACTGTCATGTATGTGCGCATGAGAAACCTTCCGATTAAAATGTTCTTTTACAAATTATACTCGCTGGAGGGGATTATCAAAACAAAATAAAGTGCCAACGGGCGAGAACGGCGCTCAGCACCAGCCGGAGCCGGCGTCGAGGGCGGCCGTCAGTCCTTCGCGGAGGGGCTCGATACGCGGCATGTAGCTCCTTACATCTCTCACGTATCCAAGCGGGTTTTTCTGCCAGAATAAAAACCTGTCGTATATTGTCCTCAGATTGTCTATAACCTCGTCCGAATCGAATACCCATCCGAAGTCGGCCGTCTCGGGATAAAAGAGCTTGAAGAATATGAGCTTCATCGTCACGTGGTCCTCGAGATGCCTCACGCTCCCGAAATCGCGGCTCAGGAGATCGAACCAGCCGGTGCGCGCCCAGCTGTAGCCGCTCCCGAAGGCGTCGGCCATTTTAGCATTCAGGCCCAGCCTCGATCCGGCCTCTTTCCCAAGCTCCGAGAATACGCAGGCGGCCTCTCGCGTGAAGTAATCCTGCGAGTGGAGCCTTCTTTCCATGCCGAGGAGGTTACGTATGAGCCTCGGCTCTGTCTTAATGTACCCGGTGAGGTCGAAAGAGCCTGTATCGCCGCAGGATACGAGTGAAACCGATATATTTTCCCACTCCCTCCTGGCTATCTGAAATGCTGAACGGATTTCCATAGATATAATCGTTACCAACAGTGATTAAGAACTGATTAAGGGCCTGTTAACCGATGATTAATCCACTCAACAAAATCCGTAACATGCAGTTATGATTGATAATTTAAAGATAGAGGGCAGACGGGACAAAGGAACGGGCCGTCCGGCAAAGGAGCTTTCCCCTCATGAAAAGATTTTCCCCTCATGAAAAGATATTGTAAAATTCGAAGGTGGGATGGCTTTGCAATTAACTACGGTTTCACTTCGTCTTCACACAATTTTAACAATACCCGTGTTTACTCCTACGCAGACTAAACAATCCAAAGGAGGTATTCTTTAATGAATAAGCAGCGAGGATTCTTAAAACGCAGTATTGTGGCCGGCCTTACGGCAATTGCGGTTCTTATTACGGCCGACGCGGGAATAGCAGCCGAGCCGGTAACCGTCGATGCAGGTATTCCTTCTTATACGAAGACGAGCGGCGTATCGGGCAACTTGAGCAGCATAGGTTCCGATACAATGAACAACCTCATGACGCTCTGGTGCGAAGGGTTCACGAAAGAATATCCGAACGTAAGGTGCCAGATCGAGGGCAAGGGATCGAGCACCGCGCCCCCGGCCCTCATAGAAGGCACGGCGCAGTTCGGGCCCATGTCCCGCCCCATGAAGCAAAAAGAGATCGACGACTTCGAGAAGGCTTTCGGTTACAAGCCTACAGAGGTCGCTACTGCACTCGACACGCTGGCCGTATATGTCAACAAGGATAACCCACTTGAATGCTTGACGATGGAGCAGGTGGACGCGATATTTTCCAAGACCAGGAAATGCGGGGGCTCCGAGGACATCGTGACCTGGGGTCAGGTGGGACTTACCGGTGACATGGCGAACGTGCCGATGAGCCTCTACGGCAGGAACTCCGCTTCCGGAACATACGGCTATTTCAAGGAGCACGCGCTCTGCAAGGGAGACTATAAGGACGAGGTAAAAGAGCAGCCCGGCTCCGCATCGGTGGTTCAGGGTGTTACAGAGGATAAGGCAGCCATAGGTTACAGCGGTATAGGATATATAACCTCCGGCGTTAAGGCGCTCAAGCTCGGCACCAAGCCCGGCGATTGCGCGGAGCCTGTTCTCGAAAATATTATCAGCGGATCTTATCCTCTCGGAAGGTATCTTTACCTCTACGTGAACAAAAAGCCGAACGAGGCGCTCGATCCTCTTCGTCTCGAGTTCCTGAAGTTCGTTCTTAGCCAGCAGGGACAGGAGGTAACGATAAAAGACGGCTATCTCCCAATCCCGGCAAGTGTCCAAGCCGAACAAATGAAAGTAATAGCCAACTAATTGATCGTAACAAGTAATTACTCCAATACGGTCCCAACTGGATAATTTTATGACACCTCAAGTGAAGCTTAAAGAACCCAGGCAAGTTTCCTCCGGAATAAAGCGGAGGAAGCTTGCCGACCGTATCGCGACCGTAATAGTCACGATCGGAGGAGTGGCGATAATCCTTTGCATCATTGCTATCCTCGTATTTATCGGAATGGAAACCATACCACTGTGGCAGGGGGCCAAATCCGAGCTAACGAGTTCCTTTTTCTTGAAGGAAAACCCGGAACTCGCCTCTTACTCCCTCGATACGCCGGACGAAGCCGAGTTCCCATTCCTTGTAACCGGTACGGAGGAGTATAAGCAGATAGGCTTTATAGTAACGAGCGACGGCACAGCTGTTTTCCTGTCCCTGAAAGACGGCAGCACCATAAAAAAGGTCCAGCTCGCCGGGCTCGAGGGGACGAAGCTGACGACGAGCTTCGTCACTCTCAACAACCAGATATACAGCTTCGGCACGGAAGACGGCAACATACTTCCAGTAAGAACGAACTACGAGATCACGTTCGAAGGCGATAAAAGGGTAATTACTCCCGATATCGCGGAAGTGGAGCCTTTGAATGTAAGCACCTCACCTCTTATCAAAATCGCGTACGAGCAGGATGACGAGGGGACGAACTCCGCCGCAGCCGGCTATACGTCTGATGGGGAGCTTATATTCGTTGCTACGGAGCAGAAAAAGTCCCTGCTGGGAGGAAAAGGCGAGAAAAACGTTACAACTCATAATATCACAGCAGGCCTCGGCGGTGCTAAAGTGACCACTATGGAGCTCGACCATTTCATGAGGAACCTCTTCGTAGGCACCGAAAACGGGAATATACTCCACTGGGATATAAGCGACAAGGATAGCCCGAAGCTGTTGGAATCGATAAACGCGTCTCAAGACTCCCATACTGCGATTACTGCGCTCGGGTTCCTCATAGGAGACAATTCGCTTCTGGTCGGGGACGAAGCCGGGAGCGTTTCGGTCTGGTTCGAAGCGCAGGACATGGCTACGTCGAGGGGGAAGGTCTTCCAGAAGATTCATACGCTCCCCCCTATGGAGCTGCCGATTACCAATATTACCTCATCCGAAAGGGATCGTGGGTTCATAGCCTCGGACAAAGGCGGGAATATAAATCTTTATCACGCGACTTCCGAGCAAAAACTTGCGGATTTCAAGACAGAAGGCGGCTCCGTAAGGACACTCTCGTTTGCCCCCAAATCGAACGGAATAATAGCAGTCGATCGGAACGGAAAACTTTATGACTGGGATATAGACAACCCGCACCCGGAAACGAACTTCAAGACACTTTTCGGGAAGGTCTGGTACGAGGGGTACAGCAAGCCCGAATACGTATGGCAGTCCACGGGCGGAACGGACGATTTCGAGCCCAAGTTCAGTTTAACGCCTTTGGCCTACGGTACGATGAAAGGCGCTCTCTACGCCCTTATCTTCGCGATTCCGCTATCCATATTCGGCGCCATATGCGTTTCCCAGTTCATGCATCCCGTGCTCAGGAATACGATTAAGCCCGTTATCGAGATTATGGCCGCTCTTCCGAGCGTCGTGCTGGGTTTTTTTGCGGGCCTCTGGCTCGCGCCGGTAATAGAAAAAATAATCCCGGCTGTGTTCACGCTGCCGATTGTCCTGACATTATTTACCTTGGTTATGGTCTTGATATGGCAATACACGCCGAGGGGCATAAAGGGCAAGTTTAAAGAAGGGTCGGAGCTTTTTTTACTGGTGCCTGTGATTCTGTTTGCGGCTGTAGTAACTCTATGGCTAAACGCACCGGTAGAGGAATTTATATTCGGTGGAGACTACAAATCCTGGTTCTATAATGTCCTCGGGCTTCAGTACGACCAGCGTAACGCGCTGATCGTCGGGTTCGCGATGGGTTTCGCCGTCATACCTATCATCTTCACAATCTCGGAAGACGCCCTGACAAGCGTACCGAAGCACCTGGCTGCAGGCTCCCTCGCGCTCGGAGCGAACAAGTGGCAGACAGCCATCAGGGTCATCCTACCGACGGCGAGCCCGGGCATCTTCTCGGCGGTGATGATAGGGCTCGGAAGGGCCATAGGCGAGACGATGATCGTCCTGATGGCCACGGGGAATACGCCTATCATGGACTGGAGCTTCTTTAACGGCTTCAGGGCGCTTTCGGCGAATATCGCGGTCGAGATACCGGAGGCCCCGCACGGGGGAACTCTGTACAGGGTCCTCTTCCTGGCGGCGCTCCTGCTCTTCTTCTTCACTTTTATTATCAACACTGCCGCGGAAATCGTCAGGCAGAGATTAAGGAAAAAATACGGTCAACTCTAATACGCTCGTAAATTAAACGTGCGGTAACGTCCGACGGGGTTTAACGATGAACAAGTTCTGGAAAAGCGGCGACCCTTTCATATGGCTCACTGGAGTCGCGCTCATGTTCAGCCTGCTGATGATAGCTGGGCTCATGTATCTCATCACCGCAAAGGGTCTCGGATTTTTCTGGCCTTCCAATCTCGCGGAAATAAAGCTCAGGGACGGCTCCGTTCTCCTCGGCGAGATCACGGGGCAAGAGAAGGTGAAGGCCCACGATCCCGACGGGCAGGACATGACCATAGAGCGCACACAGCTCAAGATCGGAAACAGGGACCTCTACGGGCTCGATTTCAGATGGGTCGACGACACTAACATAGAGAATATCTCCTACCCGCAATACGCCGTCGCCCTCGAAAGAAGGGAGTGGGGCAACATGTACGGCTTTATAAAGCAGATTTCCGAGAGCGGCAACGTCCTGTGCACGGGAAACGAGAGCTGCTGGGCCGTCCTCGAATCGCAGATACCCGTATACAGCAAGATATACGAAGAAATAAAAGGCATAGAGAAAGGCGTGATCGGGGGGATAAACAGGCAGATAGAGAATCTTCGCCTGAAAATCAGGGGAGAGCGGATGGGGAGCGGAAATGAGGACAGGATAAAAGAGCTCGAGGCAAAGATAAGCGAGCAGGAAGCCATTTATCAGGAGCAGGAAAAGAAACTGACGGAGCTCTACGCGGAGTTCGACAAGGAAAAGATAGTTATGACGTCCGTCGACGGGAGGGATAAGGAGATGCCTCTCGGAAATATCGTCCGCGCGTACAGGCCTAATTCGATGAGCTGGTTTCAGAAGGCCGGACTTTATGCCTCCAAGTTATGGGAGTTCGTGTCCGACGAGCCCAGGGAGGCAAATACCGAAGGCGGCGTATTCCCGGCAATATTCGGGACGATTTTAATGGTGCTCATAATGAGCGTCGTCGTTCTTCCGTTCGGCGTGCTCGCCGCGCTTTATCTGAGAGAGTACGCAAAGCAGGGAACGCTCGTCAGAATCGTGAGGATATGCGTCAATAATCTCGCCGGCGTTCCGTCGATCGTGTTCGGCGTATTCGCAGTCGGGTTTTTCATATACGGCATGGGGAGCACTCTCGACAGCATATTCTTTAAAGAGGCCCTGCCCAACCCGACGTTCGGCACGGGGGGCATCCTCTGGGCCTCGCTCACGCTGGCGCTTCTGACGGTGCCCGTGGTAATCGTTGCGACCGAAGAGGGGCTCGCCGCCGTACCTAAAGAAATACGTGACGGCTCGCTCGCCCTGGGAGCGACGAAATTCGAGACGACCTGGAAGATAGTCATACCGAGCGCCATGCCCGCGATACTCACGGGGCTTATTCTGGCTATAGCGAGGGCGACGGGCGAGGTCGCGCCGCTGATGATAACCGGCGTCGTGAAGCTCGCGCCGCAGCTCCCGGTCGACGGCTACTTCCCGTATTTACACCTCGAAAGGAAATTCATGCACCTCGGCTTTCACATATACGACGTCGGCTTTCAATCGCCCAACGTCGAAGCTGCAAAGCCGATGGTGTTCACGACCGCCCTTCTCCTTATACTTATAGTAGTAGTGCTTAACCTCACAGCCATAATCATAAGGAACCGTCTGAGAAAGAAATACACTACCTCGGCAGTTTGATAAGTGTTATATTATCTAAGTGCTCCGGGGTGTAGACATTACGGAGGTCAGAGTCTTAATCATGGAAAATCTACAGGAAACGATGGAGACCGGAGCGGAAGCAGAGGTTATGGTTCACGGAGACCCAAAATCGAAGAAGTTTCAGGTCCCCGACCCGATAGTCGAAGTTAACGACGCAAACCTTTACTACGGCACGAAGCAGGCGCTTAAAAGCATCTACATGGACATACCGAAGAACAAGGCCACGGCTTTCATAGGGCCTTCGGGATGCGGGAAGTCCACGCTGCTCCGCTGTTTCAACAGGCTAAACGACCTCGTCGACTCGGCCAGGGTCGAGGGCGAGATACTCATTGACGGGGAAGATATATACCACCCGAGCGTCGACATCACGCAGCTGAGAAAAAGGGTGGGAATGGTGTTTCAGAAATCGAACCCGTTCCCCAAATCGATATATGAAAACGTCGCCTACGGGGCGAGGATCTCCGGAGAGAACCGAAAGTCCGTTCTCGACGGAATAGTGGAGAAGAGCCTCAAGGGGGCGGCCCTCTGGGACGAGGTTCACGACAGGCTTCACGAGAGCGCGCTCGGAATGTCGGGCGGGCAGATGCAGAGGCTCTGCATCGCGAGGGCGATAGCCGTCGAGCCCGAGGTGCTGCTGATGGACGAGCCGTGCTCCGCGCTCGACCCGATAGCGACAGGCAAGATAGAAGATCTCATAACGGAGCTCAAGGAGAATTACACGATAGTAATCGTAACCCACAACATGCAGCAGGCGTCCCGCGTATCGGACTACACGGCCTTCATGTATCTCGGGGAGCTTATAGAGTACGACACCACCGAAACGATATTCCTCAACCCAAAATATAAACAGACGGAAGATTACGTATCGGGAAAATTCGGATAATCTCACCCGGCTCTCTCTGCATATTTTCCCTTCCGTGGAAGGGGACGCTGCTGTATATCACGGAGCGGAATCTATGTCCGGCGAAGACAGGAAAAAGGTGATTTTCATTTGCACACACAACTCGGCGCGCTCGCAGATGGCCGAGGGAATACTCAAAAGCCTCTACGGCGACAGGTTCGAGGTCTATAGCGCCGGGACAGAGCCTTCGAGGGTAAATCCATACGCCATAAGGGCGATGGAGGAAATCGGGATAGACATATCCGGCCAGAGCTCGAAGGCGCTCGGAAAGTTCGAGGGAACGGATTTCGATTACGTAATCACTCTCTGCGGCGACGCCAACGAGGCATGCGCCTATCTCATGGCCGGCGGCAAAAACCGTCTCCACAGGGGATTCCCTGATCCCTCCGGTTTCAGGGGTAAAGACGAAGAGATACTTGCCGGATTCAGAAACGTCAGGGACGAGATAAGAACCTGGATAGAATCCGAGTTCGATAGGAACTAGGCTTGCGAATGCGGCGACGGCAAGGGGGTTAAGAGACAAGAGATGATAAGACTCGAAGAAGAGATAAGCAAGCTCAAGAAGATGCTTTTCGAGATGGCGTCGTCGGTCGAGGAGATGATCGCGAAAAGCATAAAGGCCCTCAAGGACCGGAACATGATCATGGCCGAAGAGGTCATAAAGAGCGATCACAAAATTAACGATATGGAAATCGAGATCGACAACCAGTGCATAAGGATACTGGCCCTCTATCATCCCGAGGCGGCGGATCTCAGGACCGTGTCGATGATAATGAAGATAAACAACGACCTCGAAAGAATAGGCGACCATGCCGTCAACATCGCCGAGAAGACGATCTACCTCGCCGACAAGCCGCCCGTAAAACCGCTTATCGACATACCCAAAATGGCCGACAAGGCTATACAGATGCTCCAGGAGAGCCTCGACGCCTTCGTGAACAAGGACGCCGAGCTCGCGGTAGAGGTGTGCAAGAAGGACGACGACGTCGACGCGCTCGAGCCCCAGATAGTCCGCGAGCTGGTTACGTACATGATCTCCGACCCTCAGACGATAGACCGCTCCCTCACTCTCATACTCATCGCGCGGGAGATAGAAAGAGTGGCCGACCTCGCGACGAATATCGCCGAGGACACTTATTATATAGCCAGCGGCAAAATACTGAAGCACCACACCTTCGAAAAGAACTGAGCGGCGCCCCCGTCCGGGCCCGGGGTGCCTCCCTCCTTGAAAAGCTCCGGCATGAGTATAAACTCTTAGCGTCTTTAATCCCCGGGATCGGCTGAATGCAGTTAAAAAATCTCTATCGATACGGAAAAGAGCACATGGCGCGGCATTACATCGAAAATCCGTCGCGCGAGACTTATCTCCTTTTAAGAGACTCCGAGGTCCTCCGGGACTTCACAGAGGTTTTCACGTCGTCCGAAACGGAGCCCGAGCCCCTGAAAATCGAGAAATTCTACAAGCTCCTCGAAAGACGCATAAAGCGCGAGCCGATGGCCTATATTTCCGGCGAAAAGGAATTCTATTCGAGGCCGTTCGCAGTAAACAGGAGCGTCCTCATCCCGAGGCCGGAAACGGAGCTCCTCGTTACGGAGGCGCTCGATACAGCCCGCGGGATCAATGAGCCTGCAATCCTCGACATTGGCACGGGCAGCGGATGCATCGCCGTCACACTCGCCTGCGAGCTTCCGGCCGCGAGGGTATACGCGTCCGACATATCGCCGGATGCTCTCCGCACGGCGCGGACGAACGCGGAAAAGAACGGGGCCGGCGAGAGGGTGAATTTCTTCCTGGGTGACCTGACGCCGGCACTAAAGGAAAATTCGCTCGATATAGTTGTATCGAACCCGCCGTACATTAGCCAGGTGGAGTACGAAGACCTCGACCCGTCCGTCAGGGATTACGAGCCCAGGCTCGCGCTCGTGTCGGACGAGGACGGCCTTTCGCACATAAAGAACATAATCCGCGATTCGGCCCGCATATTGAAGGACGGCGGCTGGTGCATTGTCGAGGCGGGATACACGCAGGCCAGCCGAGTGAAAGCACTTTACGAGGAGGCCGGTTTCGGGGATATTTCATCCCTCGGAGACATCGCCGGCATCGAGAGGGTAATAAAAGCAAGATGGAAAAGATAATAGTCGAAGGCGGGAAAAGGCTTCAGGGGGAGATCGACGTAAGCGGCGCCAAGAACGCCGTTCTGCCGCTCATGGCGGCCTGTATACTTGCCCACGGGGAAAGCACCCTGAATAACGTTCCGGACCTCGCCGACGTGAGGACAATGGCAAAGCTGCTCCAGATTATGGGGGCGAAGGTCGAGTTTGAAAACGGCAGGATGTCTATAGATTCGTCGAGCATGAACAGCTGGGAAGCGCCGTACGACCTCGTAAAAACTATGAGGGCTTCGGTGCTGGTTTTGGGACCGCTGACCGCCAGGTTCGGAAAGGCGCGCGTATCGCTCCCCGGCGGCTGCGCGATAGGGGAAAGGCCAATCGACCAGCATTTAAAGGGGCTCGGCATTTTAGGGGCGAGCATCGAGATCGAAGAGGGATACGTGGAAACCGTCGCCCCGGTTCTAAAAGGCGGCATAATACCGTTCGACATTTCGACTGTTACAGGGACCGAGAACCTCATACTCTCGGCAGTGCTCGCCGAGGGTGAGACTATACTGCTCAACGCCGCCTGCGAGCCCGAGGTGTCCGACCTCGCGAACGCGCTCAATCAAATGGGCGCTAATATAAAGGGAATCGGGACCGACATAATAACGATTAGTGGAGTGAAGGAGCTTTCCCCGCTCAGGGACTACGACGTCATGCCAGACAGAATAGAGGCGGGTACCTACATGATAGCCGCCGCCGTCACGCGCGGCGACCTCCTCGTCAGGAACTGCAAGTTCGAGAACATGGGCGCGCTGATAGGGAAGCTGATAGAGATAGGAGTGCGCGTGACGAGAGAGAGCGACGGAATTCGGATAAGCTCCGACGGGCAGATAAAGAGCATAGACATAACGACCCTACCCTACCCCGGGTTTCCGACGGACATGCAGGCGCAAATGATGACGCTTATGAGCACCGCTGACGGGCTCAGTGTGCTGACGGAGACCATATTCCCACAGCGCTTTCTCCATGCGGGGGAGCTCAGGAGGATGGGAGCCGACATAAAGCTCGTCGGCAACAGCGCGGTCGTGAGGGGAGTCCATGCGCTGAGCGGCGCGCCGACGATGGCGAGCGACCTCAGGGCGAGCGCTTCTTTAGTGCTCGCGGGACTCGCCGCCGGAGGCAAGACGGAGATATCGAGGGTTTACCACCTCGACAGGGGTTACGACAAGCTCGACAGGAAGCTTGAAACACTGGGAGCCAACATCTGGAGGGAAAAGGAATGATTACACTTGCGTTAGCCAGAGGGAGGCTCCTCGACGAAGAGGTCTCGCTCCTGACCAAAGCGGGATACCCCGTATCGAATATATTGAAAGATTCCCGGAAGCTCATTTTCGAGTACCCGAACTTGAAGATGAGGATATTCATCATCCGCCCGACAGACATACCGTCCTACGTCGAATACGGGGCGGCCGACTGCGGGATAGTGGGCATGGATACGCTGATGGAGGAGATGCATTCGCTCTACGAGCCGCTCGACCTCGGCATCGGGAAATGCAAGCTCGTGGTCGCGGCCCCGAACGGGTTTCAGTACTCCTCGACAAAATCGCTCCGTGCGGCGACGAAGTACCCGAGGCTCACGAGAGAGTATTTCTCCGGCAAGGGAGTGAGCGCCGAGATAGTCAAGCTCTACGGCTCCGTCGAGCTCGCGCCGATAGTGGGCCTTTCCGACGTTATAGTCGACCTCACCGCCACAGGTGAAACGCTCCGAAAGAATAACCTCACCGAGCTCGAGACCATAGCCGAAATCACCGCCCGGTTCGTCGTGAACAGGGTCAGCATGAAGGTGAAGTCGGAAGAAATAAAAGAGCTTATCGCAAAGCTGAAAGAAGTCAGGTAAAAAGCGCGGCAACACAAAGGTTTGAAGCTCGACTAAGGTCCTTCTCCGCCCGAAATATGCGCATACAAGCTTCTCCGTATTAAATATTAAGAAGGGATTAAACCAGCTTCCGAAGTTAAAAAAGACTTCCATAAAACGGCTCTTTTCGTTAGACTTAGGTTTTGTGCCTTTTGGCGCAACCTGCCGCGCGGCGGCAGGCAACGGGGGGTAACCGAAATGGGAGCTAAAACGAAAACCCGCGGGCAGGAGAGCCCCGGGAGCGAGATTGGAAGCGAGAGAAAGTACGACAAAGCGGGCATCCCGGAAAGGGATTATCTCACGAGAAGCTATAAGGCCGTGAGGGATTTCTCGCTCGTCCTGTCGGCGCCCCTCGAGATAGAAGACTACGTCATACAGTCGATGCCCGACGCGAGCCCGACGAAATGGCACTTCGCGCATACGAGCTGGTTCTTCGAAACTTTCGTGCTGTCGAAAGCCATAAGGGAATATAAATCCCCGAGCCCTCAGTACGCATACCTTTTCAATTCATATTACATCCAGGCCGGAGAAAGACATCTGCGCCCGAAGCGCGGCCTCATATCCCGGCCGACAGTGAGGGAAACGCTCGACTACAGGCGCCACGTAGACGAGCACATGATCCGCTTCATGGCCGGGGCGAGCGAGAGGGAGTGGAAGGAGCTCGCGCCGTCTATAGAGATTGGAATACACCACGAGCAGCAGCACCAGGAGCTCATAGTCACCGACATAAAACACGTGTTCTCGGAAAACCCTCTCCGTCCCGTGTATTCGAAAGCCGCGGCAAGGAACGGCGCACCGTCGTCGAACGAACGGGTTTCCTTCGACGGCGGGATTTACGCCATAGGCCACGGCGGAAACGGATTCGGCTACGACAACGAATACCCGCTTCACAAGGTATATCTCGAACCGTTCCGTATAAATTCGAGGCTCGTCACGAACCGCGACTACTTGGAATTCATGGAGGACGGCGGTTACAAAAACGCCGCTCTCTGGCTTTCCGAAGGCTGGGCGAAGATACAGTCGAGCGGATGGAACGCGCCGTTTTACTGGGAGAGGGACGGAGACAGGTGGCGGTATTTCACGCTTTCGGGCATGCGCGACGTAGACCCCGACGAGCCTGTCTGCCACGTCTCATATTTCGAGGCGGACGCCTTCGCGAGATGGGCCGGCGGGCGGCTCCCGACGGAAGCCGAATGGGAAGTCGCCGCGTCGGACGTTCCAATGGAAGGGAATTTCGTCGAGGAAAGGGCGTTTCATCCCGTTCCCGCGCGCGCTTCGGGAGAAGGGCGGCTCATTCAGATGTATGGAGACGTATGGGAGTGGACACAGAGCGCCTACATGTCTTACCCGGGATTCAAAACGCTCCCCGGCGCGCTGGGTGAATATAACGGGAAGTTCATGTGCAACCAGTTCGTCCTCCGCGGCGGGTCGTGTGCTACGTCCGAAACGCACATAAGAAAGACGTACAGGAATTTCTTCCCACCCGACGCGAGATGGCAGTTCATGGGAATCAGGCTGGCCTCGGACGACGTATAATTATGGAGAGTGGAGAATCCGTAAGGGGTCTTTTTTCATCTCAACGGTATAGGGCTATGAACAAGAATCTCCTGAGAGTCGAAAAATACGAGCCGGAAACGGAGGCCCTCGTGGGCGAGGTTCTGGAGGGATTCGAATCCAGGCAGAAAAACCTTCCCTGCAAGCTCTTCTACGACAAGGAAGGTTCTTCCCTTTTCGACCAGATCTGCACGCTCGACGAGTATTATCTCACGCGCACGGAGCGGGCGATAATGGAGGAGAACATCGGGGCTATTTCCAACGCGCTCGGCGAGAACACCCTCCTGATAGAGCTCGGGAGCGGGAGCAGCAGAAAAATCAGGCTCCTTCTCGACAGCGTCAAAAAACCCGCCGGATACGTGCCGATAGACATATCGGAAGAGCACCTCGTCGATTCCGTGAGGTCGCTTGCGAAGGATTATCCCGGCCTCAGAATCATGCCCGTCTATGCGGACTACACGCAGCTCGTCAAATTCCCTAATTTCGAATTCCCCTACTCGCGGAAGGTCGTATATTACCCGGGCTCGACGATCGGAAACTTCTCTCCGCCGTCCGCAAGGCGCTTCATGAAGAGCATAGCGAAATGGGCGGGAAGGGGGAGCGGCCTCCTAATAGGAGTAGATCTGGTTAAAGACAAGGCGGTTCTCGAAAGGGCTTACAACGACGGAAAGGGAGTAACCGCGAAATTCAATCTGAACATCCTGAAGCGGCTCAACCGCGAGATCGGAACGGATTTCGACCTCGGCAAGTGGGAGCACCATGCACACTACGATAACGAAAAGAACCGGATAGAGATGCACCTTAGGAGCCTCACCGATCAGAAGGTTCACGTGAACGGCTCACTCTTCGGCATAAAGAGGGGCGAGACCATACTCACGGAATATTCTTATAAATACACGCTCAAGGGATTCAAGGAGCTCGTATCGAATTCCTTCGCCGTCGAAGAGGTCTGGACGGACGTCGATATGAACTTCAGCGTACAGTATCTGACAGTTTTATAAATCCGCCGAAAGAGAACCGGCGCAGCTAAAGAGCCCAATGAACGAGAAAATGGACGAAAGCTCCGGACGCGAATCCGTTCTGGATTATCCCGAGACCCCGCGCGTCGAAGCATCGCCGGTGCACGTGGAAGTCTTTTTCAACGACGTACTCATAGCGGACTCCTCACAGGTGAAAAGGGTTGTAGAAAAGGGGACGCCGCCAGTGTATTACATCCCTGCCGAAGACGTCGAGATGAAATACCTTTCGAAGAGCGGCAAGAGCTCGCAGTGCAAGTGGAAGGGCGAGGCCTCCTACTACAGCGTACGCGTACACGATAGAGAAGCAGAACACGCCGTATGGTCTTATGAAGACCCCAAGCCCGGCTACGGCGCCATCGAGGGCTGCCTTGCATTTTACTCGGAGCCGATGCAGGCTTGTTACGTCGACGGGGAGCTCGTCGAAAATCATCCCCTGAATTCAGGGGACGGATGGATAACGGCCGACATCCAGGACGTTTTTGGAAACGACTGAGATTAACCGGCAAGACGATATTCCCGGAGCCCTTCGATTAATGAGATACTAGTTTTGAACTGGAGACTGCTCCGGCAGCGGCTGGTAAGAGTTGAAGTCGAGAGCCATGCTGAGCCCTCTTATCGTAACCTTCGCTTTTTTGAGATACTCGTCGGCGCTTCCGAAAACAAATTCCGTTTTAAATTCAAATCCGCTCGCCCCCGCTTCGGGCCCCGCGTTGTCGAGATAATAAAGATAGGTGTACTTGAATGTCTCACCGGATTCTTCGACCTTGTAAGGCTTCCCGAGCGTTTCGGTTATATACTCGAGCTTCGGAATCTCGTCGGGGCCGCTTCCCCTGAACACTGTGCTCGCGCTTTTGCTTAGCTTGCTGACCTCGGCGTCGCCCATGGAGGCGAACATCTTTTTCAGGAGCGGGACCGAGAGATACTTCAGGAACCGTTCGGGAAACACTACCTCCGTCAGCATGCCCTCCTTCATCGTCATCAAAAGGGAGATGTCGAACTCGCCGTTTTCGTCGTCGGTCGAGAGGTGCTGCTTTTTCAGTATATAAGTCCAGAGCTCGGATTCATCCCCTCCCCTCTTCGTCGAGGGGCCGTTCTTCATCAGCCATATTATGTCGTTCGATTCGAGAACGGGATTGAGGAATGTGAGCGTGAGCCCGCCTTCGTCACCGAGCTCGAAGTTCCGGTCGAAATCCTGAAACTGGTTCTGGACCTTGTAGAGCCTCGTGAAGACGCATCCCGACACGAGGAATATGAGAGCGAGCGCGCTCAGCCTGAAGAGAATTCGTTTCGGGTTCATATAGTGTATACTCCACCTGGAGCCCGGGGCGAGAATGTCATCACTAAAATATACCGGAACATCTATATGCTAGTGGGCTGTTCAAGAGGGACACTTACAAAAAGCAGAGCCAAATAGAAAAACGGGAGTACTTCTCAGTTAAGAAGTACTCCCGTTCTCTTAAAGGAGGATGGAGGATGATTTTTAAGTATACCGTTTAACTTTGTATATAAAAGTAAAGTATGCCACTTTAAATGTCAAGGAATTATTTCGGTTAATTTGCACAATTTATCCACAGGCAGTGAAATCTTTCGATAAGATATTACAATCATTGCAATATTTCTTCCGACACATGTCGCCTTTTTTATAATAAATATGTCGTTTTCGAACGATAATTCATTAGAATTTTCATAAAGAGAAATTTCCGTAAAATCCTCGGCGCGTAGCGAGAGCGGCGCTTTTGCGGAACCGGCGATTGATAATTCCTCAGCATCGATTACATTGTTTCTCGGGGTAAACGCTGATGAGCTCACTCACCCTTCTCTCTCCCGCAAAGATAAATCTGACCCTGGAAGTCCTCCGGAAAAGAGAGGACGGCTACCATGAAATAAGGTCAATCGTCCAGCCTATAGATCTCTTCGACGAGGTAAGGCTGGAGCCCGCGCCGGAAGACATCGAGCTCGTCACGAATGGCATAGAGATCCCTTCGGGCGAGGATAATCTTGCCTGGAGGGCGGCCGCGCTCTACTTCAGGGAAAGCGGGATCGACGCCGGCGTGAAGATCGACCTCAGAAAAAAAATCCCGCCCGGCTCGGGGCTCGGGGGCGGTAGCAGCAACGCCGCAGCCGTGCTGACAGGTCTTAACAAAATGTACGGCGCGTTTACGGACGACGAGCTGATCAACATCTCGCCGGTCCTCGGGGCCGACGTGCCCCTTTTCATACGCCCGGCGACGGCGCTCGTCGAAGGGATCGGCGAGAAGCTGACGCCGCTCCGGGGCTTCCCCCTGTTTTACTACGTCGTACTCTGCCCCAACGTCAACGTCTCGACCGCCCTTGTTTACAGGAAATGGGACGAGCTCAACGAAGGGAAACAGGCGGAAGCCTCGGAGGTCATCGACATAAGGAAAACAGTCGAAACGTTTAAAAATGCGGATGAAGGATTTCTGCTCCGTAACGACCTCGAAGCCCCGGCCGACAATCTCTATCCCGAGATAAAGGCGTTCAGGGAGATACTCTCTTCCCTCGAAGCGAAGGACGTCAAGATGACGGGAAGCGGCGGGGCGGTATTCGCCGTCTTCAAGGACGAGGCCAGGGCGCAGGTGCTCTACGAATACCTCAAAACGAGCCCGACGTTCAGGGTCTACATGGTGAAGGGAATAAAGGGAAGGCACAGCCTTATCTGAGCCCCCTTCGCCATTCCGCGAAAACCCGTGGGATCGTATAAAATAGAATTACCTCACACCGCATGAAGGAGGACGCTCACCGTGATCTACTCTCTGGGAGACAGGAAGGTCGATATAAAAGGAGGCGATTTCTACATCGCCGAGAGCGCCGTCGTTATAGGATCGGTGGTTCTGCACAACAACGTCAGCATATGGTTTAACGCCGTCCTGAGAGGCGACTACGAGCCGATAACGATTCACGAAGATACCAACATCCAGGACGGTGCCGTCATACATACGGACGCCGGAATCCCTGCGACTATCGGGAAGGGCGTTACAGTCGGACACAAGGTCATGCTCCACGGGTGCACCATCGGCGACAACAGCCTTATAGGAATAAACGCCGTCGTGCTCAACAACGCACGTATAGGGAAGAACTGCATCATCGGCGCGAACTGCCTCATAACCCAGGGGAAAGAGATACCGGACAACTCGATGGTCATGGGCTCGCCCGGAAAGGTCGTGAGAGAAGTCACGAAGGAAGAGATAGCGGGCCTCAAGCTCTCGGCGGAGCACTACGTCGCCAACTTTAAACGGTTCAAAAAAGAGCTCAGGCGGGAATTGTAGTCCGTTCGTGACATGCAGGTGCAGGGAAAGCGCCTCGGATTTTTACGCGCAAACACGGCGCGGACAGGCACGGCCTTACCCGGCGACGGTTCCCGGGCCTCCCTCTACCTGCTTTCCGTAGCCATGACCATCGTCCAGTAGAGCGTCGAGCGGCCCTGGTAATTACCCCTCGCCATGCCTACACCCAGCTCTTCGAGATTCGGGTGCATTATGACGTCGCAGTGGCTCGGGGACTCGATCCAGTTCTCGAGCACAACCGATATATTCTCTAAGCCGACGAGAATATTCTCGCCCCATGCGTCGGGCTGGTAGCCGGCGTCTATGAGCCTGTCGCCGGCGTTTGAGCCGTCGGGCGCGATGTGATCGAAGTACTGGTTCTCCGCCATGTCGAGAGAGTGAACGAGCGCCGACTCCTCTATCCTGTCGTCCCACGTTACAGGTGGGGCCGCGGGGAAGAAATCCTCGCCGCAGAACCTGTCCTGGGAGCGCGCCTCGTTAACCAGAAAAAGCATAAGGGCCTGAATCTCGTCTGGGGTAGGGTCTGATCCCGGATCTGAGCCGCCGCCTCCACCCGTGCCGTCGCACGAAGCGAGCATGAGAAACAAAAGAACGAGAACGCCGTTTAATGTGAATGATTTTCTGATGGAAACCCTCCTCTCCCGCAATGTACACCCCGCCGGACGCGTCCGTAAACGGCGCCCGGAGTTATCCTAATTATACCCTTAGCCTGGGATTTTTCTCGCTATCGTCAACGATTTATGACCGGATTTTTGATTTCGTGTAATCTTATGATAAATTAAACTTCTCCTTGAATATGGCCCCTTCGTCTAGCCTGGCCTAGGACGTAGCCCTCTCAAGGCTAAAACACGGGTTCAAATCCCGTAGGGGCTACCAAATTTTTCTCTTTTCATATTAGACAGTTACAACATATAAGCTAGAAATTTATCCACTCTGTAATTAGAACTAGTGTCCAAAGGTGTGTCCATAATGTATTTCAAGGCGGTGAGGAGGAGTAAGCTATATATGATGATCTAATTTCAGTTGCCTGATTAACACATCCAACTTCCTATCCAAAAACCATCCCATCCAAATAATCATCACCACCAAAGAATCCCGCCATGATATAATCCAGAAAAGGATAGACTTATACGGCTTTCCGAGATCGAACTTCATCAGACTGATTCCATCTTCTATCTGATCTAACTTTTCATTGATTCTGTTAATAGATGCATCGATTCGATCCATTACTAGGGCGTGATGTAATTTCTCTTAATCCACCATTATAATTCAAACTATATACTTTGGGGGAGAAATCATATTAGGAGATCCAAATGGATGATAAATTAATTACGATTGCGTTAGGTGTCATTGCGGGTTTATTGACATGGATTGTTTCTGAGCGTCGCTTACAGTTGCAATATATTACTGATCAGCGAGCTAAATGGAGAGGTATTATACGTAAAAAATCAAAACTTGTGTACGATGCTTTAATCTCAAAAGATAATGCGAAACTTAGCGAGTTAAAAGTAGAATTAGCTATTCTTCTAAACCCATATGATTGTGAAGACATAGGTATTCTTGACAACATTGAAATTACAAATGATGTACAAAAACAAGCGACAGATTTCATTAAACGTATAACTCTTCTTTTAAAACATGATTGGGATAGAGCAAAGCGAGAGACTAAATGGTATGGGTTTCTAATTGAGGAGCCCGTACGTACAAAATTTGATGATTTTAGTAAATATCCTGAAAGATATAGGAAGTGCAGAAAATATTTTTGGAATTGTCCATGAGATCTTGTTTCTCTGTTTAATGGACAAATATTAGATCTGATTAGACATAAATGTAATTAGATATAGTACCGAAAATCATTAGGCAATAACTTCGGGTTAAAATCTCTAGCTTGTTTGGTAATTCTCGCTATTTTACTGGCATAATCAATCGTTGCCGGAAGTTGATTATAAAATTGTAAGTTATTCCAATTCATTTTTGTCAACTTCAATATATCTGTGGCAACTTCTCTTATTGAGTCCCTTCCCATATACCTTGTAATGAGAAGAGGAGCAGGTATGTGTCTACCCTCTTGATAATAATTTAAAACTCCTTTGTCATTAGGTCGGATAATACTTCCTGATGTCCACAGTAATAAACTATTATCATCTATTTTTACAGTTGTTCCTCGTAATATCGGATAATTGTGAGCGTCATTGGAATTGTCTCTAAGTCTAATTGCGAGAAAAGGATTTACTTTCTGGATATGTATAAGTTCTATATGGTTTATGGACGAAAAAGCTTGATTTATTCCATTTAACTCATCGGTATTAAAAGGGGTATTCTTATGAACCACAATCTTTGAAGGAGATTTCATTTTAGCACTTCTGTAAATATCTAGTACATGTTGAAATATATTTCGGCTTGCATCTTCAGATAAATATGGGTTTTTTGAGTACAAAGTAAAATTTGATGTAGCAAAAAGGTCAATTCTGATATTGTTTCCAGATTCATCAAATAATTCAGCGACACCAATTAAGATTTTATTAGAACTTTGAATTGTTGATATAGCGTATGATATTCCGACATATAATATTCTTTCGTCAAATTCAGCTAATCTATAAAGGACTCCCGAAGCTTTAGTATACAAAACTCCAGATAACCACCATACGTGTCGGAGTGATTCCTTAGTATTATTTCTGTCTGGAATCCTAGTCTCTTTGATGATCTGAGTTCTTATCAAATTGGTGGATGAGAATAATTTTATTTGATCATGGAGGTGAAAATAATAGTCCTCCGTTTTAATTTCCGTAAATTTTTCTGCTTCGCTAGGTATCAATATGACAAGCACATCAAATTCATGTTTAGCTTTTGCTAAAGAAATTCTTTTTAGGTATATGTCCAACAATTCTGTTTCAGATTTCGCAGATAATATACTTTTATCATCTATACAATCGCAAAACTCAATATCGTATTTCAATCCATATATTTCACGAAAGCCTTTATAAGATTTCAAATACAAATCTTTAATTTCTATTGAGTGGTTTAGCCTATCTAGATATTTCAAAACTATCTCTTTCTTTCCCGATGTAGTGATTACACCGATCTTTATTGGATTAGTTGGTCTTAATAAATTGTTAGGAACTGAACTATCAAGAGCTCCCCATTTAAAGAGTCCCTCTATTTTGCTTTCTGAATAATAGGGCCTATCGTAATGAAATGACAACAATGGTTCCTTGATTGTTTCGAATGATTTCCAAATATTATTTACTTTAGTCACTTGTTGCTTCACCCGATTTATAAAATTTAGGAGTTAAGCAAAAACAAAGTTTATTCGCTGGAAATTCGATTTTGATTACTTCGCGCAATCCATTTTTAAGTATTTTTATCCAATATGCTAAATCTTCCAATACTTCCTTATTCCAAATACTCGATATCAAAGCGTTTTGACGTATAGCATAGTCTTCTCTACTCAAAGATAAGAAATCTTCACACAAGTAATAAGGTCTTAACAGGAATATTAGATTATTGTTTCTGTATTCGATTGAGTATTTAAAGGCTTTATAGTATTTGAGTTCAGATAAATTTGGATGCTGTGTCTTTTTATGAATCTTGTTGATATAAAATAACCGTTTACCTTTATTTTCAAGTCCGAGATTATTTCTGAAGTGCCAGTCGAAAATATTATAATAAATCCCCAACAAAAACCCTCTCTGTTTATTCAATTTCTGTAAATCTTTCTCAGTGGTGGTATATCGCTCAAACTCTGGATCTTTAGGTAGGAATTCATTGAATGTATTTTTCACCTCTTCGACTTCCCCTAAAGCTATTTTTTTACCGTCTTTAAAAAAACTTGCGAATACATTCTTATTTTTTGTTATCTCATCAAGAGTCTCCCAATCATCAACATTATTGGTTTTGAATGTAAGAAATGTTTGAGGATAATCTGTGATTCTCAGAGCATTAAGAACTATAAAACTGTTCTTATATTTCTCAGGAGAGACAAACGGTTGTATTTTCTGATGCATTTTTAAGTAACTATCAATTTCTTTGTCTTTAACACTCAGTTGATTATAAGAGCTTATCAATAAATCATCAAAATTTGAAATCTGAACAATGTCAGCTTCGATGTTTTTATTTTTCAATTGAGTAATCAGACCCAAAACTCTTTTATTCGGATTCTCACTAGTTACACACCAAAAAAAACCTTGTGGAAAGGGATTAGGATTTTCTTCAACAAAATCTTCCAAGAATGACATAACGGATTCATCTCTGCCACTATATCCAATAACTATTAATCCGGTTGATTTAAATAATTCTTGGATAGAGGACATCACCTCATGATTGAGTTCTTGTGTTTCTCTATTGGTATTTTGTAGTGAATCATATCTGAAATCCCCATGAAGTTTCGCAACAATTGGCAACTCGGAATTCACATTCACTTTCGTTTTTTGTGATCTAATATTTTCTTCCGATATCTCAATAATATCAGGAAAAACTTTCTGGATTAAATTGTCAAAGTTAGTTGTGATAAAATGCCATATTAGCTTTTGATCGATTAGAAATCTTAATATTCTATAGCCAATACTTGGATTAGCTGATTTAAGAGATTGGTGAATATATCTTCTTCTATCACTATTGGAAGGAAAGGTTAATTCAAAAAAGTAAGAATATTCATTATCTGGTCGATCCTTGTATTCTGTTCTCGTCCAGTTTTCAATTTCCTGTCTTAATTCAAAATCCCTATTTTCGACCTCGCTAATTTTAAAACCCTTCTTTGTTGCATATAACCTCCTCTTGAAGTCCCAAGTCATTTCACTGGCAGTTGGTACATTTGAGGACGCCGAAGCCCCTGCCCCTAACAATAAACTAAATTGTTTCTCGCCAATTACGCTGAACTTTCGTACAAATTCCTCTATCTTAATCATCTTTTAATAGGATTAATTGTACTCTCCACTTAGTTCTTGATAAAGGATGTTATAATTTGCTTTAGAGTTAAAAGGTGGATCAAGATAGATTAAGTCCACAGACTCATCTTTAATATAGTTCCGAAGAATCGGGAGATTATCACCGTAGTAGAGTTTATTATCAGGCATGTTCTGCTCTATTCTCTTTTGAGACTTCTAAATACTATAAGATATTAAACTTAACTGCAATTGGACATCTATATTAGATTTCTTTATCCTGAAGAGAAATAATGGCTGCTTCTAATCAAACTAGCTTTCTGGCTTGAATGGTAATTGTCAAATATGATAAATTCCAAATAGTTCAGTATCTTGAGAAATGAGAAGCCATGCCTTTATACAGACAAGATAACAATTCTGATCTACATCTAGTTGAAGAATATATCTTCAAACTGGAAAGGGAAATACAGCACCTCACAGAGCGGAATCTGGAAAAAATCTTCGGATTGGAGTTCGTTCGTAGGGAACTTGCCTTGAACGGCTTTAGAATTGATACACTTGCATTCGATCAGGAATCTTACTCTTTTGTGATTATTGAATATAAAAGGGACAAAAATTTCAGTGTAATTGATCAGGGTTTTGCATACCTCTCATTAATGCTAAACAACAAAGCGGATTTTATATTGGAGTACAACGAGCTTAAAGGTACGGCATTGAAAAGGGATGATATTGATTGGTCACAGTCCAGAGTATTGTTTGTCTCTACATCCTATACAAGTCACCAGAGGGCCTCTATCAATTTTAGAGACCTACCTATTGAATTATGGGAGATTAAAAAATACGAAAACGGCATCGTCAGTTTCAATCAAGTCAAGGCAGATAACGCTCAAGAAAGTGTCAAAAAAATTACCTATCAGAATGAATCTCTTGAGCAAGTAAGGAAGGAAATAAAAGTCTATACCGAACAAGAACATATCGAGTGCGGATCTGAAGAAATAATTGAACTATATGAAAAACTAAAGAGTGCGATATTAAATCTTGGTGATCTTGAACTCAAACCAAAAAAAATATATTTAGCTTTCGTTGCGCATACAAATGTTGTAGATGTTGTTATCCAGCGTAAATCCCTAAAGTGTTTCCTCAATCTGGGTATAGGCAATTTAGATGATCCCAAGAACATCGCAAGGGATGTTTCTAATATTGGACACTGGGGAAACGGGGATTACGAAATCACTCTATCAGATGATGAGAATCTGGAATACATCATGTCTTTAATCAAGCAATCTTACAACGCCAATACAAAATAGATCTCATAAGGATGTCTAGGCATAGGAAAAGGAACCAACATCAAAAATGTAGATACCTTGTATCCGTATTTGACTGGTTTGTTGATATAGATTTTAATGAATACGCCTATATCAATCCACTAGGTGTCGATCAATTCGAAGAACGTATTAAAATGATTATGGAAGGAAAGCTTACATCAACTGATTCAAAAAAATGCATGAAAGATATGGCTGTAAAAGTAATCGTACACCATAGTGATATTTGGTATGAGAAAAATCGGTTGAGAGAAGATTTGTTTTTTATCGGCAATATGGAGATTATCCAAAAAAGATCTGGCATCGAAAATGAGGACACACTATATGTTCGGGTTAGTGTTCCAACCAAATCGTATGAAAATATGAAGGATTATTTAGCATATAAAAGTAAGGCCTTTGTTGCTATCATTGGTACAGAGTTATTCAGAAGAAAAGGAGATATCTATTACTTGGGATTTACAAAACATACTGAACAACCATGAGATAAACCGCTTATTGTCCGTTACCAAATGCTACAGTTCCCCCGAAACGATCATATGCCACTTCATTCTCAGTTTTCGCTTAATCTATCGCATAAGAAATTTGTAAAGTTAGACCCTATTCATTCACCCGCAACCGGTTTTAGCTCTACTGTATTCATTTGAACCTCTTGTGATTCATTTTCTTCCATAATTCCCATCTCCTTAATCCGCATATCGAGCTTACTGACTGCTTTCATCTTCGCATCCTCATCAGAATGGGCATAAATCTTTAGCATCCTTATATCCTTATGGCCAGAGATTTCCATAACAGTTCTAATATCTACTTTCTCATCCACTAATAAGTTGGAAATACAAGTCCTTCGGATATCATGGAATGTACAATATTCGATTCCAGACTTCTTCAATGCCTTTTTAAAACTTCCATCCCATGCTTTTTTACTTCTATATGGTTCACCTTTCGCACTCAAGAATACAAATTCTGATCTATTAGTCTTTCGAATGTCGAGTAAAGTTTTTAAAAGAGCCTCCTCTATGGGAATTGTCCTGCTTTCGTTGTTTTTAGTTTTTATGAGGTATATTTTCTTCTCTTCTAAATCCACGCATTTCCATGTTAATTCCCTTATTTCATTCTTTCTCATACCAGTAACGTAGCAACAAAGAAGAATCGGTTTAAGATGTTCTTCAGCGCTGTCGTATAATAATTTGAATTCCCAATCCTTAAGTTTCCTTTTATTCTTGTAAGGAACTTTTAATTTCTTCATACCCTTTATGGGATTGCTTAAAATCTTTTTCCATTCAACTGCCAGCGTACAGATTTTATGCAGAACGGTGAGTTCCCTGTTGATGGTCTCTGGATCTTTTCCCAATTTCTTCCTTTTGGATTTGTATTTCTCGACAAGCCAATTGTTCATGTCTTGGAAGCTCATATTCTTGAATGTTTGAAGAAAAAGCTTAGTTACTGATTTAACTCTAGCAAAATCCTCATAATGATCCTTCGCCCAAGGCAAATACTCATCGTTGACGAATTTGTCAAAGAGAATCGGCTTTTTTGTTGATTCAATATTGTATCGTCCCTGATAAATTTCAGCTTGCCTTGTTCGTAATGCCTTCTCAGCATCTCTTTGAGTAACTGCCGGTAACTTACCTACCACTTCTCTTTTTCTCGTACCACTAGGAAGATAGTAATCTATGTACCAGCTTTTGTTTTTTAGATATACACCCATAAACGTCCTTTATTTATCCTTCTTCAACCAATGACCAAAGTGCGTGCTATATTGGTAGTAGAGAAACTGGTTAAATACATGCCACTGGACAATCCTGAACATTAATTCTAATAATGTGTCTCTAAAGTTTTTGAAGGTAGTTGTCGGACCAAGACAACCAATAAGAGCTAATCCCCACTTTGACCTATCTCCCGACTCCTCCGGATCTATCAATTCCGCTTTACTCAAATTAAAAATTCGTTTGTTGGGATAATGTCTTATCAACAAATAGGAATTGGAGCAGTAAAAATAGATGGAGCCATCTTTATCTTTACCATGTAGGCATAACATTTCATCTATACTAAATTCATCCCTTAAAAATCGTAAACCAGTCATGATCCATTCTAAATCGAGATATTTCAGTTTCGGGACTTCTTTGAGCCTTTCACAAATTAAGGATTTAATATGAGACAAACAAACCTCTTTCACAGAATCAGAAAAATTATCGAATTCGGAGCAGGTAATTTGCTCACAATTTATAAATCTGATTTTTGAATCTGGATTTATATTTTCTTTCAACCTAAAAACTTCATATATATCACTCTCTGACCTATATCTTATACCATGTTGAATTTCTCTAGAGAACATAGTGCAATCATCTAGCAAAAGAGGATTGATATTCGTCTGAAAAACTTCCTTTATTACACCTCTAAAGCACATTATGTGATCGCTATCAAATTTCATTTTCTACCTCCATTATATGTATTTCTTCGAACCAATTATTATTTTTAAAAATTAATTTACTTTCGCCCATATGACTAGATTATAAGGGCATTTCCAGTGTTGTCAATGGGTTTTATCGCCTTAACCTATTGTTATCATTACATTATTATTGACAAGTAGGCGAAAAACTAGTACAACTATCAAAATTGTAAGCAAATTATGATGGTAATGAGCGAAAAAATAATTATCGAGTAGTTGTGGATGTTCTGGAAAAAAAATCACATATTATAAGTAAAAATCGCGCCAAAATTAGTTTTTATTTTTCGACAGGCAATATTTTCAGAAAAACAGTTCCACTTCCTCAATTCTGATCAACAAACTTAATAAAAATCTGCTTTCTCCCGGCAAATAATCGTCGAAAAAACATAAATTTTCGCAACTGAAATTTCTTTGCTTTTTTTCCCTATAATAAATCTAATAGGCCATTAGGCTACTATTTAAAAAAATTAAAAAGGAGGTTTTGCGATGGACAAAAGATTGTATTCGATACAAGAAATCGCCGGGATTATGGGTTGTAGCTATAGAACGGTTCAGAGACTTATTAAATCCAAAAAATTGGGCCACATCGCTGTTGGAAGATTAAAGAAGATTAGTTCTGAACATCTTGAGTCATACCTTTCAACATTTGGCGAGACTGCCATTGATGTAAATTCTGAAAAAACGGCTTGTTAGAGAGAGGAGGTATTAATGACAAAAAAGGAATTCGATACTGGTTCGATACGTTCGTTATGTCATACATTGTCACATATTGTGACGATGAGAGATAAGATGTCCATTAGAAACAATAATTGCAGTAAACAGATTCGATACCAATTACATATACTACACTTAAAGTATATATAATATATCGTATCGAGTGTATAATTTTTAGCAAAGTTAGACATATAGAGTCCGTTTAAGTCACTTCATGTTTAACGAATAAGATGAAAATACAAACAACCCTTTAAGGAGGCTTTAAATGAATATTTTAAATTTAGTAAACAAGGTAAGCGAAGTTGAAAAATGGGATAAGGTTAAAACATCTAATGTTAAAACCTGCGCTAGAAGATTTGCAAGAGTTCTTGGGTATGATCCGAAGTTATGCTACGAAACTTCATATAATATAAGTGACCAAGAATGTGATATTGTACTAAAAGATGCTCTTCGTAATATGCAAATAGCAAATCCAACGTATAAGAATACAAAAAGCCAATTAAAATTGTTATTCAATTGTGCCCGTAAACATGGGCTAATAAAAACAAAAGAAGTGAATAAGCTAGGCAAAAATCAAAAATTCAAATGTGGAAGAACGCTTCCTCCTGTTATGAATCAAACAACAGGATTCCATAGAGAACCGTATGCTTTACGTTTCGAATTATGGAATGAATCATTGAAAAGTGAATTCACTACATATGTAAAATGGGCAACATCCGAATATGAAGAAACTAGAGGCAGTAGGAAGATTCGAAAAACAACGATTCTTAACTATAAAAATCGTCTTGAATGTTATTTGGGATATATAAGACGATATGAAAACATAGAGGTAGCAAATTTAAATCTTTCGATGATCTCTAACTTACCATTCATAAAGCGATTTGTTAAATGGCACATTGAAGAAAGAATGGGTAATCGTATTACTTCACAAGTAATTGAAGTTTTAAGGTTAATACGGGGTTTTTGTAATAATTACCCCAAAGTGAGGGATAAGCAGATAGCAAATGAAGTTTCTTTAATCTTAAAAAGTTTGGGGAAACCAAAACCAGTTTTGGATAAAAGTAATAGGATATTAACATTCCAAGAGCTAATGACTTGCGCCATTTCAGAATTCCCAAGCAACAATCAGTTGTATAAAGCAGGAAAGGACCGCTTTACAAGAAAAGGGATCAAATTAGCGAATCAAGCAGGAAGAGCCGTAGCTATGATGCTCCTTACCACCGTCACTCTTCGAAATCAAAATTGGCGTGAAGCACAAGCAGGAAAACATATTTATAAAGATCAAGATTCAGGTAAGTGGTATGTTTCTTTCCGTGGTGATGATGATTTGGCACAACTAAAAAAGACGTATGATAAAAATGGGAATATAAATATTGTCCATAGAGAAATTCACTCCGTGGTAGTTCCATTTCTTGAAGAATATATAAATTTTTGGAGACCAATAATCATTAACTGCAATATTGTCAACTCTGAAGACATTAACTATGTTTTTTTAGATACAAAAGGAAAACCATATGATACAATTGGATTTAGTTTATGGATCCAGAGAGGAACATATAATTGGTCTGGAAAGAGAATTAATCCTCACAACTTCCGTCATTCTATAGCAACACAAGACATTATAGAAAACGGAGAACCCAACCGAACAGCAGAACTTCTGAATGATGAGCCACAGACCGTATATCAATTTTACTATCTCCCAAACAAGGATGAGTTGAATAAGAAAACATATGAATGGATGAATAAGAAACTCGATAGCTTTAAAAAGAAAAATGAGAAAAAATCTGATGATGAAAATTCAGATTGAAAGCTATGAGATGGGAAATAACTGGGAAGGCAGTGAATCTTGGCAAAGAAGGAGGACATGAGATATTTCAAGTGTGGGGTGGTCTAATTACCTATGGAGTTATGACCACTCCAACACGCTTGAAGATTATCAAACTGAACAAAAGTATTGATTGGAATAATACAGTGTTACTGACCAAGAACCAAACCCAACATATCGACCCATGAGTCTAATTTTCCAATAACACCCAATGCTCTCATAGAGCAAATCATAGGATTACACTCTCAATTTCGTTCTATTATATCCTGTAATTTCAGTTCTAGTCTTTCTATAATCGCAGAAACATTGGTATCCCTACTCTTCAAAAAATACTCTATTTCAAAAGTCTTCACAGCGCGGTCTAGAAGATCGAAATCTTCTAATACTTGTTTGTCATAGAGCCAGCTGACCACATCCTTGAAGCTCCATATAGTATCGCCGTAATCTACATTAGTGTATGGAAGTGGAGGTTTATCTAGAGAGTCAATTCCTCCCGTTAACAACTTTTTCGTATACTCCTCCGAGTAACCTAAGCGGCTGGCTAATTCATCGAGGCTTACTAGATCACTTGGTTCCAGACCCTTAACCCTTGGCATTGGGCCAGCCTTCTCGATGTCAGCAATTGCTGATAACACAGCAGTCTCGAAGTCTGTTGACTCTCGGGTAAAAATTAAGTGCATAACCCCATCACGAGAACATATAGACGCATCGTCACACCCCGACTCATATAGGGGCTCTATTGCATCTTCAAATTCTACATCACTTAAGACTACCAATGTAAATTCATACTTGTTCATCGTCACGATCTCATAGCGTAGGTCCAGTTCTATTCGGGAGATTAGCAGGAGCGCATCGCCATTGCAATACTCCTTCTGCGAATCCAATAGATAGCATATGTAGAGGGATCTGATTCTGTGTGAACGTTGAAATGTGAATAACTAAAATCCATACAACGTCAACCCTATTGGGCGTAATTATATTATGGACATTCAGGGTATGTTTACTTCATTGGTCTTACTGAAGTCTGTATAAGTCTGAGCTGATCACACTATAATGTGATATTTATTGATTGTTAGGATTAACGTCCACCGAATGCTTATCCGCCCAAGCATCAGTTTTCACTACATCAAAATAAATCCTTCTTCTTATCTTTAGGAAAGGGATCGCTCTTTTCCTTATCATCCATCTTAAACCCCAACGTTTGAAACCATATCTTTCTACTGCTTCGTCAAAATTTATTAATTTCCTTTGCATTACTGAAAGTTCTCCTAATATTTGAAAGCATTAAGATAAAGACTATATGTTCATTATAGGAGAAATATCAGGAAACTATCGAATTAAAAGTTAGAAATTATGACTGGTCTACAGAAATAGCTTTTAAGATGGCATCAATACAGTTCTCGGCATCCTTATTAACTTGGTGTTCCCAAAATCTAATTACCCTCCAACCATTCTCTTTTAACTCTTGGTTGACTTTTTCATCACGTTTTTTATTGAGTTCAATCTTGTTTTTCCAGTATACGATATTAGATTTGGGCATTACAAATCGCTCTGGATGACCATGCCAGAAATCAGAGTCAATAAATATAGCAATCTTCTTTCTCCGGAATACAATGTCTGGTTTACCAATGATATTTTTTGGATGAGAGGCAAAATAAATTCTTCTACGTTTGAGCGCTCTCATGATTATTAATTCAGGTGCAGTATTCGAAGAGCGTATATTTTGCATATTCTTCCTTCGCTGCTCTTTCGTTAAGTTATCCATTTAACTACCAAACCCACTTGAGATTTGAGTACAATATCGATCTGGACTCTCATACGTGATCCGCTTCTCAGATAACGAGGGACTCAATTAGGATATACTTAGGTCTTAAATTTTTTACTAAGCCACTGAAAAACGGCTAATTGTTCATCACGGCCAGCCCTTCTAACTTGCGATAAAAGCCAAATTGTGCTCGGTTTTTCTGCCGTGATGTTTTTCGCACCCTGATTACAACTAGAACATAAGGCGCGGAGATTTGACAGTTCATCTTTCCCACCGTGACTTTTGTCTTTGATATGACCTATATGAAGTCTTACACGGCGGCCGGTAGCAGGATCTATATCTCCCGGCGTTACACCACACATTTGGCAGGTAAAACCATTTCGATCTAACACTTCTGCTCGAATCTTTGCTGATATACCGCGAGTAAACTGAATACCCCGAGCTTCAGCTGGAGCTTCGCGTAAGATATATTGACCGGGCTTCAATTCGGTAGTATCGAGATGTGATAGTATCTGCCAGCCTTCTTCATCTCGCAATTCCCGCAGACGACGACTATATTGAACTGCGCCATCTGCCGCTGCTTGCAGTTCATGAGATTCAATAATGCGGCCAATATTGGCTAATAAAAAACGTCTAATTTTTTCTTTGGATCCTATCTTAGACATTTCCGAAGAGCCCGAGCTATATTATAGGCAAAACTAACTGGCAATGCATTGCCGACCTGCCTATACACTTGCGTTTTTGATCCCACAAAAGTCCATTCATCGGGAAAAGTTTGTAAACGTGCAACCATTGGAACCGTAAGCCGCGGCATTCCCGAAAATTTTCGAGGAGGCGGCTCATCTGCAATGCCTAGTCCGTCAACGCCCAGCTCTGCCCACGCACGCCGCGCACGAGTTGGTCCTAGATCCGGTCCTCCATGTTTATGGGATCCGCCAACTATGGTAGGTGCTGGTGCTGATGCTTGTGTTATCCATGCATTGACATCTCGCCAGCCGCCTGATGACATCATATCTCCAATAGCCTCCCCAACTGTTGCAATGGGGTGGTTTGGAGGATCAGGCCAACAAAAATTAGAAGATTCACCGAGACGTAAGGCAACTAGAAATGCTCTATATCGAACTTGAGGAACACCAAAATCAACTGCATTCAATAAAGCCCAATGCGTATCATAACCTATAGACTGTAAGAATGAATCAATTTGAGCTCTGAAAGAGTCAAAACGTGAGGTGAGTATACCTCGTACATTCTCAATAAGTACAGCGCGAGGTTTTAAGCGTTTGACTATTTTCAACATTGTTGGAAACATGTCTCGCTCATCATTAGACCCGAGCTGATGACCTGCAATAGAGAAAGGTGGGCAAGGTAAGCCGCCAGTAACCAAATCTACTCCTTCCCAATAACTGCAATCAAAACTTCGTATATCAGCTTCAATTACATTCCAATAGGGACGATTTAGACGTAGGGTGGCACAAGCATGGGGATTATTATCAATTAGAGCCACATGTGAAAACCCCGCCTGTTCTAAACCAAGCGCTGCCCCCCCTGCACCGGCACACAATTCAAGTGTACTAAATTTTTGGTTTTGAAAGGCAGGCATGTAATTTGGAGTGCGAGAATTATTGCTAACTATTTTTTGTTTCAGATTGCTTTTTTTCAATTGTATAACCCACGAATAAAATCTTCACCTAAACAATGCATATTAGAATATCAAGAATTAGTCTTGATTATCCATACTAGAAATAGTCAACTGAATAACCGTTACAACTTAATACATATGGTTAATGACATTATAACGATATCCCGCAATTTTTGGTAGTGAAATGGAACGATAATAATATCATACCAAGTTATTTGTTTTATCTATACTATAACTAGGTCACCGATTTACAGTGTGTCCAAAGGTGTGTCCATAAAGTGTCCATTTGGGTGCTTTTGTGTTGATTTGAGTCCGATTGCAGCAATCTAGTATTTATAAATCTTCACGGACAGTTATGATTAGTTTTGAATAGTGTGAGATTGTGTAGAATTGCACACGGAATGCCCTCTCAAGGCTAAAACACGGGTTCAAATCCCGTAGGGGCTACCAGATAACCGCAAGCCGTTATGAAATTTGCCCGTCTTTCCAACCGTAGTACGAGCAGACTCGGCGTTATCACATTGTTTCTTCGTAGTACGATTCGTTATACGCCGGTTCACCCGTGCGTTTCCCGTTGAACTATATAAACCGAAAAAGCCCGGGGAGATACACCCGGGCCTCGATTTTTCATTTATATAATACGCCTTCCGGCAACCGTCACAGCCCGAGATCGGCGCATGTCGTTTCCGGATGAAACACGGCCGTCCAGCTGGCCCCCGTGGGAAGAGGAATATTGGTGGGCGTGGCCCTTAATGCAATCGTATCCCCCGCTACAAAATCCACGCAGTTAACCGTATTGCTGCAGGTGTTCTGCCCCGTCCCGATCTGGCAGGTGACCGTGGAATCCGACCCGGACTTCCATACGAAGAAATCGTAGTGCCCGATGACTATGCTCACGTTAGATCTCGTGCGCACGTTCAGATTCGTTACCGCGCCTGATGCCGGCATGGGGACCTCGACGTCAGACGCAGCACCTATCATGCCGTAGAACATCGGTAGAAAAACCTGCTCGAGCGGAAGAAGCAGGAGCACACCGGTCGAGCCGCCTATTATCTGCACGGCAGGCCCGGCTGGTCCTTCGGGACCTTCCGGCCCTTCTTCACCTTGAATACCCTGCTCGCCCTGCTGACCTTGCTGGCCCTGTTGACCCTGCGGTCCCGGAGGCCCGGCGGGTCCCTGAGCGCCCTGCGGCCCGGGAGGTCCTTGCTGCCCTTGAGGCCCCGGGGGTCCGGGCGGTCCGGCTGGCCCCTGCGGTCCGACCGGTCCACGCTCACCCGAAATGATATCGAGCGGTGTCTCAAACTCGAGGCAGTCCTCGTTCTCGCCCCTGTAAGTTACGATCTGCATAAAATCGTTGACTACGCAGAACGTGATTTTCTCCGCGGCGGTCGCGCTGCCCGCGGTCAGTATTAATACGAGCGATATAGCGAGCTTCTTCATCGTGTCCTCCATATCTTTACGCCGGTTCTATTACGTCAGTTAAAAGTTTCCAACGCTTATTATAGTGCCATTTTCATAAAATGTGTGATATCGGGGAAGCTCACCGTAATCGATCTCTCGATAGAATTCGGACAAAACGCACTGCTCTTATCCGGTTTTTTTCGACTTAACAATCCGGGGCAAAAAGGGTGTATATTGCCAATAAATCCTGCTCCAGGGGAGGGAGAAAATGCGAGACTCAAAATTTATTTCGAGAAGGAGCTTCGTTAAATTCACGGGAGCCGCCGCGCTGGGAGCATCGGTTATCGGGTATGGAGACGACTTGCTGACGGTCAGCGAAGCGCGCGCCGACGAGACCCCGAGGCCGCAGACTCCGGATGAAGCCCTGAAGAAGCTCATGGCAGGTAACGAGCGTTTCGTCAATTCCTTGAAGAAGAGCCCAAGGAGAACCGTCGAGGGGCGGGAGCAGGTAGCGCTCGGACAGGCGCCTTTCGCCGCCATCCTGGCGTGTGCCGATTCGAGGGTCGCCCCCGAGATCATATTCGACCAGGGCCTCGGGGATTTATTCGTCGTCCGCGTGGCAGGCAACATAGTCAACACCGCCAATTACGGGATAGTCGGCAGTCTCGAGTACGGCGCCCTGGCGCTCGGCGCACACATTATCATGGTTCTCGGACATTCCCGCTGCGGGGCTGTATCCAGCGCGATAGAGGCCGTCGAGAAGGGCACGGAATTCCCCGGCGCGATCGATGATATCGTCTACTCTATAGGGCCAGCCGTCGCGGCGGCGAAAGACGAGCCCGGAGACCTCCTCGAGAACGCGACTGTAGCCAACGTGAACATCGGGGTCGATACGCTGAACGGCTCGGTCCGGGTATTGGCCGACAGGGTCAGGGAAGGAAAGCTGAAGATCGTGGGCGCCAACTACGACCTCTTCACGGGGGAAGTGAAGATCGTAGCATAGGAAATTCATGAATGGACCAGCCAGGGCAACCGGGAAAAGATACGGCGGGGGGTCGCGGCCGTTATAGTCTCAATCCCCCGCTCATCCCGAGGCTTTTAATTCCTTCCGGCCGGCTCTCCGTGTTTTGAAATTTCACGTCCGTCCCCGGCTTCATTACCCCATTTCATATAGAGCCGACGGTTCCTATCTTATCTCATCCTTCTTCACGTAGTGATATACATCTATTGCGTAGCCGCCGTCTTCGACTCTTACGACGTCCTTCGTGTCGTAAACGTAAGACAGCTGCACCTGCTGCTCCTCGTTTACCTCTTCCATATGAGGATAGGCGATGAAGTAAATCTCTTCGGGGAAAATGCGTCTCTTTATGAGCGAGT
>CAZUDM010000026.1:0-33084 GCA_964618635.1 uncultured Spirochaetia bacterium
ACGCAGAATCCGCAGAAGACGCACCTCATGAAATCGATGTTGTAGACCTTGGGCCGCCTTTCGATCCCGTAATCGTCCGCAGGCTCGGCGACGATGGATATGGCCTGGGTCGGGCAGGCGACTTCGCAGAGCTTGCACGCGACGCACCTTATCTCGCCGTCGTCGTCCCCCGGCATTACATGAAGCCCCCTGTATCTCGGCGGAAGCTCCTTCACCTCTTCGGGGTACTGAACCGTTATCGGCTGGAACTTAATCAGGTGCTTTATGGTGAGATAGAGCCCGTGCACGATCTGCGGCAGATAGAGCTTTTCGTACCACGTGAGCTCAGGATGTTTCATTACCTTGATTTTGATGGCCATTGCTCGTTCCAGGACTAAGAACTACAGATAAGTTATAACATACTCCGGGGATTTTTAAAGAACCCGAGGTGCCCCCGGGAATATTACGCCCTAGTCCGTAAGCTCTTTCCGGAGCCTCAGGTAAACGGTAACGCCCGAGATTATTGAGATTAAGACCATCAAGAGACCCGTAAGCATCGAGCCCAGGAGCATCTTTCCGGCGCCCATCATTCCGAAGAGGATGAAGCACACACCGAGCAACCAGTTTACGAGAACGGGCGCGAGCCTGGGTTTCTCGATTCCGGGATTCATGTCGCTCACGGGCTTCCACCATCCCCAGGGCCTCACTCTTGTGTAAAATTCGTTCAGGGTTCCGATCGGCTCGGGCCTGGTCGCGAACGTAACGATTATCCACGTGAGCACAGAGACGGGGATGACCAGGATCTGATGTTTTAATTCGAGCGGAATGCCCTGCGATTTGGTGTAGAGGACGAGTATAAAAATCGCGGCGAGAGAAGACGCCAGGGCGGAAATTTCCGTCCACGCGTTCACCCGCCACCAGAACCACCTCAGCACCAGCACGAGCCCTATACCTGCGCTCATTGCCCAGAGGAAAATCCAGGCCTTGCCGATGTTGCTTATGTGCATCGCGAAGTAGCCCGCGAGTATCGTGAGGACGAGCGTGCAGACGCGCGATACCATGACGTAATGCTTCTCTGTCCCGCCCTTGTAGAGGAATCTCCTGTATAGGTCGTTCATGATGTATGAAGCGCCCCAGTTAAGGTGCGTCGACAGCGTCGACATGAAGGCCGCCAGAAACGTTACGAAGAGAATTCCCTTCAGCCCCGGCCCCAGAAAATTGTTTATCATGACGACGTACATCGCCTCGTTGTCGCCTTTAGCGACGTCGGCCGTGGGATATATAATCAGGGATGCGAGCGCGACGAGCACCCAGGGCCAGAAGCGTATGATGTAGTGGTTTATGGCGAACCATGCCGTGCCGAGGACGGAGTCGCGCTCCGACTTCGCCGAGAGCATCCGCTGTATGAAATAACCGCCGCCGTCGGTGTTATGCGAAGACCACCATATCACGGTGAGGTAAACGAAGAACGTAAAGAAGCTCGACGACCAGAACCCGTCGCTCACGGGGTCGCCGCCCGAGGGGGTCATGAAAAATGAGACGTGTTTTTCGTCTATCGTGCCGAGCTTCTCCACGAAGCCGGAAAGCCCGCCGATTTCAGGCGAGCCGATTACGACCCAGGCGAGGATTATCGTTCCGGCCAGGGCGAGAAAGTATTGAAAGAAATCCGTCAGCATCACTCCCCAGAGCCCCGACATCATGGTGTAGAAAAAGGCGATAAAAAGACAGATGGCTATCGCCACTGTCGTTTCGACGCCGAAAAAGACCTTGAGTACCTTGGCCATCGCGCTTATGACCCAGCCCATCACGATAAAGTTAAAGAGCGTCGAATAGTAAAAGGCCTTGAACCCCCTGAGGAACGCCGCTGGCTTTCCGCTGTAGCGTATCTCGTTGAGCTCGTTGTCGGTGATGACGTTCGCCCTTCTCCAGAGCCGGGCGAAGACGAGCGCTATAAACACGTGGCTGAATATATAGTTCCACCAGAACCAGTTCTTCCATATGCCGTCGGTCCTTATCCATCCCGTGACGGCGAGCGGTGTATCGGCGGCGAATGTCGTTGCCACCATCGAGGTGCCGAGGAGCCACCATGTGAGGTCGCGGCCGGAGACAAAATACGAGGCCATGCTGCTGCTCGCCCTCCGCGTGAAGTAAACCCCGACGAAGAGCGAAATCAGGAGATAGGCCGCGACGATAGCCCAGTCGAGAAGTGTTAAGGATGAAAAAACCGAGTTCAGTCCGGCGCTCATTGGAGTGTGTAATTTACCCGATTGGAAAGACCGGGAACAGCCGTCATAAAGCCGCGACCGGGATTCTGCCGGTCGCCTGCGCGGCACCTGAAAGCACGTCGGCAGCAGCCGACTGACATTCCGGAAGAGAATCGAACGCGCATATTATCGTCTTGAAATTATCGAGTCCCCGGACGACGTAGGGAGAGCCGAACGAAACGAGGACGCTTTCTCCGTATGCGGAGGAGAGGCGTTCGAGCGCGGTCCTCATGAAGACGGGGAGGGAGAACTGGTTCTTCCACGCGCCGACAGTTGTGAAAACCGTGCATACGAGCGCGGTATCGTCCCCGGTTTTCCGGCAGAGGTTGTCGAGATTTGTAGACGCGGTTACGTTAACCGCTTCAATAATCACGCCCGCGTCGCGGAGACGCTGCGCGAACACCTGTGCAACATCGCTGCCCCACTCCGTCACGTCGAACGTGCACAGCAGTGCGCGGCTCGATTTTAAGCTTCCGCCCTTAAGGAGTGAAACAGAGCTCCTCGCTATCCGCTCGGAGAGCTTTCGACCCTCCTCCTTCGATTGCACCGCGTTCCCGGACGGCCCCGGCGGGAGGGATTTCTTGAGAGAGATTATCCTCCCTGCAGATTTGAAGATGGCTTCTTCGTCGAGCTTCCCCGCTGATGCCTTCTCGTTAAGCATCTTAAGGAGTTTATACGGGTCCTGCGGATCGAGGATTATGTCGCAGCCGGCCTGTATGGCCTTGAGCGACTGGCCCGGCTCGTCTCCCAGATCACTAATGCCGGACATCCGGAATGAATCTGTTATGACAACACCATTATATCCAAGCTCCGTTCTCAGGACGCCGTTCACGACCTTGTCCGAAACCGTGGCCGGGTCGCCGCTCCCCGTTATCCCGGGAAGCGCTATGTGCGCCGTCATGAGGACGTCGACCCCTTCGGATATGGCCCCTTGGAACGGCACAAGGTCGCGCCAGAAAAGCTCCTCGCGCGTGAGCGATAACACCGGGAGCTCCGAATGAGAGTCGACGGCTGCGCTGCCGTGCCCGGGAAAGTGCTTCCCGCAGGAGAATACACCGCCGGCGCGGCAGCCCCTTATAAATGCGCGGCCCATACGGGATACGAGCTCCGGATCGTCGCCGTAGGAGCGGATGTTGATTATAGGGTTTTCGGAATTCGAGTTCACGTCGAGCACAGGGGCGAAGACGAGATTGAGACCGCACCGCCTCATTTCACCCGCGGTGAACAGGGCCTCCGAATAGGCGAGACCTTCGTCGTCGGTCGCGCCGAGTGCCATAGTGAACGGAAAAATCGAGCCTCCGGAAACGATCTGGCCGAGGCCCCTTTCGGCGTCGCAGCCGAAGAGGAGGGGAAACCGGGACAGGTTTTGCAGTTCTTCCACTGCGCTTCGGACCGATTCCATGTCTCTCCCGCCGAATACTATGAATCCCCCGACCTGAAATTCGCGCACCAGTTTTCTGGCGATCTTCAGGGAATCCTCTACCCTGAAATCGAGCCTCGGCATCACTGCCTGCCCTATTTTCTGACCAAGGTCTAAAGAGGATGCGTCGACGTCGCCGAGCTTATCGAGCCATGATTTACAGGTCATTGTGGATGCGGCCTAGCCGAGGCCTCCGGGGGATATTTTTCCGAGAGGTACGCGCCGCCTCGCCCCTGTGACGCCGGGCAGGTTGCCGGCGTTCCCGGAGATGCACTCGTTCGCGAGAATCGCGAATGCGACTGCCTCCTTGGCGTCGGCCGGGATGCCGTAATCGTCCGTCGTCGTCAATTTAAGGCCGCCGAGTCTCTCCCTGAGCTTATCCACGAGAAAAGTATTCCGGCATCCTCCGCCGCTCAGGATCACTTCGCTTACTTTATGCTCAGGGAATATGAATTTTTCGCAGGAAAGACATATGGATTCCACGGTGAGCATGAGTGCCGTGGCCATGAGGTCGCCGAGCGTTATTCCGCCGCCGGTGACCATGCCGTAAAGCCTCTCGGCCATGGCGCTCCCGAAAAGCTCTTCGCCCGTCGATTTCGGCGGGGATTTCGCGAAGTAAGGATCAGACAAGAGCTCTTTCAAAAGGGCCTCGTTCACGTTGCCCTTCGAGGCTTCTTTTCCGCCGCTGTCGAATCTTTCCTCCCCGCCGGACGCAAGCGTCATTATCCTGTCCATGAGCATATTGCCCGGCCCGGTATCGAAGGCAGTCACGCCGTCGATGTGCTCTGTTATTACTGTCGCGTTCGCTATGCCGCCCAGGTTCTGCGCGATCCTGGTTTCGCCCGGCTTCGCGAAGAGTATGTAATCGGCATACGGGACGAGCGGGGCGCCCTCCCCTCCCGCTGCGACGTCTCGCGTTCGGAAATCCCCGACTGTCGTGATGCCCGTCCGCTCCGCTATAACGTCGGGCTCCCCTATCTGGAGAGTCGACGGAACGCCGCCGCCCGCCGAGGGCGGTATGTGACTTACCGTCTGGCCGTGCGAGCCTATGAGGTCTACGTCTTTCGGAGTGAGCCCGGCTTTTTCGATCACGGCCAGCGCGGCCCCGGCAAACGCCTCGCCAATGAGGAAGTTGAGCTCGGATATATCTCCGGGCGCACACTCTCGCAGCCGCCCGAGCTTTGTAACTATTTCAGCCTGATAAGGTAAGCATACGAATTCGAGGAGATGCAAATCCGTATCGGCTCCTTTACCCCTGATTTTAAGGAGCGCCGCGTCTATGCCGTCCATCGATGTGCCCGAGATGAGGCCCACGACGATCTTTTCCTTCATTCTGAACAGGAGCTGCAGGTCCTTTATCATTTGCGAGCCTGGCTGATTACGGACCGGAGAAATCCCCCGTGCTCCTTAAGGAGCTTTCGGGCATTTTTATAGTCCGTGTTTTTTATTTCCATTACGATGGCGGTTTTGACGTCCCACTTCGAGCCGTGGAGGAGCTCGGCGGCCCTCTCTTCTCCGACGCCGGTTATCTGCATGACGAGCCGCTTCGCCCTGTCCCTCAGCTTGGCCGAGCCGGGCCGGACGTCCACCATGAGATTTCCGTACGTCTTTCCGAGCTTTACCATCGAAGCCGTGGTGAGCATGTTAAGGACCATCTTCGTCGCCGTCCCAGCCTTCATTCGCGTGGAGCCCGTGATCACCTCGGGGCCGACGAGGAGCGAAATCACGACCTCGGGCACGGTTGTTTCGACCAGATTACACGTGACGAGTATTCTGCCGCTGCCTTTTTTCTTCGCATAGTCGAGCGCGCCTTCGACGAAGGGGGTAGCGCCGCTCGCGGCGATGCCGACGAGGACGTCCTTCTTTTTAAGGTCTATGCGCGCGAGCTCCTTTCGAGCTTCTTCTGAGGAGTCCTCGGCGCCCTCGGCCGATTTCCACACGGCCTTCCGGCCGCCTGCGATTATGCCGAGTATCGTGTCAGGGTCTGTGCCGAACGTCGGCGGGCATTCCGCGGCCTCGATGACGCCCAATCTCCCGCTCGTTCCGGCGCCTATAAAAACGAGGCGTCCTCCGCGTCCGAGCCTTTCTGTGATGAGGTCTACCGCGCGGGCGATATTCTCCTTTTCCTTCTCTATCGCCGAAACGATTGTGCCGTCTTCGGCGATTATAGATTCGACGATTCCGAGCGCCGGAAGCTCGTCGAGCTTTTCCGTCCGGGGGTTCACGCGCTCTGTAAGCAGATGCCCTGTCTCTCTGGATTCAGCCACGGTTCTATTATATCCCGCCGCTCGCTCCATCGAAACCTATTTCATACCCTTCGGTTTAAAACTGCACGTCACCGGTGACATACGACCGGTGCCCGCGGAGACTTATCCTGCCGGACATAGCGGCCGAAATTTGTTGACAACCACACAAGGTTATAATAGATTTTCTCTTGGCGCGGGTGTAGCTCAGCTGGTAGAGCATAAGCTTCCCAAGCTTAGGGTCGCGGGTTCGAATCCCGTCGCCCGCTCCAATGTACTAATTCCCGAAACAAGTTGAATTACGAGGCAAGGCCGCCCTTCGGCAGCCCTGCCGTTTACTCGTTATAAAAACATCCCGCCCGAGGTTTCGATGCGCTGACCGTTTATCCAGCGGGTGCCGTCCGACAGGAGCGATGCGACGGCGCTCCCTATGTCGTCCGGAAGCCCTACCCTTCCGAGGGCCGTCTGCGAGGCGATGAATGAATTGATATGCTCGTTGTCCCTCACAGCGCCGCCTTCGAAATCGGTTTCTATTGCCCCGGGCGCGATGACGTTGACCCCTATCCCCCTCGGGCCGAGCTCTTTGGCCATGTAGCGGGTGAGAACCTCTACCCCACCCTTCATCGACGCATAGGCGGCGTAGCCCGGAAGCGAGAAGCGGGCAAGCCCCGTGGACACGTTCACTATCCTCCCGCCGTCTGCCATGAGAGGGAGAAGCTTCTGCGTCAGGAAAAAGACGCCCTTCAGGTGAATATTGTAGAGGGTGTCGAGCTGCTCCTCTGTAGTCTCTGTTATAGGAGCGCTTATACCTATTCCGGCGTTGTTCACGAGGAAATCGAAACTATCTCTCCCCCAGATTTCCCCGAGCACTTTCCTTACCGATTCCGCGAAATCCGCAAACGACGCCGAATTTCCGACGTCCAGCCGCAAAGCCGCAGCCTTCCGGCCCTTCTTTTCGATCTCAGCAATTACGGCGTCGGCCTCGTCCTTCCGGCTGTGGTACGTAAGCATGACGTCGTGCCCCTTCTCTGCGATATGAAGGCACATGCTCTTCCCAAGGCCGCGGCTCCCGCCGGTTACGATCGCGATTTTCATGACAGCCTCCTTTCGGCTTGATAATGACTAAAGATTAATTACCCCTCAAAAAGCGCTCGCCGTCGGGCGAACGATGATTTCGTTGACGTCAACGTTCTCCGGCTGGGACACCGCATAAAGCACCGCACCGGCAATCGCGTCGGGCGTGAGTGAAATTTTCCTGAACTCTTCGAGTGCACCCTTGGCCGTGTCGTCCGTGATGTCAGAGCCGAGCTCCGTTTCGATTACGCCCGGCGATATAATCGTGACGCGTATATTTTTCGATTCCTGGCGAAGCCCCTCCGAAATCGCCCATACCGCATACTTCGTCCCGCAGTAAACCGCTCCCGTGGGTACGACCACGTGCGCGCCTATGGACGCGTTATTTATAATATGGCCTCCGCCCTGGGCCTCCATGACCGGAAGCGCCGCGGCGATGCCGTTCAGAACCCCGCGTATGTTGACGTCGATCATGTTGTCCCATTCGTCCGTTTTGAGCGCGCTCATCAGCGAAAGCGGCATGACGCCGGCGTTGTTGAAGAGAACGTCAAGGCGTCCGAATTTTTCCCTGGCGAAATCGACGAACGCGGTCACGCTTTCGCGGCTCCTTACGTCGAGCGCTGTAAGCTCTGCTGTGCCGCCTTTTTTCCGGATGTCCTTCGCTATACTTTCGAGTTTCTCCGTGCGGCGGGCGCCGAGAACCACCTTCGCACCGTTTTCGGCGAGAAGCCGCGCCGAGGCTTCGCCTATACCGCTGCTGGCCCCTGTGATCGCGATTACCTTGTTTTCAATACTCCTGCTCATGACTGCCTCCTCTTTTGTTTGTACTGGTTTTGGTTTCTATAAGATTCAGTCTACAATCGGCCCGTATTTTCGGAATACCCGGAACTCCCTTCTTATTGCCTATTCCTCCAACAGCCATATATTTTTTAAGGAAGAGGTATACTCAATTAAGGAAATAGATATAAGGAAACAAGGCCTATGAACGAATATCAGCGCAATGAGCTCGTAGCATTGATTGACAGATACTCCGGGAAAGACGGTATCCATAACACCGCCATCCCGGGCGTATGGTGCATAAGGTCGTCGAGCCCGAGCATGAAGATGCCGGTGGTTTACAACCCGTCGCTGTGCGTCATCGTGCAGGGGAAAAAGGAGGTCATGCTGGAAGACGAAATTTACCGCTATGCGCCGTCTGAGTACCTGGTGGTGTCTGTCAATCTACCAGTCACAGGACAGGTTACAGAGGCCACGCGCGAGAAACCCTATCTTTCTCTACAGATCGACATCGATCCTAATCATTTGAGCGAGCTCATTACGCAGATGAATGGTGAGCCGGCCCCGGATGCCGGGACTACTGCGCGCGGCCTTTTCGTCGACACGCTCGACGGGACGCTGACCGACGCCGTTCTCAGGCTCGTTAGACTTCTCCAAACGCCGGGAGATATTCCATTGGTCGCGCCGATGGTCCGGCGAGAGATCTGCTATCGTCTCCTCTCGGGAGCGCAGGGAAAGAGAATCGCCCAGATCGCCGTGAAGGGTAGCCACGCGCAGCGAATAGCGAAGGTGATTCAGACCCTGAAGGAGGACGTATCGAGGAATATGCGGGTCGAGGATATGGCGGAGCTTGCATACATGAGCCCCTCTTCCTTTCATTTCCATTTTAAGGAAATGACAGCAATGAGCCCGCTTCAATACCAGAAAAATCTCCGCCTCCTCGAAGCGAGGCGCATCATGCTTTCCGAGGGCCTCAGCGCAGAGAACGCCGCGCACCGCGTCGGCTATAAAAGCCCTTCTCATTTCAGCCGGGAGTATACGAGAATGTTCGGCGCCCCGCCCGCGCGCGACGTCGAGGCGTTAAGAGGCTCTGTATTGTCGCAGTTTACGTAAGCGGTTATAGCGTCAGAATCAGGGACACCTGTGCGACGCGCAGACGCTAATTCGGCGAGGAGGAATCATTGCCTTCCGATTCCTTGTTTTCCTTTCCCTGCTCGATGTAATACCTGACCGCGGCGCGGACGAACCTGCTCCTCTCCGCTTCTCCGAGTATGCCCTTCAGGCTGTCGTAGACGCTGGGGTCGATGAGAAGTGCGCCGAGCGTTCCCTCGCCGCCTTTCAGCATCTCGGATATTTCCCTGAAGTTCGCCATGATCTCCTTGAGCTCGGTCACTACGCCGTCTTCGCCGTTAAGGCCCGCGGTTGCGGTCTCGATATTGGCGAAGGTGCTGTTGATGTCGCTCGAGAGCTCTTCGTTGTAAACGAGGTCGTGTAGTGCCCCGTCGCCCGTGTTTATCTCGTTTATGAGCTTGTCGAGTTTGGTTACCGCCCTGTTGAGCTTTACTATGGCGTTCTCGTCTATCTTTTTGCCGGCGGCGTCTTTCTCGCCGTAGATCATCGTATTCAATATGCCGTTGTTGGTCTCTATCGCTTCTATGTTTTTCTGAATGGCCTCGGAGCTCCGCCTTACGGACAGTATGGTCTGGTTGATGTTCTTTATATTCTCTTCCTGCCCGAACGCCTTGACTATTCTGTCGAGGCTTTCCGATATGCTGATGATGTTGGTGAGGAGGTCTCCCGACTGCCCGATCAGGCTCGAAAATTCGATGGGCGTCTGGCTTTCTATCGCAAGCGTGTCGGGGAGCTTCGCCAGCGGCGGCTGCATGCCCGGCATTATCTCTATGTACTTGTCGCCTAAAAGCCCCTCGGTTCGTATAGTCGCCTTCGCGTCGGGGTTCAGCCTTTCCATGCCGTCCTTGTTCACCTTCATGACGACGTTTATCGCCTTGTCGCCGACAGGATGCTCGGCGAAGTCGATTTCAGTAACCGCCCCTATCCTCACTCCGGAGAGCCTCACTGCGGCACCTTTTATGAGGCCCGCAGTATTAGCGAACGTTGTCGTCAGAGTATAGCTTTTCTCGAAGAATCGCTGCTCGCCCGAGAGAAAGAACACTATCAATACAAAGAGGCTGAGGGTTATTAAAACGAATAAGCCCACTCTGAAGCTCAAGGTTTTCTGGTTCCGCATGATTACGGTCTCCCGACAATCCTGTTACTAAATTAAACCGGTTGATAATACTGGATAAATTCTAACCCCCATCGGGCAAATAGGAAAGATTATACGTAAGAATCGCCGATTCACAAAGTATCCGCCGCCGTAGCCGGATTTCCGGCTTCCCAAGGTCTATTGGAATTTACAGCCGTTCCGCTACAATATTAGCTTTCAGCCGCCATCCCAGGAATGACTATATTCCACGGTTCGAGACGGACTGCCGGGCGGTACCCCGGATAAAATACTCTAGCGAGGAGCCATACCGATGAACAAGATACGGAGAGTCATAATAAGCGTTTCCGACAAGGAAGGCATAAGCAATTTTGCAAAGGGCCTTCAGGATTACGACGTGGAGATACTATCCACCGGGGGGACCGCGAAATGGCTCAGGGACGGCGGCGTCGAGGTAAAGGACATATCGGAGTTCACAGGCTTCCCGGAAATACTCGGAGGCAGGGTCAAGACGCTCCACCCCGTAATCCACGGCGGCATACTCGCACTCAGGGACGACGACGTTCACATAGGTCAGATGAAGGAAAACGGCATCGAGCCCATAGATATGGTAGTCGTCAATCTCTATCCGTTCGAAGAGGTTATAAAGAAGAGCGGCGTCACGCTGGCCGAGGCCATCGAGAATATCGACATCGGGGGGCCGACGATGCTGAGGGCTGCCGCGAAGAACTATCACTTTACGACGATCGTAACCCATCCCGAGGATTACAAGGATATACTGAAGGAGCTCAAGAAAAATAAGGGCGGCATAACACCCGAGACAAACCTCAGGCTCGCCATAAAGGCCTTTTCGTATATAGCCAGGTACGACGCCGCCATATCCAATTACCTTGGCGCAATAGAGCCCGACGGGAGCCGGACCAAATTCCCTTCGAGCATAACGCTTCACCTGGAAAAGAGAATGAAGCTGAGATACGGCGAGAACCCGCACCAGGAAGGTTCCTTTTACGTTGTGCCTGATATCGAGGAGCCGTGCGTTTCCAATTCGGTGCAGGTTCAGGGGAAGGAGCTCTCGCTCAACAACATCTACGATACTGACGCCGCTTTCGAGGCGGTTAAGGACTTTTCCGAGACGGCGTGCGTCATAGTGAAGCACAATAATCCCTGCGGCGTGGCGACCGACGAAAGCCTCGTCGCCGCCTTCCTCAAGGCCAAGGAGTGCGACCCTGTAAGCGCCTTCGGCGGCATCGTGGCGTTTAACAGGGAAGTGGATGAGGTAACGGCTTCCGAACTCGCCAACATGTTCCTCGAGGTGGTGATAGCTCCGGGCTATTCCGAGAAGGCGCTTCAGGTGCTCGCGAGCAAGGGCAACCTCCGCGTGATGAAGTCCCCGGCGCTCGACGGCGGTGTGAAGCCCGGGCTCGATTTCAAGAAAGTAGTCGGCGGGGCGCTCATACAGGACAGGGATACAGGTGTGGAAAACGACTTCAGGAATATGAGGGTAGAAACGCAGCGCCAGCCTACAGACGAGGAGCTAGAGGCCCTCAAGTTCGCCTGGAAGGTCTGCAAGCACGTAAAGTCGAACGCCATCGTCTTCGCCCGTAAGGGACAGACAGTAGGCATAGGGGCCGGCCAGATGAGCAGGGTGGACTCCGTGAAGATCGCGACCATTAAAGCCGTCATTCCGACGCAGGGCGCAGTCCTCGCTTCGGACGCCTTCTTCCCGTTCAGGGACGGAATAGACGAAGCTGCGAAGGCCGGCATCACGGCGATAGCCCAGCCCGGGGGCTCGATAAGGGACAGTGAAATAGTAGCCGCCGCTGACGAGCACGGCATTGCGATGGTATTTACAGGCGTAAGGCACTTCAAGCATTGATCGATTCGAAATAAATTCAAACCGGCGGGTTTGGGGCGCCCTGAACCCGCCGTATTTTACACAAATCTACACACTCTCCTCTCACAGAACAGAATTGTAGCCTTGTTCTTACATGCGGCTCTGCCGCCCCCGAGATATGAACCGTCCGGCTTCACACTTCCCGCTTTGACGCCCTGGCACTCGCAATCTATAATTCCGAAAAGATGGACGTCACTGTATTCTACGACTACAACTGCCCGTTCTGCTATATCGCCTCACGCAGATTGGCCGTGCTCTCGCAGGAATTCGAGCTCTCGATAAACTGGAAGGGAATAGAGATTCACCCCGAATTTCCGCCCGAAGGTGTAAAAACGGGAAAGTCCTTCAGAAGTCTTCTTTTGAGAGAGACGATAGACGAGGCGGCGGGAGAAGACGGCGTCGAAATCAGACCGCCCGGGTTTGCAGCCAATTCGAGGCTCGCGCTCGAAGCCTCTGAGGTCGCGAAGACCTGGGGCCACTTCGAAGCCTTCCACAATGCCGTCTACGAGAGGTACTTCGGGGAAGGACTCAACATAGGGGACATCGACGTGCTGATTTCAATAGGCGAGAGAGCGGGCATCGACCGCAAGGTGCTTACAGATTCGCTCGCGAGAAGAACCATGCGCGGCGCAGTCGAGTCTAATCAAAGAGAGGCGGAGGAACATATGGTTCTGGGCGTTCCGACCTTAATATTCGGGGGCTTCCCGGTCCACGGCTGCCAATCAGTCGAAACCATGCGGGCAATAATTAGAAGGACGCTCTCAAGGCTCCGGAAATGATACCAGAATAATAATTGTTCAAGCTACAGCTTTACCCCCTTGCCCCTCAATCCGCACCCACTTGCTACAAATAAAAAACCCCTTCTCCCGCCGCTGCAGGAGAAGGGGCCTAATTTTATAACCATCGAAGAGAGATCTTACTGCATCTCACTGCGATGTATTCGTTTTTTATTTAAAGAACTGATCGATGAAGATCATCAGCCTGCCCTGAACCGTCCAGGGGGTCTCGTCGTACCTTACCCTGTCGGGGGTAATGTCGTTAGCGACGAGCGTATTCAGCGCCTGTGCTTCGAGGAGCGTCTCCAGGCTGCTTCCCGCGAACACTATGCCGCCGATTATGTCGAGGTTTACGCCCGGATGTACATGCCACGTCAGAGTACCTTCGACTTCCGTCGCCATGTAGGTATCCAGACTGCTTACGCCCGGATACGGGTTGCTGGTCTCTTCGTTAAACGCTACGAGAACCTGCGGCGTGAACGAAAGCTCGTCTATAAGCTTCACGGTACCCCACAACCTGGCATAATAGGCGTTGTAAACGCTGCTCTCTACCTGGTAGATGTTCGGTATCATGTGCTTGAAGAGGAGGTTGTCGATGTTGTAGGCAGGGTTGAAGAATATAACACCACCTTCTGTAGCATCGGCCGTCGCGAGGTCGTCGCCCTTCGCCCATCCGAACTCGGCCGCGACCAGCTTAAGCGGCCATCCCGGATAAACTTCGGCGCGGGCCGCCCAGATTATGTTCGACGCATCGACGTCGATGTGGCCCGGAACGCCGTCAACTTCGATCTTACCCCAGGCGCCCTGGATTTCACCAACGAGCCTCCAGAGGTCTGTCTTGTAGTCGATCAAACCGGAATAGAGGGTCAGACGGTCGAGGTTAAGAACACCAGATGCTGCGCCTGCATTCGGCGGAACGCCCGGGTCCGTTCCCCTGGTCGGGGTCGAACCGATGTTGTTCTGGTGGATGTACGGGAATATGTAACCGCCGATGGTGAGGTTACCGCCTGCAACGTTCGGGCTGTTGAAGATAAGAGCCGCCGCCGCGATATCGTAACCGTTACCCTGGCCGGTGACTACGCTATTACCCTGAGAGAAAATATCCGAAACCAACACGAACGTAATAGAAGAGGAACCAGCAGAGAAAGACTTAAGGTAGAGGAACCTGTCTACTACGAAACCGAGGTCACTGTACGGATCCCAGCCGCCGTTGGCAAGGATACCGAGGCCCCAGTCGAACGGCTGGCGTCCGATCCTGACGAAACCAAGGTTGTGAGGAAGAACTATGTCAGCATGAAGCATCCTGACATTGAAAAACCCCGGATCGTCTATCGCGCGAGGCCCGGTCAGAATTGCGCCCCTGAACCTGTCGCTGAACGAAATGTTGGAGTTTACTACGGCGTTACCACCGCCGAGAAGCTCCGAAGTTGCGCCGCCCCAGATGTTGTTGTCAAAGACGTTTAACTGTGCCCGGATCGTTACAGAATCGCTGAGCACTAACTGAGGAGTTAAACGCAGACTCGTGTCTACGAAGAATATCTCGTCTTTGTTGTTAGTAAATCCGAGCGCGTTTGCGTTACTGTTCGTTAACGCCGATATGAACGTGGCGTTGTCTATAAAACGAGCCCTGGTACGCATGTAGCTCGGAAACCCGCCCAGCGTCAGCTCAACGGCGAACGTAGGCGCGGCTATAGTCAGAGCCAATAAAAACATAAAAAGCCATTTGGCTTTACTCATCTCTCCTTACCTCCTTTGATTTAGTTTTAAAGTTCTGAGCTTACTTTATATAAATCGCAGAATTTTGTCAAGGGGTTTTTTGTGCCTCCCTTGTGCTGGCTTTCTTCATCTTCTCTCCGATTTAGACATTCTAGCACACTTTGTCTAAAAATCCAGTTCAAATTTGTAAAAATCTGAAAATTCTCCATATCAGCAATAGGATTATACAACATCTTTAATGTAAACACTACAAGTCTTTGGAAGCTCCCCGCACAAACACCGGCTTAACCTCAAATTGATGCGTGCTTAACAATCGCGCTATAGGCTATAAATGCATATGAAGATACTAATAATGTCGGATATACACGCAAACTGGTACGCGACCGAGGCCGTGCTGGCCCGGGAGAGCTACGACGCCCTTATTTTCCTTGGGGACGTCGTGGATTTCGGCCCCGACCCGAGAAGATGCATAGAGTTCCTGATGAAGTCGGCGCGTATGCGGTTCTGGGGTGTCAGGGGTGAGCACGATCACGCCATGGCCTTCGGAACAGGCTCGTCCCCCGAGAGCGAGATGGAAAGGATATGGAACGTATCCCGGGAATGGGGCGAGAGTATACTAACCAGCGGTGAGGTCGGATTCCTGAGGCGGCTGCCATTAGAAGAGAGGATTCGCCTCGACGGCATGGACTTCGAGCTCGCCCATTGTCCCAACCCCGATGCATTGCCGATCCCGGGACACGGGGAGGAGAGGACGACCCCGGCCTACTGCCGCAAGTTCATACTCGTCGGCCACTCCCATAAACCTTATATAAGGTGCTTCGGAGATACTACCGTTCTTAACCCGGGCTCCGTGGGACAGCCGAGGGACAACGACCCCCGCGCCTCCTATGCCGTAATCGAGGACGGCGAGGCTTCGATCAGACGGGTGAAGTACGATATAGAGAAAACGGTCAAGGGCCTCGAAAGAAGCAGGATGCCTTATGAAGTAAAGGGCCGGCTTATATCGATGCTGCTCTCGGGCGCCGCGGCCGGCTAGCCCGGAGCACTTCCTTCCTTCCTTCCTTTCTTTCTTGGTTCTTACCCCTTTTCCGCTTCTTTCAATCCCTCCCGGGCTAGAGCGGGATTCCCGCCCCTTATTGCACAGCGACCAGGTACTTCCCGCGAATGGAATAATGGCAGGAATAAATAATAGAATGGGGCCGGATAAAAAAACCCGCTGCCGGAGGCTGACTCTCGACAGCGGGTTTTGGAGGTCTCGGACTGAATAAAAGGGAGATGATCTTTTATTTCATGTTTGGTTCACGCCGCATCCGCCATGCCTAGAAATAGGCCTGGAGCTGAAGCCTGAATATGTTGTCGTCCTCGTCCGGCTCATCCAGCGTATACTCGTTCCTGACGAAGCTGTAATCAGCCTGAATTTTCCACCTGTGGTCGTGGGATATGTAGTAGCTAACGCCCGGGGTAACGGCCCACTGCGCTCTCGCCACGCTGACGCCCGGGGGAACGACTCCCGACTTCGTGTCGTAGTCGATGTAGGCGAACCTGCCCGCGACTTCGAATATCTTGGGAACGAGGAATGCGCCCGCCTGTACCCTGAAGCCCTGGTCGTAAGCCGTATCCTGATCGCCCGTCTCCGGAGAAAGCCACCTGCCGTCGTACTCACCCTCTATGTTGAACCAGGGCATTTTGAAGCTTATGTCGCCCGTCAGCTGGGTGAAATCCGACTGCGGGAATCCGAGCTCCGCGACCCTGGCGCAGGCCCCGCCGTCCGGCGTTTTCCTTGCGCAGTCGAGGCCCGGAATCGTGGCGGCCGCCACGCCTATTACAAAGGTCGGCGACTTCGCGAAGTTGGGCACTATGTCATATGCCTTCGCCGTTGGAAAGCTGCTGTTTGCGTCGAACTTGGGATCGTTCCCGCCTATGCCGAACTGAATCCTTCCCGCGTAGAGGAGGTTCGAATCTACGCTCGTGCCGTTCCTGCCGTCCCCGTTGAATATACCGAGCGTGTAAGAAAAGTTGTTGTTGGCGCCGAGTCCGCCGAGTGCCGCGAAACCTCTGTCTCTTCCGAGACCGAATTCGTCGTTAACAATAGATCTTTCGACGAACTGCAGGGCTCCCGAGGAATTGAGCTCTTCCCTGTTGTAAGGGACTTTCCACTGACCTACCCTCGGAGCGATCTCCTTCTGGTAGGCGACCGTGAAGTAGAGGTCCCTCAGGGTATTCGAATCTATCGGGCTCAACTGTAAATAATAAAGGAACCAGGGCTTGAAAGCGTTACCGTCCCATATGAGCCTGAGTCTCTGTATGGCGAAGTTCGTCGATACGAGCCCTTCTTCAGGATCGGTTACAGTCGCGCGGAACTGTCCCCTGATCCTGAATCTCATTTTATAGTTGCCGTCCTCGGTCTGAAAAATAAGCCCCTTGTCGTACTTGGCCATGAAGCTCTTGTACCAGGCATCCGCGTCCTCCTTTATCTGCTTCGTTTCCATATCGGCTATCTTTTCCTGATCAGCCCGTCTCTCGTTTTCGAGAAGCTGGATCTGCTGCTTAAGCTGCTCGATCTGCTGCTGGTTCTGGACCTGAATAGCCTCTATCTGCTGCTTTAAATCCTCTATCTGCTGTCTCGTCGACTGCGCTGACGCATCTATCACGGAGAGCGGCAGAACGAGCGCGGCGGCAAACAGCAGCTTCGCTAGAGTTTTCATCTCGCACTTCCTCCTTTACAAGAATTTGGACTATCAAGATAAAGAGGCCGGGTTAATATGATGTGAAATCGATGTTAAGATACGGTTAACGACTGGAAGGAGTCATTGAAGGGCGGACGTTATCGTTTATTCTAAAGGTAAATTTCCTTTATACTTAATACAGGTTAGGGTGCATGACTGAAAAACTGATAACCGTAGTCGACGACGAAGAGGACATAGTAAAGCTCGTAGGGCACCATCTGAAAAGAGAGGGGTTTCAGGTAAAGGAGTTTCACAACGGGAGGGATTTTCTATCCTACGTGAACTCCGTCGTTCCGGACCTCGCGGTCCTCGACATAATGCTTCCGGGCATAGACGGCCTCGAGATATGCAGGATTCTCAAAAACAAGACGAGCACGGCGTCGGTGCCGATAATAATGCTGACGGCGAAGGCCTCCGAGGCGGACGTCGTCGTGGGACTCGAGCTCGGGGCGGACGATTATATAGTAAAGCCCTTCAGCCCGCGGGAGCTCGTCGCCAGAGTGAAGACCGTTCTCAGAAGAACGAGCGCCAGGGATTCGGAAGACGACGAGATAAGAATCGGTCCTTTGTCCATAAACACGGAGAAGTATGAAGTATCGGTAGACAACGAAAAGGTCATCCTCACCACTACCGAATTCAAGATACTCGAAGTCCTCGCGAGCGGTAAGGGGAGGGTCTTTACGAGGGACCAGCTTCTAAAGAAAAAGAGGCTCTGGGGCGACGACAAGCTCGTGTACGACAGGACTATAGACGTTCACATAAAGAACCTCAGGGAAAAGCTCGGCGCCGCCGGGAACCTCATAAAAACTGTCAGAAGCATCGGTTACAAACTCGAAGAGTAGGCGGCTATTGAGCATATTCTGGAAACAGTTTTTTTCTTCCGTTTTAATAATCCTCATAATACTCTCCCTGTTTGTGTTCTTCGTCATCGGCGCGCTCCGGAGCTACGACGAATCGGTCACCGGGGAAATGCTCCTGGCTTCGGCCAACGTCGTGGGCGAAACCCTGAGGCCGGCCCTCGAAGAGGGCAGACGGGGCGATATAGACTCACTCTTAAAGAAGCTCGGCGGCAAATCCGGCATGAGGATAACCGTCATCGACAGAAACGGTAACGCCCTCGGGGATTCCCACAAGATACCCCGCGCCCGCGAGTCCTATTCCGACAGCCCCGAGGTCGGGGAAGCCCTCACGGGCGGGATCGGAAAAAGCCGGCGGTACAGCAGCGAGCTCGAAAGCGAGATGTACTATTTGGCCGTGCCCGTGAAGGACGGCTCGGGAAACGTCGTAGCCGCCGTCAGGACGGCGCTTCCGTTAGGCTCGCTTCAGGGCGATCCCGCGGCGGCGGAGAAACACGTCATCTACATCGGCGCGCTTCTGGCGGCGCTCGCGGCGCTTCTCTTCTTTATCGTTACCAGAAAAATAACGAATCCGTTATCGGGGATCATAAGCATCTCCGAGGAGCTGGCCAGGGGGAATCTCGACGTCAGCATCCCCGCTGCCGGCGGGGGGGGCGAGGCCTCGCGTATAAAGGGCGCACTCGACAAGATGGCCCGCAATCTGAGCGGGCTCTTCAAGGAGGTCTCCCGCGAAAAGAATCAGCTAAAGGCGGTTCTCGGCGCGATGAGCGAAGGGGTCATGGTTTTATCCAGCGACGGGAAGGTCGCCATAACGAACAAGGCCTTAAGGAACATGTTTAACCTCAAGGAAGAGCCCGGCAGAAAGCCCTTCTGGGAGATAATACGAAACCGCGAGCTTACGAGACTCGTCGAAGGGGTTCTCGAAAAGAGGACGCCCGACAGTAAGGAGATATTCTATCTCTATCCCGACGAGAGGCACTATTTTGTAAACGTAATCCCGCTCGATTCCCCCGACCGTGAAATCATCGTGGTCATGTTCGATATCACTGACTTCAAGAGGCTCGAAAAGATAAAGGCGGATTTCATAGCGAACGTCTCCCACGAGCTCAGGACACCGCTCACCGCCATAAAGGGATACACCGAGACCCTCGAAGAGGAGGCGTACGAGAGCTCGGAGGACAGGGAGCACTTCCTCGGCATCATAAAGCGCCATACAGACAGGCTCATCAACATAGTTTCCGACCTTCTCGTGCTGTCCGAAGTGGAAAGCAGGGATACCGCGTTCGGGGACACAGCCATCGCCGAAGTGGAGGAGATAAATCTGAACGAGGTGATAAAATCCTCACTCGAAGCGCTTCGGTCGGCGGCCGCCGAAAAAGACCTCGAAATGTCGTTCTCTACGGACAACGGCGCACACAGGATAAAGGCCAGCCGATTCTTGCTTGAGCAGATGTTCATCAATCTGATAGATAATGCCGTCAAGTACACGCCCGACAGCGGAAAGATAGCCATCAGGATATCGTCCTCCGGCAGCGCTGTGTTGACGGAAATCGAGGACACGGGGATAGGCATACCCAAGGAGCATCTCCCGAGGATATTCGAGAGGTTCTACAGGGTCGACAAGACGCGGTCCCGGAATCTCGGCGGGACGGGCCTCGGCCTCAGCATCGTAAAACACATAGTGATAATGCACGGTGGGAAAATCGACGTTCACAGCGAGGAGGGGAAGGGAAGCAGGTTCAGCATAAGCCTCCCCTACAGCTATCAGCCCCCGCTGAACGAGCACGCCCCGTATAATAAGGTATGAATGGGGCCCTGCCGAAATAGATCCCTGAAACGGGCTGCGGCCGAGGGCCGGGAAGAATTATCTTCTCTGGTCGCCAACCGGATAAGAGCCGAGCACCTTGAGAGAAACGCTCTTCCCCGCGAGCTTGACGAGGAGTTTTTCTACAGTCTTTTCGTCCCGGTGGCCCTTGAAATCGACGAAGAAGAGATACTCCCAGGGGTTTTCCCTGGATGGCCTCGATTCTATCTTGGTAAGGTTGACGCCGGCCTCGGCGAACGGTTGGAAAAAGACCTTCTGAAGCTCCCCGGGCTTGTCTTTAAGTGAAAATACTATCGACGTCCTGTCGTCACCGGAAGGCTGGCTTATCTGACGGCCTATCACGAAAAAACGGGTGGTGTTGCTCTTACTGTCCTCGATGTTCTTCCCGAGAACGTTGAGTTTGTAAATGGAGGCCGAATGACGGCTGGCGACGGCGCCGATTTCCTTGTTTTTAGACGCGAGCCTCGCGGCGTCCGTCGTGCTTGCGGTCTCCCTTATCTTCGCGTGGGGAAGCTTTTTGCTTATCCACTTCCTCGACTGTGCCAACGGCTGGGGATGAGACGCTACAACGCGGACCTCGCCGAGGGAGCCCGACTTCGAAAGGAGGAAGAGATTTATCCTTTCAAAGAGCTCGGCCGAAACGGTGAGGCTCGAAGCGGAAAGGAGGTCGAGCACCCTCCCTATGGAGCCTTCGTTCGAATTCTCCACGGGCACTACGCCGAGGGACGACCTTCCCGTTTCGACCTCTTCGAATATCTCCTCGAAGCTGCCTGCCGGGACGAGCTCGGCGGAGCCGCCGAATTCGTTATACGCGGCCTGGTAGGAGAAGCTTCCCTCGGGGCCGAGGTACGAAACCCTGAGGGGGTACTGAAGAGCGCGGCAGGCGGAGATTATCTCCCTGTAAACGCCGAGGATGGAATCGTCCGAAAGGGGGCCGGTGTTGAGCTCCCTCAGCTTTTTTTCTATCTCCTTTTCCCTTTTCGGATCGTAAACCCCGACGAAGTTTTCCTTCTTGTGCTCCCCAATGCCGAGAACGATCTCGGCGCGCTTATTTAAGAGCGAGAGTATCTCGGAGTCGAGATCGTCTATCCTTTTTCTTAATTTCCGGAGATCTTCAGAGGAGCCCATTATCGATCGGTTAATACGGTTTGATGAGAATGATAGCGAGAGTAAAAATATATGTCAATAAGGCCTTCTCCGCACGGAGAGGAAGACCGGCCCGGGGCGATGCCGTATACCTTCAGAGCTCCCTCTGAACCACATCCGAATCTATAAGCGCGGCCTTTTCGATAACGGAATCTCTGACGAATATAGGGGATTCCATTCTGGCCGCGAGGGCAATCGCGTCGCTCGGGCGCGCGTCTATGCGCGACAGCTTCCCGCCGACAGACATCTCCACCTGGGCGTAATAGACCTGGTCTCTCAGATCGGTGATCACTATCCTTTTCACCTCGGCGTTGAGAGACCTCACCATTGCGGCCACCATGTCGTAGGTGAGCGGCCTGGGGGGGACTTCGCCGGACATCCCTATCTCTATGGACCTCGCTTCACAAAGGCCTATCCATATAGGGAGCATGTTTTCTTTTTTCTTGTTCGCCAGAAGTACGACGGGCGTCTGCATGAGCTGGTCGAAGCCGAGTCCCTGTATCTCCATCTCCTGCTCGGGTTCCGGCTTCTTTTCCGCGCGGAGCGGCAGAGTGAGGGCGAAGCATATAACGGTCAAAAGCGAAACGCCTGCAATCAAATCCCTTATTCGCATAGTAGTCACCTCCGTGCAAAAGAATAGCACAAAGCCCCTTCTTGGAGGAAATCCCGGCAGGATAAACCTCGCGGAGCGGTAAAACCGAAGAGCTGAAAGGAAAGCAGAATGGAGAACTTGGAAAATTTGGAAAATAAAATAAGGTGAGAGGCGTTATGGAGCGGGGCATCGGAATCTTTCCGCGGCGCTACTTTTCACCAATCATGTAACGGCAGCCCGAGGGGCCTGCGACGGCCGAATGGACAGCGCCGGCGGGCACGTCGAATCTTTCTCCAGGTCCGTAGGTGACCGTTTCCCCGCCGCTCGTAATCGTTATCTCGCCTTCGAGGACTATGTGGGCCGTGACGCCTCCGTGGGTGTGGTCGGGGTAGCGGGCTCCCGGGCGGTCCCTGTGGACGAATATACCGGAAAACCCTTCTGAAAGCAGCTTCTTTTCGAGCTCTTTTTCGTTCATGAACGGCACCTTTGTACGAAAGCGGCCGGCCGCGGCTTAACCTGCCGGATCAGAATCTGGTTATGGAGCCCTTCTCGAATCTCGGGTTCGCGACGGTGCCGAGTATCTTGCCCCCGAGGCTGCCGTCCCTCCGGGTTGCGAGATAGGGCGCGAGGAGACCCTTATACTTCGCCATCTGGCCGCCCTTCATCTGAAGACTGTAGCCTAGGTCTATGACCCCTCCGTTCGGTATATCCCAGAGAAGGGGCGCCGTGCCCGTTATGTCGAGGTCTATATCGGCGCCGGCGATCTTGAACTGGTCTATTTTGGTTATGTCGCCGTCGACAGTGCCCTTGAACGTGGACGTAAGCTCGGTCAGGCTCGGAAGCGTAATGCCTTTCAGCTTCATGTTTTCGAGCGCGAGCCCCGTTATCTCGAACTCGATCTCGCCCTTGGCCGGGGGCGTCATAACGAGATCGACCCTGCCATTCATCACGCCGCCGAGGCTCAGGGATTTTTCGGCCTCATCGGAAAAGAGGGACGGGACGGAGTTTATTCTCACGTTATCCAGAGTGGCGTCGAGCTCGCTTACCCGGCCTGTCGTTTTATTGATCCTGAGGCTGCCGCTTATCTCGCCGCCCCAGAGCTTTGCGGTAAAGGGCACCTTCGGATTTTCGGAGAAAACGGAAAAGGGCGACGGGCGGAGGTCGAGGCTGTCGAGCTCCAGGAAAAGGGCGTTCGATTTGAAGAGCTTTACCCCCTCCATGTTCACCTTCAAAAGGGGTGAAACGCTTACGCTCTGTATGTCGGCCCTGTATGGAGTATTGCTTTCTATCTCGGCGATGATGCGCTTCTTTATTATGTCGCCCGGAAAGGTCATGAATAAAAAGAGCGTGAATACGACCAGGAAGAACAGCGTATACGATACGGGTTTTATGTGTTTATATTTTTTCAGCCTTTCTTTCATTTCAGGTTACCTCTTTAAAGCGGAACGTGGAAACCCTGAGCTTCACGGTCATGGAGTCGGACCTGTCGAATTTCGTGCTCAGGTTAAGGTTCGATACCTTGAGAAACGACGGCGCATTTTGAATCTTGTACAAGACGTCCACGAGATCCTTGAGCGAGATGTTCTTGAGCTCGACGTCTATGCTCCTCTCCTCGTAAAAGTCTTCGGACGTCGATGTCCTTAAGTTCACGTCCCTTATGGAAAAATTCTTTCTGTCGAGATTCTCCGAAAGGAGTATCTGCTCGACAATAGATATCAGGGGCTCGTCCTCTTCCTTTATTTTGCTGGAAAGGACGGCGATTTTTTTCTGCGACTCCTCGTATTCGGTCTTAAGCTCCTGAACCCTCTCGAGCTCCGATTCGAGCTGGACGACCCTCTTCTCGAGCCTGTCGGTACCCGAGGAAATCGAGTGAAAGATCAGGTAGAAAATGAGAAGGACGAGGCCCGAGGCCCCGATTATGATGGCCCTCCTGTCGCGCTCGGTCGAGGAGATCCTCGTCAGCTTTTCACGAACGGCGCCGACAGTTTTCCTGATGTTCCCTGTTAAAGAGCTTAATTCCATTATTATGTCTCACGCTTTAAGACGAGCGATATTTCGAACTTCGTTTTCCCGTCCACAGCGTTCCCCGTCTGATTCCTGGTTACGGATTCGAATTTGCCGGACTTGGTGAGCGCCTCTTCTATCTCCGCCACTTCCTGGTACGAATCGCATATCCCCTGCACCTTTACGCCGTTATTCCCTTCGAACCTTACGTCGTTCACCCTGAGGCCCATGCCGGGCGGAAGGCTCTCCGAAACGCTTCTCAGGATCTCGAGCGGAGTGCTCGCCCCTTCGACGCCCTCTATCATGCCGAGCCTTTCCCTGACCTTGGCTACTTCCGACTGCATGTACTCGGCCGGACGCGGTATCGTCTGAACGTCGGGGAAAGTTTCCCTGACCTCCTCCGCCACCCGCGCCTCGAGCGTGCTTACCTGCCCTTTCAGCTCGTAGTACCTCGAAGTCATGTTGTATATGAGTAAAGCGACGAGTATCACGAACAGGACGGCCGGTGCCATGAATACTTTCCTGAGCTCCCTGTCGGCGCCCTGGTATTTAAACTGGTCTTTCCTGAAATTAAGATAGCCGCCCCTGTAGGAGCTGCCGTAAAGCGCGAGCGCATATGCCTTTGCGTAAAGCGGCGAGTTGTCGACGCCGAGGTCCGGGATGAAGAGCTTTTTCACGTCCCTTCCGAGCTCCTTTCTCAAAAGCTCCGTGAGGCCCTGAATACGCGACATCGATCCCGAGACGAGTATAGTCTTAACCCTGTCCTTCGTCTCGCTTTCAAAGAACTGCACGGTCTTTTTAATCTCGCTTACGACAGGGGAAAGGGCCTCTTTCATGGCGGGGCTTTCGGCGCTCTCAAGCCTGCCCTTCGAAAATCCGAACTTGTCCTCTTCGTTCCCGGCCGATTCCCCGAGATTCTGCATAAAGAGTCCGATCGCCCTCGTCGAGGACCTTCCGCGCCTGAACCCCGAATCGTCGAAAAGCGTAAAGCTTATTTCCCGCTCACCGATATCGACCAGAACGAGCGGCCTCTGTCCTTCGACTATGTCCGCCAGGGAGCCGAAAGCCGCGGGCGTGTAGGTCAGGACCTTGGGATCTATGCCCTCGTCGTTAAGGTATTTGAGAATCCCTTCCACATCCTCCTTTTCGAAGACGCAGACCAGAGCCTCTCCGCCCGAGGCGTTCTTTACAAGATGGTATGTATGTATCTTTTCCTGGGGCTCGAACGTCGAGATGTTTTCGAGCTCGAATTCGTAGACCTGGTCTATCTTCTTCGGGTCGGAAAAGGGGAATTTGATTACCCTTACGGATACCGGGTCGTCCGTCAGGGAAACCGCTACGTCACCCCTCGGAAGGGAGTACTCCCTGAATACGTTACCGAGGGAGCTTTCCTCAGCCCCGGAAGGATCGGCGCCGATTTCGGCGCGTATGGTCTGAAGGAGCTGTACCTCTCTCAATCCCCTGTTAATTAAGGCAACCCTGACTTCCCTCTTCCCTATATCGAGTCCTGCAAATCTTCCGTACATGTTTAAGTAAATTACTTAATCTACCGCTTTAAATTTAAAGTAAGGCCCTTTTAAAGTCAAATAAATTTTACGCCCACCTCGCCCTCGCAACGGTCAAAACGCTCACTTCGGAAGCGCCGGCCTTCAAAAGCACGCGCGCGCACTCGTCGGACGTCGAGCCCGTCGTGAAAACGTCGTCCACGACGAGAACGGATCTCCCGGCAAATGCCCCCGCGTCCGCGACCGAAAACGCCCCTTTTACGTTCCTCCGCCTCTCGTCCTCCTTTTCGATCTCGAACTGGGGTCTCGTATCCTTTATCTTCCTAAGGCCGAAGAGATCGTGCCCGACGCCGACGCTCTTCGCGAGATTTACCGCCAGGACGGCCGACTGGTTATATTCCCTCGACCGGAGCTTTTTTATGTGTACCGGAACGGGTACGATCACGTCGAACCCGCTTCTGTCGTAAGGCATGTTATCCGCGAGGAGCCCCGATAAAAATCCGCCGTGCCCGAGCTTTCCCCTGTATTTGAACTCGTAGATTATGTCTATAAGTTTACCGTCATATAGCGCTATGGAGCGGGCTTTTGAAAAACTGAAGGGCTCCGTAAGGCACCTGCCGCAGAGATGCCCCTCGCGCCCGTTACCCTCTCCCTCCTCTCCATGCTTATAAAACCCGAACGGAATCCCGCACGCGGCGCACGAGGACAAATTCCCTATGAGAGTTATGGTAGAGAGGCATTCCCTGCAGAGTCTCTCTTTCTTCCCGATCGGGGAATCGCACGCGGGGCATGTCTCGGGAAAGATGAGGTCCAGCATTCGGATACCGGTAAAGTATACCGCCCACTGACCCCGGCGGACTTGCGTAACATTTTTTTGACTGAAAGCACCGGGGCGGATTCGGGCGTAAGGCGCGCACACGGGGGACGGCACCGCGCGAAGGCTTCCGACATCCCCCCGGCCCGGGCATTTATCAGACCCTCATCGGCATTATGACGGAGAGGTATATCTCCTCGCCCTCCGGCCTCAGGACCGCGGGGCTGAGCTCGTCTATGAGGCCCATCTGGACCTTTTCCTCGGATATGACCTCGAGGACGTCCATGAGATACCTCGAATTGAATCCGAGCTCCATCGGATCGCCGGAATATTCGACCGTTATCTTCTCCTTCGCCTCCCCGATTTCGGGGGAGACCGAGATGAGAGTCATCCCGTCCTTGCCTATGACGAACTTGACGCTCCGGGTCTTCTCTGAAGAGAGGATCGAAACGCGCTTTAACGCACTCAGGAATTCCCCTTTTTTGAGCGTAAGCGTAGCCTTCGTCACCTCGGGCGTCACCTGCCTGTAGTCGGGGAAGTCCGCGTCTATCAGTCTCGCTATGAGGATTATGTCCTCGCCTTCGGCCATGAAGAAGCTGTCTCCGACACCTATCCTCACCTTATCCGTGAGCTTCAGCACCTTTCTCAGCTCGGCGACGCCCTTTTTCGGGACGACGAATCCCTTCTCGAATTTTACCCTGCTGTCTATGTTCTTCTCGACGAGGGAAAGCCTGTGCCCGTCTGTCGCCACGAGCCTGAGGCTCTTGCTCCCGGCCTCTTCGAAGTATATACCGGCAAGATTGCGCCTGAGCTCGTCCGGAGAGACGGCGAATATCGTCTTCGAGATCATCTCCTCTAAAAGCGAGCTTTCGACGGAGAAGAGGTGGTCGGAATGAAGCTCGGGGATTATCGGGAAATCGTCGCTCGGAAGACCGGCTATCTTGAAGACCGCGGAAGAGGCTCTTATCTCTATCCAGTGGTTACCTATCTCCTCGACCTCTATGTCTCCGCCTTCGAGCTCCTTTACGATCTCGTAGAGCTTCCTTGCGGGCACGGCGAGTGAACCCTCCTTTAAAACCTCGGCCGTCGACCAGGTGCTCATGGTCGTTTCGAGGTCGGTCGCGGAAATCTCTATCCTGTTTTTAGCGACGTTTAGTAAAACGTGCGACAGCACCGGCATCGTGGCCCGTCTCTCGGAAATACCCTGAACGAGACCGAGCTTTACTGCGAAGTCTTCTACGCGGGTCTTGAATTTCATAGTCTCTGCTCCTGCTATTTTTTAACACATTACTATAATTTTATAGAAGTAGTAATAGTAGGCCCTGTGAGAATGTGGAAATGTATCCCAGCCGGCTCGAAATACAAGATTTTTAGTGTTTGTAACCCTGTTGACTAAAAGGGCGGGTTATCAACATTCATCCACAGGAACGGGACAAAAACGTAAAAGCGGTTTTTATCCACATTTTAATTCACAGACCTTTCCACCGCTTATCCGCCGGTGAGGCCCTCTATTCTTCTGCAAAGCGCCTTTACAGCGTTTTCGAGCGCGGGGTCTTTCCCGAGGCTGCTCTCGATTTTTTTAACGGCATGTATGACGGTCGAGTGGTCCTTTCCGCCGAACTTTTCGCCTATCTCGGGGTATGAAGCGCCAGTGTATCTCCTTGCGAGATACATCGCTATCTGCCTCGGCACGGAGATGTTCTTCTGCTTCTTCGCCGATTTTAGATCCTGCACCCTGAGGCCGTGGTAGCCGGCCACTTCCTTTTGTATGCTCTCGATGCTGAGGAATTTTCTGTCGTGCTGCTTGAGTATGTTCTTGAGCACTTCCTTCGCGAGGTCGAGGGATATTTCGGTGTTGAGGAGCTTCGCGTGGGCCATTATGTTGGTCAGTGTCCCTTCGAGCTCACGTATGTTGGACGTCGTGTTCTGGGCGAGGTAAAGGGCGACCTCGTTCGGAAGCGCCGTCCCCTCCGATTCGGCCTTGTTCTTTATGATGGCTATACGGGTTTCCGTCTCGGGCGGCTGTATGTCTGTGATGAGGCCCCACTCGAACCGTGACCTTAGCCTTTCTTCGAGATACGACATGTCCTTTGGAGATTTATCGCTCGAAAGGACTATCTGTTTTTTCGATTCGTAGAGCGTGTTGAAGGTATGGAAGAATTCTTCCTGGGTGCTCTCCTTTCCGGCGATGAACTGTATGTCGTCTATGAGAAGGACGTCGCAGCCGAACCTGTAGCGGTTCCTGAACTCCTCCATCTTGTTCGACTTGATGCTGTTTATGACCTGGTTCGTAAAGTGCTCGGCCGATATGCAGCAGACGCGCGCCATGTTCGAAGTGGATTTTATTATGTGATTCCCTATCGCGTTTATGAGGTGCGTCTTTCCGAGCCCGACGCCGCCGTATATGAAGAGGGGGTTATAAGCCTCTCCCGGCTTTCTGGCTACGGCTGTCGACGCCGCGTGGGCGAACTGGTTACTCGGGCCGACTATGAACCTGTCGAAGGTGTAGTTCGGGTTGAGGACGCCCGTGAAGAGCTTCGAAGCCTTCGCTTCCTTTTCGGCCTTCTGCTCTTCCCTCTCCTTTTTTTCCTGGGCGGCGGGGGTCCTGTCGTGCGCGGCTACTATCGAGACCTCGAGCCGCTTCCCGCATACCTCGTTTATGGTATCGCCTATGAAGTCGAGGTAGTGGTTGTTTATCCAGTCCCTGTCGAATTCGCTCCCGGCCGCGAGGGTTATCGAGCTCTCGGTTTCGGAGACGGGCCTCAAGGGCGCGAACCAGAAAAAGACCTGCGGGTTAGACTTCTTTTTAATCCTTTCGAGGACACTGTCCCAAGACCCGGGACCGGCGCTTTCGGCCGCCGGTTTCTGGTGGGGCTTGCCCGGGCGTATGGACTTGCTCATGAACTGCTCAAGCCCTTTTCCGTCGTCTTTTTGCCTGCTGAAGATCGTTCTCAGATTATGTTTAAGGGGCGTACGTTTAGTGGCCAATTGTCTATCATTCCTCCATCTTGAAACGGCAATCTGTCCACAATCCATCAACATCCTGTGGACAAATCGTAGTGCTGGTTTGTGTGTGAATTAAGCCCCACCCTAATCCGTACGGTACATCCTAACAGATGCCGAAAGACATTGTCAAGTTTTATTTTTTTATCGAGTAATTACAGTTGCTTACACAAAAATGCCTAGGTTGTGAGTGTATATGCACTATGCGGCCGTAAAGTACCCTTACGACATCATTTTCGAGTGTGGACAAAGGGCTCGGGAAACGCAAGAGACCGGAAGAAAAGGAGATTTTCCGATGCCGATTCAGTCTGTGGATATCCTCACGAATGCGGGGCCCCGTGGCTCGAATCCGGCAGGCTTTCCCTGGCGGCGAGTATCCCCTTCTCGACGTCGACGCGCGAGAGTATAAAGGCCCCGATGACGAAGAACGCTATGAGCGAGATAATGCTCAGGCGGCTCGAGCCCATGGTCTGTGAGACGACGGCGAATACGAGAGGCCCGACTATGCCCGCGAACTTCGAGCTGAGGCCGTAAAACCCGAAAAACTCGGCCGTCTTATCCCTGGGCAGCATCGAGCCGAACATGGAGCGGCTCAAGGCCTGTGTCCCCCCCTGCACCGTTCCCACGAGAAACGCGAGTATCCAGAAATGGACTGCATTCTCCATGAAGTACCCGCCTATAGAGATCACCGTGTACACGGCGAGCCCGAGGAGTATCGAGCTTTTAGTGCCTATGATCCCTGCGAGCCTCCCGAAGGCGAAGGAGAACGGTATGCCTACGAACTGGGTCATGAGGAGGGCCCCTATGAGCGCCGTCTGGCTTATCCCTATCTCGGCGCCGTAAATCGTCGCCATCTTTATTATTGTCCCTATGCCGTCGTTATAGACCCAGAAGGCCGCGAGGAAGAGGGCGAGCTCCCTGTATTTCCGGAGCGTCCTGAATGTTTCCGCGAGCCTTTTAAAGCCCGCGGTTATGGGGTTTACGCCGCGTGGACCTTTGCCTCCGGCGGGGGGTTCTTTTACGTTGAGAATGAGGGGAATCGTAAAGACCGCCCACCACACCGATACTGTCAGAAAGGAGAGCCTCGTCGCGAGGAGCTTGTCCTGCATGAGCTCTATCATTGCGATGTCGATAGCCAGAAGGATGCCCCCGCCAGTGTAGCCGAATATGTAGCCCCTTATGGATACGCGGTCCATCTCCCCGGGCCTGGCGACGTAGGGGAGCATCGCGTTATAGAAAACCTCTGAAACCGTGAAGCCTATGTTCCCGAATATGAAAAAGAGGGAGGCCATGAGCCAGTCCCCCGTCTGAATGAAGTAGAGAAGGGCCGTCGAGAATATTCCGAGCGCGGCGAACAGGAGGAGAAGGCGCTTTTTTATGCCGGAGTAGTCCGCTATCGCGCCCACGACGGGGGAGAGCACGGCGGCTATGAAAAGGGTTACGACTGTCGTGTATCCCCAGTAGGCGGTCGCGATGTGGCTTTCGAGGTTCGCCGCCGCGACCTGGCTGTAGTAGACGGGCAGGACGGCCGATACGACGACCGTGGCGAAGGCTGAGTATGCCCAATCGTACATGCACCAGCTGAGGGTTTCCCTTTTTTTGCTCCTATCGCTTTCGGTCATTTCTATAAAGATTCTAAGGGCGGACGGCGGGCGTGCCTCCATCCCGGTTTTGCGAGTATTATTATTGGAAATGACTCAAAATGAAAGGCGGAAGCAGCATTGACTGCCGTCGTCATATTCCTCATCCTGTGGACGCCTGTTTCCATTTTCGCTGTTTATGCGCTGCCCGAGTCTTTTGACATCCAAGGGAAGCTCGGCCTCGGAATCATTATTTGGCTTATAGGCGGCCTCCTCGGATTTTATTATCTCGTAGCCAGAAAGTGGCGCTGAATTTACCGCAATCCTTTAAAATTACCGCGCTCGAACGATTAAAGAGCGTATTCCTGTCTGGAATTAAATTCTAGTTGGTAATAATTTCCGCCTGATAATAACTTGTATTTAGTCCGGTTCTGTGCAATAATTTTAATGACAAGGGCAGGGGCCGAAAGGCACTCTAACACATCAATGATATAAGGAGACTATTATGCTGAGCAAGGAAATTCAGGACGCCCTAAACGATCAGATAAAAAACGAATATTTCGCGTCTTACACCTATCTCTCGATGGCGGCGCACTGCGAGTCGCTCAATCTCACGGGGTTCGCCAAGTGGCTCAGAAAACAGAGCCAGGAGGAGCTGCAGCACGCGATGAAGCTCTTCGATTACATCGTCGACAGGGACGGGCAGGTCGTGCTTCAGGGCATCGAAAAGCCCCAGTCGAAGTTCAAGTCGCTCGTCGACATCTTCCAGCAGGCCCTGGATCACGAAAGAGAAGTCACGGGGATGATAAACAAGCTCTACGAGAAGGCCATAAGCGAGAACGACCACGCGACGGCCGTCGAGCTTCAGTGGTTTATACACGAGCAGGTAGAGGAAGAAAAGTCGGCGACCGAAATCCTCGACAAACTGAAGCTCGCGGGCGACAACAGCTCCGCGATACTCCTTCTCGACTCGCAGCTCGGTCAGAGGCACTGATAACGAGCTGCCCCTTTGCGGTCTGATTTGAAAAACAAGCTTTCGCACGGGGCGGGAAAGTCTCCCGTCTCGTGCCAGTCCAATATATAAACTCGCGTATGACCCTGCCGCTCAGGTGCGGCTTTCGGGCAGTATGATCTCTCCCGGCCAGTCCGGGTCTACATTGCCCGACCGGAGCCATTTCAGCGGAATGTGCCAGAGCTTCTCCTCGAACCTGCTGTTGAAAAACGGGAAGTGGCCAATGGAAGGCTCCCCTATGGAGTCGGGAGATATCCTGAGATGTGTGCGCGCGCTCCCGGTGTAATACCCGAGGAGGCGCTCTATCGCCGGTACGGTGCCGAATTCATCGTCCGTAACACTAACTGCAAGGGTCGGGGCCGTGACTGCAGCGAAGCGGTCGAGTATGGCGCGTCTGTCGGGGTAGCGCGCGGCCCAGCTGCTACCGGGGACGTCCTCGAAGCGCGGCCGGCTCCGGGCCCAGTCCCTGACGACCCCCTTGGGCGTGTCTTCGAGCCATCCGAATCTCTTTCCGGGGAAGTAGCCGAAGAGGAGAGTAGCGAGCGGCATGGCTACGTGCCATTTCGCGAACATCCCTGCGCGCCCCTCGGGTGCGTAGTCGCGCCAGTATGCGTACTGCGCTCCCATGGTGAAGACCCGGCGGATGAGGCGATTCGATTCCGCAAAACCGATGAGGAACCCGCCAACGCTATGCGCGGCGACGTCTATCGGACGGCGGGGAAATGCATCGGCCGCGAACCTTACGACGGCGTCGAAGTCGAGCCCGCCCCAGTCTATCCATCCGGCGTCGAAACCCTTGAACGTGGCCGGCCGGGATTCCCCTATGCCGCGGTAGTCGTACGTGATTACGTCGAAGCCGTTCCTGAAAAGAAACGAGGCGAAGCGGGAATAGTACCTGCACCTGACGGAGTTCGCCGCGTTTATTATGACGACCGGCGTATCCGGAAGAGCGGGCCCGGGGCGTCGCCATAAAAAGCCCTTTATAGTGAAGCCGTCGGCCGCGCGTATGGAGACGGGCTCTGGCTCGCCCGTCTTTCGGCTCTCTTTCAGCTCCGATTTTGGAATGGACTCTGTCGCCATGGATACTCCACTCGGGGGTGCGGGTAATGAGGCCGGCCCGCACGGCGCTGATATTAGAATATATTTCAGGGAAAACCGGATAATTCAACACCGCGCTGAGCTTGTAAAGGAGTAAGCCGTACCCGGATGAATGGGGCGACGGTTTTTAATCCTGATCCATAATGCATCAGGGAACAATCAGGATGCAGCTGAATTCTTCATTGTCTACAACTGTAGTGAATTGTGAATTCGTGAATGCGGCAATATCCGTATAGTTGATTTCTGTGAACGCATCTGAATCGACCTGCTCGAAACACTTTAGGGACTGGCAATCGATTATCTCACATTCAAAAAAGTTTTGACTGATTTCATCGGGACCGGAACAACCCCACATATTACACACGCTGCTGATAGTTTCGGCAACGCATTCGGATTCGAGTAAACGGATATTGCCGCCACTCGTGCAGGCCGAAATATCGGGTCCGTTCTCATTGCAGGAGGTGAGCACGAAAGCGCTCAAAAGAATAAATGCCAGTAAATTCATAATGGAATTGTTCCCCATTGATATCATCGGTGAAATTATCCATGATTTTT
>CAZUDM010000026.1:33184-35234 GCA_964618635.1 uncultured Spirochaetia bacterium
TTTCAGGATATATTAGATAGCCTAAGATTCAGAGAACAATATATCAAATCAGAATAGGGGGCATATCATGAAGAAGTTCTCAATATCAAAAAAGATTAGTGTAGCGATAAGTTTAATGGTTCTGTTACTTGCAGGTGAGAATTACTTTGCTCATGCCCAAGAATTGCCAAGAGTTGTATTGGTAGGCGATTATGGAGAGATTCCAAGCTATTGGCTTCAAAAAATGCCTACCGGGTATAGCAGAATTCAAAAAGAAGAACTACAGGTACAGGAAATTGATACTCCTAATACTGATAACCCCTATGCGTTGTATACACTTCTGGAGATTTGGGACGAGAAAGGAGATTTCATAGGAACGGATGTCGATGCTGTCTTAAAATGGGCCGAAGAAATGGGAAAAGAAGTTGTTTATTTTCGGTTACCTCAGTGGCCCGATGCAGATACTCCATACGATGGGACAAATCCATATCTGGATAATATTAAAGCATTGATACAGGACCCGGGTGGTGTCTTGCAATCTATTAAAGATACAATGCGTTTTCCTTCACTAATTGAGGAAGCCGAAGCGAGTACTATACCTGGGGCTCAATGCACAACAGGACAAACATTATTAACTGGAGGAACGGTAAGCTTTTCATGCGTTGATGATAATCCAGGGGACGGAAAAACACCAGGTGGTCTAGTAACTTTTCATTACACATCGAAGCAATGTCATTTTAATCAATTAATCGTTCATTTAAGGAATAATTTGTGCAAATGGGACATTGATGATCATGCGAGCGGAGGGCCCTCATCTGTCGCTGATTGCATGAAGGCTCATAATGGAGTGAACAACATTTATTACCTCGTTGATGCAGAGATTCATATGCATTTGCAACAGATTTCCCCTTCATTTACGGCCGCGTGGCCAACGGGTTGTGGGTCCTCTAGTTATTGGGCTTGTGCAGGTGTTCCTAATGGTGGGAATTACACATTTCCATTGAAAGCGGAGGGTCAATTAATGCATCTAACCCAAGATAAAACCCGAAATAATTTATGGCTTCCAAGGCATGAACTGTTGCACAATTATAATTTTGAACATCCTGACTATGGAGGAGATAATTGCACTGGAGGGAATAACGTTTTAAATGCTAGACATTGTTGCAGGCAACATATAGTTCATTGATCTATACATTTGCTATAGAGGCATTATGTAGGATTTTATAATCTACTACTTGCGATAAGTGGCCTCATTCTTAGTCCCAAACGACCATCTTATAGCAGCGTGGCAGTTCCCCACGCCCCGGCCTCCGCGTCACGGCTTTCTTGCGAAGAAGTTAGCGCCGCGCACGCGGAGGTCTTTCGATACCTTTACCTCGGCGGTCGTATTCCGGAAGCAGTCGAACCGCTCCCTTATCTCGCAGCCTATAAATCCTGCGGAAGCGGCGACGTGCGGCAGCTCCTCCTCCACGAGCGCGCCCGCTATGCAGGCGGCCCAGAGGTCGGGGTTCTCTCTCGCCTCGGGCTTCAGCTCCCTCATCACGACGACGTCCGCCATGTAGAGCCTGCCGCCGGGCCTGAGGACGCGGTGGATTTCACTGAATACCCTGTCCTTGTCAGGGGCGAGATTCACGACACCGTTCGATATGACGACGTCGACGCTGCCGTCCTCGACCGGGAGGTCTTCGTAAAAGCCTTCCCTTATGTCGACTATGCCGGCCAGCCCTGACTTCTTGGCGGAAGACAGGGCGGAGTCGCGCATGGCTTTCGTCATATCGACTCCTATCGCCTTCCCGCCGGGCCCTGTGCGCCTCGCGGCGAGGAGAAGGTCCATCCCCGCTCCGCACGCGTGGTCGAGCACCGTCTCTCCGGGGAATATGCCCCCTATGCGAAGGGGATTCGCGACCCCCGCGAACCGGGCGACGCATTCCTCAGGAAGCGCGGCTAATTCATCTCTATCGTACTTGAGATAATCACACGCGTAATCGCCTCCCCTGTGAAAATGAAAGCTGCCCTCGGGCTCGCGCGCAACGCGGTCGTAGGTTTCGCGCACCCTCTCTCTCAAGTAATC
>CAZUDM010000027.1:0-34497 GCA_964618635.1 uncultured Spirochaetia bacterium
CCTTCGCGCGGAAGCACAGCCCGCAGAAAGAGGTCATACAGGTAAACGACATACTGGAAAAGACCCTCGGGCTCACCGATTACGAAATGCGGAAAAACGGCGTCAAGATCATACGGGACCTCGACCCCGCGCTGCCGGAAACCGTCGGCGACCCTAACCAGCTGCAGCAGGTGTTTTTAAATATCATCATCAACGCCCAGCACGCGATGATGGATATGCCGGACGACAGGCGTATAACGGTGAGGACCAGGGTTAAGGATAAACCAGGTGTGAGCAGCGCAGGCACGCCGTCTGTCATAGAGATCGCGTTCGAGGACAACGGGCCCGGAATACCAGAAAAGGTCGCCAAGAAAATATTCGACCCGTTCTACACCACCAAGCCAAAGGGCAAGGGGACAGGGCTCGGGCTTTCCGTATCGTTCGGAATTATAAGAGACCACGGCGGGACGATACAGGTAAAGCCGAACGAAGAACGTGGAGTTACGTTTTATATAGAAATTCCAGCTTGAGACCTTTAGCTTAAGCCACCGACTTACGCCGTAATCCTCTCCTGCCCGCCCATGTAGGGCCTCAGCTTTTCGGGGATGATTACGGAGCCGTCCTCTTCCTGGAAGTTTTCGAGTATTGCGAGGAGCGTCCTTCCGACCGCGAGACCCGAGCCGTTCAGTGTATGGACGAGGCGCGGCTTTCCTCCGCCCGACGGCCTGTATCTTATGGAAGCCCTCCTCGCCTGAAAGTCGGCGAAATTGCTGCAGGAGGAGATTTCCCTGTACGTATTTTCGCTCGGGACCCAGACCTCTATGTCGTAGGTCTTCGTCGAGGAGAATCCCATGTCGCCCGTGCAGAGGAGCATTATCCTGAACGGAAGCCCCAGGAGCTCCAGCACGCGCGCGGCGTCCGCCGTCAAGGATTCGAGCTCGTCGAAAGAGCTCTCGGGATCCGCGAATTTAACCAGCTCGACCTTGTTGAACTGGTGCTGCCTTATTATTCCGCGGACGTCTTTTCCGTAAGAGCCCGCCTCGCTCCTAAAGCACGGCGTGTAGGCGGCGTACTTAACGGGAAGCTCGCCGCCGTCGAGAATCTCGTCCCTGTGTATATTCGTCACAGGCACCTCGGCCGTCGGAACGAGGTAATAGTCGGTGTTACTCACCTTGAAGAGGTCTTCCTCGAACTTGGGCAGGTTGCCGGTGCCGACGAAGCTCGCGCTGTTGGCCATGAAGGGCGGGAGGACTTCCCTGTACCCATGCTCCCCCGTGTGGAGGTCGAGCATGAAATTTATGAGCGCCCTTTCGAGCCTGGCGCCGGTGCCTTTATAAAGAGCGAATCTCGCCCCGGTGATCTTGGCAGCCCTGTCGAGGTCTATTATGTCGAGTATCCTGCCTATTTCCACGTGGTCTCTGGGAGTGAAGCCGAACGCGCGCGGCTCCCCCCATTTTCTTACTTCTACGTTCCCCGAGGCGTCCTTCCCGACAGGCACGGTGTCGTGCGGAAGATTCGGCACGCCGAGGAGAAATTCCCTGAATTCGGCCTCTATGCGCGTCCTTTCCCCGTCGAGCGACTTTATCTTGTCGGAGAGGGCCCTGAGCTCTGTCTGCAGCTTTTCGGCCTCTTCGTTCTCGCCTTTGCGCTTGAGCTCGCCGAACCGCTTCGAGCCGGTATTTCTCCTGAATTCGAGGTCTTCCACTTCCTTTATAATGCTCCGCCTTTTGGAGGCGAGCTCGCCGAACCTTTCGGCGTCGAAAGCGGCCCCCCTGTTTTTCATTCCGGAGATCACTTTTTCGAGATTATCTTCGACGTACCTTGAATCGAGCATGTGCGTTTATCCTTTTATAACTCCTATCGGCCTGAGTCTGGCGACCATCCCCGCTATGCCGGCGTCGTGAACGACGCGGCAAACTTCGCCCGCGTCCTTGTACGCGTCCGGCATTTCCTCGGCGACGGTTTTCTTTCCTTTGGCCATCACTATTATTCCCTTATTTTCGAGCTCGGAAAAGAGGTCCCTGCCCTGCCCTTCCTTGAGCGCCTTCGTCCTGGAGAGCATCCTGCCCGCGCCGTGGCAGCAGGTGCCGAATGTTTCGTCGAGAGCGCCCGGGAGCCCAACGAGAACGTACGACCCCCTGCCCATGTCGCCGGGTATGAAAACGGGCTGGCCGACGCTCCTGTAGGCCTCGGGGACGAGCCTGTGCCCCTTCGGGAAGGCCCTCGTCGCGCCTTTTCTATGAACGCAGACCTTCGTGCTTTCGCCGTTCACACGGTGCTCCTCGAATTTCGCGATGTTGTGGCTGACGTCGTAGACTAACCTGCCCTGGAGCTCGCGCGGGGTTATCCCAAGCGCCTCGCAGAACGACTTTCGTGCGAGGTGCATGAGCACCTGCCTGTTCACCCAGGCGTAATTCACCGCGGCGGCAAAGGCTGCGAGATAGCCTCTGCCCTCGGGCGAGTCAATGCGGGCGCAGGCGAGCTGCTTGTCCGGAAGATGTAGCCCCTCCCTTCTCATGTACCCCAGCATCGTGTCTATATAATCGGTGCAAATCTGGTGCCCGAATCCCCTCGACCCCGAGTGTATGAGGACGCATACCTGCCCGAGCTTAAGACCGAAGGCCTCAGCGGCGCCGGCGCCGTATATTTCGTCGACGACGTTCACTTCGAGGAAATGGTTTCCGGAGCCGAGTGTCCCCGCCTGGTCCTTCCCCCTCTCGAACGCCCTCTTGCTGACAGCCCCGGGGTCGGCGCCGGGGAAATGGCCCTCGTCCTCGATGGTTTCGAGGTCTCTCTCTTCACCCCACCCTTTCTCGACAGCCCATGCCGCTCCCTTTGTGAAAATGCCGCGGTAGTCCTTATCGGAGAGCTTCACCTTGCCGCCCTCGCCCGCGCCGCTCGGGATATTCTTGAAAAGCACTGTGACGAGCTTCCTGAGCGAAGGCCTCACCTCGTCTTCCGAAAGCCCCGTCGACATGAGACGGACGCCGCAGTTTATGTCGTACCCCACGCCGCCCGGGGATATCACGCCCTCCTCGGCGTCCATCGCGGCGACGCCTCCTATTGGAAACCCGTAGCCCCAGTGTATGTCGGGCATCGCGACGGCGTACTTTTTTATACCGGGGAGATGTGCGACATTTACGAGCTGGTCGAGCGCCTTGTCTTCCTGAATCCTACGGAGCAGGCTCTCGCTCGCGTACACCCTGCCCGGAACGAGCATGCCGCCCGTCCTGGGTATCTCCCAGAGGTTGTCGTGTATCTTCTCGATTCTCATTCGATTTTTTTGCAGGTCGCCGCCTGAGGGAACCGTTTTCAAACGTCGAAAACAATTTCGGCAGTTAATCTATCACCCGCCCTTTCTATTTTCAAATCGTGATACGTCACTGCCTTTATGTCGTATCCGAGCTCGTGCTGCCGGGGATCGTACGTCTCTCCGCGGAGGATGCATTTCGCCCGAAGCTCCCTATCGTCTGCGACCTCTACCGCGGCGCCCTCGAAAACCATCCTGCGAGTATAGTGGACGTAGAGCACTTCACTGAGCAGATGAACCAGAAGCTCTTCCGGCGTCTCGCCGGACGCCTCTACCGTCACGGTCTCCCTGCTCTCGACATTGTCCGCCGCCGCTATAAGCGAGGCCATGGCGAGAATGGCGCTCCTCAAAAGCCCCGCCATATCGCCGCCGTAGGCCCTGACCCTGACGTCCGCGGTGTGGTCAAGTATCTCGTAGTTCACCACAAGACAGTCTAACATACGGGCCGCCCGGGCCCGGTTGCATTCGATGAGCCCGAACGGTTATTATTTAAAACAATAAAAGCCGTCCGGTAATGGAGGAGAAAATGACGAAGCTGAATAAAGAGACTGAATTCACCTACCTCGGGCATTCGACGTTTAAGATAAAGAGCCCGGGGGGAAAGACTATAATAATAGACCCATGGATCGAGCACAACCCGGCATGCCCGGAAAACCTGAAGAAAATCGACACGCTCGACATAATGGCCCTGACCCACGCGCACTTCGACCACATCAGCGACGCCGTCCCCCTCGGGCAGCAGCACAGTCCGAAGGTAGTTGGCATTTTCGAGACGGGCGTCTGGCTCGAGAACCGGGGGATCAAGAACGTGCTCTCCATGAATAAGGGGGGCACGCAGGAAGTCGACGGTATAAAGTTTACGATGGTGCACGCCGACCATAGCTGCGGCATCCTCGAAGAAGACGGCACCATATCCTACGGCGGCGAGGCCGTGGGCTATATAATCGAGTTCGAGAACGGGTTCAGGATCTATCACACGGGGGATACGGCCGTGTTCAGCGACATGAAGCTGATATCGGAGATATACAAGCCCGAGCTCGTGCTGCTGCCGATAGGGGACCTCTACACGATGTCGCCGCTCGAAGCGTCCTACGCGTGCAGGTTCCTGAACGTGAAGAAGGTGATCCCGATGCATTACGGGACTTTTCCCGTGCTGACCGGGACCCCGGCTCAATTAAGAGAGCTCACGAAAGACATACAGGGCCTCGAAATAATAGATATCAAGCCGGGCGAAACGCTTAGCTAGGAATTTTTCATACTGCGGGAACCGGGGGCGGATTATGGAAGGGCGGAAAGCTTTATTCGTATTACTTGCAGTGGTTTCCTTCTCCATTCTTTCGTGCGGGGGAAGCGGAGGGGATGGGGACAATGACGGCGGTGGTGGGGGCGGGGGGGGAGGCGGCGGCGGAAACACTGGAATCGTAATTCAGAGGGTATTTGCAGACGTCCCGCTCGACTCGCCCGTCGATTTCGAGAACGCGGGCGACGGCACAGGGCGCGTATTCATCGTCGAGCAGAAGGGCGTCGTGCGCGTCGTCTCGCCGGACGGCACAGACGAAACCTTCCTCGACATACAGGATGAGGTCTTCCACTCCGGAGAAAGCGGGCTCCTCGGGATAGCCTTTCACCCCGAATATGAACGCAACGGAAACTTTTACGTGTATTACGTTGCCGACGGACCCCGGAGGAGCGTTATATCCCGCTTCACCGTAACCGGCGACCCCGGCGTCGCCGACCCGGATAGCGAGCTCGTCATTCTGGAAATCCCCCAGCCCCAGGCAACCAACCACAAGGCGGGCCAGCTGGCGTTCGGCCCCGACGGATATCTTTACATCGCGGCGGGAGACGGCGGAAGCTCAGGCTCCACGAGTCGCGACCGCACGAACCTCCTCGGCTCGATACTGAGAATCGACGTCGATAATCCCGACGAAGGCCTCGATTACGGCATTCCCGGCGATAATCCCTTTGCCGGAAATACATCGGGTTTCAGGGAGGAACTCTACGCCTACGGCTTTCGGAACCCGTGGAGATTCGCATTCGACCCCCTGACCGAAATACTCTTCGTAGGCGACGTCGGCGATTCGTCGAGGGAAGAAATCGATCTCGTCGAGCCCGGCCTCGATTACGGATGGGACGTCATGGAAGGAACTCTGTGCCATAACCCGTCCACGGGATGCGACACGGAAGGTTTAGAGCTTCCCGTATTCGAATACGGGCCCGAAACCGGGCGCGCGATCATTGCGGGGCTCTTCTACAGGGGCGGCGGCATACCGGAGCTGTTCGGAAAATTTTTATACGGCGACTTCGTCTCGGGCCGCGTATGGGCCCTCGGATGGAACGGGTCCGCCGTAACGGATAACGAAGAGATAACCCGTTTCGGTCCATCTTCCGTGACAACTTTCGGAATAGACGAGGATGGAGAGGCATACGTCTGCCTAATCGACGGGAGCGTGTACAAGTTCGTATCGGAAGAGGATTGAGATTATCGAGAGAGACTATGCGCCTCATAAAATTGGTATCGATTCTAAACAATCCGCGCGCATAGACCGCAAGGCATTAAATAATTAATTTGCAGAAACGGCCCCGGAAAGCTTTTCTATATGCTCTATTATTATCATCCCGGATGCTTGCATCTGCGTCTTAAAATTGACAACATACCCCCTCTATGCTAATAATTATCCTTCCATAATTAAGGGGAGAGTTTTGTCCTCAGGAAGCCATGTTCGAAGGAATATCGGAAAAGCTTAATAGCACATTAAAGCGCGTAAGAGGCTACGGCAAGCTCAGCGAGAGCAATATACAGGACGCTCTCCGAGAGGTGCGCCTGAGCCTTCTCGAAGCGGACGTCAACTTCAAGGTCGTTAGGGAGTTCGTCGAATCCGTAAAGACGCGCGCGCTCGGGCAGGAAGTCATGACGAGCCTGACCCCGGGCCAGCAGTTCGTCAAGATAGTGCACGAGGAGCTGAAGGAAGTTCTCGGCAGGGAAAGCTCGGGGCTCGACCTCAAAGCCGCCCCGCCTGTCGCCATAATGCTCGTCGGGCTCCAGGGCTCCGGTAAGACGACCACCTCTTCCAAGCTGGCGAGGTATTTAAAGGACACGCTGAAAAGGAATCCCTACCTCGTTCCGGCGGACGTTTACAGGCCGGCGGCTATCGACCAGCTGAAGGTGCTGGCGAAGCAGGTCGGTGTGGGCATCTACGACACACAGCCCGGCGAAGACCCCGTAGATATAAGCATAAAGGCCATGAATCAGGCCCGGCTCGGCGGATACGATACCGTAATCATCGACACGGCGGGAAGGCTCCATATCGACGAGGAGCTGATGGAGGAGCTGAAGAACATAAAGTCGCAGGTTTCCCCGCAGGAGGTTCTGCTGGTCGCTGATGCGATGACCGGCCAGGATGCCGTCAACGTTTCGACGAGCTTTAACGAGGCTCTCGACATAGACGGCATCGTGCTGACGAAGATGGACGGCGACGCCAGGGGCGGCGCGGCTCTATCCATAAAAGCCGTTACCGGAAAGCCCATAAAGTTCTTCGGAACCGGCGAGAAGCTGGAAGCCCTCGAAGTATTCCACCCGGACAGGATAGCGTCACGCATTTTAGGCATGGGTGACGTGCTCACGTTCATCGAAAAGGCGCAGGCGGCGTTCGATGACAAGCAGGCCGAGGAAATGGCCAAAAAGCTCCTCAAAAAGGAATTTTCCCTCGCCGATTTCAGGGAGGCGATGCTCGCAATGAATAAGCTCGGCTCTCTCGACAGCATGACGCAGATGATCCCCGGCATGAAGCAGATAGCCAAGGACCCGAAAGCCATCGAGACGGCTGAAAGGGAAATCAAGAAGACTATCGCCATAATCGATTCCATGACCCCTGGCGAGAGACTCAACCACACGATAATCAACGGAAGCAGGCGGAAAAGGATCGCTCTCGGAAGCGGGACACGGGTCGAAGACATAAACAGGATGATCAAGAATTACATGCAGATGAAGAGCATGATGAAAAATATGGGAAAGATGGGGAAAGTCGCGAAAAGAATGATGAAGTACATGTAATCTAATTTATAATATTGAATACCAAGGAGGTATAAGCATTTTGGTTAAGATAAGACTCGTTAGAATAGGCTCCAAGAAGAAACCCTTTTACAGGATTGTCGCTGCGGATTCCCGCTCCCCGCGTAACGGCAAATTCCTCGAAATACTTGGTATTTACGATCCCAGGAAAAAACCGCACGTTCTCGACGTGAGAACCGACAGGGTGCAGGACTGGGTCAGCAAGGGCGCGCAGACTTCCGAGAGAGTCGGAAAACTGATTTCAACGCTTAACTAGTAAAATCGAAGCCGGGGGCTAAAGGCGATCTGCAGTGAGTGTACGAGTGGGCAGTGGTGATATAAAACAGGGGAGGTACCAGTCATGGAAAGGCTCAACGAGCTCGTTTCGTATATAGCTAAGTCTCTTGTTGACAATCCTGATAAAGTCGAGGTGAGAGAGGTTGCAGGTGAGCAGACAGCCGTACTCGAATTAAAAGTGGCACCTGAGGATCTGGGGAAGATAATTGGCAAACAGGGAAAAACAGCAAAGGCCATAAGGACCATACTCGGAGCTGCCGCCGCGAAGATGAAGCGACGCGCGGTTCTGGAGATCCTGGAATAAGCGTCTACCCTTCAGTCGAACATGGGGTTAATCAATTACGGGAAAATCACCAGGCCGCACGGACTGAAGGGAGAGGTCGTACTGATACCTTTCAGCAGGCGGCCGGATAACCTTCCTGGAATCAATTATATTTACATCGACAGGAAAGATTCTTCCGGGGAGCCGGAGATGCTTGCCGTAAGCGCCTGCAGGCTCCAGAAGGGCGCAGCGGTCGTAAAGCTGAAGGGAGTGGACTCCATAGACGACGCCGAGGAGCTGAGGGGCGCCGGAGTGCTCGTCGACGCGGACGAGCTGGAAGGACTCGAAGAGGACGAGTATTACTGGTTCGAGCTTATCGGGCTCCGTGTTTACTCCGAAGACGGAGCCTTTGTCGGAAAGGTGGAAGACCTCATCGACAGGGCGGAGCAGAGCGTCCTTGTCGTCAGGAACGGAGGAGTTGAGACGCTGATCCCTCTCGCCGAGCCCATAATAAAGGAAATCGACCTCGAAAGCTCGAAAATCATAATAACGCCCGTGGACGGACTCCTCGGACAGAAATAACACCCCTCTCCGAACAGCTCAAATGAAATTCGACATTCTCACAATATTCCCGGAGTATTTTGATTCCCCTTTCTCCATCGGGCTATTTAAGAAGGCCAGGGAGAAGGGCATCGTGGAAATTACCACCCGCGATATAAGGGACTATACCGAAGACAGGCACAGAACGGTCGACGACTCCCCCTACGGCGGCGGCGGCGGGATGCTCATGAAGCCCGGGCCGATAGGCGCGGCTATCGAGGATGCGAGGAAGGGCGGCGGGAAGTCGGTCGTCATACTCACGACGCCGGCCGGAAGGCCTTTCACCGACGCGGAAGCCCGGGAGCTCGTTTCGGAGTACGACCGGCTGATTATAATTTGCGGCAGGTACGAAGGTATAGACGACAGAGTGAGGGAGATTTACGTCGACAGGGAGATATCCGTAGGTGACTACGTCCTTTCGGGAGGCGAGCCGGCGGCGGCGGTTATCATTGACAGCGTTTCCAGGTTCCTGCCGGGATTCCACGGCAACGAGCAATCCGCCGAAGCCGATTCCTTCAGGGAGGGCCTCCTCGAATACCCGCAATATACGAGGCCTGAGAATTTCCAGGATAAAGACATTCCGGCGGTGCTTCTCTCCGGCAACCACAAAGAAATAGACGAGTGGAGGCGGAAGGAGAGCCTTCGAAGGACGTACTTTAAAAGGTCCGACCTCCTCGACAGGGCTAAAGTATCCAGAGCCGACATCGATTACATAAACACCCTGAAAGAAGAGAATCCCCCTTTTTTCAGGGCGTATATTGCATTAATTCACTATCCCGTATACAATAATCGGCTCACGATAATAAACACCGCGTTCACTAACCTGGACGTACACGATATCGCGAGAGCGGCAACGACGTACGGCATCAGGAAATATTATCTGGTTCAGCCGAATGCAGAGCAGAAACAGCTGATAGAGCGTGTGCTTAAGCATTGGAACGGGGGAGACGGCGAGTCTTCCAACAGGTCGAGGTCGGAGGCCCTTGAGATTGTCGAAGTCAAGGACACGCTCTCCGAGGCCGTAGAAGACATCGAAAGGATAGAAGGACGAAAGCCGGCCGTGGTTGTCACGGACGCCCGTCCCAGGGATAATATGATAGGGTACAGCGAGCTCCGGCAGAAGATGTTTGGGAAGGATAGCGGGCCCTATCTGATACTTTTCGGAACAGGCTGGGGGCTTGCGGAAGAGATACTCGCGGGCGCCGATTACACGCTGAAACCCGTAAGCGGTTATACGGCGTATAATCACCTGTCGGTCAGGAGCGCCGCCGCCGTGATTCTCGACAGGCTGTTTTCGTGTACAATATGAAGAGGGAGAAGTAAGATGAGCGTAATACTCGAAATAGAAAAATCGATGATGCGGTCGGACCTTCCGGAGTTTCGCCCGGGCGACACCGTAGCCATACATTATAAGATCAAGGAAGGGGACAGGGAGAGGATCCAGGTCTTCGAGGGCGTCGTCATAGCCAAGAAGGGCGGCGGCGTTCGCGAAACCTTCATCGTCAGAAAGGTTTCCTACGGCGTCGGCGTGGAAAGGATTTTCCCGCTCCATTCGCCGCTTATTGCCAAGGTCGAGGTCAAGAGAAGGGGCAAGGTCAGAAGGGCCAAGCTCTACTACCTGAGAGGACGCTCGAAGAAGGCGAGCAGGATCAAGGAGCGTTCGAGGTACGACGTTCCGGGCTCCAAGGCCGGAAGCACCGTTCAAACACCCGAGACGTCCACCGAAGAGCCGGCGCAGTAAATACACTGTTGCCGCGTTTATCGCGCGGCGCTGGTTCATAACTAAGCAAATCTGAAAAATATGCCTGAGTTTCATGATAGGCATCCCGGAGCTCAGGCTTTCTGTTTTCTCAGTCCATATTCCTGACTTTGACGGCTATGTCGTCCTTGAAGTCGAACACGTAGCACTTGTGCCAGTAGCCGTCCGAATCGAAGCACTCGAACGACCACCTTTCGCCGCCGTCTATCTTTTCGATCTTCTCAGGCTCTTTACGCATGGCCTGAAGGGCCTCTTCCTTGGTCATTCCCAGCGCCGGATAGTTGTTCTTTATAGCCCACCTGATCTTCTTGAGGGCCGCCTCGTCCCGGACGACGACCTCAGACTTCTCCTCCGTCACGGTCTCGCCCTCTTCCGCAAGGACACCGCTTCCACTTTCAGTCGCGGCCATTGTCTCGCTGACCTGCACTCCCTCACACGTCCATACGAGAATGCCGTCGGCCGCGAGAGAGGTGTCGAGCTCCTCTTCCTCGCTGGATGCGGAGAGTGTTTCTTTTATATAATCCCCGGCCCTCGGGTCTGATGCGGCAATATACTCGGACTTCCTCTCCCCGCACTGCCCCGGGCCCCAGTACTGAAGCGCGGAGGCGACGGTTACGGACTTGTCGGAGAGCCGCTCGGCCAGGAGTGCGTCTTCGCCTGTATGCCCCGATTCCTTCACGGCCCTCGCGTTCCCGACGAGGAGGACGACTGGCGTATCGCCCGCCATCTCGGCTGTCTGCTTCTCCATCCACCCGTCGCGCGAGACCGGAACAGAAGAAGGAACGTCTATAGCCTTTACGGAGAAACACCTGCCTGCTTTAACGTGCCCGCTGAAGCTCGTCAGCATGTCTCTATAGGAAGGGCTGTCTATTATGCTGTTCACTTTTATGTCCGAAATCGGGACCTCGCCCTTCATGGCGCTGTCGAGAACGGCCTGCTGATCCGACGATATTTCGAGGCCGACCTTGAGGCATCCCCCGCCCTTTAAATACGTCGACACCGAATCCGACACGAAGCGGTTCGATTCGGGCCGCCCGTAGGATTCGCCTATGACGAGCACCTGCCTGCTCCCGATGAGCGCAGGTATGGAAGGCGTTTCCGCCTTCGCGGCAGCTGCAAAACCCGCCAGAGCTGCAATTGCAACTAACGATAAAAAGAGCATTGTACGCATATACGATTCACCAGCCTTTTATTTTTCCCTGTCCCTTTCTCTCCGCTCTAACGAGAAAACTTTACAGCGGCTCCGTACAGCGCACCTATAGCCTATACAACACTTTACGGGAGAGCCCTTGGGAGAAGCCCCTGAAGGATAACCCGGAATTATTAAGAACCCGTGAAGCTCTTTACTCACCGCACCAGCGGGGCTCACGCTTTTCTATGAACGCGTCTATACCCTCTTCGGCGTCGCGGGCCATCATGTTCTCCACCATGACGCGGCTCGCGTATTCGTAAGCGCCCCTGAGGTCCTTGTCTATCTGCTCGTAAAAGGCCTTCTTGCCCGTTTTGAGCGTAAGCGGGGATTTGGACGCTATCTTCGAGGCAAACTCCACTGCCGCGGCGTCGAGCTCGCCGGCGGCTGCGACTCTGTTTATAAGCCCTATCTCGTACGCGCGCCGGGCTGTAACGAAATCTCCCGTGAGCAGCATCTCCATTGCGTGCTTGCGGGAGACGTTACGCGAGAGCGCGACCATCGGCGTCGAGCAGAAGAGGCCGATGTTCACCCCGGGCGTCGAGAACCTCGCGCCTTCGTCGGCGACCGCGAGGTCGCACGTCGCGACGAGCTGGCATCCGGCCGCGCTCGAGACGCCGTGCACTTTGGCTATTACCGGCTTCGGGCAATCGACTATCGAGAGCATCATCTTGGTGCACGTCTCGAAGGTCTTTTCGTAAAACCCCCTCTCGGGATTTCCGCGCATCTCCTTCAGATCGTGCCCGGCGCAAAAACCCTTCCCCGCTCCCGAGAGTATGGCGACGCTCACGGACCTCTCTTCCGAGAGCGCCTCGAACTCTTCTATAAGCGCTTCCATGCAGGCGAGGGAAAGTGCGTTATAAGACGAGGGCCTGTTTATTACGAGACTTCTAACGGGGCCATCGTCGCTCCTGAGCACGAAAGGCTCGGGATTCTTTTCGGGTAAGGCCATGAAAAACAACCTCCACGTAAAATACGGCTTTTATTTATTATATATGGAATGGTGGTGCAGGTTCAAATCTCCACTCGCGGGAGCGGGCGGCACACTCGGGGAAAGGAAATGTAAAACAGGGGGAAAGACGCCGGGGCCGGCGCGTCAGCCCGCTCTGTCTGTCAGAATGGTTACTTTATTGTCCCTGACTTCCGCAAGCCCGCCTTCGACAGGGAGCTTCTGCTCGGAAGAACCCTTCCTGTACCTGACTTCGCCCTCGGCGAGAAGCGTTATGAAAGGGACGTGGCCCGGAAGGACTCCGAACTCTCCGAGAACACCCGGAGCGACGACTTCGTCCACCAGTTCGTCCACGATGACCCTCGACGGGGTTATAACCTGAAGCTGTAAATCCGGCAATTTACTCTCCTTATGTCTGTAATGCTCAGGCGAAAGACGCCGCTTTAAATCCCGGGGGGCGCGGACCGGCCGCGCCCCCGTTCGAACGTTATCATAAATTTATCAGGCAACGAGCTGCTTTGCCTTCTCGAGCGCTTCGTCGAGATTGCCCACCATGTAGAAGGCCTGCTCGGGCACGTCGTCGAGGTTGCCGTCGATAACTTCCTTGAACGCCGCGATCGTCTCCTTGATCGGAACGTACTTTCCGGGCGTGCCCGTGAACTGCTCCGCGACGTGGAACGGCTGCGAGAGGAACCTCTGCACCTTCCTCGCCCTCGCGACCACGAGCTTGTCCTCTTCCGAAAGCTCGTCCATACCGAGGATCGCGATGATTTCCTGGAGCTGCTTGTAGCGCTGTAGAACTTCCTGCACGCGGCGCGCAGTTTGATAGTGCTCCTGGCCGACAATTAATGGGTCGAGGATTCGCGACGTGGAGTCGAGCGGGTCGACCGCGGGATAAATTCCGAGCTCCGTCAGCTGCCTCGAAAGAACGATCGTACCGTCCAGGTGAGCGAACGTCGTCGCGGGAGCCGGGTCGGTAAGGTCGTCCGCCGGAACGTAAATCGCCTGGACTGAAGTGATCGAGCCCTTGACCGTCGACGTGATCCTTTCCTGGAGCTCTCCGAGGTCGGTAGCCAGCGTAGGCTGATAACCTACCGCCGACGGGATACGGCCGAGGAGCGCCGACACCTCGGAGCCCGCCTGCGTGAACCTGAATATGTTGTCGATGAATAGGAGAACGTCCTGCCCCTGCTCGTCCCTGAAATACTCTGCGAGCGTGAGAGCCGTTAGAGCGACCCTCGCCCTCGCGCCCGGGGGCTCGTTCATCTGGCCGAATACGAGGCCCGTGTTCGCTAGAACGCCGGATTCCCTCATTTCGACCCAGAAGTCGTTTCCTTCGCGGGTTCTTTCACCTACTCCGCCGAACACCGACACGCCGCCGTATTCCTTTGCGACGTTGTGTATGAGCTCGAGTAGAAGAACCGTTTTGCCCACGCCGGCGCCGCCGAAGAGACCGATCTTTCCGCCTCTCAGGAACGGTGCGATGAGGTCGATGACCTTGATGCCCGTCTCGAACAATTCGAGCTTCGTGCTCTGCTCGACGAACTCGGGGGCGTCCCTGTGTATCGGCCAGCGGGCCTGCGTGTTGACGGGGCCCATCTCGTCGATTGGCTCGCCGACTACGTTAAGAATTCTGCCGAGGGCCTCCTTGCCGACGGGCACCGTGATGCCCTGCCCGGTGTTGAGAGCGTCCTCGCCCCTTCTTATACCTTCCGTCGAGTCCATCGCTATGCAGCGCACGCGGTTTCCGCCGAGCTGCTGGGCGACCTCGACGACGAGGTTCCATTGTTCGCTGCTTAAAAGCGGGTTCGTCAGCTTGAGCGCGGTGTAAATGGGGGGCAGCCCGCCTTCCTTGAATTCGACGTCGATGACAGGCCCCATGACCTGAACGACTTTCCCCATTTTGTTTCCGTTAGTGGTGGCTTCCATATTAGTCTGCTCCTCCTTTTCTTAAGGCCTCTGTACCGTTCACGATGTCCATGAGCTCTGTCGTAATCATGGCCTGTCTGGTCTTGTTGGCCAAAAGGGTAAGTTTTTTTATGACGTCGTCCGCGTTGCTCGTGGCGTTTTCCATTGCGGTCATTCTCGAAGCGTGCTCGCTCGTGAGCGATTCCTGTATCGCCCTTTCCACGCGGACCTTGACGTAGGTCGAAAGAATTTTCTTCAATATGGCTTTCCGCGAAGGCTCGTAGAGATAATCTATCTCCACGGCGTCTTCATCGACGCCGCCTGTCTCTATCGGCAGTATCTTTTCGTAAGTCATCACCTGTGTCAGCGCGGATCTGAAATAGTTGTAGACGAGTATTATTTCGTCGGTCTCGCCCTTTACATATTCGTTCACCAGCTCGGAGGCCACCTTTTCCGCGATTTCGGAATAGTTCCTTTCGTTGACTCCCGTGAAGCTGCCCGCTATCGAGAGCTTTCCTTTCCCGAAATGGTCGAGGCCTCTACGCCCGAGGAACGTGAACTTTATATGCTCGTACTTCTTGCCTTCGGTGACGATGTATGTTTCGAGCTTCCTTATGAGGTTCGAGTTGAAGCTCCCGCAAAGCCCCCTGTCGGAAGTCAGGAAGACGAGGTGAAGGTTCTTTACCTCCTCCGGTTTTCTTAGAAGCGGGTGCGCCGCGCGGTCGCATTTCCGCGCGATGCTCTTCGTTATTTCGAGAAAAGCGTCGGAGTAAGGCCTGTAGGACACGAGGAGGTCCTGAGCCCTTCTCAGCTTTACGGCCGAGATGAGCTTCATGGCGCTCATGATCCTCCGCGTACCCTTAACGCTTTTAATTTTGGAACGTATCTGTCTTAAGCTTGCCATTTAATCTCCTGGGCGGGAATTACTGCAGGTCCCCGAGCTGCGCCTTGAGCGCGTCGAGCGCCTTCAGGATCGAATCCTTAAGCTCGTCGCCGATCTCTTTTTTGGACCTTATGTCCTTGAGGAGGTCCGCGTGGTTAGCGTCGAAGTAGGAATAGAGCTCCTTCTCGTAGGTCCTTACCTTTTCTATCGGGTAGTCGTCGACGTAGCCGTTAGAGACCGCGAAGATGATGAGGATCTGCTTCTCGACCGGGAGCGGCTCGTACTGGCCCTGCTTGAGCGCCTCGACGAGACGGCCGCCCCTTGCGAGCTGAGCCTGGGTCGCCTTGTCGAGGTCTGAGGCGAACTGCGAGAACGCCTCGACTTCCCTGTACTGCGCGAGCTCGAGCCTGAGGGTACCGGCGACCTTTTTCATCGCCTTTATCTGCGCCGAGCCGCCGACCCTCGAAACCGAGAGACCGACGTTAATGGCGGGCCTTATACCGGAGTAGAAGAGGTCGCTTTCAAGATATATCTGACCGTCAGTGATGGAGATGACGTTCGTCGGAATGTAGGCCGAAACGTCGCCCGCCTGGGTCTCGATTATCGGGAGCGCGGTGAGAGAGCCGCCGCCGTCCTCCTGCCTCATCTTCGCCGCCCTTTCGAGGAGCCTCGAGTGGAGGTAGAAAACGTCTCCCGGATAAGCCTCACGGCCCGGGGGACGCCTCAGGAGAAGCGAAAGCTGGCGGTACGCCCATGCGTGCTTCGTCAAATCGTCGTAAATGATGAGTGCGTGCCTTCCGGTGTCCCTGAAATATTCTCCGAGGGCACATCCGGCGTAAGGTGCGATAAACTGGAACGGAGCAGGGTCGGAAGCGTTGGCCGCGACGACTGTCGTGTATTCCATCGCGCCGTGCTCCTTAAGCTTATCCACCACCTGTGCCACAGTCGACTGCTTCTGACCGATGGCTACGTAAATGCAGTATACGTCTTCACTTTTCTGGTTGATTATCGTATCGACGGCGATGGCCGTCTTTCCTATCTGACGGTCGCCGAGGATGAGCTCGCGCTGCCCCCTGCCTATCGGGATCATCGCGTCGATAGCCTTGATGCCTGTCTGAAGCGGCTCGTGAACCGACTGCCTGTAAACGACGCCCGGCGCCTTGATTTCGATCGGCTTCGTCTCGGCGGCCTTTATCTCGCCCTTGCCGTCTATCGGCTGCCCGAGGGAGTTTACCACCCTTCCCTTCATGTCGTCGCCGACGGGGACTTCGGCGATCCTGCCTGTCCTCTTAACGATGTCGCCTTCCTGAACTTCCTTGTCCTCGCCGAAGAGGGCTATACCGACGTTGTCCTCTTCGAGGTTGAGGACGAGTCCCATGATGCCGCTCGCGAATTCGACGAGCTCGCCGGCCATCGCGCGGTCGAGCCCGTAGGCCCTCGCGATACCGTCTCCGACGGATATCACGGTCCCGACTTCGGAAGTCTCGATCTTGGTTTCGTAACCCTTGATCCGGTCTCTTAGTATCTGACCTATCTCTTCAATCTTGATTTCCTGCATATTTCTTCGCTCCTTGTAAAAGTAGAAGGCTTTCAGGACCGTGTGAGAACGCCCTTTATCCTCTCAAGCTGGGTCTTTATACTACCATCGAACACCCTGTCTTCAACCTTGGCGATGATCCCCCCGACTATGGAAGGATCGACCTTCGTAGTGATGTCGATGCTGCCGCCGGCGGCTTTTTCGAGCGCTTCCCTGATCCTGGCGAGCTCGGCGTCCGACGGTTCGGACGCGAGCACGACTTCGGCCAGAATTTTGCCCGACGCCTTGCGTAATTTTCTCAAAACCGTCTGCTCGGATTTAATGAGTGACTTAAGCTTGTCGAGCTCGATCGCAAGGACGAGAAAGTTCTCCGTCAGCTTGTCGTAGCCCCTTTTCGAGCTTATGTCGTTTATTATTCCTTTCCGTTCCCCGAACTCGAACGTCGAGCTCCAGAGGATGTTTTTCACCTCACCCCCGCTTCCGAGAACGCGGAAAAAGTCTTCGAGGTCGGAGGTGACTTTGTCGAGCTTTCCCTCCTGGCGCGCGCTTTCGGTGAGCGCCTCGGTGAGGTCCCTCAGTGTTGCGATTGATGCCATTTTTCGTCCTCTATATTTTTAGTGAAATCGGAGATCATCCTTTCCCTGTCGGCCGCACCGAGGCTGCCGGCTATAAGGCTCCTGGCGTGGGCGAGCGCGAGGTCGGCGACCTCGGACTGTATCTCCCTCTTTGCCCTTTCGGTCTGAAGAGTTATGGAATCTGCCGCTTCCTTTTTCATATTTTCGGAAGCGACGTTCGCGACTCTTAATATTTCGTCCCTTTCCTTCTCACCCTGTGTCCGGAGGCTTTCCTTGATCGAGCTTATCTCGTTTTCTATACTTTCGAGCCTCTTCGAATACTCATCGTAACGCGCCCTGGCCTCGGTTATCGTCTTCTCCGCTACGTCTATCTCGTGCCCGATGCTGTTCCTTCTCTCGACGAGGAAGTTCTTCACAGGGGTTTTCATGAAATAAACGAGCACGAGGAGAAGAATCACGAGGTTTACCGCGTGTTCGCTCGCGAACCTCCAGTTGAATTCGTTGTGGTGCTCGGTGGCCGCCGTGAGTAGAAAATTTATTATTCCGAATTCGGTCATGCTCCGGCCTCCCTGCCGAGAATCTTAGAGGATATCTCCTTCGCCAGTAGCTCGACGTCTCCGCCCAGCTTCTGTTTTATGGATTCGGATTCGGCCTCGAGCTTTTTCTTGGCTTCCTCTATGAGAGAAGAGGTTTCCTCTCTCGCCTTCGAAACGATGCCGGTGGCGGCGTCCTGGGCTTCCTTCACTATGCGCGACCTTTCCTCTTGCGCATGCGTTCTCGCCTCGGCGAGACGAGCCTCGTATTCCTCTATTATCGCCTTGACCCTGGCTTCGAGCTCTCTCGCCTCTTCCATCGTTCCCTTCGTCAGCTTGTCTCTACGGTCCATGAGCTTTAAGAACGGCTGAAAGACGAGCGTGTTCAATATTAATATCGCCGCGATGAATATGACGACCTGAATGAATACCGTGTAGTTGACGCTGAGAAGGTCATCGGAAGCCGCGCTCGCGTTGGCCGCCGTGAGAAGCAGGAGCCCGAGGGGCGCAGTCATCTTAAAGCCTGTGAGCTTCATAAGTTATATCTCCTTATACTTCTTGCTTATGCGTATCCGCCTTCCGGCTCCCGATCGCCGTTTCCTGCAAAAGCGATCTCCGGAACAGACGGAGCGATAAACGCGGTTAGCATAACCATTACGGTCATCGCCGAAAAAAGCTTTGGATCTGAAAACCCCTTACACAAGCCCCATCTGCGTGGAAATAAGACCCGTTTCCCCCATGGGCGTCATACCGGAACCTGTGTGAAACCCGCCAATCCCTTTCTGGAGCACGTCCAGCCCGGTAACAAATTTACCCACTGCAGCGACAATGAAAAGTACCCCTGAAATCATTATGGCTTCAGTGCCGGTTTCGGGAAAATGGTATAACAGACCTGTTGGCGCGGCGAGCGCCATAGTAAAAAATAAAATCAGCGCAGAAGCGATGACAAACTTGTCTACCGGGTATCGAACTGCTTCTCCGAGACTCATTCGGGGCTTATTTCCTCAAGGGTAAAAATTTTGAAAAATCGTAAGTATTTAACATGAAACCGGGGCCGTGTCAAACGACTCGTCTATATAGAAACGCTCTTCCCGGGAGAGATCTTCTGCACTGCAGTTACAGCCAGGCCGCCTCAAGGTGTATTGCACATACACACACATCATCCCCGTCCTCCCTGTTCGAGCGCGTATTTATCTAACTCTATGTCGAGCTCCGTCCGGACGCCCATTGCATGAAGGGCCTCGTTCGCCTCCGTGAGGCTACTTGTTCCGGACACCTGCCTCGAAAGGACAGACAATTTTTCGTAAAGTACCGTAGGCGAAAAGTAATACGTGACCGTCGACGACATCGAAAGGCTCACGTGCCGCCTCCCGCTCCTTATGTGTGTCTCGACGAACTCCCCCTTCGCGAGGAGGACGGGCATCCGGCTCGCCTCCGTCGGGACGACCGCGATGACCCTTTCCATTAATTCAAGCGCTTCGGGGGTGAGGCCCCAGCTCCCGAGAAGGCCTCCTTCCCTCGCCAGGACTTTCATTGCGTCTTCGAGCTCGCCTGCTGTAAGCTCGCCGTCGCTCCCGTACCCGAAAAGGCCGAGAAATGCCGGCATCTCCTTCTCGATGATATAGAATGCCGCCGTCATTATGGAATCCGCGAGCGGGCTCATGAGCCCGGGCTCGCTCCCGCGGGAGAGTATATCGCCCCCGACGTCGATGCCGACGATAATGTCAGCCTCGAGCGTGCGCGCGGCGCTCAGGATACCATTCGCGACAGCCTCGGGGCCGCCGTGTATGTCGACGAGAAGCGTTTCTTTGCCTGTGACCTCGGCGACGCCCGCCTCGGCGAACCTCACCCCGGTGCTGGTGGCGGTATCCCTCCCGACCCGCCAGACGACGTCGTTCAGCTTCCGGGCGTTAACCGTTTCCTCGAACGTTCTCGGGCCCGGCATGGGGTCTATGACGGACCTTTCCCACGAGAGCCCGCCGAGTATGCATTCGACGCCGAACATGCTGAGGAAGTCGGCTGTCGGGATGGTACCGACGATGTCGCCACCGCCACCGACGCCGAGCAGAATCGCCCTTTTCGCGTTTCCTATGATTCGTCTTATGCTCTTTACGGTATTTCCGCCCGTCAAATTTAATCCCCCCGGGAGAGTTATGGGCTCGTTTACGGCCCGGGATTAATTTACAGGACGCATGGGAAGTTTCAATCGGAGAGTGACGGGTGGAGCACCGGTTTCAGCGTACGAGCGTTCAGGCGAATTAAAGAAACCGGCTTCTTTCGGAAAGATTTAAGGATTTTTTAAGTATCGGAGAAAGGAGGAGACATAAGGACCGTAAACCCGCGCCCAACCTCCGGCCGGGCGCGGGAAGAACGGATTATTAATCGTCTGCGAAGGCTATACCCTGCCTTACCTGAAAGATGGCCTGGTTTACGAGCTCGAGAGCCTGAACCCTGTGGCCGCCCTTGTCAGGGGACGATACTTCGAGATTAATACGGGCCGCGTGGAGGTTTCCGAGCGCCTGCTCCATGTTAGGCTGATAACCCGGCTGGGCGCTTGCCGTCTGGAACATATTGAACGAGCTCATTATAACGAAAGCGAACAACGCACCTGCAACGAAAGGAAGCGAAACTTTAAGAACCTTCGACATATCTAATCCTCCTGGTTTCAGGGTATAAACGGGGGAAAGCCCGCTCATCCGCCGATAATTCTAGCACCAAAAGGATTTCAATCGAAGAGCCGGGAAAATACCCGGGACGAAATGTGTGATATGGCGCGGCGAGAGCATACGAACACCAGTCCGGACTCGTTTCAGGGCCCGCCTACCGTCAGCGCTTTACCTTATACCCCGCCTTTTCCCTGTCCCAGGTGTCTTTCGTAATGCCCTTGTCTCTGAGCTTATTCTTCTGGACCCTTTCCGTACCCGTTTTCGGGAGGGATGCCTCGAACCTTATAAACCTCGGGAGCATGAAGGTAGGCATTCGCGGCTCGAGATACTCTATGAGCTTCCATGGGTCCACCGTTTTCCCCTTTTTCGCGACGACGACTATCATGACTTCGTCTTCGGCGTATCTCCCGCCCTCGGCTTTGATGCCGACTGTCGCGCACTCGTCGATTTCGTGATGCGAGCTGACGATCTTCTCCACTTCGAACGAGCTTATATTCTCTCCGCGGCGGCGGATATAATCCTTAACCCTGTCGACGAAGTATATGTATCCGTCCTCGTCCATCCTTCCGGCGTCGCCCGTGTGGAACCAGAAATTCCTGAAGTCCTGGACAGTCTTCTCCGGCATCTTGTTGTAGTAATGGAGCATTATGTTCGGCGTTCTCGGCCTGACGACGATCTCGCCTATAGTGCCCCTCGGCACCTCTTCGTCCGTCTCGGGGTCGACGACTTTGATCTCGTATCCCGGCGCTTCCTTACCGCACGAGCCCACCCTGAACGGCTCGCCCGGGCGCATCCACGTGCACTGCCCTATCTCGGTGAGCCCGTACCCTTCCATGAACTGGATATTGAACCTCTCCATGAACTGCTCGATTATGTCGTGGGGCGCGGGGGAGCCGAGGACGAGCCGCGTCTTGTGCTGCTTTTCCTCGGGGACGGGCGGAGTATTCCACATGAAATAGGCCATCGTACCGACGATGTTGAACTTCGTCACGCCGTGGTCCTTAATCCATTTCCAGAACTGGCTCGCGCTGTACTTTTCCTCGACGACGACCTTCGCCCCTTTTATTAGCGCGGGGTAGACGGACATCACCATGGCGTTCGAATGATATAGCGGCAGGCAGGTGAAGCATACGTCGTCGGGGCCGACGTCCATGATTTCGGAATAGTTTCTCGCGCTGGAGTAATCCGCGGCGCACGGCCTCATTACGCCCTTCGACCTCCCCGTCGTGCCGGAGGTATACATGAGGCGCGCGAAGTCCATGAACGTGACTTCCACGTCGGGCTCCGAGGGCTTTCCCGAATTTATGAAGGACGTGTAGGGAGTCATCTTCCTGAACTTGAATCCCTGGCGGCTGAACTTTTCCCCGCCGTCCCTCGTCCAGACGATCACGCGCTCCAGATGGGGAATCTGCCCCGCGATGGGAACCATCCTGTCGAGGTATTCTTCGGCTACAAACAGAACGCGCGAATCGGAGCTGTCGATTATATATTGAAGGAAATCCATCTTGTAGGCGGTGTTGATGGGAACCATGACTATCCCCGCCTTGAGGATGCCGAACCACGTTATGACGTAGTCGTCCGAGTTCGGCATATACACCGAGACTTTATCCCCCTTTTTTATGCCAAGGGATATTAGGGCGTTCGCGATCCTGTTGGCCTGCCTGTTTACGGCAAAGAAGCTGAGCGGTTTTTTATACCCGAACTGGAGGAAAGGCTTTTTGCCGAGCTTTCTGGCCTGCTCTCTTAAAATCTTCGGGAGGACCCAGTTCCTCTTGTCCTGCCCGACGTACCATTCGACGTTAAACTCCCCGTTCCGGCGTTTGTAGGTTATCGGGTGATGCAGGTCCCTCGTTTTCTTTTTCTCGGATTTTGCGGCCATCGTTACCTCGCGAGCGGCGTCCGGAACCCGCAAATCTGTCCGGGACGGACGCGCAGAGCCCTCTTGTCAATTTTAGAAAATCTACTTTATTTTTTTATAGGGAAAAGTCAAGCTCCCTGGCCCGTCTATGGAAAACCCGTTCCACGCGAGGGACTAGAACCCGTCGTTCGGGCCGAATTCCTCGGGTTCTTCGGCAGGCGCGGGGCGCTTCTTTCCGAAAAGCCACGCTACGAGAATGCCGAGACCGTAGAATATGACTATCGGAACGAACATGAACATCATCGATACGGCGTCCGTCGTCGGGGTAAGTATGGCGGCCGCCACGGCGCTTACGAGTATCGCGTACTTCCACTGCCTTCTGAGCCAGCCGCTCGTAACCAGCCCGAGCCTCGCAAGGACGAATACGACCAGAGGAAATTCGAATATGAGGCCGAAGCCGAGGAGGAGCGCCATGAAGAAGGAAAGGGCCTCCCTGATCGAGGGAAACGCCTTCACGTACTCGGACGAATATTCGTTTAAGAGGAACTGAAATGCCTTGGGGGCGGCGATGTAGTAGCAAAAGCCGGCGCCGAAGAGGAAAAATAACGTCCCGAAGGATATGAACGGGATGACTATCAGCTTTTCGTGCTTGTAGAGCCCGGGGGCGACGAACTTCCAGGCCTGGTAGAGAATGAACGGTATCGCCCCGAACAGCGCGGCGAAGAAAGACACCTTCAGATACGTCATGAAGCCCTCGGCCGGCATCGTGAATATGAGAGAGCTTCCCTCGGGGAGGTTCTCTATTATAGGTCTCATGAGGAAATCGAATATGACCTCGGAATATGCGTAAGCCGGTATGAACACCGCGAAAATGGCGAGCACGCACCATAGGAGCCTTCTCCTGAGCTCCGTCAGGTGGTCTAGGAACGACATTCTGCCTTCGTTCAATCCCTCTTCGTTTATTTCTTCTTCCGCCATAATCAGGGCGTAAGCTTAACTTACTCGCGGGCTCTTCTCAATTTCAGCGCCCCGGCGCCCCGGGAGGGTCGATCAAGACTGTATTTCCCCTTGTTAGAGCGTCCGTTTTGACGCCAAGGGCGGGGCCGGGCTTAAATTGACATTAATTAATCGCTCGCATATATTGTTATCCCGGTAAAATCAACCCTTCAAAAATCTCGGAGGAAAAATTGAAAGTATTGATAACAGACGGCATGTCGAAGGAAGGCCTGAGCATTCTCGAAGCCGCCAAGGGCCTTGAGCTCGACGTGAGGAAAAGCACCGCCAAGGAAGAACTTCTCGAAATCATAGGCAATTACGACTCCATAATAATAAGAAGCGCCACGAAACTCACTGCTGATCTCATAAACGCGGGAAAAAACCTCAAGGCCATAGGAAGGGCCGGCATAGGGGTCGACAACGTGGACGTAGATGCCGCCACCAAAAGGGGCATAGTCGTCATGAACACCCCCGAGGCGAATGCCATAACGACAGCCGAGCACACTATCACGCTCATGCTTTCACTCGCGAGGCAGATACCGCAGGCGCACGCATCCATCAAGGCGGGCAAGTGGGAACGTAACAAGTTCAAGGGAAGGGAGGTTTACGGGAAGACATTCGGCCTCATCGGGCTCGGCAACATCGGCAAGCTCGTCGCGGAAAGGGCGCTCGGGCTCAAGCTTAACGTCATAGCGTACGACCCGTTTCTTTCCAAGGAAGCCGCCGACAGGCTCGGCGTCGAGCTCGTGTCGCTCGACGATCTCCTGAAGAGGTCGGACATTATAACGATACACACGCCGCTCACCCCGGAAACGAAGGATCTCTTAAACAAGGACTCTCTACAGAAAACCAGGAAGGGCGTCATGATAATCAACTGCGCCAGGGGCGGCGTAGTCAACGAAAAGGACATCGCCGAGGCGATAAAATCCGGCCACGTCGGCGGATGCGCTTTCGACGTATTCGTGAACGAGCCGCCGGAAGAGGGGAACCCTCTGATGGAGCTCGAGGAGAACGTGGTTTTCACGCCTCACTTGGGCGCCTCGACTGAAGAGGCGCAGACGAAGGTCGGCCTCGCGATAGCCGATCAGATAGTCGACTTCCTCACTAACGGCGTCGTAAAAAATGCAGTGAACATGCCGTCTGTCAGCCTCGACGTGCTCAAGACCATCGGCCCCTATCTCACGCTCGCCGAGAAGCTCGGGAGCCTCCTGGGCCAGCTGTCGAAGGGCGGCATCAGGGAGATACAGCTACAATACGACGGAGAGATATCCGAGCTCGATACGCGCCCGGTAACGGTCTCGGCGCTTAAGGGCTTCCTCGCGCCTATAATGGACGTCGTGGTAAGCCACGTCAACGCCCCCGTCATAGCGGAGGAAAGGGGTATAAAGGTAATAGAATCGAAATCCTCACAGGCAAAGGATTATACGAGCCTGATAACGATAAAGGTGAAAACGGACGAAGGCGAAAGCCATGTTTCGGGAACGATCTTCGGCACTGAAGAGCCGAGGGTCGTTGGGATAAACGGCCTCAAGATAGACGTCGTGCCGAGCGGGTACATGCTCGTGAGCGAGAATAAAGACAGGCCGGGATTCATAGGCGCCATGTGCACGACGCTCGGGGATAACGGCGTCAACATCGGGCTCCTCCACCTCGGAAGAGAATCCATAGGCGGAAGGGCCATAGTGTTTACGAACGTCGACTCCCCGGTGCCGGACGAAGTCATAGAGAAGATAGCGAATCTCCCGGACATCATATCCGTAACGCAGGTCAATCTATAAATGATAAACAGACTCAGTCTGCCGCAGGGCGTCAAGGACTACACCCCCGAAAAGGCGGAGGAGCTCAGACGGACCGAAGAAGGGCTGCTTGAAGAATTCGCGAGGTGGGGCTACAGGAAGGTCATAACCCCGCTCTTCGAATACTTGGACCCCCTTTCCATAGGACTCGGAGACGAGCTCAAAAGCAAGGTAATGAAGTTCGTAGACCCCTCGTCCGGGGACGTCGTGGCCTTAAGGCCCGACATCACGCCCCAGGTCGGGAGGATCGTCGCAACCCAGATGAAGGACCACACCGCTCCCCTCAGGCTCTGCTACAACGGCAGGGTCGTCAGGTTCGAGGAAAAGAGCAGCGGCAAGGAGCGCGAGATATTCCAGGCGGGCTGCGAGCTCGTCGGGCTCGGCTCCGCAGAAGCCGACGCCGAGATCATAGCCCTCGGGATAAAGTCCCTCGGAAAATCTGGCATAAAGAATATCGTGCTCGACATCGGGCACACCGGTATACTGAGGCACCTTCTGGCCCAGACGGGCGAGCACCGAAAAGACATCGAAGACGCCCTCAAGAAAAAGGATCAGGAGGCCCTTTCGCGGGCCATAAGGAAATCGAAGGCGGCAAAGCCCGTGAAGGACGCGATAAGCGCCCTCCCCTCACTCTTCGGCGGTATGGAAGTGCTCAGGGAAGCGAAAAAGATACGCTCGATAAGCAAGTATGTAGTCGAGCTCGAAAACGTTATATCTGTCATCGGTGACTATCAGTCGGACTGCGACATAAACATAGACTTAGCCGAGATAAGGGGTTTCAATTACTACACCGGCGTAACGTTCGAAATACTCTCACGCGATATACAATCGCCGCTCGTAAGGGGCGGGAGATACGACGAGCTCATGGGTAAATACGGCCACGACGCGCCCGCTACAGGGTTTGCCGTCGACGTCGAGTCACTCCTCAGCCAGCACAGGCGCGACGGGGAGAACAACCAGATACACTTCGTCGTCATCCCCAAGAAGCCGGGTCTCCGCCGCGAAGCCATACGCCTCGCCGAATGGCTCCGGTCGAGCGGATTCAAGGTCGTCCTCGATCTCAACCTCGACAAGGCGCAGATGGAGCTCAGGATAAAAGAGAACCGCGCCTCGAACTTCTACGGCGTGATCCTTCTCGAAACCCCGAGCAAGCTCAAGCTCATAGAATCCAGACGCGGAGCCTGCAAGGAATTTTCGAACCTGGAAGAGCTCCTCAAGGGAGGTATCTGACCGTGCCCAATATAGTCGTAGTAGGAGCCCAGTGGGGCGACGAGGGCAAGGGAAGAATCGTCGACCTCCTTTCCGAGGACCTCGACATAGTCGCACGCTATCAGGGCGGCAACAACGCCGGGCATACGATCGTTATAGGCGAGGAGAAGGTCATTCTCCATCACCTACCTTCCGGGATACTCAGGGAAAACAAGCTCTCGGTCATAGGAAACGGCGTCGTCATAGACCCGGGCGTTCTCCTGAGGGAGATAACCGGCCTCGGGACGGCGGGGTACAGGGTCGATTCCGGTAACCTCAAGATCAGCGACAGGGCGCACGTCATAATGCCCTACCACAGGGAGATAGATGTTGCGCGCGAATCGCTCAAGGCAAAGGGCAAGATAGGCACCACAGGCAGGGGTATCGGGCCCGTTTACGAGGACAAGGCCGCGCGGAGGGGCATAAAGCTCGCTGACCTCATAGATCCCGAATGCTTTCGCGAAAGGCTCGCAGACGTCCTCGAAGAGAGGAACGCCTATCTCACGAGGGTGCTCGGAAGGGAGCCGCTTTCGTTCGACGAGATTTACGCTGAATATTCGGAGTACGGAAAAATATTGAAGGAATTTTCCTGCGACGTTTCGGGCCTCCTCAATAAGGCCATCTCCGAAGGCAAGCAGATTCTCTTCGAAGGCGCGCAGGGCGCGCTTCTGGACGTCGACCTCGGGACTTATCCTTATGTTACGTCGTCGAGCGCGAGCTCGGGCGGCGCGTGCACAGGCACAGGCGTGAGCCCTACGAAGATAGACCTCGTCCTCGGCGTCGCCAAGGCGTATGCGACGAGGGTGGGCGAAGGGCCGTTCCCGTCCGAGATTCACGGCGAGGAGGGCGTAAGGTTGAGGGACGCCGGCGGCGAGTACGGCTCGACGACCGGCAGGCCGAGGAGGTGCGGCTGGTTCGACGCCGTCGCTTTAAGGTACGCCGCCACGACGAACGGCATAACGAAGCTCGCCATAACGAAGCTCGACGTGCTCTCCGGCTTCGAGACCATCAGGATATGCGTGGGATACAGGTATAAGGGCGAGACGCTTACCGACTTTCCGTCTAACTGCGGCGCGCTTGGCGAATGCGTGCCAGTATACGAGGAAGTCCCCGGGTGGAGCGAAGACGTATCCGGCGTCACGAAATTCGAAGAACTTCCGCCCCAGGCAAAGAGTTATATAAGGAAGATAGAAGAGCTGACCGGAGTCAGTATTTACGCGGTTTCGCTCGGCCCGTCGAGAGAGAAGATACTGTTTCTTTCCGAGCTCGCGTGAAAATTCCTTTCGCGGCCTGCCTGAAAAATTCCTAGTCGAATTCGAATTCCCTGACCCAGTAGACAAGGTCGGGGCTCCAGCCTTCGAGACGGACTGCGTCTATCCTGCTGTAAAAGTAAGGTCCCGTCGTCTGGAACTGTTTTCTGAAGAGGCCGATAACCTTTAAATAATCCCCCTCAGCGATCGGAGCATCTCCCTTTACGAATACGTCTATGCCGATGCCCTTTCTGTCGGCGATCATGAAGGTGGTATAGATTTCCTCTTCGCCGTACTCGTTCACGCCGTGGGATTCGTAGCGGAGGTTCCACACCTTTCCAATAACCTCGACGCCGGACATGTCGTAGGCGTCCGGGCTTGCGAGAATGGAGGCTATGGCAACGTCTTGGGTGGGGAGGGCGGATTCGGGATTCTGCCATTCCCGGGCGCAACCGGCGCCGAAGACAAGCAAAGCGGCTGTGAAAAGGGCTTTAAAGGTTCCTTGCATTAACAATTCCTCCGGCGCATGGGTCGACCGATAGAGAATTATAACACAATCCCTACGAATTTTTCTCGTAAGCCTCGATAATTTTTCTAACAAGGGGATGCCTTACCACGTCATTCTTCGAGAAATAGACGAAGGATATGCCGTCTATATTCTTTATGAGGACTTCGGCTTCGAGGAGGCCCGACTTTTCGCTGGCCGCGAGGTCGACCTGTGTCGTGTCCCCCGTTATTACGGCCTTCGAGTTGTATCCGAGCCTCGTAAGGAACATTTTCATCTGCATGGAGGTCGTATTCTGCGCCTCGTCCAAGATTACGAACGCGTCGTTGAGCGTCCTTCCCCTCATGAATGCGAGAGGCGCGATTTCGAAGGCCCCTTTCTCCAGAAGGCGGGATGCCTTGTCGTAATCCATCATGTCGTAGAGCGCGTCGAGAAGCGGACGGAGATAGGGATCTACTTTCTGCGACAGGTCGCCCGGCAGGAATCCCAGCTTTTCCCCGGCCTCGACCGCAGGCCGCGTGAGAACTATCCTGTTCACCTCTTTATTCACGAAGGCCGAAACGGCCATCGCCATGGCGAGGTAAGTCTTTCCCGTGCCGGCGGGGCCGATGCCGAAAACTATGTCGTGCTTTCTTATCGATTCGATGTAAAGCTTCTGTGTAATGCTCTTGGGGGCGATTATCTTCTTTCTGGTCGAAACGCAGACGGTATCGAGGAATATGTCTTCGAGCCTTATCTTGCCCTCGTCTATAACCCTCGCGGCGAGCTCTATGTCCGCAGGATCGAGGACGTAGCCCTTTTCGAGAAGCCCGTAAAGCTCCTTGAAAAACCTGTAGGCGGAATCCACCCCCGGAGAGTCCCCCTCGAGGCTCAGCTTACCGCCCCTCGCATGGACCCTTATCCCGTACCTGTTCTCGACCTCTTTCAGGTTTTCGCTTTGCTCCCCGTAAAGCTCCTTCACGAGGTTGTTGTCTCCGAATTCGATGTCTCTCACGACGCCGTTTCCAGCCGATATAGTTCCCTGCATTTTATGAGAATACCCCTCCTGTGAGGCAGCGGACGGCCCCGGATATTTTCAAATCCAAAACGAATATTTCACGCTTTACGTAAAATCTCATATGGGTTTTTTGAATCGGAAAAACCATAAGACGGGCATCGCCCGGAAACGACTGCGCTCGGAGTTTTATAAGGCTTACTTCTAACCGTTCTTTCAGCGGATTGGCGTATTTCGTTACCCCTATCGTAAGTAATTATAACAGAAAGGCGGCCGATACCAAAGGCCGTCTGAGGGCGTTTGGCACCTCGGCGTCAGTCGATAAGGGACGGGTCCGGGTATTTAAACTCGTATCCGAGGAGCGTCTTTAACTTCTCGCTTCTCACGATCTTGAACCCTGTTTCCCCGCCGTCCTGAAATACAGGGGGCGGGACGCCGATTTTAAGCGCCTGGGCGGTGTAATAGTCCCTCCTTTTCGGGTGGAAGTCCGCGCAGGCATTAAATATTTCCCCGTAGATTTCTCTTTCGATAATTCTCTCTATTATGAGAATGCAGTCGTCCCTGTGTATGAGGTTGACGGGCGAATCTCCTCCCGTGAGACCCTTTCTCCCCGATATAAACCGCCCGGGCTTTCTGTCGCACCCTATGAGCCCGCCGAATCTTATCACGGCCGTCCCGAATGCGGGATTATCGAGGAGAAGCCTCTCGGCTATGACGAGCGCCTTCCCCGATGCCTTTTCGGGCGGAGTTTTTTCGTCCTCGAATACGTCACGCCCGAGCTCGGGATATACGGAGGTCGAGCTGACGAATATGACGTTTTTTACAGGGGATTTCTCCATACGGGCGATGAGGGAGCGTATCTGTGCCGTGTGGAAATCGACTATATCGTCCCTCCTTTCGGGAGGGAAGTTTACGACGAGGATGTCGCTTTCGAAGAACCGGTCTACACCATCCCCGCCCGAGAGCTCCGGGTCGAGGGAGATATAGAAGGCTTCGATGCCCGCGGCTTCGAGTGTTTCGAGCATCTCAGGGGTGCGTGTCGAGCCCTTAACCTCGTAACCCTTCCTCAGAAGATATTCGGCAAGCGGCAGGCCGAGCCATCCGCAGCCGAGTATGCTTACAGTTTTCATTCTATTCCGGCGGGACGAGGTTAAGCCATAGCTGGAGCACGCGCATGGTAGGGCTCAACCGGCGAGCCTTGTCAGCGCCTCGTTATACTTTTCGGCCGACTTTTCTATGATCTCGTCCGGAAGCGACGGCGCGGGCGGATTCTTGTCCCACTTTATCGATTCGAGATAGTCCCTGACGAACTGCTTATCGAAGCTCGGCTGAGAGCCGCCGGGTTTATACTGATCCATCGGCCAGAAACGGGACGAATCGGGCGTCAGCGCCTCGTCTATCAGCACCAGCTCTCCGTTGTCCCCGAGCCCGAACTCGAACTTCGTATCCGCTATTATTATGCCCTTCTTCTCCGCCATCTCGCGCGCACGCGAATAGAGCGCGATGCTGACGTCCCTCACCTTCTTTGCCATCTCCTCCCCGATAAGCTCCGCCGCCTGCTCGAACGTGATGTTCTCGTCGTGTGCGCCTTCCTCGGCTTTCGTCGAAGGGGTGAATATGGGATCGTCGAGCCGCGAAGACTCCACCAGCCCTTCCGGAAGCGGTATGCCACAGACGGAGCGCGATTTCTGATACTCCTTCCAGCCCGAGCCCGTGATGTATCCCCGCACTATGCATTCCACCGGAAGGGGCTTCGTCTTTTTAACGAGCATGCTCCTCCCTTCGAGCTCCCCGGCGTACTTCTGAAACTCTTTCGGATAATCCTTCACGTCCGTCGAAATCACGTGGTTCGGAATGATGTCCTCCGTTTCCCTGAACCAGTATTTCGAAATCTGGTTCAGCACCCTGCCCTTTCCGGGTATCCCTTCCGGAAGTACCACGTCGAAGGCGGAAACCCTGTCGGTTACGACTATAAGAAGCTTGTCCCCAAGGTCGTAAATGTCGCGCACCTTTCCCCTCCGGGGTGGATTTACACCCTCGAAATTCGTCTGCATTACTACTCCTTTCTGCGTCAAAGCGAGCCCCCCTTGCGTCAAAAATATGCCTCGATTCGGCAGATGAAATTCTATTAAAGAAAGGTTGCGATGTCAAAACGTCTGCGAAGTGCCGCGTCATTCCCTGTCTTCGGCGAGCGAGCGCGTTATCTCAGCTCTTAAAAGCTCTTTTATACGGTTCCTGACGCCGGGGAACCTGTCTTTGAGGCTTCCCTCTATCGCGAGCATGGCGGAGAGCTCTTTGGACGTAAGCGTCCTGTCGAGTATGCCGAATGCCTCCTCCCTCACCTTCGCATAATCGGTCCCGCCCAGGGAACCCGAGAGCGTCAGGAGAAAATCGTCGTATAGGGTCAGGAGGGTTTCTATCTGCCTTTTCTTGCCGGAGAGTTCATTCATCGGGAGCTTGCACGGATTACGCCCTCCGCCTCTCCCTCGACGCGTCGAGCATGTCCTTTAAGAGCCACATTACGAGGAGCGGCAGGTAATAGAAGAACGTGTAGTGAAGACCGAGGAGCGCGCTCTTGAACATAATCCACATACCTATGAAATCTATGATGGCCACCGCACCCGTTACGACGAGGGTCCTCCGCACGGCATCCGGTATCCGCCTCTTAAGCACATAGTGCCCGGCGCGCGTGAGGACGGTGACGTTTATGAATGCGCCGACGAGCCGCCACATCATCGGTATATCCATTCCGCCCTCCCGTCCATCTCCTCGGAATTACGTGCACATGCCCAATTTATACTTGAAATCACGCCGCGAATCATTATTTTCATTATAGCACTATTAGAGGGGAGAGTTGTGCAGCCGGACGCCGGCTCTGAATCAAGTAAACCAGCCCCGGCCGGCATTTCAGTGCAGAATGTATTAACAGGGAGAAAAAAACATGAATACGCTTAAAAGTCTGATTCTGCTCGCGGTCCTTTCCGCGATTTTGATGTTTATAGGCGGCGCGGTCGGCGGCAGAGACGGCCTCTTCATCGCTTTCGGAATCGCGCTCGTGATGAACTTCGTCAGCTACTGGTGGAGCGACAAGATAGTCCTCAAGCTTTACCAGGCGAAGGAAGTCACGGCGCAGGACGCGCCGGAGCTTTACTCCGACGTGCAGGATCTCGCCCAGCGGGCGGGGCTCCCGATGCCGAAGGTATATATCACGCCGCAGGAGCAGCCGAACGCCTTCGCGACGGGCAGGGACCCCAAGCACGGGGCCGTAGCCGTCACCGCGGGCATCATGAGGCTCCTCAGCCGCGAGGAGCTGAGAGGAGTGCTCGCACACGAGCTCGCTCACATAAAGAACAGGGATATTCTCATAAGCTCGATCGCCGCGACTATAGCGACGGCCATAACCTACCTTGCCTATATGGCGCAGTTCGCGGCCATATTCGGCGGCGGCGGGGGTGGAAGAGACGAGAGGGGCGGAAACCCGCTCGGCCTTTTAGTGATGGCGATAGTCGCGCCGCTCGCGGCCACGGTAGTTAGGCTGGCCATATCGAGGACGAGGGAGTACGGGGCAGACAAGGGCGGAGCCGAAATCTCCGGGAACCCGATGTCCCTCGCCAACGCCCTCAGGAAGCTCGCCGCCGGTACCGAGAGAATACCTCTCAGGGTGAGCGACCAGGTCGCCGACAGCACGTCCCACATGTTCATAGCGAGCCCGCTCTCGGGGAAGGCCATGGCGTCCCTCTTCAGCACGCATCCGCCGATGGAAGAGAGGGTAAGAAGGCTCGAAGAAATGGCTGCGGGCATCAGCAGGTAAGAATCTTCTTAATCTGAAATTATGTGATCAATGGAAGGGCGAGCCGGGCGGCTTAGCTTATTCGATCGAAGCCAGCCCTTCGAGATGCGCCGAGACGGCTTCCCACCGCTCGTAGAGTTTCCGGAGATTATCGTTCACGGAGCCGTATTCACGCGTGACCTCTTCGGAGCGTCTGGCGTCCCTGAAGTTTTCCGGATCGGCGAGAAAGCTTTCGAGCTCCGATTTTTTCTCCTCACAGGAATGGATCTTCACCTCAAGGTCCTTTAGAGCGCCGCTCAGCTGCCCCGAGGAAAGCTCCTCCCAGTTCTCCATGTTCTCGATACCCTTTTCCGCCAGCTCCCTGTAGAGACGGTTTCTCCTTTCGGCTTCCTCCCTCTTGTTGAGCGCGGGTTTTACCTCGACCGGCCCGTTCCCCGTATCCGTCCGGAGCGCCGACGGCCTTCCGTTACCTGCAGCCTGCGCGCCGGGATCACCCCTCTCTCTTAAGCTTTGATGGTATCTGAACTCCGAATAATTCCCGGGATATGTTACGAGCTTCCCCTTCTCCGCGTACCAGACCTTGTTCGATACGCGGTCTAAAAAGAGCCTGTCGTGGCTTACGACGACGAACGTGCCGTTATAACGGTTGAGCGCATCGACTAGGACGCCGCGCGACTGTATGTCGAGGTGGTTCGTGGGCTCGTCGAGAATCATGAAATTCTTCGGCGAAAGGAGCGTCTTCGCCAGGGCGACGCGGCTCTTCTCGCCGCCGGAGAGAACCGAAATTTTCTTGAAGACGTCCGTATCGGTAAAGAGAAATGCCCCGAGGAGGGTTCTTATCTCGACCTCGCTACGCCCCCCGGCCTCCGAGCTCAGCTCTTCGAGTATCGTATTGGCAGGGTTAAGAGACTCAGCCTGGTGCTGGGCGAAAAATGTGACCTCGACGTTGTGCCCCTCTTTCCTTTCACCGTCGAAGGGCTCCGTTCCGATGATCATCCTCGCGAGCGTGCTCTTCCCCGCGCCGTTCTTCCCGATGAGCGCTATTTTGTCGCCCCGTGAGATCGTGAGCGGCCCCGTGTTCTCGAATACGGAAATCATCCCGCCTTCGTCGTTCGGGTAGGACTTCGAGAAGGAAGACAGCTCCAGCACCACCCTCCCCGAGCGCCCCGGGTCGGGGAACTTGAAATGTATGGCGTCGGCGTCGCCGGGCGGCGGAGGTATACGCTCCAGCTTTTCGAGCGCCTTTACCCGGCTCTGGACCTGCTTGGCCTTCGTGTTTTTATACCTGAACCTTTCGATGAACCGCTCTGTATCCTTAATCTTCCTCTGCTGGTTCTCGTAGGCCGACCTGTGAATCTCTATGCGCGCTTTCCGCTCCTCGACGTACGAAGAATAATTCCCGGCGTACTCCGTTATGTGCCCCATCGAGAGTTCTGCGATAGTATCGACCATCCTGTCGAGAAAGTACTGGTCGTGGGAGACGAGTATGACCGTCCCCGGAAAGTCTTTGAGATACCCTTCGAGCCAGTCGATGCTCTCGATGTCGAGGTGGTTCGTGGGCT
>CAZUDM010000028.1:0-5530 GCA_964618635.1 uncultured Spirochaetia bacterium
GGGAGTGGGCCGATTTCGGTTTCCGCCAGGCCGCCGCTAAGCGAGCACGGAATGAAGTCTGCCGTTCCCAGGAACCCGGCGACGAATCTCGTATCCGGACGGTGAAAGAGCTCGTAGGGGGTTCCCGTCTGCTCCAGCCTGCCGCCATTCATGACGGATACCCTGTCGCCCATGAAAAACGCCTCGTCCCTGTCGTGTGTGACAAAAACGGCGCTGGCTCCGCTCCGCTTCAGTATATCCCTTATCTCTCCCCTTATCTGAACCCTGAGCTGCGTATCGAGGTTAGAAAACGGCTCGTCCAGAAGCATCACGCCGGGGCCGGGAGCTATAGCCCTGGCCAGCGCGAGTCTCTGCTGCTGCCCGCCCGAGAGCTGATGCGGCATCCTGTGCTCTAGCCCCATGAGCCCGACGAGAGAGAGCACTTCGTCGACGCGCGCCTTTTTCAGCTCCTCCTTTCCGGAGAGCCCGAAGGCGGTGTTCTTATAGACGTCGAGATGCGGGAAGAGCGCGTAGTCCTGAAACACCATTCCCGCTCGCCTCTTCTCCGGGGGGAGGTTTACGCCCGGTGCGAAGACTGTGAGGCCGTCGATTTTTATCGTGCCCTCGTCGGGCGTTTCGAAGCCGGCTATCAGGCGGAGGACCGTCGTCTTTCCGCAGCCACTGGGCCCGAGAAGGGAGAGTATCGCGCCTTTTTCGAGGGAGAGGTCGAGCTTTTCGACCGCCTTCACGGCGCCGAAATTTTTCGACACCCCGGCGAGCCTGAGCGCCGTGCTCATACGCGCCCCCCGTTTTTCTGCTTTAGTATGAGTATGGCCATCGGCACCGACGAAATTACGATGAGGACGAGCGAATACATCGCGGCCTGTGCGAAGAATGCCTCGGAAGACGCCGACCATACTGATGTCGCGAGCGTTTTGAATCCTATCGGCGACAGGATAAGAGTCGCGGGCAGCTCTCTCATGGTAACGAGAAACGTAAGCAAAGTACCCGTAACTATACCCGGCACCGAAAGCGGAATGGTGACCCTGGCCATCACTCCCGAGTGCGATTTCCCGAGCGAGCGCGCAGCCTCGCCGACCCGGGGGCCGAGCTGAAGGAAGGAGGTTCGGAGCGGCCCGAGCGCAATCGGCAGGAACAGTATCACGTAAGCCGCGACAAGCATCGTGCGCGTCTGGTATATCGGGGCGAGGTATCTTATGCCGAAGAAAACGAGCGCGAGGCCTATTACGATTCCGGGCAGGGCGAATCCGAGGTAAGAAATCCTCTCGATGATGTACGTCATTCTCCCTCTCTTCGTGACCGCGAGATAGGCGACCGGGAACGCGGCGAGAAGCGTGAAGCCGGCCCCAAGGGCAGATATGTAGACGGAGTTAAAAAGCGGGCCTGCCAGCCCCGGCATTATTTCACCGGAGGCGATCCCCCTTGCGAGCCACATGCCGAGTATAGAGACCGGAAGCGCTATGCTGCCGAGTGTTATTATCACGCAGAGCGTAAGCGCCGGGGCTTTCCACTTCCCGAGACGTATCGGCTCGAGCGGAGGCCTGTTTCCGCGGGAAGCCGAATATAATGGCGACTTTTTCTCGCTAAGCCATTCGAGTATCAATAGAGACAGGGCGAGGGCGACGAGCACGAGCGAAAGCGAGGCCGCGGCCGACCTGTCGAAGAGGGACTGGTACTGTATGTATATCGCCCATGTGAACGTCTCGTATCTCAGCAGCGATACAGCGCCGAAGTCGGCCAGCGCGGTGAGGGCCGTCAGAAGACACCCCGCCGTGAGTGCGGGCCTCATCTGGGGAAGTATTACTTTCGCGAACGTTTGAAACGGGCTCTTCCCGAGGCTCCGGGAGCTTTCTTCGAGAGAAGGGTCCATCTTGGAAAGGGCCGCCCTTACGGGCAGGAGAACGTAGGGGTATCTGACGAGAGTCAAAGTCAGAAGGGCTCCCCAGAAGCCGTATATCTCGGGGAGCCTCTCGACGCCGAAGGGCTCAAGGAGCTGCTGAAGTATCCCACGCGGCCCGAGCGCTGCGACCGTTACGAAGCCGGCGACGTAGGACGGTATAACCACAGGCACTGTTGTAAGCACAGTCCACACTTTCTTCAGCGGCAGGTCGGTGCGTTCGAGTATCCACGCGAGCGGGACGGATATGAGCGCTGAAAAGAAAGTTACGGAAAATGAGAGAAGGGCGGACCTCTTCAGAATCTCCCACGTCCTCGGCCTCGAAATGAGATCCGTGAACGCGCCCTCGGAGCCCGCCGCCCTTACGGCGAGGTAGAGGATCGGAACGAGGACGAGAAGGGCGGTAAGAATCGCCGCAAGGTATAGGATCGTGTTCAGGTCCGGAAGACGGAACGTGAACGCTCCGCCATCTGTCTTAATATTCTCTGCCTCGCTCTTCCCGGTCATCAGGGGATTATGTTCTGCTCCCGGAGAAGCTTGACCGCGGCCTCCGGGTCGGCGAGATTTTTGGTGTCTATGTCCGGCGAGTTTATGTCTGTGAGCGGGACGAGAAGGCGGTTGGTCACCACTCCCTCGACGACGGGATACTCGTACGTCTGCCCGGTGAAATACTGCTGCGCCACGGGGGAGAGCATGAATTTTATAAACTTCTCTGCCGTCTCTTTATTGTCCGAGGTTTCGGTAATACCGGCCCCGGCGACCATTACGATCGCCCCCGGTCCCCCGGCACGCGGGTGGTAATTCCTCACCGGGATATTTTCTCCTTTTTCGGCCATAAGCCTGTAGAGGTAATAGTGGTTCACGAACCCGGCGTCGATTTCCCCGGACTCGGCCGCGAGCACTATGGCCGAGTTGTTGGGATAAGTCTTGGGATTGTTCGCCTGTATGCCGGCGAGCCATTCGGCCGTCTTCTCCTCTCCCCAGAGATCGATCATGGCCGTTACCATCGTCTGAAATGAGGCGTTCGTCGGTGCCCATCCGAGACGGCCCTTCCATTCGGGATTCGTAAAATCCCATATGTCGTCCGGGAGGTCGCTCTCCGAGAGCTTGTTAGTGTTGTAGACGACGGTGCGTGCGCGCCCCGAAAGCCCTACCCATTTTCCGTCTCCCGATTTGAAGCGTGCGGCGACAGAATCCGTTATGCCCTGGGGAAGGGGGGCAAGCAGCGCTTCGACCGCGCCGAGGCCGCCCGGGTCCTGCGCTATGAAGACGTCCGCGGGAGACTTCCCGCCTTCTTCGAGAAGGGTCGCCGCTATCTCGGCGGTGCTCCCGTACTTCACCTCGGTTTTTACGCCGCTCACTTCGCTGAACTGCTGTATTATCGGACCTATGAGCTTTTCGCTCCTCCCGGAATAAATCGTGAGGACTTCCTGTTCGTCCTTTGTGCCTGAAGAGCTGTCGCTCCCGGTGCAGGATGCGGCGACAAAGGATATGAGAATCATAATCACAAATGGTATCGAGGCAAGGCAGGCGCTCAGATATCTGGTCATGGTGGTTTCTCCGTAATGCGTGGTTGTTGTCGGTGATCAGCCGCTCGTCAGATTGAACCTTACAGGGACGACTACCCAGCTCGACGTCGGTTTTCCGTTCCTCATGCCGGGGACGAATATCCATCCCTTGACGGCGTCCAGGGCTGACTTGTCGAGGATGTCGTAACCCGACGACTTTCTGAGCTCTATCTTGCCGACGCGGCCGTTCTCGAGGACGTGCACGTTGAGTATGACGAGCCCTTCGTAGCCATAGCGCTTCGCTATGGTGGGGTATTTGGGCTTGGGGTTAATTCCGTAATCGGGATAACCGACGGAGTCTCCGCCTTTTCCCGTGCCGGAGCTGCCGGCGCCCGAGCCTCCGCCGCCGGCGTCCGTGTCTCTCGAAGAGGGGCTCAGCGCTACCTCTTCGCTCTGCCCCGCCTGGCTCGGATTTACGACATTCGAGGTGGCTTCGGTCGGCGCTTCGGCCGGGGCCCGCGTGATTACTTCCTTCTCAGGTGCTTTCTTTACCGGTTTCTTTTTGACTACCTTCTTTTCGGGTTTCTTTACGGACTCGGGCTTGGGTTTTGGCTTCGGCGGCTCCGCTTTCTTTACGGGCTCCGGCTCTTTTTCTTTGGGGGGACCGGGATTTCCTTTCTTCGTGCCCGGGTCTATCTCGCGCGAGACGACCCCGACTTTGAGCGGCTGAGCGGGTATATCCACCTTTTTCGGCGCAAAGTAAAAAAGGAGACCGAGAAGCGCGCCGTGGAAAAGAACCGAAAGCAGAGTGAATAATTTAAGCTGTAAAGAAAACATCGACTGTTTCCGTCCTCAGGGGGTTTCGGTTTCCTCTTTATCGGCCGCGATCGCGATCTCTTTCGCGCCCGCCTCCTTTGCGAGGCTTATGAGCCTGACCGCATCCCCGAGCATGGCGTTTTTGTCACCCTCGAGTATGACGAGCTTGTTGTCCGTTTCGGTCAGCGCTTTTTTGAGCTCTTCCTCGAAGGTGTGCCTGTTGACCATCTTGCCGTTGATATAGATGTCGCCGATAGTCGTGAGCGTAACTACGACGTTCCTCGAAACCGTCTCCGTTTTCGCCACTTCCGGCAGATTTATTTCGGCTCCGGATTCTATGAGGGCCGAGCTGGTTATCATGAATATGATGAGGAGAACGAGGAAGATGTCCGTCAGCGGAGTGATATTTATTTCCGCAACTATATCTTCGTCGGACTTTTCGTCAAGCCTGCCGAGCGCCATCGTTTAATCTCCCCTGCTTGAACGCGTGGAAAAACTTAGCGTGATTTATTTTGAGCACCGCATTAATGTTGGCTACCCTGACCTGAAGATAATTGTAGGCGATGACCGCGAGTATCGCAACGATAAGGCCGGCGGCCGTCGCCACGAGGGCCTCCGATATGCCGCCCGCTACGACTGCGAAGCCGCCCGTTCCCGCCTGAGCCATGCTGTGGAAAGATTTGATGATGCCGACTACCGTACCGAAGAGGCCGATGAACGGCGCGCTGCTTCCTATGGTGCCGAGCATCCATATATGATTCCTGAGAGCGTGTATTTCCTCGAATCTTTTTTCGTCGAGTATCTCGAGAATATCCTCGGATGTTTTACCTCCCGGCTCCTCCAGCAGTTTTTTGTAGGTGTCGGCCTGGCTCGCTTTCTTTTCTTTTTCGCAGGCCCTTACGGCGGAAGGCAGGTCACCCCTGGACAGCGGAGGTACGACGAGATTGGTAACGGCCCTCGCTGACGAGGCGATTCCGCTCATTGCAAAAATTCTCTCTCCTATTACCGCCACCATGATCACCGAAAATAATATCAATGGATAGGTGGCGATCCATCCATCCTGCAACAACCGCAACAAACTCATGTCATGCATTTCCATTTCTCTTTTTGCCTCCGGGCAAATGTAGATCTTCTCGGTTACATCCGATCAATAAAACTATATAGGCTATACGATAATTAGTCCAAACCAACTATCCCCCTGATCCGCCCTCCCTCCGGAAGTTGCGCACGGCCTTTTCAGCTCTTTCATCCACGATTGAAACGCATAATAAGGTTAATAATATCTGAGAATGATTATCAAAATCAGCAT
>CAZUDM010000028.1:5630-32216 GCA_964618635.1 uncultured Spirochaetia bacterium
GGGCTTGAGCGATTCGGTGTTGTCGCAGATTATCTTTAATATGACGACTATGGGAACCGCTATCAGCGCTCCGGGCACTCCCCAGAGCCATCCCCAGAAGAGGAGAGCCAGGAATATCACTATGGGATTCATGACCAGCCTCCGCCCGAGTATGAACGGCGTGATGAAGTTGCCCTCTACGCCGTTTATAAGGAAGTAGGCGAGGGGGGGAAGGATGGCCTCCGTGATGCTGTCGAAGCTTATAATCGCGGCGAGCGCGATTACTGTAATCCCGACGACGGGGCCGAGATACATTATGAAGTTGAGAAGCCCGGCCACGAGGCCCCAGAGGAACGGGCTCGGCATCCCCAAAGCATACATCGCAGCCCCTACGACTACGCCGAGGCATATGTTTATCGCGACCATCGTATAGAGGTAGACGGATATGTCGCTCTCGATCCTTCGGGCGAGCTCGACGGCCTTCTTTTTATCGCTCAGCGTGGGAAGTGCATTTATCACCTTTCTTAAGAACATGTCGCCCGAGACGAGAAGAAAATAAAGCAGTATTATCATCGTGGCCAGGCCGAACACCAGCTCCGACGTCTCGTAGATGAGTCTGTTCAGAAATCCCGTCTTTCCTACGGCGACCGTCGCTCCGCCGGGTCTGGAGCCGACGTCCACCATCTCCTCGACGCTCTTCGTCGCCTCGCCTATCTGCTCCACGGGCTTCGTTATGAACCTGAGCTTTTCCTCGACGGTCCGAAGGCTCTCGGGCGCGCGCTGTATCCAGTCGGCGGCCGGCTGGTAGAAGATGGAGAAGGATGCCGTGACTACGAGCAGAAGCGCCGCGATGACGAGCGCCGAGCCGAGAACCCGTGGGATGCGGATTCTCTCCAGCGCGTCCACGGCCGGGGAGAGAAGGAGGTTTAAAAGGAGCGCGAAGAAGATCGGTATGAAGAGCGCCTGTGCAAAATATAGCGTATAGACGACAGCCAGTATGAAGAGTCCCGTAAGGGCCGCCGACGGAACCCTGGCGTGCATGTTGAAAAATCCCCCCGGCTTCTCGCGGGAGCCGTTGTCTCTGGGAGGTGCCTCCTTCGCTTTCTCATCGCTCATGGCTGCTTCTCGTCGCTCATGGCTGCGCCTCGTTTCCGGGCCGTCTCAAGGTGTCCCAAAAGTCTCTTTTCAGCCCGGGCTTCCTCATCAATTATTCGTCACCCCGGTTTCGTATTCAATAAAAATTTACGGGTGGAATTTCACGCGGAATCCGGGCTTTAATGTGTTAAGATTGTTAATTAAGCGGCCAGGGTAGGGGTCTCAAATACGAAATGGGGAGACCAGCTGAATGGAAAGATCAGTCATGGAAGGCTTGCACGATGGAGATAATCGAAGACTATATCGTTTCGATCGCCCGAATCCCGATATACCCCCGGAGATTCCGCCGCCCGACCCGGAGCCCGGCCCACCGCCCGAGATACCGCCGCCTGATCCGACGGACGTCGACGAGGGAAACGGCAGGAATCATTGAAAGACGCAGGGCGCCTCTTCGTCAGGCGGAGGGAGTCTGTTCGGTACTTTCTGACGTCTATACTAGAATGATATATCGGCATGGCGCGGCCTCGGGGAAAAAGTGTCTTTCCGCCGCCCGGGCGCGGCTCGCGTGAGTCCTGCGGCTTGGGCTCACGGCGTGATACCGATACGTCTGTGTACATCCGAAGCACAAAGGCCGGAAGGTGACGAACCCCGGTGAGATGCCGGGAAGGAGAGCGATATGAGCTGGAAGGAAATTACTGCCGGAAAACTGGATGATTTCGAAGACAATGGTCTCAAGACCGTCGAGATCGAAGGAGCGAAAGTACTCATAGCGAGGGTAGGGGACGAGTTTCACGCCCTGAGTGCTTTCTGCACCCATTACGGCGCTCCTCTCGAAGAGGGCGTCCTCAGCGACGGGAGGATTGTCTGCCCATGGCATCACGCCTGCTTTAACGTCAGGACGGGGGACATCCTCGAGCCCCCGGCCATGGACGCGCTCGTCTCGTATGAAGTATGGAAAGACGGCGAGAATCTTATGGTCAGGATACCGGAAAATCCTCCCAGGAGGCGCCTGCCCGAAATGTCGCGCAGGGAGCCGGGAAAGGACGACAGGGAGTTCGTCATTATCGGCGGCGGCGCGGCGGGTTATTCGGCGGCGCAGTCGCTCAGGGAGAACGGATTTAAGGGAAGCGTGCTGATGATAACGAGGGAAATGAGGCTTCCTTACGACCGCCCGAACCTGAGCAAGGACTACCTCCACGGCGAGGCGAAGGAGGAATGGATGCCGCTCAGGGAGGACTCGTTCTACGCCGAGCACGACATAGAGGTGATGGAGGGAAGGGAGGTGGTGTCGCTCGAAACGGGCAGCGGAAAGATTGTCCTCGACGACGGCAGGACTATCGAGCCCGACTGTGTTCTCGTCGCGACGGGGGGTCGCGCGAGGAAGCTCGGGGTTCCGGGCTCCGAGCTCCGAAACATATTTACGCTGAGGAGCTTCGACGACGCTGAAGCCATAATATCGGCCGCGGGCGACGCGTCGAGAGCTGTCGTCATAGGCGCCAGCTTCATAGGAATGGAAGCCGCTCACAGCCTCACCGAGCTCGGTCTGAACGTTACCGTCGTCGGGAAGGAATCGATTCCCTTCGAGCACGTTTTCGGGGGGGAAATCGGTGCGCTATTCAAGCGCGAGCACGAGATGCACGGCGTCGTTTTCGAGATGGAAAAGAATGTTTCGAGATTTTTCGGAGAGGACAGTGTGGAAAAGGTTTTGCTCAGCGACGGCACCGAGATCGAGGCCGATCTCGTGCTGGTCGGCATCGGGGTCGCACCCGAAACCGGATTCGTAAAGGGCATCGAGCTCTCGCCGGACGGCAGCATACCGGTGGACGGTTTTCTCCGCGCTTCGGACAAAGTTTTCGCGGCGGGAGACATCGCCTCTTATCCGGACTGGAGGGCCGGGAGGAGGGCCCGTATCGAGCACTGGCGCGTCGCCCTCCAGCAGGGAAGAACGGCCGCCATGAATATGCTCGGCATGGAAGCACGCTACGCCGGGGTGCCGTTCTTCTGGACCGCGCAGGCCGGGCTTAACCTTAGATACGTCGGCCACGCCCAGTCGTGGGACAGCGTCATCACGTGGGGAAGCATACCGGACAAGGAATTCGTCACGTTTTTCGTGTCGGACGGGGTCGTCCTCGCGGCCTGCGGAAACAGGCGCGATACGGAAATGGACGCTATAGAGGAGCTTCTGAGGCTGCGAAAGATGCCGTGGCCAGAAGAGCTGGCCTCGGGGCCTATAGACCTCAAGGCGTTTCTTTAACGGGGCGCCTCTATCATCCGTACTTGCCGAGCGCGTTTAATATTAGACTCCGGAAAGACCTGGATTCTGAATGTTTTGATTTCTTCTGCGCTGACGCCGTACTGGACGAGCTTCGTGCAGTCAACCAGGGACACTCGATTCCTCGCTCGCTCGAAATCGTAGTTCAGAATGACTGACTTAAGACGAAATGACAAAGAATTCTTGATGGATTGCTTGCGGAAAAAATGAATGGATTCCTGTCTGCACAGGAATGACAGAAAAAGAAAGATTCCTCGCTCGCTCGAAATCGTAGCTCCCGTCTTCGCTTCGGGCTTCGCTTCCGACTTCGCTAAAGCTTCGTCGGACAAGAAAGCTTCGACCGACAAGAAGGCTACGCCGGACAAGACGCCGGGCAGGCAGAGTGCGGAAATGCAGACATGGCGGTTAAATTCTGCCGTGTCCGGCGGTATCTTTCCTGCTGTAATTAATTTCCGGGTAATAATAATTTGCGTTTTACGCTTCAATTCCCTATACTTTTTCCGGAGTTCGGAGATTTTCAGCTCCGGACGCCTGGAATGAAGGGCCCTGCCTGCCCTTCTCTGTTTTTCGGTTGCTGCAACCGGAAATCAGCGCACTTTGCGGGCATGTGTTAACGCCGCCGCGCTCTGCGGGCCCAGCAGCCGGGTAGTCAGTTGTCCCCTGTGATGTTCTGGGTGCAAATATATCAAAAGCGATTATTTGTATTCAATCTGCGCTCGCAGTAGTACCGGCAGTTGTCTCGTTTTGTCTCTGTCGTAAGGAGCTGAAACAGAGGAGGCCTGGAAGACCTCAGCCCCACAGCCGAATTCTCCTGTATAAGGAAAGACTGCCGATGCATGACATATCTCTTATAACGACTATAGCCCTCGGCCTTCTCGCAGCGCTGATATTCGGCCTCCTCGCGAAGCGTATAGGTCTTTCTCCGATCATAGGCTATTTGATAGCGGGTATAGCCGTCGGACCTTATACCCCCGGCTTCACGGGCGATCCCGTTCTGGCCTCGCAGCTGGCCGAGATCGGCGTTATTCTGCTGATGTTCGGCGTCGGGCTTCATTTCCACTTGAAGGACCTCCTGGCGGTGAAGTACATAGCCATACCCGGCGCCCTCGGGCAGAGCTTCGCGGCGACGGTGGCGTGCACGGCGCTCGCGATACTCTCGGGCTGGTCCTGGCAGGAAGGGGTAGTTTTCGGCATAGCTGTATCCGTCGCGAGCACGGTCGTCCTCCTGAGGTCGCTTCTCGACATGGGTATTCTCGACACCCCCGAGGGTCACGCGGCTGTCGGCTGGCTGGTAGTCGAGGATATAATCACGGTGCTTGTCCTCGTTCTTCTCCCGCCCCTTGCGGTGAGCGCGGAAGGCGAAGCCGGAATCCTCAAAACCGCCGGGATCGCATTCGTGAAGCTGGCTGTTCTCACAACGATAATAATGTTTGCCGGAGCACGGTTCGTGCCCGTGCTGCTTCTCAGGGTCGCCCGCCTGAGGTCGCGCGAGCTTTTCACTCTGACAGTTCTCGTGATGGCGATTTCAGTCGCCACTATATCGTATCTCGCCTTCGGGGCGTCTATGGCGCTCGGCGCGTTTCTGGCGGGAATGGTGGTCGGCCAGTCGAAGGTCAGCCATCAGGCGGCCGCCGACGCGCTGCCGCTGAGAGACGCGTTTGCCGTTCTCTTCTTCGTCGCCGTGGGCATGCTGTTCGATTACAAGTCCGTTTTCGAAACGCCCTTTCTCCTGATAGGCGTCATAATTGTCATAATAGTCGTTAAACCGCTCGCCGCGCTTATTATCACGCTCGTCTGCGGATATTCCCTGAGAACCGGGCTTACGGTCGCGGGCGGCCTCGCGCAGATAGGTGAATTTTCCTTCATTCTCGCCGAGCTCGCCAAAACGCTTAACCTCATACCCGGGGAGGCGCACAACGTCCTCGTGGCCGGGGCAATAGTTTCGATCAGCCTGAACCCGTGGCTGTTCAGGTCGCTCCTCGCCATCGAGCCGCGGCTGAGCCGGATAGGGTGGGTCAAATCGTTTATCGAGATACGCGGGGGAAAATCCGGCGAGAAGGCCAATCTGAAGGCCGCCGAATACGAGCGCGCTCCATCTGCCGTCCGCTCGATAGTCGTGGGCTACGGCCCCGTCGGCCAGAACGTGACTAAGATTCTTCACGAATTCGGAATAGAGCCTACGATAATCGAGCTAAACATAGATACCGTGCTCGAAATCCAGGCCCAGGGCCGTCATGCTCTTTACGGGGACGCCTCGCGGAGCGAGATACTGGAAACCGCCGGTATAGCCACGGCGAAGTATCTCATCGTTACGATGCCGCACTCGGAAATGAGCCTCGGCATCGTCCACACGGCACGTGAAGAGAATCCCGAAGTCCGCATACTCGCGCGGGCGAGGTTCCTTCACCAGATACCCGAGCTGGAGCATGCCGGAGCGACGATAATACGGTGTGACGAGTCGGAGGCCGCGGGCGCTCTGGCGGAGGCGCTGCTCCAGGATATAAAGGCCCCGAGGACGCAGATAGAAGCTGTCATCGCGGCGGCGTCGGACGGGGATTCGGAGACGATGAAGCTGGACTGATGTATAATTTATTTCACTGGCGCGTCGAGGCAGGGAGAGCCAAGGAGAGGCGCGAAGAGGCTCCGTGCGGCAAGGCAAGGCTCTCTCCGGCCATCTAGCTGAGAAGACCCATCTTCTTCATCCTGTATCTTAAATTCTGCCTGTTCATCTTGAGCGCCCCGGCGGCGCGGGTCTGGTTCCAGTTGTTCTGCTCGAGCGTCTTTCTTATTATCTTCTGCTCGATGTCTTCGAGAGAGGAATCGTCGAGCTCCACTTCGAGCTTAATCTTTCCGTCCTGTTCCTCCAGGCTGACGCCCGCATCGTCCATGTCGAGCGATATGTAACGCGGGTTCAGCACATCTCCCTCGCTCAGTATCATCGCCCTTTCGATAGTGCTCCTGAGCTCGCGCACGTTGCCCGGCCAGTTGTAGGCCATGAAAGCGCGCCTGATTTCCTCGGGAACCGTTTTTATACCCTTGTTGATGTCGTTGTTGAAGAACTGGATGAAGTGGTCCGTCAGGAGCGGGATGTCTTCCTTCCTTTCCCTGAGGCACGGCATTTCGAAGCTGATTACGTTGAGCCTGTGGTAGAGGTCCTGCCTGAAATTGTTGTTCTTCACCTCTTCCCTGAGGTCCTTGTTAGTGGCGGCGATTATGAGGAGGTCGACCTTGATGTCTTTTTTCCCTCCGAGCCTCCTGAACTTTCTTTCCTCAACCACCTTCACCAGCTTGGCCTGGAGGTTGAGACTCATGTCCCCTATTTCGTCGAGCAGTATGGTGCCGCCGTCCGCGTCCTCGAATATCCCGGACTTCGATTTCTTCGCGTCGGTGAAAGAGCCCGCCTCGTATCCGAAGAGCTCGCTTTCGAGGAGGTTCTCGGGAATCGCCGCGCAGTTCATTTCGAGAAACGGCTTCTCCGCCCTCCGTCCGGCGTAGTGGAGCACCTTCGCGGCGAGGCCCTTTCCCGTCCCCGTTTCGCCGGTTATGAGCACCATCCTCGGGTCCCCCGCGGCGAGCTTTTCGAGAAGCTCCGTCAGATTGTTTATCAGGGGACTTACGCCTATGAGCGCCCCTATGCCGTGTTTCTGCTTCTCGTGTTTCGTCGCCACGGCCACCGTTTTCCTGAGGTTCGCGGAGTTGAGAGCGTTGTGGAGGATGATCTTTATCTTGTCCACGGGGAAGGGCTTCTCGACGAAGTCGTACGCCCCGAGCCTCATGGCCGAGACGGCCGCTTCGATGTAACCGTGCGCGGTTATCATTATCGTTATAGGCGGCTGATCGAGCTCGTTCAGGCTCTTTATCACGTCGAGGCCGCTCATGTCGGGCAGCTTGAGATCGACTATCGCCATACGCGGCGACTGCTCCCGTGCGATTCCGATTCCATCCTGGCCGTTAAAAGCCGTAAAAACGTCGTACCCGGAATCCGAGAGGTTCTTGGCGAGCTGCTTCGTGAAGAAGACCTCGTCATCCACCAGCAATATCGTCTTCGGCATTTATATTCCCTCCGTCATATTTATTTCCCCTTCGCTGAGGTTCGTGGGCAGCGTCAGCGTAAACCGGCTGCCCTTCCCCTGACTGCTTTCGACAGAAATTTTTCCTTTATGTGCATCGATTATGCGCTTCGATATTGCGAGCCCGAGCCCTGTGCCGGTTTTCTTGGTGGAATAGAAGGGTTCGAAGATTTTCTGTATGTCCGCGAGCGCTATGCCGGAGCCTGAATCGGAGACCTCTACATTGAAGGTCTCGCCCGAGTAGTAAGACTTTACCGTGATCTTCCCGCCCGGTCCCGTAATCGAATCTATGGAGTTTATGACGAGGTTCATCAGCACCTGCTCCACGAGCTCGAAATCGAGAAATATCTCCTTATTGTCCGGAGCGGGGACGACTTCCAGGTCTATCACCTTGAGCCTCGCCCGGGGCGACATGAGACTGACGACCCTCTCTACAATCTCGTTCGGATCTCCGCAGACGAGGCTGACCCCCCGGGGCTTTGCCAGCTGGAAGAGCTCCTTTATTATGTTGTCGAGCCTGTTGACCTCGCTTATTATCTCCGAGATCTTCCCGTTCCTCTCGTCGTATGTGTGCACCGACTTCAGATTTTCCAGCGCGACCGCTATGCCCGACAGCGGGTTTCTTATCTCGTGGGCTATTCTCGTCGCTATCTCGCCTATGGTGGCCAGCTTCTCCGACCGGAGGAGCTCGTTGTGCTTTCCTTCGAGATCGGTCTTCACTTCTCTCACCTTATCCTCGAGCACTTTGTTGAAGTTCCTGGTCTCTTCGAGCAGCGTCCTGTTGAGCGCATCTTTCTCTTCGAGCTCTGCGTTCTTCCTTTCGAGCTGGTCGTGCTCCCTTTCTATGCTCGAAAGCATCCTGTTAAACGACGTCACCAGCCTCGCTATCTCGTCGGTGCCGTTTATATCCTTGACCCTGTAGGAGTAGTCTCCCTCCCGAACGTTCTCCGTTGCCTGGACGAGGCTGAGTATAGGCCTCGTGATCTTTCTCGGGAACATGACCGTGATTACCCCGCCGAAGAGTATCGCCAGCGTGGCCACGGAAACGATATTCACGTAGGCCAGGGCTATCTGCTGATCGGCGGATTGTATGGCGCCGAAGAGGTTCTCTTTTTCAAAGAGGTTCCGGACCGCTCCGTCTTCGTCCGTAACCCCGGAGATTATTTCGGAAAGCGTGTACTCCCTGTCACCGATCATGGATTTCGTATTCTTCAGCCTGTCGATGCTGAACATGCAGAAGAGGCTCACGACGATGATTATCAGAAGCATTATGAGATATCCGATAGTTATCTGTTTATCGAGAGTCATCAATATCCCCTGGGCGTGTAATCTGGCGCATAATTGAATTGGCAAAATTGATGCCACTTGCCAATGGGGTGGAAATTGACACGTATGGTTAATGATTTCAGGATGTTAGCTATTATTCTTCATTCCTGTCCGAAGAATGGGTTTCTGAAAGGTACAGGCCGAACTGTACAAATTTAAACAGTCGAGACTTTTCATTATTAAACAGTTAAGGCTTCCGGCCGGGGGCGGGGGCCCCGTAACTCTCCCCGAATAATCGGGATTAGAGTCCTTTTTCCTGAAAGGCACGCTTTTTGCCGGAATTGGAAACAGAGGGCCTGCGCGTAGAGCGCCGGCCAGGGAATTGGTAAGGAGACAGACAGATGAAAACGTTTAAACGTCACGGGAGCCGCCTGATTGCTTTTTCACTCCTGGGAGCGATGTTGCTTGCGGGCGTGATCTCGTGCAAGGAATATTCGGGTGGAGAAAAGGAAAATTTCGTGAGGGTGAAGCTTTCGGAATACGACATGGAGCTTTATAACGACAAGCCCATCGGGCCGGGTCTTACGGTCTTCGAGGTCACGAACGAAGGCGAAAAGGAGCATAGCTTCATCATAGAGGGTATAGACGTCATGCAGAGGCTGGAAGAGAACCTCAGGCCGGGCGAAACGAGGACGATAAGTGTCGAGCTCAAGCCCTCGGGGTATAACATCTATTGCCCTATAGACAATCACAAGAACATGGGGATGGCGAGCACAATACGAATAACGGAACCGGGCGGCAAGGATGACGAGTCCGGAATATACTAGCCCCGCGGCTGCATCGTAACCGCGGGAAGGAGAGGGTAAGATGCCATACAGCAGAAAATCCGAATTGCCGGATTCGGTAAAGGACAACCTACCCAAACACGCGCAGGACATCTACAAGGAAGCCTACAACAGCGCGTGGGACGAATATAAAGACCCGGACGACAGGCGCGGCGACGCCTCCCGGGAAGAGACGGCCCACAAGGTCGCGTGGGCGGCCGTGAAAAAGATGTATCAAAAGAAGAACGGTAAATGGGTGAAGAAGAAAGACTGACCTTCCTCTCGATGAAATGAATCCGATCTTTTCCCGGTCATTTGTTTGTCCGATACGCATAGGTATATCTTTCGGTTTGAAAATGATTCACCCCGACGGGCCGGTGCCGACGCCGGCTTCGGAGCTGAAAATCCAATAGAACACGTGTAGTTACAACTCTTCTCTGCTGCCTCCCATATACATTAATCCCGCCGTTTTGTCTTCCGTGCCGGTTTCGCACCAGCCCGGGAAATGACAACTGCAAAAGTTGTGATAACGTTATTTTTACCTTCTAAGTAAGCGAGGCATGCCCATGACCGTTATAGAGCAAACACACGAACGAGACCAGGTGGCTTTCCCCAAGCTCAGCGATATGCAAATCGACATCATTGCCGGCTTTGCCCGGAAGCGAACATTCAAGGCCGGCGAAACCCTTTTCGCCGCGGGAGAGGTTGATTTCAAGTTCTACGTAGTGATTAGCGGAGAGGTCCAGATCATAGACGATTCGAGCTGTGAGTACAAGACAGTCACGATTCACGAGCCGGGCGAGTTTACCGGCGACATAGACATGCTCACACGGAGGCCGTCGGTCGTGAGCGCCCTCGCCCGTACGGACTGTGAAGTGTACGAGATGACGGCGGCTGAATTGAGAAAGCTCCTCGGCGAAGTTTCGTTCATCGGCGACGTTCTCCTCCGCGGTTTTCTCATGCGCCGCCAGCTCCTCCTCGAATCGGGGTTCGTCGGGGTGAGGGTGATAGGCTCTCGTTACTGTAAGGACACGCACAGGATACGCGAGTTCCTGTCGCGTAACTTCGTTCCGTTCAAATGGCTCGACCTCGAAAACGACCCGGACGTAGGCGAGATACTGGATCATTTCAACGTTTCAGCCGACGACACTCCGATAGTGGTATGCCCGGACTGCTCGATGTTCAAGAACCCTTCGAACGTCGTCCTCGCCGAATGCCTCGGAATAAGAAGGGCGGTTTCTCACGAGGTATTCGACCTGGCGATCGTGGGCGCAGGACCCGCGGGGCTCGCCGCAGCCGTTTACGGCGCTTCGGACGGCCTGAGGACGCTCCTCGTGGACAGCCTCGGCCCGGGCGGGCAGGCCGGAACGAGCTCGAAGATCGAAAACTATGTCGGCTTCCCGGACGGCCTTTCGGGGAGCGACCTCGCACAGAGGGCTATAATACAGGCGCACAAGTTCGGAGTCGCGTTGTCGACGCCGACGGAAGTCGTGAGCCTCGTTTGCGACAACGGCTGCCACAAATTAATGCTTTCGGACGGGGCCGAGGTTCAGGCGAAGAGCATACTCATTTCTTCCGGGGCAAGATACAAGAAGCTGGGCGTCGAGGGGTGCGAGCGTTTCGAAAGCTCGGGCGTTTACTACGCTGCGACTGTCGTCGAAGCCCAGATGTGCAAAGACTCGCAGGTCATCGTGGTCGGCGGGGGTAACTCCGCGGGACAGGCGGCCGTGTATCTTTCGGACTCGACGCGGAAGGTTATAGTGGTGATCAGGGGGGACGACCTCGGAAAGAGCATGTCGGAGTATCTCGTCCGGCGCATAGAGCAGAGCCAGAATATAGAAGTGAGATACAGGACCGAGGTGTCGGGCGTCGCCGGAGACTGGTGGCTCGAGACTGTCGACCTCACGAACCTCGAAACGGGTGAGCGCGAAACACTGGAGTGCCCGGGGCTGTTTATTTTCATAGGGGCCATTCCGCACACGAACTGGCTCAACGGCGCTATAGAGCTCGACAAAAACGGGTTCGTTCTGACCGGGAGCCTGGCTCTCGATTCGGGGAAATGGCACCTCCAGCGCCGGCCTTTCCTTCTCGAAACGACGCGCCCGGGCATACTCGCCGCCGGAGACGTCAGGCTGGGATCGGTGAAGAGGGTCGCGTCGGCTGTCGGCGAAGGCGCGATGGCGGTACAGTTCGTACACGAAGTTCTGAAATCGGCTTAAGCATAAGTAAGGAGAACACGATGGCTAAAGAATGCACGCATCTCGACCAGATAAGGGACGTCGTTCCCGGCACGAACGGCTGCGAGGAATGCCTTCAAACGGGGGACAGGTGGGTCCATCTCAGGTTATGTCTCACGTGCGGTCACGTGGGCTGCTGTGATGCGTCCAAAAACAGACACGCTACGAAGCATTACACGAAGACGACTCACCCGATAATCCGCTCCTTCGAGCCCGGTGAGTCGTGGATGTGGTGCTACCCGGACCAGCTTTTCATGGACTGACGGCGCCGCAGCCGTAGTCCACTGTCATACATTTCCAGCTGTCGAATATTAAACACCTTTCCGCCCGGGACTATGCCAGGAGCCCGTCCGCGGCTTCCAACCGCCCGCAAAACCGGCATATTTGAAGATTCCACGTAAATGGCATGCATATTGCGATTATGCCTTTCGTAATCACTTCCTCCGGCCGGCGCAGAGCCGCCCGGAGTCTGTGAATACGCAGCGGTAAAATCAGATATGCAGGAGGTTATTCGAATGAATTGGGATCAGATAGAAGGCAACTGGAAGCAGTTCAAGGGGAAGGTCAAGGAACAGTGGGGCAAGCTCACCGACGACGACCTCGACGTTATAAGAGGCAAGCGCGAACAGCTGGTCGGGAAGCTGCAGGAAAGATACGGATACTCGAAGGAGCAGGCCGAAAAGGCCGCCGACGACTGGTCGAGGAGGCATTAATCCCCGACATCGACGGGCCTATTTTACCCCATACCTCTTACCGTCCCTTCCCCCGCGCGGGAAGGGACGGTTCCTTTCAGTACCGGCCTAATAACGATTCACGGAGGGAAATCATGGGACTTATCTTGCTTATAATACTCGTTCTGCTTTTGATCGGTGCGCTGCCGACCTGGGGTTACAGCAGGGAGTGGGGGTATTACCCGGGAGGGGTGCTCGGCACCGTGCTGATAATTGTTCTGATACTGCTTCTTCTGGGATATCTGTAGCTGAGAGGTGAGCCGAAATGAAAAAGGAAATGCTGAAAGAACTTTTCAAGAGCGATCTCGAATACCTTTACGACGCCGAGAGGGAGCTTGTCGAAGCGCTGCCGCTGATGTCGGATGCCGCGGCGACGCCGGAGCTCAGGAACGCCTTCGCGGAGCATCTCGAAAGGAGCAGCGCACACCTGGACAGGCTCGAGGAGATATTCGGTAATCTCGGTATGGATCCTTCGGGCAGGAAGAGCCGCGGTATAGACGGTCTCATAGCCGAGGGAAGGGAGCTCGTGCAAAAGGGCGACAGTCTCCCGCCCGAAGTGCTGGACGTCTCGTTAATCGCTGCGGCCCAGAGGGTAGGGCATTACGAGATCGCCGCCTACGGGACGCTCGCCGCTTACGCAAAGCTCCTCGGCGACAAGAAGTCGGCAGAGCTTCTGGACAAGACGCTCGAAGAGGAGAAAGAGACGGACAGGAAATTAACCCGTCTGGCCGTCGAAAGGGCCGATCCCGGCGCATCCGCCGTAGGGAGGGGCTGAAGGGGCTCCGCCGATAAGGGGATTTGGTGACAGCGCATGAACTCCTCTGCATCTTTTTTCACGCGATTTTCGAAGCGGATCTCTAAAGCCGTCGGGCATCCCGCGGCTTTTGCAGTGGCGCTGGCTGTCGTTGCGGTCTGGGGCATATCCGGCCCGCTCGTGGGCTGGAGCGATACCTGGCAGCTCGTCATAAACACCGGCACGACTATAGTGACGTTTCTGATGGTGTTCCTGATACAGAACACCCAGAACAGGGATACGGCCGCGATACAGGTCAAGCTGGACGAGCTTATACGTGCTATCGAAGGGGCGCACAATGCGCTCCTCGACCTCGAAGAGCTCGACGAGAAGGAGCTCGAGCACGTAAGAATGCAATATGAGACCCTCGCACAGCAGGCGAGGGAAGAGCTTACAACGAGGGCAAGGAACGGCGTTCCCGCCGCGCCGGCAGACGATGACAGCCAGACGAATTAAACCCGGCCTGGCTTGGCAGCTTCTACGCCCCCGGCTTCTTCTATTTTTTCCTCTGCTTCTTTTTTGTCTGCGTCGTCGGCTTCATACTTGTTATTCGCCTGCGCCTCTTTTCTCTCGGGCTCGTAGCTCAGCTCGGCGAATATCGGAAAGTGATCCGAGCCTATGTCGGGCAGGGTTTCGAGCCTGACGTACCTGAAGGATTCCGTGACGAATATGTGATCCAGAGGGAATCGGAGAAAGGGCCACTTCACGTGAAAGGTATTGAAGAATCCCCTCCCGATCCTGGGGTCGAGCATGCCGCTTATCTTCTGGAAGAGAAGGGTCGTATAGGACCACGCGACGTCGTTGAGGTCGCCCGCGACCAGGGCGGGCTTTTTAGATTTTTTGACGCGCTTTCCGACTATCAGGAGCTCCGCGTCCCTTTCGGTGGTGTCGGTCGAGTATTTAGGATTCGGCGGGTTCGGATGGAGGCAGTAAAATTCCACGGGCTCTCCGGACCTGAGCTCGAGTACGGCGAACACGGACGGGACGTAATCCTCGACGAGATAGTCTACGGTCATCATCCCTCTCGGCTTTAACCTCGTATAGAAGAACATGCCGTAGCCGTCGTTACAGTGGTGCTTGGCCGAGTAGGGGTATTCCTCCCCGAGGGGCGAAAGCATCCTGTCCCACCACTCGTCGGGCTCGAGGATACAGATCACGTCCGGGTTTTTCTCCCTGACCATCTTCAGGAACCTTTCGTAGTCCCTGTTCTTTCTGTAGATGTTCGATACCAGAACCCTGATTCTCCTGTCGGGGTCGTTTTCCCGGAAGCCGAGCACCTGCTTTCTGGCGAAGCGCGTGTAGGGGAACATCCGGGAAACCTGATACGCGACGCATGCAGCCAGCACGAGGAGGATCAGGTTTGAGGCGAGTCCGCGCTCCTCGTAGAGGAGTGAGTAGAAGGCGATAACCGCTGCCCCCCCGGCGGCTATCTGGGTTCGCGGGAAGTCGAATATCCTTATCCACCACGCCTCGTGTTTGAGGAGCGGGAGCAAAGTGGCCCCAATAAAAATGCACGCAATGACGAGAAGCACGATCTGCATTCAGATGCCATCCTCCTTCGGATTATAATGATGATGTCACGCATCGAAGGCGTATACAACAGCTTTTTTCTCCCCGCCCGGCAGCCCCTCCCGCACTCAGGCTCTTGGCCGCGAAGTCTGTTGAATATTCAACTATCCCCGTTGTTATCTTACAGACAATATCCCGATCCGGTAAATGTCCGGCACTGCAACTTGCCTTGTAAGCGCCACTGATAAAAGAATTATTTGTTTTTTCTTTTCATGGTACGGATATTGCCCAATACACCTTCAGAAGTAAAATCCGGTTAAACGGAGGTATCGATCATGACCAGGTATAAATCACGATGCGCCGTATGCGGGCGCGAGATAGAGGACGCCGTGAGGCAATCCTATGAAGGCGAGGAATATCATTTCTGCTGCGAAAAATGCAGGATGGAATTTCTGAGCGATCCAGAAAAATACGCGGCCAAGATAAGCCGTCCGGAAAGGGATAGAAGCGCCTCCGGGGCTATAAAGTGTTCCGTCTGCGGGGAGAAAGTCTCGGAAGAGGTGGCAGTCAGCCAGGAATACCGCGAGGAGCAGTCGGACGAGAAATATTACTTCTGCAGCGAAAAGCACAGAATGGAATTCATAACCGACCCGATGACGTATAAGGGGCTTTCAGGTAAGCACGTAACTCCGTGACGGCGGAAACGACTTTGCGCGGAAACTCAACACGATTTAAGGAGGCATAACATGTTTAAGAAAAGTCTGATTGCCGTGATGGGAATTTTCATGCTGCTCGCGGTATATGCCTGCGACGGCGACAAGACGACCGGCGAGGTGATAGACGACACCGTGATAACGTCGACGGTGAAGACGAAGCTCCTGGCCGATTCGGGCGTCAGCGGTTTCGATATAGACGTCGATACCGATAAAGGGATCGTCGAGCTTAACGGCGTGGTACGCACCGAAGACGAATCCCGAAAGGCCGAATCCATAGCCGAAGAAGTTAACGGCGTCGTATCGGTGAAAAACAATCTCGTAGTGGATTCGACCGCGAACGAGAACGATGCCGCGAACGATGCGATGTAAAAAGGCCGCTGATTGCGGACTGCTGACAACGGGAGGTCGCCATGCAACTGAATCTCGAACTGACACCGATAGTATCGCTTGTGGCGGGGGTCCTGATTCTCATATTCCCCAGGGTGCTCAATTACGTGATAGCGATATACCTGATTGTGATAGGGATACTCGGCCTCGTGGGCCGATAGGGATTCCCGGGACTAAGGCGGATTACTAAAACGATGAACAAGGAGGCAACATCCGATGACGACACTTAGGCGATTTCTCTTTCTGATCCTGCTTGGGATTTCCGTCGCCGGCATATACGCCTGCCCCGACCACGACGGGCCGGCCGAAAGGACCGGCGAGAAGATAGACGACGCGGCTGAAGACGTAGGCGACAGAGCGGAAGACGCCGTGGACTGAGTTAGAGTAAAGCGGTTTACAACGGACGACTGGACGCAGTGAGTGGACGGCTTGGCGTAACAACCGGTTGAGACGTCGGGGGAGAGAACGGACGGATATTTTGAATATCAGGCCTGCTCTCTCCGTCTCACCGGCCTTCCGGCCGCCCGCACTTAAAAAATGAAAACGAAATGAGGAGGTGTTAACATGCTGCACTGGACTCTTGTTTTTCTGGTTATAGCGATAATAGCGGCAGTCCTGGGGTTCTCGGGAATAGCGGGGGCGGCGGCTGGTATAGCGAAGATTCTTTTTATCGTATTTCTGGTCATATTTATCGTTTCGCTTATATTCGGCCGGCGGGGGGCCGTTTAGGCCTATGTCCGGATTCGAGGCGGGTGCGGATGGACGTCAATTCCCTGCCCGCCCGATTCGGAGCTTCTCTGTGAAGAGCCCGGCCGCGTTTGCGGCCTGAGACAAGAATATGAGAAAGGTGATGTAAGCTTTATTCCTCTCCCCGGATTTCCACGGATAAAGCAACAGGTCTATATAAAAGCGTGGCGGCTCTATTCTCATTTTTTCGCTCGTTCTGAGCGCCCTTATCCTGTGAAAATTATTCGCGCCCCTTCCGTAGTTGTAATGCTGGCGGATGAATCGCTTCAGGCTCAGCGAATGTGCGTGCTTCACAACCGCCTCCGGGGCGAAGACGGTCTTAATGCCAAGGTGCATGCACCTGTCGCAGAACTCCCTGTCTTCCGCGGCTGCGAGCGGGAAGCTCGTATCGAAGCCGCCGGCTTTTATGAACACGTCCCTGGCGAGCGCCATATTGTTCGACGTGAGAAAGCGCGCGTTCTCGGTGTTGTAATATGCGTTAAGATAATCGATCAGCATCTGGCTCGCCGCGGAGTAGGAATTGTCGGTAAGAACGTTTACGGTGTTGCCGGCTATGACGGCTTCGGGGTCGGCGTCGAGCCTTGACTTCAGCTTCCTGAGCCAGTCGGCCGCCGGCCTGCAGTCGTCGTCGGTGAAGGCGATAAACATTCCCGACGCCTCGCTTACGCCGCGGTTCCTCGCCGTGGCCGGCCCGGCGTGAGGCTGAACCACGAGCCTTACATTCAGCTTATCCTTGTAAGGCTCGACTACGTTTTCCGGCGGATGGGGGCTCCCGTCGTCAACTACCACTACCTCGAAATCCTCCCTTGGATAATCGAGGCCGCTGATAGAACACAGACATTCGCCGAGCTGCTCGAAACGTCTGTACGTAGGTATTACTATCGTAAAAGAAGGCTTTCGTTTCATGACAGGGCCCGGATGCCGTATCCAGTTGACGCGTCTCGAATCAGTGGTGTGCCCGGCTTATCCATGAGCGCATGACGCCCGCGGAATCGGCTCCCGGGCGGAAATGCGATACCCGGGTACGTAAGAGAATGATAAACGATTATTATACGGAATTCACAGGATTATGAAACGAATTCCATCCTCGGCGACGCTTTATTTTCGTACGAACCCGGCCCTGGATCAAAGCTCTATCGGCCGTCCCTTCATTTCTTCCGGAACAGGCTCGCCGATCAGTGTGAGAAACGTAGGCGCGATGTCGAGCACGCTTATGTCGCCCGCCGTGCCGCGCTTCCCGACCGAAGGGCCGGAAAGCGCGAAGAAGCCGTAGCACGAATGATCGCTCCTCCTGAAGAATTCAGGCCTCTTCATTCTGATTTCCTTTCCCTCGAAAGTTACGGTGTCCATGAACTTTCCCGGCTTGAATTCGACGAAAAGGTCCGGAAGGGCAGGGTGGCTGTCTTCTCCGAAGAGCTCGCGGACACGGCTCACCGATACGACGGCCGGCTCTCCTGTTTCGCCGTCCCTCAGCTTCATGAGCGCCGCCTCTATCTCGTCGAGAAGCGCCGTGTATTCCGCACCCGGCGACACGATGCCCCCGGGCTCGCGGCCCTTTAGATTGACCCTTATGAATCCGGTGTAGGAAACCGGTATCGAAAACGCCCGTGTCCGTTTCCAGTCGGTGCCGCTGGTGAAAGCGTCGGACAATAGCTGCTCCCTTCTTTCCCGGGAAAGGCCCCTCGTGAGGGCTACTCTGAGTCTTTCAGGAATAAGTTTTCTCGCGATGTCTATAGGACGAAGGGAGCCGCCGCCGGCCTCGGGCGCCGCCTGCCAGCCCGTCATCCGGCAGAGGGCTTCGGATATGGGGGCATTAGGGAAATCGTCTTCCATGCCGACGGAAGAGAGTATGCATATGTTGGCGTCTTTCCTGGTTTCGATTACGCGCCCTATCTCCCTGTCTATCGCTTTATATACGTTGAGAATTGCGTCGGTGAGCTCGTTGTCCGGAGCGCTGTTTTCCCTGTTACGTCTGTGGTATTTCCAGAACTGGTGATTCGCCGCGTGGGACTCGGCGAAGAGTATCACAGAGAGATCGTATTCCTCCCTGCCGAGGAGATACCTCGACATCTCTCCCTTTCTCTCGACGTGTATGAGGAGCTTCCTGTAGATTTCGATATCTTCTTCGAAGGTGCTCGAATGGTTTTCCCTGACCACGAGCTTATCGCCGAATCTCCGCCTCACGTCTTCGATAACGTCGGGCGGCTCGGACGCCGTGACGAAGTGGTCCGGGTCCCAATTGTTGTGTGTCGCCCAGTTGGCTACCTGGACGCCTGCGATTCCCGGGTAGAGCTTCGTGTCGGCGGCGTCGATTACGAGCGACCTCACTCCCGTTCCTGCGAGCCTCGCCCAGAAAGGAGGCGCGTCGAGGTCGAGCCCGGTTACCGATCTCAGCCCGTATGTCCCCGGGACGAGCTGCCGGAAATAGTAGTATCCGTGCTGTCCCCTGGAGAGCCCGCTGAATATGGATATCCAGACGCCGTGCTCCGTGACGAGCTCGGGCCCGGCGGTCCTGCCCCTGAAGCCGGCTTTCATTACCGATTCTATCGCCGGAAGATGGCCCTCGGCTGCCCATTCTTCTATGAACCTGTGGTCTCCGGCGTCCACGCCGAGGACGATTAACTCGGGCTTCTTGCTTCTCGAACTCATTTTAAAACCTGCCTTCGAATGGATATTCTCACGATAAATCTTCGTGCTGCGCGTCAGCCCCGAACACGGTTCTTCCGGCCGCCGTTCTTTGCTTTGATTACCGAATCGTAAATTCCGAAGAGCTGCCTCAGGAAAATCTCCTCGCTGTATTTTTCGGATACAGCCCTCCCGGCCGCAGCGGCCATCGAAGATACGAGACCCTTGTCATTAAAAAGCGTAGTCAGTTTTTCCGAAAGAGCATCGGCATCTCCCGGAGGCACCAGGAATCCATCGACACCGTCCTCTATAATTTCTCCTAGTCCCCCGGAGCCGCTTGCAACGACGGCTGTTCCTCTCGCCATGGCCTCTATCGCCACTATTCCGAAGGGCTCGTCCCAGAGCGAGGGGATAACCTGCACCCAGGCGCCGCTCAGTTCATCGTTCATCTCCTGTGGCTTCAAGTATCCCCTGAAGCTGACGCTCGCCGCCAGGTTCAGCTTTGCCGCCAGGGCTTCGAGGTTTTTTCTTTCGGGGCCGTCGCCGGCTATGACGAGCCTCGACCCCGGCACTCTTCCGGACGCTTTGGCGAACGCCCGGAGCAGCACGTCGGCTCCCTTTTCCTTTACGAGCCGCCCGGCGAATACCGCCGTCGGCGCTTCCGACAATACCGTCTCTCCGCGCCGGGTCTCGATACCGTAGCGGAGGACCTCGACCGGCTCGATCCCTTCCTCCTCCAGCCGTTTCCTTACCCAGTCGCTGTTGGCCATAATCGAGCCGAACGCCCCGCACCATGTCCTGAAAAGCCTGAGCTGGAGCATGAGCGGAATCCAGTCCCGCGCGGGGAGGCATCCCTCTCTGTAGCACGCGGGGCCGGCCCTGAAATCACATCTGCTACCGTTCGGCAGCATCTTCGTCCCCGTCGGACAAATCGGCCTGTACCACGCGACGTGATAAACGCTGGGAACGTCCCTGAGCAGCGGCATTATGAGCGGCGACATCTGCGTGAGGAACATCTTCACGTGGACCATGTCGGGCCTGAACTCGCCGAGAACCTCTCTGAGCTTGGTGTAGGCCCAGGGGTTCGCCGTTTGAAGAAGTATGCGGAGGGACGACTTCGTTCCCACGCATTTGTAATCGGCTGTATTTTTCACACCGGGGCTCTCCATCGCGGTCGTAAGGAGCCTGGCGTCGTGGCCCCTTTCCCTGAGGAGCTGACGGAGCCTGTACATCTGTATCTCGGCTCCGCCGTCGGGTGTGCCATAGTCATTAACGAGCAGTATTTTCATCGACTGTACCCGGAACGATTACGCGAGCTTCTCAATGTGCTCTATATCCTTGTCCGTTATGTATCTGTATCTGTCGAATTCGAAGGAATTAATATACTTCTGAGCATTTCCATACCCGGCGGCGTACCCGCAGATTTTACCGAGCATGTGAGCCGCGAGCCCGGCGATGACGATGGGAAGCGCCGAGGGCAGAAGCTCCCTCGACTTGCCGGCGCGGCGCATTGCCCCGAGCGTTCCCAGGAAATGCTTCGCGATTATCGGCGGCTCCATGATTATTCCCTTCAGACGCTCGAGCCGCGAAAGCTTCTTGTAGTCGGCGAGCGCAGCAGTGTAGAGCCAACCGTTGTAAAAAAGGTCCTCCAGGATCGATCCGGACCTGGATATATTGATGTGGGATAGAGCCGCCTTCTCTTCCATATACAGGCGGCTTCCCCTGGACCTCATATCCATGTGAAGTATGTTCGCCCTTATCAGCATCGTGCCGAGCCTGCTGCCATATGAGAGCAGGGCGTCACGTTTGTAAGTGCCGTTGTGCCCGTGAAGGTCGCCCGCTTCGCCCGCCGAAACCGGCTCGGTGTACTGTCCGTAGGTCATGTAGAGCTGCGCCCAGCTGTTGACCGATCCGGGGTTTGCATTTTTAAAGACGCACCCCACGGCTGCCCACGGTCCTTTATGGGCCTCTATTATCGCCTCGGCCCACCCGGGCTCGGGAAAGGCGTGATTTTCTCCGAAGGCGACTACGGGCGCGCTCGCTTTTTGCACGGCGTCGGCCCATGCGTCGTAAAGCCCCTTGTCGAGGTCGATCTCCAGAACCGTGTATCCGTGAAAGCATCCGAGCTTTTCCCCGAGGTCGTCCGGCCATTTCACCGGCGGTGCGAGGATTATAATTTCGAGCCGCGCGCAAACGGTTTGTTTTTTCAGGTGCTCTATAGTGGTGCGTATCGAGCCGTAGCCGCCCCCGGTGGTGATTATTATTGTCATAAGCGGCGGGTTGCCGGCATTACTCTCGGGCATGTGCTCCTTCCCGTCGTGCACCGGAAAGCTCACCCGGCGATACTGTCCTTTTGGTCCTCGCCGATTCCTCGGCCGCCTCGATCACCTCGAGCGAGGCGAGCGCGTCGGCAAGGTCGGGGCTCGGGTTAAATCCGCCGGAAGCGGCCGCCGCGAAGCGCCCGAGCGCAAGCTCGAACGAGGGCTCCCGCCCTGTTCCGAGAAGTCTGTCCTTAAGCACAGGGCTTCCCGGAATGGTCGAGAGATAATCGGCCAGTTTTCCCGCGCTTCCCCTGTTGTGTCCGGTCGGGGTGAAGACAGCGCCGAACGAATTGTATCTGTCGGCCGTTATCTTGCCGCGCGTGCCGTAGACCTCTATCTTGTCCTCGTCTATAGAATTCAGGGAGAAGAAAGACTGGACGCTTATTCCGTTATTCGTTTTCATCTCTATGGATGCGTTGTCGTGCTCCGATTCCCTCGACTCCAAGCTCGCACGCACCTCGACGACCTCGGCGCCGAATATGTACCTTACGAGATCGGCATGATGCGAAGCGAGATCGAGGAGCACGCCTCCTCCCGTCGCACGCTTTCGCTTCCAGTCAGGCAGGTTTCTCGACGAGGAGGTGAAAATTGTTCTGACAGAATTTATGTTGCCCGCCACGCCTGCTTCTATTTTGTTTTTCAGCGACGTGTATATCGGATTGAAGCGAAGGTTGAGGCCGGCCATGCCCGTCTTGCCGCTTTTTCGCCAGGCTTCGATGACCGGGGCGGCTTCTTTCGTATTCTGCGCAAGCGGTTTTTCGAGGTATACGTGTTTCCCGTTCCGGAACGCTTCCGAGGCCGCCGCAGCGTGAAGGAATGTCGGAAGACATATAATCACGGCGTCTACGTCCCCGTCCCGAAGAAGCTCGCTGTAATCGGAATAAACCTTCGCCCCGGTTACTACGGCTGCGGCTGCGTTCGCACACTCTTTGTCCGTATCCGAGACGGCTGTCAACCTTACGCCGTTCAGCTTTTTGATACCGGCCAGATGGACGAGCCGGGCTATCCGTCCGCAGCCTATGAGACCGAGGTTTATTTGTGCGGTCATAAGAAGGTGGTTCTATAATAATTTATTTTTGCGTGCTTGTTAATCGGTACGTGCAGAGACCGGGGTAATCTTTCCGGATTCGTCCGCGGCGGCGGGATATAAAGAGGGCCGTTAAAGAGACGGACTCGCCATGATAAATTGAATGGAAACCGCTTGAGCACCGAATGGGGATGCCCATCGCGTCAGTTACAGCCAATGCATATATCCCCGTTAATGTCCCAGCCGGTGATTACAGGGTAACTGGTCCAGTCCGTCCGCTCTTCACCCTCCCATATCCAGCTGCTTCCGGTGAGACGCCACGTGTTCTCGTCGACGGTATTGTGCGTCGATTGCTCGTCGACGACTATTAAGGCGGCCACGTCCGGCAGCGAGGAATTGAACTCATTTCCGCTGATGACGTTGTTCTCGCTTCCCCATATGCCGAAGAAGGTCCAAAAGGTATCGTTTGTCTCGGGCCTCGTGTCGAATACGAATACATTATCCGTTATCGACGCTCCTTCGACGTTGTAAAAGAGGGCAAGCCCCCAGGAATTATTTTCTATGAGGTTCCCTTCGACCACGGTGCCCCGCATTTTCGTGCCGCAGTTTTCGCCGTTCCATTGTATGGCTCTCCCGCCGTGGCCGTTTATGATGTTGTTCCTGATTGTTATGTTATTCATGCCCACGCACGCGAAATCGCTCATGTAGATTCCATGGATGTTTTTCAGGCTGAGCCCGGGGTAGGGGGCGTCTGTGCCGGGTTCGAAGCCGTTGGATTCGACGAGATTGTTCTCGATGACGACGTTCGATATCTCGCCGGTAGTGGCGGCGACCAGTATGCCGGTGAACTTGTTGTTATGAACGTAATTGTTTCTGACGATGTTGTTGCTCTTGTAAATCTTGAAGCCGTCGTAGCCGCCCTGTATCTCGAATCCCTCGACGATTATATACTCGGCGTTGAGCTCGACTCTCTGTGCTAATCCCGTGCCCGGGATGATGACCGGCATCTCGTCGGGGTAGTTCCTCAGGGTTATGGGCTGCTCCGCCGTCCCGCTTTTACGGAAGACTATATTTTCATTATACGTCCCGGCGCGGACTGTAATAATCGTCCCGGGGACGGCCTCTCTCACGGCCTGCTGAACTCCTCGATAATCGCCGTTTCCGGCCGCATCGACTATTACCTCGCGCGGCTCGCCGGCCGGGGTATTGGTATCTCCGCCCCCGCCTCCACAGGAAAGAATAAGAAGAGCGAAAAGGAGTATCGCCGGGCGGCAGGCCCGCCCTCCTGTGCCGAGTGGAAACTCAAGCGCAAAAGTTATCTTAGCCATGCTCTGCCCCCGATACTTCTATTGTATGCCCATTATAATACCTTGTTCCACGCCCGGCGTGAATGTGTATTGAGCTATCGACTGCAGAGATAAAAATAATCATTGTATACGGCTAATTCCGGCGTAATAAAGACGCGTCGACGCTTCGATACATCTTCGGAAAAGATGCATTCCATGCCGGTTTTCTCTCCACGTTACTGTATAATTAAAAAACACTTTTAAATAAGAATGCCAAGAAGGAGGATGTATAATGAGGCGAGGCTATTTTCTATTTGTCATATTCGCGGCGTTAATATCGACAGGCGCGTTCCAGCTTGCGGGATGCGACAGCACGAAAGGGCAGGGCGGAGAGCCTGTCGAGTCCGGCTCCAACCAGTTCACCCCGATCATCGTATCCGTGCTGGCGGAGCCTCATCCTGTGCTCGGGTCGGACGGCAAATATCACTTCGTCTACGAGCTTCAGCTTACGAACACGACTCCCCTGACCTGGCATATAAATTCGCTCGAACCCCTGGACAAGAATAATCAGTCCCACGTCCTCGCGTCGTTCTCCGGCGACGAGCTCGCGGGGAAGAACCGTATAATCCCTGGAAATGAATTGTCCGCAGACCTCGGCGGCGGCCAAACATCCATCTTCTTCATAACGTTCTCTGTGGATTCCAGGGACCAAATTCCGGCTGCGATTATCCACCGCTTTGCCATTACAGTCCCCGGCGGCATACCGGAAGGGTTTCTTTCGTTCCTCAGCCTTCCGCCCGATCTGGCCGAAATCGTATTCGTATATGCCGATACTACAGTAAGCACGCAGGAGGCCGTAGTCATCGGCCCGCCGCTCAGGGGCGGCAGGTGGATAGCGGCCGACGGCTGCTGCCTCGCCCACAGGCACGTGCGGGCCGCGCTTTCGATAAACGGCAAGTTCACGGTCGCCCAACGCTTTGCAATAGACTGGGAGAAGCTGAGCGATAACGATCTGATTTACGTCGGCGATCCGCTCGACGTTAACAACTACTTCTCTTACGGAGAAGAAATTCTTGCCGTGGCGAGCGGGCGCGTCGTTACGGCCGTGGATAAATACGAAGACCAGATTCCGGGTCAGCTCCCCCCGGGGCTTCCGATCGAAGAGGCCGATGGCAATTACGTCGTGATAGACGTCGGCGGCGGAAACTTCGCCTTCTACGCGCACATGATCAAGGGCAGCATCACCGTAAAGGAAGGGGACTTCGTCACGCGCGGCCAGGTCATCGGGCTGCTCGGTAATTCGGGCAACACGTCCGCACCGCATCTTCATTTCCACGTGCTGGCGGGGCCGGAGACGCTCGGGTCGAACGGCCTGCCTTACGTGACGGACGGGTACGAGCTCCTCGCGAGAAGCGCCTCGACGGAAGCATTCGACAACGCCGAGATAAACGGGGTCCCTCTCGAAATGGTCCCGGTGCCGAATCCGGGCCCTCATACGAACGATATGTTTCTCGACCAGAGCGTAGTCGTTTTCCCGGAGTGAAGCCCGCGCTATTACTTAAGGTGCATAATTGGTGAAAACAAAGTCGCGTGTCTCGATGGCCTGGTGGCAGGGAAAGCAGGTTTTGAGCACGGCTTCATCGGCGGGCTTGCCGTCGTTGAACTGGGCGAACCCCCAGCCGCCGGTCGAGGCGTATTTTTTCGAGTCCTTCACCATGAACTGTACCCCGTTCTTCGGGGAGCCGGCCACAAAGGATTGCCGGCGGCCAAAGACTTTATTGTTTTCCTCAGACGGGACGTAACTCCAGGCGAGCCGGGCGATGATCGTACCGTCGGGGAATGAGGGCTTTCCTTCACGGTAGGCCTCTATCGCTACGTCGTTGCCCAGGATGGCGCGGAGATCGTTCAGGTTGCCTTCTTCGTGGGCAACGGAGACGAGCCTCCAGTCGCGGTATCCGGGCGGTATCTCGATTCTGAAAACCGGGTCGGTCTCTTTATCGGGCTCTCCGGATGCGGGCGTCATGCAGACGGCCATGCCGACCAGCGCTGCAAATGCAACCAGCAAAAAGACAATCCGTCCCATGGAGAGTTTCTTTTCGACTTTTGTAATAACCATTTCAATCGCGCTCCGTCCTGGATCGTGATGCGCCCCCGCAACCGGGCTCTCACTCATATATAGATTCTCAACGGAGCTCCGGATTCACCGGCCCGAAGGTCGGGTGAGGCGATACCCGGCGGCTTCCGGCGGGTGCGCCATGTGCCCGGTGTACCACTGCGGCCGGTCGGGAGAGTCGAAGGGGGCGGATAACGAGGTCAGGCTCGCGGAAGAGCTTGGGATACCGGTTGTGCATAGTGTGCCGGAGCCGGTGAGTTTGTGGCCGACAGTGTTATAAAAATTGTTATGAAAATAACGCGAAATAACGCTATAAAGTGATATGACGTGAAAAGATATGAATTATAGGAAGCTCGGAATACTTGAAGAATACAGAGCCGACGAGAGGATTTGAACCTCCGACCTGCTCATTACGAGTGAGTGTCCCTCAAGTAACTCTCTAGAAATATCTAGTAAATACTAGATATTTCTCCTAGGTTCTAGTGACATTCTAGCTAACTAGTGACCATCAAGGGAGAAAATAAGGAGAAGCTAGAACGTACTAGACCCCCTATGTAAGTTACTATTATAACATAATTATTGCCAATT
>CAZUDM010000029.1:0-13603 GCA_964618635.1 uncultured Spirochaetia bacterium
TTCATCTCCTGGCTATGGCGAGGGCGATAAACGTGAAGCTCACCATAGACGATTTTACGAGGATAGGGAAAAAGGCCCCCGTACTCGCGGACCTGAAGCCGAGCGGAAGGTTCATGATGGCCGATTTCTGCAGGATAGGGGGTCTCACGCCTCTCATGAAGATGCTTCTCGACGCGGGGCTCCTCCACGGGGACTGCCTCACGGTCACGGGCAAGACCGTGGCCGAGAATTTGAAGTCCGCCGGCACTTATCCCAAGGGGCAGGAGATAGTCAGGCCTGTCTCCGATCCGTTAAAGAAGGACAGCCACATAGTCATACTCAGGGGGAACATCGCCGAGGAAGGGGCCGTCGCGAAGATTTCTGGCCACGAAGGTCTCTCGTTTACGGGTAAGGCTATAGTATTCGATTCCGAGGAGGAGAGCTTAAAGGCGATACTCGGCGGAAAGGTGAAGAAGGGGCACGTCGTCGTCATAAGATACGAAGGACCCCGGGGCGGGCCCGGAATGAGGGAGATGCTCTCGCCTACGTCGGCTGTTATGGGGAAGGGGCTCGGTAACGACGTTGCCCTCATAACCGACGGCAGGTTCTCCGGCGGAACGCACGGGTTCGTCGTCGGTCACATCACGCCCGAAGCCTACGACGGCGGGGCTATCGCGGTTATAAAAAACGGCGACAGGATAACCATCGACGCGACTACGAGGGAGATTAACCTCGAAATCCCGAAGAGTGAGCTCAAGAAGAGGCTCTCGCAGTGGAAGAAGCCCCGGCCCAAGGCCGAAAAGGGCGCGCTCGCCAAGTATGCCAAGCTCGTTTCCTCGGCCTCCGAGGGAGCTGTAACCGACTGACATTACATTCCGATAATGAAGGCCCGGGCTGTCTTTCACAGGCGGCCCGGGCCGATTTTCCGCCGGATTTCCGGACCGATATTCAGCAATGTGCCTGGTATATTGAAATTTTCTCTCCCATCCGCATTAACCGTATCTTAAAGCGCTCCTAAAACTGCCTTAAAATCCACTCCGCAAAATATAAAATGATGCGGGCCGTTTGCGGCCTGCTATCAAAACGGGATGGAGGGAGCTGATGACTACTCTAATCGTATCGGACGTGCATCTGGGCTCGGGTTACAACAGGGCGGGGGAGCTGGCGTCGCTTCTCACGCGGAGGAGCTTCGGAAGGCTCATCATTCTGGGCGACCTCTTCGACAGGCCCCGCACCGTAATGCTCAGGGAAAGCGAATGGGACCTCATGGACGCAATACGTGGGCTTTCTCAGAGGAAAGAGGTTATCTGGGTCGAGGGTAACCACGACGAGGGCCTGGGCGACGTCATCTCCTCGACTCTCGGCATACGGACGGAGAAGGAATACGAGTGGACGAGCCGCGGAAAAAGATTTCTCGCGCTCCACGGACACCAGTTCGACATATACACGAGCAGCGGGAGCTTCGCGGCTTCCTTCGCGGGATTCACGTACGGCATGCTGAGGAGAATCGACAATCTAACCGGCACGGACCTCTTTCACAGATTATGCTTTGAGAACCGCTCGTGGAAGCGCTCGTCCGAGATTGTGAAGGAATCCGCGCTCAGGTACGGCATGGAAAGGGGTGCGGACATAATGTTCTGCGGGCATACGCACAGGGCCGAGAAGGATGCGAGATACGGGGTCGAGTACGTGAACACAGGCTGCTGGAGCGACCTCTACTGTCACTACGCTGTCGTGGACGAGCACGGGGCGATGCTCAAGGAATTCATCCCCGACGGCGGTGCGCAGGCAAACAGATTGGGCTTCGCCGTCAACCGCGCTAACGCCGCCTGATTCATTTTTCGAGGTATTCCCTGAGCGCGGCCGCGCTGTTGAGCTTTTCTTCTTTCGACCCGTACACGAAAGTGACGTTCTTTCCCCTGACGGCCTTTCGCAGCTCTTCGACGGCGTCCTTTTCTCCGTCGAGCTCGGCGAAATAACGCTTTTTAAACTCCGTCCACTTTTCAGGGTCGTGCCCGTACCATTTCCTGAGCTCGTTCGAAGGGGCGACGTCTTTCATCCAGGCGTCTATATCGGCGGCCTCTTTCGAAAGTCCCCTCGGCCAGAGCCTCTCAACCAGTATTCGAAGACCGTCGCTCTCTTCGGGCTTTTCGTAGGCGCGCTTCAGCTTTATCGACATAACATGGATAAATTTAACATAGAGAGCGGCGGATTTAGCAGGTAAGCCGGAAGAGTCCGATTCCCCCCGGGCCGGTAGCCTGCAGCCGGAGTCGGCGAGGGGTAGGAAGTAGATTTCCTGTGGGGCAGGAGGGCGGCCGACTCTTCAGTCCTCGATCAGGACGTAGAGGTCTTCGCCTTCTATCTTTACGGGGTAGGTTTCGACAGGGTCCGTCGCCGGGAGGCAGAGGGCCTCGCCCGTTTCGACGTCGAATTCGGCGCCGTGGTGTATGCAGGTTATCTTCCTGCCTTCGAGTATGCCGTCCGACAGCGGATAGGCCTGGTGTGTGCACTCGTCCCTGAACGCGAAAAACCGGCCGTCCACGTTACAGACGGCGACCATCTCGGTGCCTATCGGAAAGGACCTCACCTCTCCCGGGGGTATTTCGGACGTCTTCGCTATTTTTTCGAACTCGGACACTTCCTTCGGCTCCGTGTGTGAAATCTTAAGGTCAGCTCGCTCAGCCCTTCTCCGCAAGCTTTCTCTGCGTGAACCAGTCGGCCAGGAGATTTTCGCAGTACTCCCTTATTTCCCTTACGTGCATGCTCTCGATGGTGCCGTTCGTAAACGCGCTCAGTATCAGGTCGCGCGCGGTTTCGTGCGGTATGCCCCTCGATCGGAGGTAGAAGATCGCGTTCTCGTCCATCTGCCCTATTGTCGCGCCGTGCGTGCACTTGACGTCGTCGGCGTAGATTTCGAGCTGGGGCTTGGTGTCGATCTGGGCGCTGTCGGAAAGCAGAAGATTCCTGTTCGTCTGCTTGGCGTCCGTTTTCTGCGCGTCCTTGTGAACGATGATCCGGCCGTGGAATACGCCTCTCGACCTGCCGTCGAGAACGCCGTTATAGAACTGCCTGCTGTCGCAGTGAGGGCTCTTGTGCTCGACCTTCATGTAGTTGTCCATGTGCTGGCGGCCCGTGGACATGTAAAGGCCGTTTATGAGCGAGTCGCACCCTTCGCCCGCGAGGACGGGATGGACGTTGTTCCTGACGAGCCCGCCTCCGAGGAGGACGGAGTGTGACCTTATATTGGAGCTTCTCTTCTGCTCGGCCCGGAGCGTAGAGACGTTAAATGCCTTCTTGCTCTCCCTTTCGATTAGGTAGTGGCCTACGGAGCTGTTCTCGCCGGCGACGAGCTCCGTTACGACGTTCGAGAAATAAACGCTCTCGTCGAGGGAGACGTACTGCTCGACGACCTCGGCGCTGGCGTTGTCTTCGACTATTATTAAATTCCTCGGGTTCTCTATGGTCGCTTTATCCCGCTTCGTCGTGATGAAGAGGATGTGTACGGGCTTTTCCAGCGCGACGCCCTTCGGCACGTACACGAAGCCGCCGTCTTCCATGAAGGCGGCGTTCAGGGCTGTGAACGCTTCGTCCGTAAAATCTGCATAGGACGAGAGGTGCTTCTTTACGAGCTCTTCTTCTGTTTCGAGCGCGCGGGCCAAGCTCAGAACCTTAACCCCTTTGGGCAGGTTGTCGGCCTTCGACAGCTCCTCGGAATACGCCCCGTCGACGAAGACGAGGTCGATGGTTTCGAGCCCGGGGAACGCGTAGGGCTTGAGCGCGCGGGGCGAAAGCTTCTCGTGCCCGTTTCGGACGATGCTGAAAGGAGTTCTCGCTATCGGAGCTACGTTGGTGAAGCGCCAGTCTTCGTTTGCCGGTGTCGGGAACCCGAGCTCCGAGAAACGCGCGATTCCCTGCTCGCGTATGGCTTCGAGCCATGTGAGCCCCTTGCCGGACGCCTCTTTTTTGAATTCCTCGTACCCTTCCCGGTAGCCGCCGCCGTTTGTGCTTAAAGTGATGTCCATGAATGTTATTCCTTTCCTCTAGTTGTTGACGGCCTTCCTGGCTTCTTCCTCGACCCAGCTGTAGCCCCTGTCTTCGAGCTCGAGCGCGAGCTCCTTTCCGCCCGATTTGACGATGCGCCCGCCCACGAGGACGTGGACGAAGTCGGGCACGATGTAATTGAGGAGCCTCTGGTAGTGCGTTATGACGAGGAATGACCTCTCGGGGCTTCTGAGAGAGTTTACGCCGTCTGAGACGATTTTGAGGGCGTCTATGTCGAGCCCGGAATCCGTCTCGTCGAGTATCGCTAATTTAGGTTCCAGTATCTGCATCTGGAATATTTCGTTTCTCTTCTTCTCGCCGCCCGAGAACCCTTCGTTAACGGAGCGCTTTAGGAGGCTGTCGGGCATACCCATCATCTCCATCTTCTGCTTGGCGAGCTTTCCGAATTCGACGTGTTTGAGCGGCTCCTGGCCCCTGTATTTCCGTATCGAGTTGAGCGCTTCGCGGAGGAGGTACGTGTTCGCGACTCCCGGTATCTCCACAGGATACTGGAACGCGAGGAAAATCCCCTCTCCCGCCCTCTCTTCCGGGGCGAGCTCCAGGAGGTCCTTCCCCTCGAACAGTATCTCTCCTTCGGTGACTTCGTAGGACTCCCGCCCCGCGAGCACCTGCGCCAGCGTGCTCTTACCCGAGCCGTTGGGGCCCATGATGGAATGCACTTCACCGGCGTTTATAGTCAGATCGAGACCCTTCAGTATCTCCTGGTCTCCCACTTTTACATGCAGATTCCTTATCTCCAGCATGTCCCTCTCCTTAGCTGTTCTTACGTAAGATATTTTTAAATAAAGAGGAAGCGACCCCTACCCAACGCTGCCCTCAAGGCTTATGCTCAGGAGCTTTTCGGCCTCCACGGCGAACTCGAACGGCAGCTCCCTGAAGACCTCCTTGCAAAAGCCGTTAACTATAAGCGAGACGGCGTCCTCTGCCGACAGCCCTCTCTGCTGGCAGTAGAAGATCTGGTCCTCGCCTATCTTGGAAGTCGAGGCCTCGTGCTCCATTTGCGCCGTGGAATTCTTAACTTCTATATAGGGGAACGTGTGCGCTCCGCACTTGTCCCCGATTAGCATCGAGTCGCACTGCGTGTAATTGCGTGCGCCGGAGGCGTCCTTGCCGATGTCGACGAGCCCTCTGTACGTATTCTGCCCGTGACCGGCCGATATGCCCTTGGAGACTATCGTGCTCTTCGTGTTTTTGCCGATATGTATCATCTTCGTGCCGGTGTCCGCCTGCTGGCGTCTGTTCGTAAGGGCGACAGAATAAAATTCACCGACCGAATTGTCGCCTTCGAGTATGCAGCTCGGGTATTTCCACGTTATGGCCGAGCCGGTTTCGACCTGTGTCCACGAAATGTGCGACCCGCGGCCGATGCAGCGCCCTCTTTTTGTCACGAAGTTGTAAATCCCGCCTTCGCCCTCGGCGTTGCCGGGATACCAGTTCTGTATGGTGGAGTATTTGATCGTCGCGTCGTCGTGGGCTATGAGCTCGACAACGGCTGCGTGAAGCTGGTTCTCGTCCCTCTTCGGCGCCGTGCACCCTTCGAGGTAGCTGACGTAGCTCCCGGGCTCCGCGATGATGAGGGTCCTTTCGAACTGTCCCGTGTTCTCGGCGTTTATCCTGAAATACGTCGAAAGCTCCATCGGGCAGCGGACGCCTTTCGGGATGTAGACGAAGGAGCCGTCCGTGAAAACAGCCGAATTAAGCGCGGCGAAGAAGTTATCCTGACGCGGCACTACGAAACCGAGATACTTCTTTACGATCTCCGGGTGCTCCCTTACTGCCTCGGATATGGAGCAGAATATGACGCCGGCCTCGGCGAGCTTTTCCTTAAACGTCGTTATGACGGATACGCTGTCGAAAACGGCGTCGACCGCAACGCCGGCCAGCATCTTCTGCTCGTCGAGCGGGATGCCGAGCTTGTCGTAGGCGGCCTTGATCTCGGGGTCTATCTCGTCGAGACTCTTCGGGCCGTCCTTTTTCTTCGGGGCCGCGTAGTAGCTTATGTTCTGGTAGTCGATGGGCGAGTACTTCACATTGGCCCATTTCGGCTCTTTCATGGTGAGCCAGTGCCTGTAGGCCTCGAGCCTCCATTCGAGAAGCCATTCCGGCTCTTCCTTCTTGCTCGAAATCAGGCGGATAGTGTCTTCGTTGAGGCCCTTGGGCGCTATTTCCTGCTCGACGTCCGTGAAGAATCCGTACTTGTATTCCTGTTCCGCAAGCTTTTCGAGGTCAATGCTCATAATGTTACTCCCTAGTTAAGTTTTGCCGCCCCGCTGTCCCTGAGAAGGTCTTCGAGGGTCGTTTCTTCTAACAGCTTTATCATCGATATCTGCACCCTGTCCCATACGGGAAGCTGGGGACACGACTCGTGGAGGCGGCATATCGAATCTTTCTCCATGCAGTCTACCATTCTTATCTCACCCTCTATCGCCTCGTAAATGTCTCTGAGGCTGATTTCGCGCGGAGACTTTCTGAGGGTGTATCCGCCGTCGGGCCCGACGCTCGATTTAACGATACCTTTCTTTACGAGCCTCCGCATGATCTTGGCGAGATAGTTGAGAGGTATGTACTGCCTCTCGGAAATCTCGCGCATGCTGTGCTTCGTCACCGGAGCGTTTCCCATGAAAGTCAAAGACCTGACTGCATAATCGAGGCTTTTAGTAACCTGCATTTTTCCTGTCTTGTAATATGGATATCGTGTATCCGGGATATGCTGATTATTACATGGTAAAAGCTACCAGCTGGGAGTTTATGTGTCAAACAAGCCCCGGACACCCGACCCTTACTTTAATATATCGGAAGCGCCGGTTTATCCAAGGGGAAGGGAGCGCCCGACCGTAAAAAATGTTGACCTGGCCGTATTTTAAGGTAGAATAACCAAGTTTAATATGTGTTCTGAAATCGGGGTTACGAGACCAAATATTTCAACGTGAAGTGCCTGAAATACCGGTTCTCCACTTGAAAATAAAAATCAATTTTAGGAGGGAGAAACCATGCCTTTCGAATTACCTAAACTTCCATACGGATACGATGCGCTCGAGCCTTACATAGACGCGAGGACCATGGACATACATTACAACAAGCATCACCAGACATACGTCAACAACCTTAACGCTGCAATCGAGAAGCATCCCGAGCTCGCCGGAAAGAGCGTCGAGGAGCTCGTCGCCGACCTTAACGCGGTGCCCGAAGATATAAGGACGGCTGTCAGGAATAACGGCGGCGGACACCTCAATCACAGCTTCTTCTGGCCTCTCATGGCGCCAAAGGCGGGCGGCAAGCCCGATGGCGAGCTTGCGGCGGCAATAGACAAGGCATTCGGAAGCTTCGACGATTTTAAGGCTGAATTCGCCAAGGCCGCGACAGGCAGGTTCGGAAGCGGATGGGCCTGGCTCGCCCTAGACAAGGGCGGGAAGCTCGTTATCACCTCGACGCCTAACCAGGATAACCCCATCTCCGAGGGCTTGAAGCCTGTGCTCGGGCTCGACGTATGGGAGCACGCCTACTACCTCAATTACCAGAACAGGCGCCCCGATTATATTTCCGCCTGGTGGAACGTCGTTAACTGGGCGCAGGCGGCTTCTAACTACGCCTCGTCGAAATAGGTTGAATTAATTTTTCGAATTTGATAGAATTGGCGGTAACCGGAAGGCCGTACAATTTTTGTCAGCCGGGGCGGATAGTGGGGGGAGTTTGCGGTCCCGGCAGAATTAGTATGTCATATCAGGCAGTTAACGGAAAAGAATTGTATAATTATGAGGCTCTGCTCGACTTGTTTTGTTTTTCAGGGGGTAGTTTTATTCTCCCTCTCCGAAAGTCCCGCAGGATTACCGGATACCTACGACGATGAGTAATCTGCACTCCAGTCCCGGGACCCCTATAACCTTTTAAAGGAAGAAAATAATGGAGACAAAATACAACGAGTTCGATGAAAGTGTGTCTGTAGGTGAATACGGCGATTTCGGCCGTGAAGACGACGAGATTACGTCCCTCAAGTTTAAAGAGGGATACGACGGAGAATACCCGGCCAATGCCAGGAAACAGAAAACGGCTACGGACGAAACGCCCGACGAGCAGCTCAGGCTTTTATACGTTTATTTCAAGGATATGTCGGTAGAGCCCCTTTTTACTGCGCAGGAAGAGGTAGAGATATCGGCCAAGATCAAAAAATGCGAATCGCGGAGCCGGGAGATCGAGCTTCTGGTCGAAAGGCTCAGTGGAAGCAATTTGAAGATGCGCGCTACGCGTGGGAGGCTCAACGGACGGAGCGCGGCCAAGGCCGGCGACATCGAAAAGAGAATAAAGAGCCTGTCGGCATTCGTAAGGGTTTACGCCGAGAATGCGAAAAGGTACAAGCAGAGGTTTGTAAAGGCCAATCTCAGGCTTGTGATCACCATATCCAGAAAATACATGGGAAGGGGCCTCCCGCTTTCAGACCTCATACAGGAAGGGAACATGGGCCTCATGAGGGCTGTCGAAAGGTTCGACCACAGGAAGGGCTTTAAATTCTCGACCTACGCCTCGTGGTGGATCCACCAGGCCATTCTCCGCGCTCTTCAGGGGCAGACGAGGACGATTAAAGTGCCCGTATATCTCCTGGAGCAGGCCAACAGGGTGTACAAGGTAAACTCCCTTCTGGCCAAAAAGCTCGGGAGGAAGCCCACGCCGAAGGAGATAGCGCGGAAGTCGGGCATCACTGTAGAGGTGGTGAAACGCATCTTACGGTCCACCAAAGACGCCATAAGCCTCGACACCCCGATCCTCGACGGCGAAAAGACCACCCTCCTCGATTCCATCGCAGACACCGACACGATAATCCCGGACTCACTCGTAGCCAAATCAGACCTCATCGACAAGCTCAGGCAGGCGCTTACACTGCTCAACCCGAGGGAGGAGGAGATACTCCGTCTCAGGTTCGGCATAGACCAGCACAGCACCTACACGCTCGACGAGATTGGGCGGAAGTTCAACCTCACGCGCGAGAGGATAAGGCAGATCGAAAAGGCAGCGCTCGGCAAGCTCGCGAGCTCGGAAATAAAGGACCATCTCGAAAGCTTTCTCAAATAAGCAGGGACCGTTATAAGGCCGGGGCGGATATGGGGATGAGGCTTAAGTAACTAAAGGACAGCTCGATAATAGTCCGGGGTTTTAACCGACATATACCAAGGCACGGCTATCGATAGCGGGATCGAACAGGTAGCCGGCGAGCTTTAAATGATTGTGACCGGGTGTCGACCCCGAAATGCGGCAGTTTCCTTCCTCAATTTTAACTTCCTATACAAAAGTATTGTTTGAGATCCGCCTTGCGAAGGGAATCCATCTTCCGGGAAACAACTTGCCGGAGGCGATATTTTCTAGTTGAGTACCCCGCCTATTACGGCACCGATCAGAAGCGGAATAACGTTCGCCGCGACGAGGACGAACGCCCCGGCCCCGGCAACCATGCCTATGAGCGGCGCGCCCGCAAGGACGGAGGCGAAGAAGAAGAGAAACACGCCGAGAAGTATCGCCGGAAGGAGCGCGGCGAGTATAGCGTTGCCGACGCCGCCCGCTTTCTTGCCGCCGACTATGCCCGCGATGAGCGGCCCCACGGTCGGCACCCAGAAGAGCAGTATGGAAATGACGATCATCCAGAAAAAACCTGCGAGCACGCTTCCCTTTTGTTCGCTTGCCATTACGTTTCAGAGCCTCGTTTTACAAAGGAGTTAATATTAAAATAGCCAATAAAAATAAAAAGCCCAACCTCTTTATAAGGTCGGGCTTCGATATTCATAGTCTATTTCTTCCGTATTGCCGGCTTAGTCGCACTTCGAAAAGCCGCAGCTACGGCACGTCATGCATCCCTGCTCGAAAGCGAGGGCGCGGTCGCCGCAGTCGGGGCAGCGCTCGAGGTTAAGGTCTGTCACCTTCCTCGGGGCCGCCGCGGTTTCCGAGTAGCCGCTGGCTACGGGAGCGGCCGTGGAAACGAAGTGTTTCTTCAGCACCGTGGCTATCGCGTCGGGTATGGACATGACGAGCTTTCCCTCGGAAAATACGGGCGAGGAGCCTCCTATTCCTTCGAGCTGCTCGACGACGTCCTTCACGCTTATGCCTGACCTGAGTGCCAGAGAAACGAGCCTGCCAGTCGCCTCGGCGTCGGCCATCGTGGAATAACCGGACTTGCCTATCTGAACGAATACTTCGAACGGCCTTCCGTCGTACGTGTTAATTGTGACATACAGATTCCCGTAACCCGTCTTTATGACCTCGGTAAAGCCTTCGAGGTATGGGGGCCTCTTTATAGGCTTTATCTCGGGCATTTGGGTTGGACGAGGGGATGAGATGGGGTTGGGGTGATGGGTTTTTTTCATCCCCTCGTCCTGGGTCTGGGTCGGAAGCTTTTTTTCGTCTTTGGATTGCTGCTGTGCCTTGGCCTGGTCTTCTGTTACCAGTATGCCTTCTCTCGAGCCTTCCCTGTAGACGGTGATGCCTTTGCAGCCGAGCTTCCACGCGAGGAAGTAAATCTTTTCGACTTCGTCGAGAGTTATATCCTCGGGGAGGTTCACCGTGCTGGATATGCACGAATCTATGTGCTTCTGTATCGCGGCCTGCATCCTCACCCTCATTTCGGGCTTTATCTGGTGCGAGGTTACGAATGTATCCGGGAGCTCTTTTTCGTCGTCGAGGCCGAATTTGTCGAGGTATTCGCCGACGAGCGGATGATATACCTTGAACTCGCCCTTGGAGAGGGACTTCGAGCGCCTGAAATAGGAGAGCGCGAACATCGGCTCGACGCCGCTCGTCGTGCCGGCGAGGACCGAGCCGCTGCCGACAGGCGGTACTGTCAGTATGCATGCGTTACGGAGGCCCTGCTTCTTTACCTTTTCATAGACCCGGCCGTCGACGGATTTTACAAACGGCAGGTTGATGTGAATATCGCGGTCGTAGGCCGGGAAGGTCCCCTTTTCCACTGCAAGATCAGAGCTGGCTTCGTATACGGTGTTCTTTATGTGCTCGAACATCTTGTCGGCGAACTCGACCCCTTCGGGCGTGTCGTACTTGATGTTGAGCTTGGCGAGCATGTCGCCGAAACCGGTGAAGCCAACGCCTATGCGCCGGGAATGTGTCGAGGCCTTGGTCTGGAAGCCGAGCGGGTGCTTGTGCATGTTGTAGTCGAGCACGTTGTCGAGGAATCTCACCGAATACTTGAACGCCCTTTCAAGGTTCTCCCAGTCGATGGCGGCGTCCTTCGTGAACGCATCCTTGACGAAAGGCGAGAGGTTGATGTTGCCGAGGCAGCAGTTGCCGTAATCCTCGAGGGCCTGCTCGCTGCAGGGATTCACACCGTTTACCTCCATGCCGCCGTATTCGGTGGGGGAGTATCTCTTGACGGCGTCCCAGAATATGACCCCGGGCTCGGCCGACGCCCACGCGGACTTTACGAGCTTTTCCCAGATGTCTCTCGCGCGGACCGTCTTTACGAATTTTACTTTCTGGTTCTCGAAGGTGAGGTCGAAATCAGTGTCGTCCTCGACGGCCTTCATGAAGGCGTCGGAAATCTTTATGGAGATATTGGCGAACTTTACCTTGGACCTTTCTACATCGTTCTTTACGTCTATGAATTCGAGTATGTCGGGATGGTCGACTTTAATCGTGATCATGAGCGCGCCGCGTCTTCCAGCCTGGCCGATGGTGCCTGTCGTCGTGGAAAGGAGATCCATGAAGGAGACGGCGCCCGTGGAATAGATCGCGGAATTATTTACCGGAGAGCCCTTGGGGCGGAGGATGGAGATGTCGGTCCCGACGCCGCCGCCGAAGGAGTATGTGCGGGCGGCTTCCTTACACCATTCGAATATGCCCTCGATGGAGTCTTCTTTTATGGGCATGTAGTAGCAATTTAGGAGCGTCGCGCGCCTGTTCTGCCCCGCGCCGAAAAGAATCCTTCCGCCGGGTATGAACTTGAAGCTCGAAAGGAGCCAGAAGAAGTTGTCTTCCCATTCCTTTTTGAGCTCTTTCGATTTTTCCGGGGCCGCGATTTCCCTTGCGACCCTTCTCCACATGTCCTCGGGGGTATGCTCGACTATCTTGCCGTTTTTGTCGCGGAGGGCGTATTTTTCATAAAAAACCCTTGCCCGGAGCTCGTCGCCCCCGAATGCGTCTACAGTTTTTTCGGGTAAGTCCATGATTCCTTCTTTCAGAGGCACTAACTCTTCGGTTTCCTCGGCTTCCTTTGCGAGGATGGCTTCGTCTTCAATACCTGTTTCGAGAGGGGCTCCGCTGTGGCCGTTTCCGTTCGTCTGCGTGGGGCTGAATTTATCAGAAGCCATTTTAATACATCCTCCTTTTGCCTCTTTTATATTATATCTTGTACTAGGATTCGATTACACCACAATATCTTGTGGCTGTCAAGGGCTGTATTGTTCCGGAACGCAGTCAAGACAGGCAAAATCGAATAAATACGAAAGGTTAAACCCAGTAATAATTTTTTCGTCCAAAAAATTTATGGCGGCCAAGGAGTTCTAATACGATTTTAAAGCCTGGTTTGAAACCTTGCGGGCCAAAGCCGGGTGATTTTGGGCTGCTTGTCAGAGAAACCGCAGGCCGGGATTAAAGCGTGAATTCCATACTAACATCTACCGGTTTTATTTACAAGAACCGGCCAAAAAATCCCGAGAAAGTGAACAAAATAACCGGTTCAGGGCCGTAAATCCGCCGGAATTCGATATACTAAACGGCATGGAAAAGAGAGAAAACATGGACGAAATACGTCAGAATGCTGTGCTCGAATACTGGTTCGGGGATTTGAAAGAGGGTGAAATACCGCCGGACGACGTGATAGCGAGATGGTGGGGGAAGGACCCGGGGACGGACGATTATATACGGCAAAATTTCGGGCGCGACCTCGAAGAAGCGGCCCGGGGAGGACTCGGCCGCTGGGAAGAGACGCCGCGCGGCACGCTGGCGCTTGTTATAGTACTCGACCAGTTCTCACGGAATGTGTACAGGGACGACCCGCGCGCCTTCGCACAGGACGGGCGGGCGCTCGAAACAGCCGTGACGGGCATCGCGAAGGGATTCGACAAGGGGCTTCATCCTGTAATGAGAGTCTTCTTTTACATGCCCTTCATGCACTCGGAAGACATTGCCATGCAGGAAAGGTCTCTCGAGCTTTTCAGGGGGCTCGAAAACGAATTCAGCCAGGTCGCGGACGTCTCGGAGATGCTTTCGGGGAACAGGGACTTCGCAGAAAGGCATTACGAGATCGTGAAAAGGTTTGGGAGATATCCCCACAGGAACAGGGTTCTCGGGAGGGAATCGACGCCGGAGGAGATTGAATTCCTGAAGCAGCCGGGGTCGTCGTTCTAGAAAAGTGCATTCGATGCCGCGGTTTCGGGCGTAGTGCGCTACGACTTTCCTTATACGGCCCTCGGCGTTTATGGCCATCAGTTCAGCGCCAGTCGGGACGTTCAGTCTTCGGTATAAAACGAGTATGCTCCCGACGCCGGATTCGTCGCCCAGGAGATTCACCGCGATCGGTGATGTGAGCTCCGCGTCGTCCGGGTAGTGAGGCATTATGGAATCGAGG
>CAZUDM010000029.1:13703-31587 GCA_964618635.1 uncultured Spirochaetia bacterium
GATCGGTGATGTGAGCTCCGCGTCGTCCGGGTAGTGAGGCATTATGGAATCGAGGTGTGGCCGTTCCAAGCCTCTATCCACTCGCGTGCTATTTCATGAGCTTTTTCCTGAGGGATCATTTCTCTGGTTACTTACAAACGGCTGACCGCCGCCGGTGTAATGTCGGGGATAATGTTTACAGGAGGCGCTGCCATGCGGCGCCTCCTGTATGGCTTTTAAAGTCTGGCTTCGATTTTGCTCAGTATGTAGCGGGAGAGCGATTCGTCGCCGAATGTTCCAACCCTGATCGTGATTTCGGTCAGGTTGTTCGAGACCCTTTTCAGCGTTATCTTCACCGTTTTGCTGTCCGCCGTTTTTGCCTCAATCTCTCCAGAGACCGCGTCGTGAATCTTGTTTACGACGAGGAACTGGAGCTCGTCGACGGCGCCTTCGGTCGCCCTCCAGGCCTTCTCCATGGTGGCCTCTTCGGTGGCTTTGAGCTCGCCTTTTATGTAGGCGACGGTTCCTGCTCCCGCTACAGCCGCGCCTCCTACGGCTGCCGCCGCGAGGCACCCGGTGAGTATGAGCGGCGAGGCCGCGATGAGCAGTAAAAGAATGAGCTTTTGTTTCTTCATGATTTTTGCCTCCATGGTTCCGAATATCGCTGCGGAATCGCTCGTAATTTATTAGACATTCAATTATATCCGGGTATGGCCGATAAACGCAACCGCAATTGTCGCGCCGTGAGAAACGTCCCGCCGGGGGCGGTGGATCGGCGGCGGGGGGAGCGGCCTGCCGTCACAAACCGGCCGCCCTGGAGATGCGTGGAATATTGTCTTCGCGCCGGGCATGGGCTGGCGCTCGACAGGATTTTTTAACCGCCGGGTTTTCAAAGAAAGCTTTTTGCAGTAAAAATAAAAACGTTCATTAGCGTGCGCTGTCCCGGCATCTCCGAGCCTCCGGGAATCCGACGAGGGCTCTTTTCCGAAGGGGGATATTCATGAGAAAGCTCTTTAAACGGAACCATCTGCTCGCGGGCATTATCGCGGGCGTCATACTGGGCGGGCTCGTCGGCTCGTTCTTTCCAGAGACTGGCGTAAGTCTTGGCTTTTTGGGAACCCTGTTCCTGAACGCGCTCAAGATGATAGTGATTCCGCTTATCATCGTATCCATAACGCTGAGCATAATGAGCATAGGAAATCTAGGTAGGCTCGGACTGAAAACCCTCGTCTACTTCGCGGCGACAACGAGCATCGCGGTGATCATAGGAATAATCATCGTGAACATCGTTCATCCCGGCTCGGGCACGGCTGTCTTATCGGGGGAAGTGCCGGACATCGTGAAGTCGAAAGAGGGGATGAGCATAGTCGATATAATCGTAGAGGAATTCATATCGCCCAACCTCTTCAGCTCGGCGGCGGACTTCGACATACTGCCCCTCATTATCGCTTCCATACTTTTCGGCGCTGCGTTCTCGAGCCTCGGAAAAGACAAGAAGCTCCTCGTCGATATATTTACGCTTCTCGACAGGGCGATAATGAAAATTGTCCACTGGATCATGATCTTCACACCCGTCGGCATATTCAGCCTTATAGCCGAACGGATAGGGATCGCGGGCGGCGGGGACCAGGTCTATCACCTCGCGATGGAGCTCGGCAAATACGTCTTCTGCGTCGTGTTCGGCCTCTTCGTACACGGCGTAATCGTGCTGCCGCTCATATTCTATCTCTTCACGAGGAGAAACCCGTTCGAGTTCGCATCGAAGATGGGTAAGGCGCTCCTCACCGCGTTCTCGACGGCTTCTTCCTCGGCGACGCTCCCTCTGACAATGGAGGCCGTCGTCGAGGAGGCGAAAGTGAGTCCCAGGGTAGGGCGGTTCGTCGTCCCCATGGGCGCGACGATAAACATGGACGGCACCGCACTTTACGAAGCTGTTGCAGCCATATTCATCGCCCAGAGCTTCGGTATCGAGCTAGGGACGCTCGAGATGGTGATTATATTCTTCACGGCGAGCCTGGCCGCCATCGGTGCTGCCGGAATACCCGAGGCGGGGCTCGTGACGATGGTTCTCGTTCTCAGGGCAGTGGGGCTGCCGCTCGAAGGAATAGGGCTCCTTCTCGCGGTAGACTGGCTCCTCGACAGGTTCAGAACCACTGTAAATGTCTGGGGGGACTGCGTCGGGGCGGCGGTTATAGACGTGTCCGAGGGGCACAAGACCGACACTGAATATGACGAGGCGTAAAACAGTGCCCGTAGAGCGCCGTCCGGATGCTAGAGCGATTTTGCCTCGAATGTGTTACAGGCTTCCACGTCGCCCGTGTCGAGGCCTTTCTTGAACCATCTCACGCGCTGGGCCGAGCTTCCGTGCGTGAACGAATCCGGGGTGACGTGGCCCTGCGACTGCTTCTGGAGCCTGTCGTCGCCTATGCTGCTCGCGGCGTTGAGCCCTTCCTCTATATCTCCTTCCTCGAGTATCTGGCGCGACCTGTGCGCATTGTGAGCCCATACGCCCGCGAAGCAGTCGGCCTGGAGCTCCTGCATCACGGAGAGCCTGTTGGCGTCCGTCTGACTCGACCTCTGGCGCGCCTTGTAGACCTGGTCCGAAATGCCGAGGAGGTTCTGGACGTGGTGCCCGACTTCGTGCGCTATGACGTAGGCCTGGGCGAAGTCGCCGGGCGCCTGGTACCTGTTCTTGAGGTCCCTGTAGAAATCGAGGTCGATGTAAACCTTCTGGTCGCCGGGGCAGTAGAAGGGGCCGATCGCCGACTGCGCGTAGCCGCAGGCAGACTGGACCGCGCCCGTAAAGAGGACGAGCGTCGGCTCGCGGTACGTGCCGTTATACTGCGTGAATATCTCCGTCCACGTGTCTTCCGTGTCGGCGAGGACTACCGACACGAAGTCGGCGAGCTCCTGATCCTCCTCGGATACCGGCTGCTGCTCGTAGTAGGAGGACTGGTCCACACCCGTCGAAGAAATGTCGCTCAGGAGCTTTATCGGATCGGCTCCCAGAAGGACTGCGATCACGAGGATTATTATGAGCCCGATGCCCCCGCCGGCGGCCCCCCGGCCCCCGAGCCTCATGCCCCTCCTGTCTTCGACGTTCGTGCTTCTGCGGCCCATTCTCCAGCGCATTTTTTTAACCCCCCGAATCAGGCTTAGAGTTCAAAAATTAACATATTTTAATAGTTCGGGCCACAGGATATTCAGATATAATCCATTCGTGTGAGAGAGACGAAAACGAAAGCGCTTTTATCGTGGAGCGGGGGGAAGGACTGTGCTGCCGCGCTCGGGAGGGTGATCGCGGAGGGCAGGCTCGACGCCGCGGCGCTCGTGACGACCGTTACGGCTGGGTACGAAAGGATAAGCATGCACGGGGTCAGGGCCGCGCTTCTCGAAGAGCAGACGCGCGCGCTCGGACTCAAGCTCGAAAAGGCGGTTATACCTGTGGCTGCGTCGAACGAGGAATACGAGGCCGCCCTGGAGAGCGTTCTCACTCGCTACGAAGGTCTCGTATCGAAAGTCGTTTACGGCGACATATTCCTCGAGGACGTGAGGAAATACAGAGAGGAGCACCTGGCGAGGCTGGGATTCGAATGTGAATTTCCGCTCTGGGGAATGGATACAGGGAAGCTCGCGCGGGGGTTTATCGAATCGGGATGGAGGGCCGTCGTCGTGTGCGTCGACGGGGATGTGCTCGGCGGGAATTTTGCGGGAAGGGAATACGATCTCGATTTTCTTTCGGACATACCGGACGACGTCGACCACTGCGGCGAGAACGGGGAGTTTCATACGTTCGTTTACGACGGCCCTATATTCAGCAGGAGAGTAGCGTTTCAAAAGGGCGAAGTCGTGCTGCGCGGCGGCAGGTTTTACTTCTGCGACCTCCTGCCTGCTCGGGAGTAATGAGCTTTCCCTCAGACCTCGATAATTATCTTGTGCGAGTGGCTTTTTATTTTTTTCAGGAACTTATCCGTGAGCATCGAGTCCGGAACGTTCCTTAACACGACCGTCGAGCTGAACATGCGCGCCGTCTCGATTACCTCGTCCATGCTCCCTTCGTATTCGGACGCGTCGATCGAAACGTTAAACCCGATCTGCATCAGCTCTAGCGCCTTCGACTGCTTTTCTTCCTTCATATGCACCGCCCTCTTTTTTGGATTTAATAATGTAGCGGAATTCAAAAAAAGAAAAGCCCGGTTAGATTATTTTCGAGAGGATGCGATATGAGAAGAAGACCGGAGCCCGAGCTCATGACCGAAGCGGAGCAGGTGGCCGCCTACGGGAGCGCCGATTTCGAAGCGCCGCATTCGCATTTCATCAATCTTCTCCTGGAGCGTCTGCCGAAGGGGAAGGACGTAAAGAGGGTGCTCGACCTCGGATGCGGCGCGGGGGACATCGCGTTCAGGGTAGCCGCCGCCTTTCCGAACGCAGTGGTGGATGCCGTAGACGGCTCAGAGGAGATGCTGAAATTCGCCGCCGGGCTCCTCGAACGAAAACCAGCACTTTCGGGGAGGGTGAAATTTGTCCGGAGCATGGTCGGCGACTTCGAGTCCGGCGGTGAATACGACCTCATAGTCAGTAACAGCCTCCTCCATCATCTGCCCGATCCCGCCGTTTTCTGGGACGCCGTGAAGAGGCTCTCGTCGCCGGGGACGTTCCTTTTCGTGATGGATCTCCTACGCCCCGAGAGCGAAGAGGAGGCGAAGAGGCTCACCGCGCTGTATGCATCCTCCGAGCCCGAGGTACTCCAGAGGGATTTTTACAACTCGCTCTTGGCTGCGTTCGACGCGAGCGAAGTGAGAGCGCAGCTCGCCGCGGCCGGTCTCACGCACCTGAAATCGGAGCGTGTGAGCGACAGGCATTTGATAACGTACGGCGTCCCCACTGTTTGACGGCAGGTGCCGGTGCGGTCATTCCCCGGCGTGGACGCGCTTGCCCGTGAATGTGTCGGAGACCGTGTTTTCGGGCACGGAATCGGGGTCGAGAGGATCGACGCCCGGGGCGTAGAAGCTGACCGTGAATGCGCCTTCTATGTCGGCGCAGCTCCTGCCGGAGAAGGTTACGTCGATGTTTACCTTGGCAATATTCGCCAGGCTGCCGTCGGCATTGAATGAAAAGTCGAGCGTCGTCGCAACGGCCTCGCGCCTTCCCGTCTTTTTCCACGAGCCCTGCTCGTCGGTGAAGTCGAGCGCCTTCTGGGCGGAGCTGGTGACGGACATAATGCCGCCGGGGCTGAACGACCAGAGGCTGTGAGTTCCGTTACCTTCAACGACGAGGAACGTGCCGATGAAGCACGACGGGAAGTCCCTCGGGCTTGCGTGCTCCGCCGCGAGCGTTGTCAATGATAAAAGGAAAAGAGCTGCCGCCGCGAATCCCGGCAGTAATAGAGCCTTCCTGAAAGAATCGAGATTCATATCCTCCTCCTCGTATGTGTGTCAGTTCGGTTAAATGTACACCCATTTCGGCCCGGGGCGTAAATACCTTCACGAAACCGGAGGTTGAAAAACCCTGAGCGTGGTCTAGTATATCCGGAGTCTCATGGACCGCTTCCGCCCGTGAGCGACAGGAGGATCTCGATGCAGGCTAAATTCGAAAAAGAGGCTGTCGAAGTATCCAATTCGGAGCTCGTGTTTCCGACGCATACGAACCACTACGGCACCATATTCGGCGGAAGGGTGCTCGAGCTCATGGACATGACGGCAGCGATGGCGGCGATGAGGTTTGCCGGCGAAGACACCGTTACGGCGTCGATAGAGGCCGTCGATTTCAAGCAGCCTATAAAAGTCGGCGACATAATGGAGATAACGGCTCGGGTAATCCATACCGCGAGCACGTCGATGGTCGTTAAGGTCGACGTCTACAAGATAAACAAGGGGAGCACGGAAAAGGAGTTCACCTGCAGGGGACATGTCGTCTTCGTGGCGGTGGACGCCGACGGGAAGCCGATACCCGTCCCGACGCTCAAGGTCGTCACCGAAGAAGACGAGCGGAACTGGAAGACAGGGGAGAGGATTAAGGAGATCAGCAAGGAGAGAAGGAATCTCCACTCCGACGTCCTCTGATCCCCGGTTGCGAATCCGTGGGAACCAGGTCGACTCTTTACTCCGGCATCTGGGATTCCATCTCGGAGCAGCTCACCTGGCCGTTGTCGCCAGAGAGCCTGTTGCACTGGTACGTGTAGCCGTTACAGAGAGCGGTCCAGTTTGCGCTTCCGTCCTGGTTTATGACGTGCTCGATAATCTCGATCTGGCCCGGGTCGCACGGTACCCGGCCTGCCGACTGATCCTGGAGGGGCCCTATAACGTAAGGATTTCCGCAGGAAGCCGCGAGTGCGAAAAGCGCCGATAAAGCGAATATTTTTTTCATCCCGTCACCGCCTTTTGTGGTTTAATCTGTAATTATAACTCCTAAACGCCTTGCGTACGGGCGTTCGCTTATTTCGGGGGAAATTATGAGAGCGATCGTTCTGAAAAAGACAGGCGGGCCCGAGGTGCTTTCCGTTAGGGAGGTTAACGACCCCCGGCCCGGAAGGGGCGAGGTGCTGGTGTCCATTTCCTTCGCGGGTATAAATTACGCGGAGATACTTTCGAGAAAGGGGCTTTACGGCTGGGCCCCGAAGCGCCCTTACATACTCGGCATGGAATGCGCGGGCGTCGTAGAGGCGGTGGGGGAGGGGGTGCCCCCCTCTCGAATAGGGGAGAGGGTCATGGCCGGCGCGAAGCACGGCTGCTACGCCGAAAAAATCGCCGTGCCGGAGACGAGCGCCGTCCCCGTGCCCGGCGGATATTCGATGGAGGAAGCGGCGGCCTTTCTCGTGAACTACATGACGGCGTGGGTGTCTCTCTTCAAAATGGCGAGGCTTCTGGCGGGGGAGAAGCTCCTCGTCACTGCCGCCGCGGGCGGCGTCGGAACCGCGGCGGTGAAGCTCGCGTCCTCGGCCGGAGCGGAGGTTTACGGCATGGCGGGGAGCGCCGGGAAGTGCGGCCTCGTCGAGTCTCTGGGGGCGGTCAGGTGTTTCAATTACCGGAACGAGGACTGCTTCAGGGAACTCCTCGCCGAAACCGGCGGCGTCGACGCTGCGCTCGAAGTCGTGGGCGGGAAGGTGTATAAGCGGAGCCTGGATGTCTTGACGCCGTTCGGGAGGATTGTCGTCGCGGGTTTTGCGGGTCTCGACCTCGACTGGCGAAACCCGCTTTCCTGGATAAGGACGTGGAGGGATATTCCGCGTGCGGACATAGGGAAGCTCGCCGAGAGGTCCATAGCCGTAATGTCGTCCCACCTCGGCTATCTTCTCGACATGGAGCCCGGGCTCATGACGGACGTCTATGCGGAGCTCGAAAGATTCGTTCGGGAAAAGGGTATAAGGCCCGTCGTCGGGAGCGTCTTCCCTTTAGAAAGGGTTTCGGAGGCCCATGCGTACGTGGAATCGAGGAAAAGCACGGGGAAGGTGCTGCTCAGTGTCGGCGGCTGAGTCGAATGTGTAAACGGTAGTCGGCTGGCGTGAAGCGCAGCCGTATCAGGCCATCTCGTCCTTTTCGGAGACGAGCCTGTTGAGGATTTCTTTCTGTATGTTTTCTATCTCTTCCCTTGCCCGGGTTATCTCTTCCGTCGGCTTTCCGCGCTCGCGGTATTCATCGACGAGCTCACCGAGCCGGGAGCCTATCTGCTTCAGCTTTGTCTGGGCCTCGATGTTGGCTTTTATAAGCATCTCCTCGCTCTCCCACTCGCGCCTGGAATAGGCCTCGAGCTCCTTCGCCTGTATGAGAAGCTCTCTCAGCCTGTCCTTGTAGCCATGAAGGGCCTGATGAATGACGGATTGTATCTCGGCCTTCTCGCCGGGCTCTCTCCAGAGGACGTTTTCGAAGAGCCTGAGGTCGTCTTCCGTGACTGCGCTTCGCCCTTCGAGATAGGCCCTTGCCTTAAGGAGGGAGACCGAGTGCTTGTATCTCCTGTCGGACGGGACTATGCCCTTTTTCGCGAGCTCCTTTCGTATGCGCGAGATGAGCTTCAGTATGTTCGAGGGTACGGCTATCAGCCGGGCTTCCTCACGGCAGGTTTCGAGCTCCGAAAAAGTTATCGCGAGACCGTCGGCTTCCCCGTCGTCTGAGTTCAGCATCTTCAGAAACCTGAAATCCTCTTTTATGTAGTCGACGACGTAACGCAGCAGGAATCTGTCGTAAAGCGCTTCGAGCTCGTCCTCTTCGGACGGGAGCTCGTTGCTGGCGCCGAACAGAGTTATGAGAGGTATCTCAGTCTTCTCCGTTCCGTTATAGAAAACGCGCTCGTTCATTACTGTAAGAAGAGTGTTGAGTATCGAGGAGCTGGCCTTGAATATCTCGTCGAGAAAGGCGATGTGCGCTTCGGGGAGCTTGCCGGACGTTACCCTCCTGTACTCGTCGTTCTCGAGGCCTTTGAGGCTCACCGCGCCGAAGAGCTCTTCGGGGGTAGTGAATTTTGTCAGGAGCCACTGGAAGTAGCGCGCCCCTTCTATCCTCCGGCAGACGTCGTTCGCGAGCTGGGACTTGGCTGTGCCCGGAGGCCCTACCAGGAGAAGGTGGCTTCCCGTAACGAGCGCGCAGAACGCGCCGTCTATCACGTCGTCCCTTTCTAGGTAGCGCGCTTTTAACTCGGCCCTTATTTTCCGAAGCTTCTCTAAAGCTCTTTCCATGTCGCTATGTCCACTACGTATTGCCGTCCTATTCTCTTTTTCTTTATGACGGCCTCTATGATCCTTTTCGTGGGGCTCGCCTCACCTAGTATACCCTCGGACCTTACCGTGAAAACCTCGCTCTGTCCGCTTCCCAGCCCGAGCCCTACGAGCCCTGCGACTATCTGAATAGTCGGGTCGACGTTCTGGGCTATTTCCCTTACCTTCTTGTTGTCGATAACCGGGTTGCTTCGCCGGGCCTCGATGATCTCGTCGACTATCTGCTCCGCTGTGGCGTCGTCCACAGGGTCTATTCTCGTCCCCCCCTGGCCGGGGATGGCCGGAACGGCCGCGGCCTTTATCGCCGCTATCATGACGACCCTTGACGCCGTGCTGAAATTTATCTTCTTGTCGACCGGGTAGACGGTGACGTAGTTCTCGATTGCATTGAAGAATTCGTCGTCCATGCCGTCGATCATTCTTATCTCCTCGACAGTGTCGAGCGGACCGTCCTTTATCCTGTATGCGGGCTGGAGTCCGGCGTAGAAGTCGGCGTTCGCTCCGGCGGAGTCCTGGTCGTTGACGGTGCCTTCCTTGGGCACGTCTATCCAGTTTATGAGGCTCGAAAGGAATCTCTCCGATTTGCCCGAATCGACGCCGGCGAGCCTGAAGACCTCCCTGAGCTCGGTCAGCACCTGCTGGTCGACTATGTTGGAATCGGAGCTTACGAGCGCGTTGAGATTGATCTTCGAGCGCTCGTCGGTTATCGAGATGGAAACGCTCCCCTGGCCTACGGGAAAATAGGGTACGTTCAGCGCCCAGAATCCGTCTCCGTTCCCGGCGCTGCCCCCGACCGAGCCCATCATCCCGGAAAGCTCTTCGAGGGCCGTCGCCTTGAAAGCGCCGGCGGCGACCTGAACGCCGGATTTGGCTATGTAGCGCGCCTTCACCTCGTCCCGGGTGTTCATCGAGATTTCGGAGTCTATCTGCGTGAAGTAGATGAGGTCCGTCACCAGTATCATCAGTATGGCGATGATTATGATGACTATGACGAGGACTATGCCTCTTTCGGACTCTCTTTCGGGCGCGGGCCGCCTGCGCCCGTCGCGGGTTATTTCCATATCGCTTTTTAAAATCCTGTGTTCTTTTCGCATATCGCTATGAATCGACTATGGGCAAGGCTATCATGGAGCTGAATTCCACATTCTCTCCTCTCGGGTTTCTCATTATTATCTCGACGTTCACTGCCCTCGGCAGGGACTGCATTTCGTTCGAGTTCCACTCGAATGTGGGCTCGGGTATCTCGCCGAGCTCGTTAGGGCCCGCGAAATAGGTCATTCGGAAACCGACTATCCGCTCGGACAGCGGGAACTGGGTTCCGGCCTGCTCGTTCTCGATAGTCGGATTGTCACGCCTCATGAGAGCGAAGAGGTCGGAATCCGGCACGCGCTCGAGATAATAGCTTATCTCGGTCTGGTCCGACTCCCTCGTTCCGTAAGCCGGTATTCGCGACAGCGCCGTGAAAATCACCCTGCTGTAGTCGCCCTCCATGACGGCGTAAAAATAGGGGAGGGTGATGTTCGTCGTTTCGGAATTTATGAGACCCCTCGGATACGCCATCGCGAGGTCCTTCGTTATCTTCGACATAACGATCCTCGCTTCGTGGTAGAGGTCGAGCTCCTCCTCGATTCTTTCCTTCGCCCTTATTATCTGGAAGAAGGAGGCATAGAGCACCGTGAGCACGATAGACCCGATGAATATGGCGAGGAGGACTTCTATAAGGGTAAAACCCTTATCTGTAGTCCGACATTGCCGTTCCAACTGTAAACTCCTTGTTTCCTTCGTCCCAGGTTACGGTGAGTATGACTATTCTTATGTCCGCCCCGAGCTGCTCTATGTTGTAAGGCTGAACGGAGAGATACCACCTGAACTCCGGGGCCTCCTCGAAGAACCCTTCCTGATTTCCTATGTCGGGAATTCCTACAAGCTCTATCTCCCCGAGCTTTTTCTGCGCCAGAAAAGAGGCGATCGTAATATTCTTCGACTGGGACGCCATTATGAGGTTCTTGTTCACCGCCCCGATCAGAATCGCGAGCGACGAGCCTATTATGGCTACCGCTATTATGACTTCGAGAAGCGTGAAGCCTCGGCTCCCCCGTCCGCGGCGCGAGTCGGCTTTAACGGTAGTAGGGGACAAGCTGCCCTCCGTCGAGGACGTTCACGTATTCGTCGTACACCCTCGTGCCGCCCGTGTAGGGCTTTGTCTGGAGCGTGTAATTGTCCCCGTTTTCCGATTGGAGATGTATGGCCGCGGGCTCGACGTACCCCGTCGGAAGAAAGAGTATGTAGTCCGGTTCCTGCCCGAGGGTCGAGCTTCTCGCCGCGTTTCTTTCTGTCAGGATGCTTTGAAAATGCACCCCGCTCGGGAGCCTCCGCCTCTGGTGGAGGTGCTCGGTCGATATCAGGTATTCGTTGTCTACGAGGATCTCGACCCAGTACTCGTCCCTGTCGACGTCGAAAACGAGCCTGTATATGTTCTTTTTGAACGCGGCCTCGTTGTAGAGATATTTTATCGTGCCCGTCAGGCTCCTGGAGGCGCTCTTGATGTTGAAGTCCGTGCTGCTCCTGAGCCGCGGCACGGCTATGTAAACGAGCGCGCTCACCAGTATGGTGACCACCAGGAGCTCAATCATCGTAAAGCCCTTCTGGGACCTCATCTTATCGCACGGCTGGATATGTCGTCCTCTGTCTGCTGAACGGCGTCTTCGCCGAGCGATATGATTTCGTAGGTCCCGTCGCCTGTCTGGTCGGGGCCTATATATATGAATTCGCTCTTCCAGCCGTCGAGAGGCACCTTGTCGCCTTCGAGGTAGCCGCTCCTGGAATAGCAGCAGGGCTCTCTCCCCGTCGTCGGCCGCTGAATGAGCGCCATGAGCCCCTGCTGGGTTTCGGGGTAGAACCCGTTATCGAGCTTAAAGAGCTTAAGCGCCGACTCGATGTTCTTGATCTGAATCTTTGTCTCCTCGATCTTCGCCTCACCGAACCTTCCGATGACGTTCGTGCCGACGATGTAGGCGAGGCCGGCGATGATCAGAAGGACCACCATGATTTCTATAAGCGTGAAACCACCCTGTGCTCTCATTTCTTCTTTACCTCCTGTTTATCCTATTGTCGATGTAAGGCTGAATATCGGCAGAAGCACGGCGAACACTATGAACCCCATGATCGCGCCGATTATAACAATCATAACCGGTTCGAGAAGAGAGGTAAGCGTGGAGACCATCGTTTCCACCTGCTGGTCGTATATGTCCGCGACCTTGGACAGCATCTCTTCCATTTCGCCGGTCTGCTCGCCGACGGCGACCATTCGCGTGACGAGCGGCGGGAAAACCCCGCTGTCCTTCAAGGGCTTTGCGAGGCTGGTACCCTCGCGCACGTTGTCTCTCACCTCTTCGAGCGCCCGGCTGTAGACCTGGTTGCCCATGACCGCCTCGCCGATCTTAAGGGCGTCGAGGAGCGGAATGCCGCTCGCGAGAAGGGTGCCGAGCGTTCTCGTGAACCTCGATATCATTACCATGGACGATATCTTTCCGAATATGGGCATTTTGAGCGACACCCTGTCGAAAAGCATTTTCCCCCGCTCCGTTTTATAAAACCTGTACAACCCGAAAAGTATAATCGGCAGCGCTATCAGGAGAAGGACTATATGGTTACTGAAAAAGCCGCTCAGGCTTATAAGTATAACCGTCATCGTCGGGAGGGCTTTCTCGCTGTCCTCGAATATCTTCGCAATCCTCGGTATGACGTACGTCATCGTGAAGAAGAGGACGCCTCCGCCGATGCAAAACATGAATATGGGATATATGAGCGCGCTTCTTACGCGGGCTGTGAGCGCGGCCTGTTTTTCGAGAAAGTCGGCGAGCCTGTAGAGCACTATGTCCAAAGTTCCGCTGGCCTCGCCCGCGCGGACAATGTTGATGTAAAGATCCGAGAACACTCCCTTGTGCTCGGCGAGGGCGTTTGCGAGTGAGCTTCCCTCGCTGACCCTCTCCTTGACCTGCGACAATATCTGCCCGAGCCTCGCGTCCTCCGTCTGCTCCGAAAGGGCGACGAGGGACGCTTCGAGCGGGAGCCCTGCGGAGATTAGAGTCGAGAACTGCCTTGTCGTCACTGCGAGCTCGGAGATGTTTATCCCCTTGAAGGGAATAAAGCTCCTCGACTTCCCCTCCCTCACTTCGTTGAGCGAGGACAGGAACACGCCCTGGCGCTTGAGCTTGTCCGTTGCGCCCTTGGGGGAGTCGGCGTCGATTATGCCCTGGACGGACTTTCCACTCTCGTCGATGGCTTTGTATTTATATACCGGCATGTTCGATTGAGTACCCGGCGGTTATGGCGGTTGACCCTGTCCCGACCCTAGCCTATGTTTTCGTCTTCGGTTACGCGCATAACCTCGTCCACCGAAGTCAAACCCCTGATAATTTTTTCGGCTCCGTCCATCCGGAGCGTCGTCATTCCGTGCTCGAGGCCCTTCCTCTTTATCTTGGAGGAATCCACCTTGCTGAGAGTCAGGTTTCTTATGTCGTCGTTTATGACCAGCATCTCAAAAATCGCTGCCCTGCCGCTGTATCCCATGTTGAAGCACTTATCGCATCCCGTGGCCCTGTAAAGGGTGCCGTCTCTCAGGCTGCTCCGCTTTATGCCTATGCGCGCCAGCTCGTCGTCGTGGGGCTCGTAGGGCTCTTTACAATGCGGACACAGGAACCGGAGAAGCCTCTGCGCTATGACGGCCATGAGAGAGGAGGCGACGAGGAACGGCTCTATCTCCATGTCTATGAGCCTCGTTATAGCGCTCGCGGAGTCGTTCGTGTGAAGCGTCGAAAAGACGAGGTGCCCCGTCAGCGACGCGTGAATCGATATATCTGCCGTTTCCCTGTCCCTGATTTCGCCGACGAGGATGACGTCAGGGTCCTGCCTCAATATCGAGCGGAGGCCGTTGGCGAATGTGAGGTTGACCTTCGTATTCACCTGTATCTGGTTTATTCCCTGAATCTGGTATTCGACCGGGTCTTCGACTGTGATGATTTTCTTGTCGGGTGAGTTTATTCTTTCGAGTCCGGCGTAAAGCGTCGTCGTTTTACCGCTTCCTGTCGGCCCCGTTACAAGTATGATGCCGTGCGGCCTATGTATGAGGCCTTCGAATATTTCGAGCTTGTGGCCTTCGAGGCCGAGGTCTTCCAGGCTGAGGATGACGGACGACCTGTCGAGAAGCCTCATGACGACGCTCTCTCCCCAGGTCGTGGGCACTGTCGAGATACGGACGTCGACGTCCCTTCCCGCGACCTTGACCCTTATTCTGCCGTCCTGCGGTTTTCTCTTCTCGGCGATGTCGAGCTCGGCCATGATCTTGACCCTGGATATTATCGAGGCCTGGAGCTTCTTCGGGACTGAGGTTATTTCGTGGAGCATGCCGTCCTTTCTGAACCTGACGGAAAGCTCCTTCTCGAAGCATTCGAGGTGAATGTCGCTCGCCTTTTCCTTTATCGCCTGAAAGAGGAGCGAGTTTACGAACCTTATTATCGGGGCCTCGTCGTCCGCGTCGAGGAGGTCCTTCGGCTCGTGTATGTCGTATTCGGAAATGCCGGCCGATTCTTCGTCCTCGATGCCCTCCGTCATTTCCTTTCCGCGCTCGTAGACGCGGTTGATGCTGTCGATGACGACCTGGTTCAGCGCTATGACGGGCTCTATCTCGCAATCGAAGAGCGACTTCAGCTCGTCGAGGACGTAGAGGTCGAGCGGAGGGGCGAAGATTATGACTACGCTGTCCTCCCTTCTCTGGAACGGGAGGAGCCTGAATTTTTTGGCGAAGCTGATGGGGAGAATCTTTATGAGCTCGGGGTCTATGTCGCGCTCGGATATCCTGAGCGTATACGGGAATTCGTAAAATTCCGAGAGGACTTCCAGTATCTCCTCTTCTTCGAGGACGTTCGATTTCAAGAGTGTTTCTTCAAAGCTCTCCTCGTTCCTGGCGAGGAGCTCGCCTATCTTGAGGAACGCGTCGGGGTTCCTTTCGCTTACTATTTCCTGGATGCTTTTCATGTTAATTCCGCTTCCCGGAGACGGTTAGTTGTCCTCCCTGTTAAATCCCCTCTCCTGTAAAAGCATATTGCGTCTCTGCCTTTCTTCAAGTATACGCTGCATGTCGAGCTCGTTCTCGACGATCCTCGGCGTGAGGAGGATCATGAGGTTTATCTTCTGGCTCTGGCGCTGCTTGAACTTGAACAGGTTGCCGAGGAAGGGTATGTTGCCGAGGACGGGGACCCTGTTCTGAAGAACGCTCTCCCTGTCCTGGACGAGGCCGCCGATGACAATCGTCTGCCCGTTCTTTACGACGACGGAGGAGTCAGCCGTTCTCGTCGTGGTCGCGATACCGAACTGCGCGGTGTTTAAGCCCTGGACGGGCGTGTCTCTTATCGCCGAAACTTCTGTGAGAATATTGAGATTGAGGAAATCGCCCTCGCTTATCTGCGGCGTAATCGAGAGCCTTATACCGACGGGCTCACGCTGAATGGTCTGAACTGTTACGCCGCTGTCGCCGACGGTGCTTCCTGTCGGGAACGGTATGACGTCGGCCACGATTATTTCCGCCGGCTCGTTGTCGGTGGTTATGATGCTCGGCGTCGAGAGTACGTTTACGTCCGTGAGCGACGTCAGGGCCTGGAAGAGCGCGCTGAAAGACGGTATGGGCGGTATCGGGCCAGAGCCGTCGGGGTCGACCTCTTCGCCGACGACGCCGAGGAAAAGCCCCGACAGGCTTCCGAGAACGTTTATGGACGCCTCGGGGTCTGCCGCTACGCCGAGGAGGCTCGGAACGCCCGGAAGCACCGTGCCTCCGAAGCCGAGCGTGTCGTCGTTTACCGTGAATCCTATGCTGAGGTTCGTTCCGAACGATCTCAGCTTGTCGAGGCTGACCTCGAGGATCGCGGCTTCGACGAATACCTGTTTTCTCCTGACGTCGAGCTCTTTTATGACTTCTTTTATGGTTTCGTAATCCCTTCTGGAGCCGATTATTATGAGGGAGTTCGTCGACGGGTCCGCCGTGACGCGAATCGTCTCCGTTTCGGCGACTATGCCGGATGTTCTGATTGCGCCCCTCTCTATGGCCTGGCGCGCCTGCGCTGTGCCGGAGCCGTATGCGCCGCCCGTGCCGCCGAGGCCTGTCGTCCCGCCGAGCCCGCCCGAGCGCGACATCCTGTTGTCGCCGGTCACTCCTCCACCATATCCGCCGCCCCCGGCGTAACCCGATCCGCCGAAGAGGCTCGCGAGCACGGCCACTATCTGCTCGGCGTCGGCGTTGAGAACCCTTACGACGTATATGCCCTCTTCGGGCTCGTCTGTTTCGACGTCGAGTATTTCTATAACGGCCTTTATCTTGGCCATGTCGTCCGGGTAGGCGATTACTATGAGCGAGTTGGTCCTTTCGTCCGTGATCACCTTAAACCCTACGGGGGCGGAATCCCCTGTCGACTGGGCGGTTATCGCGGCCGGCCTCGCCTCTTCGCTCCCGGGCAGGTTCCTGCTCCTCTGGCTGCCCTGCCTCTGGGTGCCCTGCGGGGCCGCCTGCTGTGCCGGGGGGCGGGACGACGTCGAAGTCGCCGTGCCTCCGAATATCTCGACGAGCTTGGCTGCGACCTCGGCCGCGTCGGCGTTATGTATCTTTATGAATTCGATCTCGGTTTCGACGTCGAGGTTCTCGATTATGGTGAGAATCCTGTTGAGGTTGTCTACCGTCTCGATGATTATGAGCATGTTCATCGCCGGGTAGACGACGACGTCGCCTTCACGCGAGACGAGCGGCTTCAGGATGGCCGCGACCTCGTCGGCCTTCGTATTCTTCAGCTGAACGAGCCTCGTCGTGAAGCTGTCGGACGATACGCCGTAAGACGTGCCGGTTTCCGTCGGGATGCTCGTGAGCTTTATGTCGCGCTTGGGGACGATTATGTTGGCCCCGTCCTTCTTTACCACAGAAAAGCCGTTGAGGCTCAGGATGGTTTCGAAGAGCCTCATGGCGTTTTCTTTTTTGAATCCGCCCGGGGCTATTACGGTGATTTTCTTCCCCTTTACCGTTTCGTCCAGTATGAAATTCTGGCCCGTTATCTCGCTTATGGTTTGAATGAGGTCCTGAATGTCCATTTCCGACTGGAGGTTAACTATCTCTTCGTCGGTGATTATTATCTGCGATTCCGGCTCTTCGGGCTGGGGCTCGGCCTGTTGCTGTCCGTTTCCCGGCCGGGTCTCCTCCACCTGCTGTTGCTGGGGCTGCTGGCGAGGAGTCTGCTGCTGAGCGTTCCCGTTCGGCTGCTGGAACACCCGCTCCTCCGGAGTCGAGCGCTTTTGCTGTATGCCCTGGCGCCTTCTCTCTATCTCTTCCTGTCGCTCTTTTCTCCTCTGCTCGAGCTCGGTGGTGTCGAACTTCTGGGCGATTTCTCTGGCTATTATGGCTTCGGAGCCGGCCGCCTGCGTCATGATTTCCGCACCGTCCGGGAAGCCGTCTTCGAAGCCGGCCGCCCCGGCGGATGAGCCGTGGGAGGGTATTCCGATAATGTCGCCGGGGATGAGCATGTCCTTTGTAAGGCCGTTGTGCTCTTTTATTTCGGCTACGGACACGCCGAATTTCTCTCCGAGTCCCGAGAGTGTGTCGCCTTCATTTATCGTGTACGTGATTTCTTTCGCGAGAGGCGAATCTGCGTCTTCACCCGGAGACAGCTCGGAAGTATTGGCGGAGTTCTCCATTATGACGGGTTTTTCGTGATTCGTATTTACGTATACGTAGAGGGTGAGGAGAAACCCCAGTATTAAAACGTTAATCAGTAAACCTTTTATCATCAAATCCTCACTGTCGCGGCGTGCTCTCGTCCGCCATGCTCATACAAGGTCTTATCCCACGCGGGCGGGAAAGTCAATAAACAAGACCGTGCGCTCCCGCCGTTATTTAACGACGTACTGATACGAGTATTGTTTGCCTGCCCTCGTAAAATCGATGGAAAAGCTGCTCTGGGACCTCAGCTCCTCGAAAACCCCGAGCGCCCTTTCCACGTCGTTAAGCTCCACGTTGTTTATCCTGTGGAGAGTGTCTCCGTTTTTTATGCCTATTTTCCAGAATATGCTGTTCGACCGTATACCGAAGAACCTGAGCCCGTCCTGCTGGGGTATGACGCGCGCCTGCTGGACTATGTTGGTCGGGTCGCTGAGTACGTCTTC
>CAZUDM010000030.1:0-27448 GCA_964618635.1 uncultured Spirochaetia bacterium
CCCGCCCGACCAGAGGGAGCAGATGAAGCAGATGATGGGCATGGGCGGCGGCAGCACCTACGTCGAGCCCGTTCTCAAGAAAACTGGCAAAGGTGAAGTGAGCGGCGTTTCGTGTGAGAAGTACGACGTCTTCAAGGGCGCCGAAAAGGTGAGGCAGTACTGCGTCACCCCGTGGAGCGGCATCGAAGGCGGGCAGGAGATGATGAGCATCATGATGCAGATGGCGGATTCCATGGACAAGATGATGAAATCGTTCACAGCCCCGGGAAACCCTTTAGGCGCTCAAATGGAGTTCGAAGAGAACGTCTTTTCCCAGCTTAAGGAGCTGAACGGCTTCCCCGTCGAAACTATCGACTACGACGAGGGCGAGACGGAGTCGGTATCGACGTTCACTTCGTCGAAGAAGGTGTCCGTCGATTCATCCGAATTTGCGCCTCCGTCGGATTACACGAAGCAGAGCATGGCGCTTCAGTAAACCGGGGCATCGTAAAAATGTGGGGAGGGATACGAAATGATTGATTCGTTTGGAGACAGCGTTCTTCGCGCCGTGTTATGTCTCGCGCTCTTCGGGATTGGGTGCTTTTATGCAGGGGCTGCTTTGGCCGACAATACCCCCTGCAAGCTCATGGATAAGGAGTGCTTTACCGAAAACGGCTACCCGGCGTGTACGGACAAAAGGGCAATTCAGAAGTATTACGAGTTCGTGGAAAAGGGCAGCGACGTCCTCGCACGCGGCCTTCTCGAAGGGGAGAAGGGCTGCATAAAGCTCTCGGGGAACGAAAAGGTCTACATGATGGACAAGAGCGGCGATTACGTGAAGTTCTCATTCAGGGGCAGGGAAGGGCAGTACTGGGCGAAGGGCGAGGCGATATATGCGAAGTGACAGGCGCCTAGAATCGCTCGCCGCGCTGATTTCACGTTCAGGCTCCGGAGACGCCCTTTGAAGCTTAGGCTCAATAAATACCTCTCCATGTGCGGCGTGGCGTCACGTAGGAAGGCGGACGAGCTTATCGCGTCGGGCGGGGTGAAGATTAACGGCGTCGTCGAGAAGGAACTCGGCCGGACGATAGACCCGGACAAGGACAGGGTCGAGGTAGAGGGGCAGACCGCAACCCCCGAGACGCACAGGTACCTCGTCCTCAACAAGCCCAGGCTCTTCGTTACGGCGATAGGCGAGGGGCAGGACGAAAAAAGGACGATAGACGAGCTGATAAGCGACGTGCCCGAAAGGGTCTACCCCGTGGGCAGGCTCGACTACGACGTCGAGGGCCTTATAATCCTCACGAACGACGGCGAGCTGGCAAACAAAATCCTCCATCCCCGATACGAGCTACTAAAGGTTTACAGGGCTGTCGTTCGCGGGGACGTGGGCGAAAGTGTCGTAAAGTCCATGATGCTCGGCACGGAGCTCGAAGACGGGCCGGCGAAGCCCGATTCCGTGAAAATTATCGAGCGTAAAAAGGGCTTTACCACCTTCGAGATCGCCTTTCACGAGGGCAGAAACCATCTCGTGAAAAGGTTTTTCGAGGCCTTCGGCCATAAGATCTGGCGTCTCAAGCGCATTGCAGTCGGCCCCGTCGAGCTTTCCGGCCTTCAGCTCGGGAAGTGGAGAAACATGCGGCAGAGCGAGCTCAAGGCGCTCAGAGAAGCCGCCGGCAGGAAGAAGTGAGCCGGCTTTTATCTTTTGTTCATATTGTGGTAGCATTTTCTCCCGGAACCGGGCATGTCCAAGCCACAAGTCTGACCATATACGATTCACCCATCCGAGAGGAAACCCACGGCACATGTTAATAACATTCGAAGGTATAGAAGGGAGCGGCAAGAGCACGCAGGCCCAGATGCTGAAAGACGCGCTCCTGGAGAAAGGTTACAAGGTCTCGCTGACGCGCGAGCCCGGCTGGGGCCAGCTCGGCCACCTCATACGCACGATCATTCTCGAAGACAGGGAGCTCGAGCTCGATCCGCTCGCAGAGCTATTTCTCTTCTGCGCCGACCGCGCGCAGCACGTAAAGGATTTTATAGAACCCAGGCTCAGGAACGGCGAGATAGTCATCTGCGACAGGTTTTACGACTCGACGATAGTCTATCAGGGACACGGCAGGAAGCTCGACATGAGATTCGTCACGAAAACAGCCAAGGCCTCCGCCGGCGAGACGACGCCAGACATGACATTCCTCCTCAACCTTCCTGTCAGGGAAGGGCTTTCGAGGCTGAAGGGCAGGGGGGATATATCCAAGATGGACGAAGAGCCTGTCGAGTTTCACGAGCTCATAAGGCAGGGTTATTTACTTCTTTCCCGACGCGAGCCGGACAGATTTACGAAGATAAACGCCGACCGCGACCCGGCATCCATACACGAGGAAATTAAGGCATCGGTCCTCCTCCGCTTAACCTCCTGACCGCTTTGTGATATTTTCTTTTATCCGTTTCTGTTCTTCGGATAGACTCTATCGATGACAATCAGCATATCGGGACACGAATTCCAGAGAGAGATTTTGAGGCGCGCCGCCGCCGAGAATGTCGTCTCTCACGCCTACCTCTTCTCGGGGCCGGACGGCGTCGGGAAGCGGCTCGTCGCGCTCGAATTCGCGGGGATACTTAACTGCACGTCGGGCGGAAGCCAGCCCTCCGGGTGTGCGTGCGGCTCGTGCCGAAAGGTCGAAAAGGGCATACACCCGGACGTCGCTCTCGTCGAATTCGCGGGTGTAAAAAACATAAAAGTGGACCAGGTCAGGGAGGAGATAGAGGAAAAGCTCTATCTGAAGCCATTCGAGGGGAGGTTCAAGGTCGTCATAGTGGACGAGGCCGAAAAGCTCAACAACAGCGCCCAGAACGCCTTCCTCAAAACCCTCGAAGAGCCGCCGCCCGCATCGATTATCATTCTCGTCACATCCCGTCCCGGGGTGCTCCTGCCGACGATACGCTCTCGGTGCCAGCCGCTTATCTTCAGCGCGCTGCCCGAGCGCTACATAGCGGACGTGCTCACGGAAAAGGGCGGGCTGCCGCCTGAAGAAGCCGGGCTCTACGCGCGCGTTTCGTCCGGCAGCCTCGGCGCGGCGCTCAGGCTCGACGCCGAAACGATGGAGTGGAGGAGGGAGCTTCTTTCGGCCCTCGGCGGCCTGAGCACTGGCTCCGCTTCGGGCATCATCTCACTCGCCGAGGAATTATCCGAGAGCGCCTCGGAAGAGCCGGGAAGGCTCGACCTCGCGTTCAGGTTCATCTCCCTCTGGCTCAGGGACCTCGCACTTCTTAAAATAGGCTCGGACGATATAAGCAACGTCGATATGAAATCCGAGCTCGCCGCCCTCGCCGAAAGCCTCGACATCCCCTCGCTCATGGAAAGGCAGAGACAAGTGGAAAAAACTTGGTATGATATAGTCCGCGCGAACGCCAACGCGAGGCTCTCGCTCGAAAACCTCTTTATAAAACTCGCGCGAAGACCCAGTAGTGGCGCCGGCATTTCCGGAAATCCGGGCGTGAGAACGGGCCCCGGCGGGTACTCCACAAACACCGGAGACAGAACCTGAGATGGCAAAAGCCTTTTACGTGACGACGCCTATCTACTACGTAAACGACGTGCCCCACATCGGCCACGCGTATACCACCATCGCAGCCGACGCCCTCGCCCGGTGGAAAAGGCTCAAGGGCGAAGAGGTCTTCTTTCTTACGGGGACTGACGAGCACGGCCAGAAGATAGAAAGGACGGCCGAGTCACACGGCGAGACGCCGATAGAGCTGGCGGACCGCGTTGTAACGAGGTTCCAGAACCTCACCCCCGCCCTCGATATAACTAACGATGATTTCATAAGGACGACGGAGAAGAGGCATGAAAAGGCTGTCGTCGAGATATTCAAAAGAATAGAGGCGGCAGGCGACATATACCTCGGAGAGTACGAGGGATGGTACGACGTCCGGAACGAGGCGTTCATCACCGACCTCCAGTACGAGGAGATAATGAGCCTTCCCGAAGATAAGAGGCCTATAATCGAGAAGGTGAAGGAGGAGAGCTACTTCTTCAGGCTCTCGAAGTACGGCGACGCGCTTCTCGATTATTACAAAAAGCACCCGGAATTCGTACAGCCGTCCTACCGCATGAACGAGGTCGCGAGGTTCGTCGAAGGCGGCCTCAAGGACCTCAGCATCAGCCGCACTACTTTCAACTGGGGCATACCCGTCCCCGGAAACCCGAGGCACGTCATATATGTGTGGTTCGACGCCCTGACGAACTACCTCACCGCCGCCGGATTCCCGGACGACCCCGAAAGACTCGCCCGCACATGGCCGGCGGACGTGCACCTCGTCGGGAAGGACATACTCCGCTTCCACACTGTCTACTGGCCGGCGTTCCTGATGTCGGCAGGGCTCCCGCTCCCGAAGACTGTATTCGCCCACGGGTGGTGGACGGTGGAAGGGGAAAAAATGTCTAAGTCGGTCGGAAACGTCGTCGATCCTTACCAGGTCGTCGAGGAATTCGGCTCGGACGTGTTCAGGTATTTTCTCCTGAGAGAGATACCATTCGGTCAGGACGGTGACTTCTCCAAGAGCGCTATAATATCACGCGTAAACGGCGAGCTTGCGAACGGCCTCGGAAATCTTGTAAGCCGGACACTCGGCATGATAGAGAGGTACAGGGGCGGGAGCGTACCGGCGCCCGGAGAGGTGTCCCCCGCGGACGAGAGCATCAGGGAAGGCGCTGCTACCCTGTCCGGCCAGGTCGAAAAGGCGATGGACGAGATAGCCTTTCACAAGGCCCTTTCGGCCATGTGGGATTACATCGCGCTCGTCAACAAGTACGTCGACGACGAGGCTCCGTGGACGCTCGCGAAAGAGGGTAAAGATGAAAGGCTCGACACCGTTCTCTGGACCGTGGCGCAGTCCATAGCCGTGGTCGCGATCTTCGTTCACCCCTTCATGCCGCGCACGTCGGGCGAGATACTGAAGCGCCTCGGCCTCGCTGAGACGAAGCCGAGCCTCGAAGCCGCACGCACGTGGGGCATAGTCGAGCCCGGCCTGAAGGTGGAAAAGGGCGCCGGCCTCTTCTCCCGCTATGAAGAGAAGGGGTAATCTCCCAATTTTTCCCGGCCTGGCACCCCGGCCGACGATATCAGCATGCAAAAAATTGCGCAATTTGAGCAAATTTTGCATTTCTGTGCGCTGATTTCGACCTCTTTCACTGAAATAAATCTATAATTAGAGTCAGTTTCGTATGTAATTGTGATGGCATCAATATTGCTAAATCTTAAATAGGTAAAGCTATGTCCTTATTACGGAATCAGCGCGGCTTCACGTTTACAGAAATAATAATCGCAGTGTCTATAATGGCGCTTGGCTTCCTGGCCATGGCGCAGATGCAGTACCTCTCCCTCAGGCAGAAGCAGAAGGCCGAGCAGGGGACTATAGCGACCAACATCATTCAGTTCATAGCCGACCGCGACATGGAGGAGGTTAAAAGAGCGCACCTTCTCAATTCTATCGCCTACATGGAGGCACAGTCGCAGAAAGCCAACCTCGAAGCGCATCTTCAGCACTGTTCGTCGGCGAACGAGAACAGAATGTGCGACTCTTGCCCCTGTAATCCGCTGGCCATGATAACACCTTCTCCATTTGTGGATCTTTCCACTACGTGCGCGGTTATAGATGTCAATGATTTCGATCCGAAAAATGTAGAGTTCGAAACACAGAAATCGGATTGTACAGGTTCTTCAGAAGACTCTCTGATCATCGTTAAACGGGTGATGTCGCAGACGGATAACGGGATCCCGGCCATAACGACCCTTAACGTCACTTACGGCGTTAAAACGAAAAAGCAGTTCGAAGAGTCCGGTTACACCAGCGTGACTTTAAAAGACACGCTGGCCACGCAGAATATTTCATTCACGGCTCACCGGGATGACTGGAGCCAGTACATGCAGGGATGGAATAACGTGATAGTTCCGCACGTGCCATGAAGCTCGATATGAACACGACGAAATCAAACAAAGGCTGCAGGGGCTTTACGATGGTCGAGCTGATGATCGCGGTATCGATACTCGCCATTATCATAACGGGAATGACCATAGCCCTTCAGCAGCAGCAGCGGCAGTTCAGGCTGACAAAAGAGGCTGTCGATGTGGACCAGACTGCAAGAGCAACACTCGATTTCCTCGCTTCCGAGATAAGAAACGCGGGGGCGAGGCAGGGGAAAACGTTCGCGATTCAGTTTTTTAACGGAGGGAGCGAAGGGGCCGAGCCGTGCACCGAAGATACGGACGACTCGGCTTCCGTCGATTCCCCGCCGGATTGCCTGACAATTTACACCTGGGACATAACGCGGGGGCAGGACGGCGCCGACATGCCTTCTATCGTGGATAGTGTCAGGGTAAACCAAAGCAGCCCGCTCCAGCTCCTGCTTCCCTTGAACTGGTTCGACGAAAATGTATTGATAGGCGAAAGCGATGAGGACAGTGAAGTTCTTTTGGGGATCAGGTCGCGGATTGCCGTTTGTAATCCCGACAGCGCAGTGAATTGCCTCCTGGAGCCCGAAAGATGCACAGAGTGCGCCGTAATATTGCGGGCTGCAGTCGACGGGAGCACGAAAACGGCGACGGTCGATTCGCTCGACGACATAATAGTGCATAATTTCCCGGTAGAGTCCTTCAGCGGCGTATCTGAATTTGTAAACGGGGTATCGGTAAACGGGCTCAATTACGGTTTAATTCCAACAATTTCGAATAAAGCATCGGAAATGACAATCGTCGACGCCAAGACGATAAGAATAGATCCGGTAAATAAGAGCCTCCTCCTCTCGCGGAACGGAGGGGACGAGCAGCCCATAGTAGGAGGGCCGGACTCTCCGGGAATAGTGGATTTCCAGCTTGTCTTTAATCTCCAGGACTCGAGCGGCAGGTTGTCCAAGGTGGGTGTCCCCCTTTCCGCGGCGGACGGACTCTATCCGGATTTTTCCGCCGCCGCTCTCAGCGGCAGGGAACAGGATATAAGATCGGTCGAGATATATATCGTGGTCAAGTCTAAAATGAAGCCCCGAAAGATGACCGGCGGAGATTTCACGCAGTCGATACCCGCCATAGGCGACGTGCTGGAAAGGACTGTCGACTCGCCTTCGTCCGCGACGAATGAGCCGGAGGAGGGATACACGTATCGTATTTTGTCAACGACTGTATATATGAGGAACCATTCGAGGGAGGAATTCGGTTAGTGCATGCCGGAGAAATATTCTGATATGAAAACGGACGATGGAAAAAACTTGAAGCCGTACCCGCTTGACGTTTACGAAAACCAGAATGGAGTTGCGCTCATACTCGCGCTGATAATGCTCCTGGTAATGTCCGTTCTGGCGACTACAATTTCATTCAATTCCAATAACGATTTCCACGCCATGTCCAATTACAAGCAGAGTCAGGAGGCATTTCTGGCGGCGGAACAATGTATTCAGGAGGGCAGAAGAAGGTTCGAGATATTCGGCGCGCCGTTTCTATACCTTCTTCAGCAGAATAAAGTGGGTTCGGCTCAGGCTGGCTCAGATAATCCTCTGGTTCTCGATGAGCAGCTGGGCAACGGCGCCAGGTGCAGGTCCGGTCGCCGCGCATTCGACGGCTCGAGCGGACCGGGTGAATTCATACAGATCCCTGAGCCAACAAAGTCCATACAAAGGCCTATAAAAAATACAAGCTTTACAACGGGGGTACAGGGTGGAGCGAGCTTTATTCCTACTACTTTCGTCGTCACCGGTAAAGACAGCAGGGATAAGGACAAAGACGACACTAGCGACGCGATAAATACGGGAACCGAGATAGCGGTCGGCATAGAAAGTTTCCTGGCGGGGGGCGCTACGCCCATGTATTAGAAGCGTGATGCAGGGAATCACTAAATCGGTTGGCAGAGGCTGATTTGCGAATGCGAAGGATGAGAGACAAATTTATGGCTGAATTTAAATCCGGGAGAATTAATCTATTCTGCCTCGTTCTTCTATTGCTTTTTGTAACGGGAGCGCAGGGCGAGCCTATAAAGAATAACGAGATCGAAGACCTCAACATCATAATTTCCCAGATCGTCGGCGGCGAGCCGAACGTCCTGATTATAACCGACCTGTCGGGCTCCATGATAAGGGCCTACGGGGGCTCGCAAATCGGCAACTGGGACGATAACGCAGACAACGGAAATCTTAACATTTGTCAGCAGCTGCATTGCGGAAGCAGCTGCGACGACTTCGTCGAGAGGTCTCTGGCTGCGCACTGCGCCGAGAATTTATCCAACGTGTCGGTCTGCGGCTCCAGGCACTGCATCGGCGGCACCGGGACATGCGATACCGCGGAGCAGTTTAACAATTTCCTTGCCTGCGTGCAGGGCACGGGCGCCATTACTCAGGCCGATATAGACCTGGTTCTCGATAAATGGTGCGGCAATAATAACGGCAGCTATAGCGCTGCCACGGACGTTTGCGGAAATAACGACGGCACCGATCCCAACGGAGCCATGGAGTATGAAGGGGCGGCTGCGGCGATAGAGGCGCGGGCCCAGCTCACCGAATGCTCAGCTTCCGCGTGCGACGATTTCAGCGGCAGCGGGTATTCGAGAGACGACTATGCCTGCGACCGATCGGACGAGTACACGGACTTTCGCAGCTGTATGCTCAATTCCCAGGCGATAGATAAAAACACGGTGACGAACTGCACGGGGGGCGACACTACATGCACGGGCAGGCCCGCTTACGGAACCACGCGCCTCGACATGCTCTACAGCGTCATCTTCGATTTCCTGGATGCGGACGATTCGCTCGACTCCAAGATGTGCGACGATCCGACACAATTGTTCGACGGGACTAGCGCCTCGATTTCATGCCAGGATTACATGTTTACCCCGTTCAGGAACGTGAGGCAGATAGTGAGGGATGACGGGAGCCCGTCTTCGAACAGGAATCTTCCCATCAGCGGCGCGGCCGATACCAAGCTTGCGAGTGAGTTGAGCATAGATGACGGAGACATATTGGGACTGAGATTGCGGGGCCTCACATACTCCGGCGAGGGTAACTGGAGCTCGTGTACGAGCAGCGGCACCTTCAGGCTTCAATCCAATAACCCGCCGTTCCCCAGCCCCACTACGAGCGCCTTGCAAAACTTCTGGTCTTTCTTCCGGACTCAGCAGGGCGAAGGAGGAACGCCGCTCGCCTGGGTTCTGGGATTCGACGACAACAACAGCACGAGCGGAACTTCCGGCGGAAATGTAGTGAATAACGACGCCCTGGGCGCTTTCAGAACGGAGCTCCAGACCGACCCGTCTATAAGCTGCAGGCCGCAGTTCGTGATCATTATCACCGACGGCGAGGACACCTGCGCGGGCGACCCGAACGGCCAGAGCGGTCAGACGTCGGGCAGCCTTACCACCAACGCCAACCGCAGAAGCTCGATACAGGCCGTGAGCAATCTCAGGACATACTATGCGAGAAATCCTGTGCAGGGGCACAAGAAGGAAATACTTACGTTCGTAATCGGCGTCGGAATACAGGACCCTGCCGCGCGGCGGACGTTGAACGCCATGGCGCTTGCAGGAGGGACGCATACACAAGGGATAATACGGCACATGTCACCTGACGGCGAGACGATAGTCGGCAGCGTAAATATAGACGATCCGAATATGTTCCCGCAGGGAAGCTCGTTCGACGTCTTCAAGAATCTCGCCAAGGCGACTAACATAGACACTTCCGCGGCGAGCGCACAGCTTCAGGGATGCAAAAATACCACGGCGCAAAGAAGCGAATCCGGCCAGTGCCAGTTCCAGTCGACCAATATCTTTAACAACACCTTCTTCAATTCGGGAGCGCCCTTTGCATCCGACGATGAGGCCAAGCTGGATAATTTCGCTTTCTTCGTCAACAACGCCAGCGAATTGACCGAAGCGCTCAAGGATATAACCGACTTCGTGCAAATATTCAGTACGTCCGGTGTATCGCCGGCCGCTCCACAATCCTCGACAGCTATCGCTCTCAGAGACCGTATATATCTGTCGATTCTGACTCCCATAACGACGAACAAGCTATGGCAGGGAAGGCTCGGGCTTTTCGGCTTTGTCGACGTGCCCGGAAACGAGGGCAACAAGGTGGTCATACGCAGGCCGCCGAGCGGCGCCGACCTCGACGATATAAGCGAAGTGGAAAGCCTGGCTATATTCGATGACGATGGAACGCTGAACGATAACGCCAAACAATTCTATTGGGAGGCCGGAAAGAATCTTGCCGAAAGGAATATAGTCAATTCTCCGCGCAATCTGTTTACGGTCAAGGCCCCCGACCTGATAGCCGACGACAGCGTTGAAGACCCTCCATTCGGCGGAAGCGATTTCGTCACGACCGGTAACGTCATCAGGTACAAGGGACCGCTGGTGCCCCTCAATGACGAGAATGCCCCGCTAAGTCCGGGACAGTTCGGTATCAGCAACAGTGACGTGACAAGTCCGATTCCGGAATATTGTGTGCCGGAAGGAGGCGCAAGCACGGATTGCAACGGTTCCGGCGGAGTCGTAAATTGCACTGACGTGACGACGGAGGCCTGCAGGACCTGCGTCAAGGAATGCATGAGAGACAAGATAGTGGATTTTCTGATCGGTAATACCGGGATACCGACTATAGAGGACCCGATGGGCGCCCCGTCACTCGATTCCACGCCGGCCCAGAACGATGGAGCGACGCCCTTTACCTCGATGGGCTATAATTGTCCCGATCCGGACGACAGCAACAACGACGGACAGTCCGGCAGCCTGACGACCTGCTCCCTGCGTCTGGGCGATATTTTCCACTCGAACCCCGTAGTCGTCGGCTCACCTTCGCCGCTCTTCTTCGACACCGGATTCCAGGAGTTCGCGGTTCATTTCAAGGACAGGTCGGCCGTGGTTTATGCCGGGGCAAACGACGGGTTCATTCATGGGTTCCATGCAGGAGAGTTGAAAAATCCCAATACAGAGGGCGCTCCCACGGAAGACAAGATCAATCCCTTCACGCTGAAAGAAGAAATTTTTCCGTTCTTTGATGAAGGCACGGGGTTCGAGCTTTTCGGAGTGGCGATGCCGACCTATCTTGCGGATTCTCTCGCTTCCCCCTCGAGCTCCGCCAACTCTCCTGCGGATATAGTATTCGGGACTCCGCCGCCGCCCGACTACAGGACCGGCGATTTTAAAACATTCGTCCTGGATGATTTCGAGCAAAGATCGTTCGCGGACGGGTCTCCCGTGATCGGGGACGTTTTCATAGACGGCTTCCCCAACGGCATAACACTCGGCGACGATGCCCCCGAGGAGTGTGAGGAATCCGTGAGCATCGCCGACGGTGAAATAGATGTGTGCGGAAGGGAATGGCATACCGTGCTTCTGGCGGGCTCACAGAACGGTGGCGGCGCTTATATTGCCCTCGACGTGACCAACCCTGCCTGCGGCGAGAACTGCGGAACTTCGGATACCCTTCATGAGCATATAGAGAACGGCTCGGAAACGCTGGATTACCCCAAGCATCTATGGACGATCTTCGACAGGGATTTTGGAAATACGTGGTCCACGCCCTCAACCGGCAGGATAAGGCTCAAGATCACCGAGGAGGGCCAGTCGAAGTACATCGACAGGTGGGTGATGTTCGTGGGCGGCGGGCTCGATCCTACGGATACCGACCCGTCCAACGGGGTCAGCTTCGGTAACACTTTCGTAGTGGTGGATATAAGCACCGGGAAGAACATATTCAAGTTTCATCCGACGCGGCCCATACCGTCGGGAGGCTCGGCCCTGCCGAATATCGCCGACATGGTCTGCGACGTGCCGAGCCGGGTTGCCCCGGTCGATATCAATTCGGACGGCTATACAGACCTGGCTTATTTCGGTGATACGTGCGGAAGGATGTGGAGGTTTGACGTCTCGATGCCGATCGAAGTAAGCGGAAGCCTTTCCGAGAGCGGGCCGACAGGCAATATGGATATAATAGCCGAGGACTGGACCGGTCAGGTAGCGTTCTGCGCCAATACCAGCTCGGAATGTCTGAATAACCAGAACCAGCCCAAAGTCCCCACTGCCAATCTGGAGCCGATCTATTTCGCCCCCACTCTGGTGCTGGATGACCTCGGCAGGCGTCACGTGATTTTCGTTACGGGTGACAGAAGGGACCCGAGCAGCAGGCTCAAATCCGGAAAGCTTTACAACTTCATCGATGATTACGTGCCTGCCTTCCTGGCCGGCGGTACCCCGATGGGGGGACTGAGCATAAAAACGGCGACAACGTTGACTACCGCCGGGCAGGTTGTGGAGCTTACAGGGCAGTCGGGGCTCGCCGGGCAGTTCGTTTCCTCCAAGGGTAATAATTTCAGCTCGGATCAGGGTGAGTTCCTGGTGAAATTTCCAAACAACCTGGGCAGTCCTGAGGAGGGTGAAAAGGGCTTCGGGGTGCCCGTCGTGATAAACAGGGTTCTGTTATTCACGACTTACGCCCCCGACCTCGAGTCGAGCGACCCGTGCTCGGGCGGCACCGGGTTTGGAAGGATATTCGCGCTCGACTTCATAACCGGCTCCGCCGCCCTGTCTCGAATACCGGGCGTAGTAAACGGCGATATACTGAGCGGCACGGCCGACCAGGAAAAATTGGCGGCCGGAGTTACTGTAGCGGAAGGAATGCCTACTCCTGCACAGATGACGTACGGGGCAAGAGGCTCGATATTGATGAGCGTCGCTTTCACCGGAGGTCCCGCTTCGGTGGGCTCAAACGAGGGAGGAGGCTCGCAATTCATTATATGGGAGATGCCTCCGCTGCCGATGAGATCCCAGCTGCTCTTCTGGGAGGAAATACTGTAGCGTGTATAAGAATTCGAACCTCGACAAAAAAGAACGCGGCTTTACCATAGTAGAGGTACTGGTCGTGGCGAGTGTAATGGTGATTATTCTGGCTATAGGTGCGTCTTCCTTGTCCAGCATGTCGGTGTTCAGACGCTCGGTGGATGAAACCACCAGCAACATCGCGTCGCTCCTTCAGATCGGGAAGCTGCATTCTGTGAGAGACGGGGTTGAATACAGACTCGTTTTTGCAGAGTGTGAAGATGTCGACGAATCCGAGCCCGCGTGTCCCCGATGTGATTCTTATGCGGACTACAGTCCCGGCGACGAATCGATCGGATTTACCCTTGAAAGGGGAGACAGCAACAGAGGTTCCGAGACATGGTGTATTCAATCTTCCCATACAAGAAAATTCAGGAGTGACCTGGTTTTCACCTCCTCGGATAATATGGGGGAGGGGGGCGAGCCGGCCGGGTTCACTTTCCTGCCGACAGGGATGAGAAGGGATTTCCTCGACGACACCGATGACGAGCTCGTTACCATAAGCCCTGCGAGCGGTTCCAGGATCGATAAATGCGGCATAGTCAGCGTTTCACCTTCGGGGAACATAAGTGTAAACGAAGGCAAGTGGGTGGATTCCGCATGCAGCCCGATAAGAGACGCCGGAGCCGGTCCGGCTCCCGGTCCGACGCCGGGGCCCGGATAAAATTTCCCATGGAGAAACCAGATGAGTAAATATATCTGCCTTTTGCTTCTATTAACCGGTTCCCTCGCAGCCTGCGCGCTCCAGTCATGGGCCTATTCGGCGCCCCGTGAAACAGTGATCGCCCAGTCGGACGAGCAGGGGGATTCAGACGAGGAGGCGGATTCGGATGACTTCTACGAGTCCGATACCGACACCGAGAATCGGGACGATAGCCTTGAAAATGCGGACGGCCCCGATGAGGGCCCGATAATCGGCGACGAGGATAACCGTCCGAAAGAGCGCTGAGGCGATCCTCAAGGCTCCTGAAAAATTCTCCGATCGTGTATCGGCCCGAGGACTCCCTTTATTTTTTTATGACGTAGTAGTAGTTGATCGGATCGTGGGGAAGCTCGGTGACCTCCACATTGCCGAATCCTGCCTCTTTCAGCATTTCGCACGCAAGCTCCCTGCCCCACATTGCGCCGAGCCCCTTTCCCCCCTGTGCGAGGGAAACCGTCATGCAGTGCATGCAGGAGACCGTGTAGAGAAAAGTCGCGAGCGGGTTCTCTGAATTCCGCTCGACGTGGCTCGAGCCTTTAATATCCTGCATGAGGTAATACCCGTCGTCCTTGAGCGCTTTGTGTATGTGGGACAGAACGCTCGCCGGGTCGGCCTGGTCGTGGACGGCGTCGAACGTCGTTATGAGATCGAACCTCTTTACGTCGCCGAATTTCGTGACGTCCTTCACCTCGAACGATATGTTGGTGAGGCCGTATTCCCTGGCCCTGGCCCTCCCTCTTTCTATCGCACTCGGAAGGAGGTCGTATCCCGTGAACCTGCTGTTAGGGTAGGCTTTGGCCATTTCGGCGAGGGCGTATCCGCTTCCGCATCCGACGTCGAGCACCTCTATGCCCTGCTCGAGCCTGTCTTTTATGCCGGGGACGAGCGGCAGGATGTGGTCCAAAAGCGGGATGATGACCGTCTGCATGCTTTCTTCCGCCATGACTTCGTTAAAGCGGGTGAATTCTTCGTACGGCACTCCGCCGCCGTGCCTGAAGCACTCGACTATCTGATCTTCGACGGGACCGAGTATTCCGATCCACTGCGAGGCTACGGCGAGGTTGTTCGGGGAGGCCGCTCTCGTGAGCCATGCCGCGTGCTCGGGGGGAAGGTAGTACGTCTTCCTTTCGGGATCGTATTCCACGAGCTCTCCTGTGACCATCGCTCCGAGCCATTCCTTCACGTAGCGCTCGTTGAGTCCCGCATGCCGGGCAATCGCTTCATAGCCCGAGGGCTCGAGGCCGTTCATGCTGTCGAAGAGACCTGTCCTGTGCCCGATGGATATCATGGAAGTCAGCGCGCCGTGATTGAGAATCTCCAGCATTCTCCCGCAAAACTCTTCCGACCTCGCTTCGTCTATTTTCGATTGATCGCTCATTTCTCTTTTCTCCTTTAATTGTATGCAGACAGAGTTGTCTATCATTTTCTATTGTTTTACCAGCTTCTCCACCGCCTTGACCGCACTCTCTATAGGCCATGTGTCGTGATAATTCTTGCTCGCGGCGAGGGCGCCCTCGACCAGAAGATGATAAGCATCTACCGTTTCCTCGACGTTTATCTTTTTATACTTTGGGGAAGAGTTTTTGAGGTCGCGTACGATCTCTTTCAGCACGGAACGAAACCTGTCGTCGTGCTGCCTTATCTCCTTCCGCATCGGATGGGAGGGCTCCGTTATCTCGACTGCCATGTTGCCGAAGGCGCATCCCCTGAAATCCGTCTCGATCATATAATCTTTAAGGCCGCTTACGAGCGCCATATATCTTTCATAGGGGCTCCGTAGGCCGTCGACCATTGCCTTTACCGCTTCCGTGTCGAGACGGTCGCGTTCTCTCAGATACTCGACGCCGAGCTCTTCCTTCGACCTGAAATGGCTGTAGAACGTGGCCTTGGCAACCCCGGATTCGGCTATGATCTGGTTTATCCCGGTCTGGTGATAGCCCTGCCTGAAAAAGAGGTCGCTCGCAGTTTTAAGGATTTTTTCTCTACTCGACAGCTCTCTCGTTCTCTGCATGACGGGAAATTGTAAAGCAGACAGACCGGTCTGTCAAGTAGTCGATTCCGAATATGTGTCAAGGCTCTATGCCAAAGGATTACACAGGACTGACAAGTAAAAAATTAATGGCCGCAGGTCTGACCGTCTATTATCGGTACGGTCTCCTCCTGTGATTGTCAGGATATCCATGTAACATATAAATTCGATAAGGGACTGAATTAAGACGAAAATCAAGGAGAGTTTAAATGGCACTTACGCCTTCAAGCATGATGCCCCTCGGCACTAAAGCGCCCGATTTCAAACTGCCCTCGCCGGTAAGCGGAGAGGAGCTCGGTTTAGACGAGCTCAAGTCCGACAAGGCGACGGTGGTAATGTTTATCTGCAATCACTGTCCTTACGTTAAGCACGTTCAGAAGGAGCTCGTCGATCTCGCGAACGACTATATACCGAAGGGAGTATCTTTCGTCGCCATCAACTCGAACGACGTGGAGAAATATCCCGACGACTCACCCGCGAATATGAAGATCGTCGCTGAAAGGCTCGGGTATCCGTTCCCCTATCTCTTCGACGAGACGCAGGAGACGGCCAGGGCGTACGGCGCGGCCTGTACGCCGGACTTCTTTGTTTTCGACGCGGGGCTCGGGTGCGTCTACAGGGGCCAGCTCGACGATTCGAGGCCGGGTAACGGGAAACCCGTGACCGGCGCCGACCTCCGAAAAGCCCTCGACAGCATTCTCAGTGGTAAGCCTGTGACCGAAGATCAGGTCCCGAGCATAGGCTGCAACATCAAGTGGAAATGAATTCCAGCTGTGCTCTCCGAGTGTTCGTCTCCCCGCCGGAAGGGAGGAGCCCCGTCGTGTATTCGAGGCGGGCGCGCGTTTCTCTTAGCCCTCTCTTCAAAATTCCTTAACACGTCTATGGTATATATTTTGGAGGTTAGTTAAAATATGGACGGCTTTCTGTCCGGCCGCCGCATTTGGCTTTAGAATTAGCTGAAAACCACTTGAACCGGGAACCTGAAAATGAAAAATCTCGCTAAGGAAATACTAGCCTATATACTCTGGCCGATCCTTCTCGGTGTGCCGATTTTCCTCGTATACACGGGAATCGGGAACGGGCGGCCGACACTCTTTTTCAACATCGCTTACCTCGGCCTTGCGGCCACGCTGTTCGTCCTCGAAAGGCTGATGCCGTACAGGGAAGAGTGGGTCAAATCAGACGGGCAGGAATTCCCGGACTTCGCCCATACGGTCTTAAACAAGGGCCTGATTCAGCTTGCCCTCTTCCTTCTCCTGATAAGCGGAATCATACATACTATGGGCGACAATACGCCGCGCTCCTACTGGCCTTCACAGCTTCCCCTCGCGGTGCAGGTTCTCCTTACCATGGTGATAAGCGAGTTCGGTCTCTACTGGGCGCACAGGCTGGAGCATACGTGGGGATTTCTCTGGCGCTTCCACTCGGTTCATCACAGCGTCGAGAAGCTCTGGTTTTTCAACACCGGGAGGTTCCATTTCGTCGATACATTTAACAGCCTCTTGTTCAGCATTCCGCTCCTTTTTCTGCTCGGCGTCCCGGGGGACGTGTTCATATACTTCAGCTCGATAACGGCGTTCATCGGGCTTCTCACGCACTGCAACATCGACCTGCACTGCGGGGTTCTCAACTACATATTCAATACGCCGAACGTGCACAGGTGGCACCATTCAAAGAAGGTCGAGGAAGGGAACAACAACTACGGGGAGAATCTCCTTCTCTTCGACATGATATTCGGGACCTTCTATTATCCGAGGGACCGCCATGTGGGGCCCCTCGGTATAAAAGAGCATATGCCGAAGGCTTTCCTGGGCCAGCTCGCCGCGCCGTTCCGCTGGAACAAAACTCAGAAGGGACCGCGGCCTTAAGCCGTTACTTCTTCCTCTTGTAGACGATTTCCATCATACGGGCTTCCTTGCCGTCCTGCCCCGGGGCGTACATCTCGAACGTGAACTGGTCCGGGCTGTTTATGGTCGTCACGGTGCGGTAGGGCTTGTCCTTTTCGTCTTCCATCGGACAGGAGAACGTCCCCTTGTCTTCGAAGGTCTTTGTCTCTGCGTTGTAAGTCCCGGTTCCGGTCATGAGCCCCGTGCCCATGTTGTCTATCCAGACGCTTACGTATTCCTTCTTCGCATTGTCGTATCCCATAAGGCCGAGCCCCTCGAACTCCTGCCCCATGGCCATGCCCTTAGTCGTCTGCTGGATGTATCTTCCGCCGAGTATCCACTCGATCTCGCTCGTGCCTGTGGATTCCGAAGGCTCGGATTCCGGAGTCTCCCAGAATTTTACGGTATAATCCCAGTTGCCGACGAGCTGGTCGAGCGCCTTGTGGTTCTCTCCCGGAGTGGCGTATTCCTGCCACTTGGCCATCATCTCGGCCTTCATCTTCTCGGCCTCCTGGTCTACGGCCTTTCCCGCTTCGTCCACGGTTTTCCCCGCATCGTCAGCCGCTTCTTTGGTGCTGTCTACCGCGCTGTCTACAGCGTCTTTAGCGGAATCGAGCGGAGAGTCCTGGGATACAGCGGGCAGGACTAAAAGCCCGTACGACAGGACCAGCGCAAGAACTGAAAACAAAAACGATTTCCTTAAAGTTAAATCCTTCATGACACAACCCCCCTGTAGTGGTTTGGTTTAAAAATATTAACTTATTTCACGGGCCCGAAGCACTCTTTTTTTCGCCGGGCCTAAAGGGTAAGATGACGGACCGGGGAAGGAGTTTCGCGAAGCCGGAAAAATCGCTTCGGCCTTGAATTAAACCGGCGCTAGACTATTATCTTCCCGGTAAATAAATCCGGCCCTGAGGACGCTCATATGCCCGGCTCTCCAAAGCCGCTTTCGATAATACCGGTTCCGGGAATACCCGAAATAAACCCCGGTGACGATCTCGTTCAGATTCTCTCCCGTGCGGCCGGAGAGGCCGGTATCTCCATAGAGGAGGGCGACGTGGTCGTGTTCGCCCAGAAGGTGGTGTCGAAGGCCGAAGGGCGTATAGTAGACCTTAACGAGATCGAGCCTTCACCCTTCGCGGAAGCCGTTGCGAAAAGTTTCGGCAAGGACCCGCGCCTCGTCGAGGTAATATTCTCCGAAACGACGAAGATAATCAGAATGGACCGGAGAAAGCCCGACAAGGGGAGGCTCATAGTCGAGACGAGGGGCGGGATCATATCGGCAAACGCCGGCGTCGACGCGTCGAACGTCTCGGGAGGGGACCGCGTTACGCTTCTGCCTCTGGATTCGGACGAGTCCGCGAAAAAACTGGCCGAGGGCATAAAGCGTGTCTTCGGCGTCGATGCTGCCGTCATAATTACCGATACGGTCGGGAGGCCGTGGCGCGACGGGCTCGTGGACATAGCAATAGGCTGCTACGGGATGAAGGCCTTGAGAGACCTCAGGGGAGGGCGCGACGCGAAGGGCCTCGTCCTTATCGCGACAGTCATGGCAGACGCCGACGAGCTCGCCTCTGCCGCCGGGCTCGTGATGGAGAAATCGTCGTCGGTCCCCGTCGTCATAATAAGGGGCTACGAGTATCAGAAGGGCGGGACAGGCGCGCGGGAGCTGATAAGAGACCCCGAGGAAGATCTTTTCAGATGATGCGTTCATCCGAGACCCCAAAAACGAATGCGCGCCTGATTCCCATTCACAAGCCGCGTATACCCGATTTCCCGCCGGTGATATAATTAGCTCACCGATGGAGCTCTTTTCGAGATTGACATGCAGCGCCCTCTTCTCCGCCGTATTCATATTCCTCGTTTCGTTCGCGATTTATTCCCCCTCGCTGAAGCACGATTTCGTCTGGGACGACGTCGAAGTGATAGCGAAGAGTAACGTCTCCTTCGACGCTTCTAACATCGCGGGCGTAGTCGTGCCGGGCGTCGAGAAGAATAAAAAGGAGCGTTATTACAGACCCGTCGTTTACACCTCCATGGTTCTCGACAATGGCATCTGGGGCGTCTCTCCCTTCGGCTTTCACCTGAGTAATTTATTGATGAACGCCATAGCTGCCGTGCTTTTTTATTTCGCTGCGCTTCTCGTATTGCGGGAGCTTTACGGCGGCGGCAGGGAGGCAGCCTTTTTGTCGGCGCTCCTCTTCGCGCTCCACCCGATGCATGTGGAATCCGTGTCGTGGATCGCGGGGAGGACGGACGTTCTCTGCGCGCTCTTTTTCTTCCTCGCCTTCATCGCTCACATCCTCTCTTACAGGAATCTCCTGTTTCTCGTAATAACGGCGCTTTCCTTTGCGCTCGCACTCATGTCGAAGGAGGTGGCCGTCGCGTTCCCGTTTCTAGCGCTGGGCTACGATCTCATATGCCGGAGGCTCGGCAAAAGGTCGAACGTCCTCCGGTACGCCGTATATATCGGGCTCCTCCTGCTCTATCTCTATTTGAGGGGAAGGGCCTTCGCAAATATACCGGAAATACCGGGTGTCGGAACTGAAGCTGAAACCTCAGCAGGCGGAGGGGTATTCAGCGTCTATTTCGGCTATGTGAAGACTATCCTCGGGGCGTATATGCTGTATATAAACAAGCTCGTTTTCCCCTTCGACTTCAACGCATTCATCGCGAATATACCACTCGGTGCGGTATATATCGCCTCGGCTGTAGTCGTCACGGCTGCGTTGGTGATATTGAGCGCGATCTCCGTAATTAAGAGGGAAAACGTGACGGCCTTTTCTATATTCTGGATTCTGCTGACGCTCGGTCCTTCGGCGGTAATATCGATTTTCGGTATAGCCTCGACGCCGGCAGCCGAGCGCTACCTCTACATCCCCTCGGCGGGATTCTGCCTCCTCCTCGGATACTGGATTTACCGGGCCGGGGAGAATACGCGCTACAGCCGCGCGGCTGTTGCGTTAGCGATAGTCGTCGTAGCTCTCTACGCGCTTTTCACGTACCAGAGACAGGCCGTCTGGAAGGACGACCTTTCGCTCTGGAGCGACACGTCGATAAAGTCGTTCGGCCATCCCCTGCCTCATTCGAACTACGGCCTCGCCCTCTCCAAAATCGGCGACAGCGACGGGGCTCTCAGGGAGTACAAGATCGCACTCTCTCCTGAAATGAACGACAGCCCGAGGGGAAAGGCCGTCACAGCGAATAACGTCGGCCTCGAATACCTGCAAATGGAACGCTACCCCGAAGCCGAGAGATGGTTCCTGAAGGCCCTCGAATTCGACAAGGGCTACGGGAGGACTTATTACCACCTCGGACTCATAAACTACATCAAGGCCGACGTCACGGGTTCCCCGGAAAGTCTCGCTGACGCGGAGCGCTATCTTAAGAAAGTGTTCGAGCACTACTACACCTTCGGGCGGGCGAACCTCATACTCGCAAAGGTTTATATGAAGATGGGGGAGCGCGAGAAGGCTGTCAAGGAAGCGGAGACGGCGATAAAGACCGGTCTTCCTCCAGCGCTACTGAAAGAGGCCGAGGACATTCTCGTGATAAATAATGAACGTCGTAAGAACGAGCCAGAATAGAACGCAGAGCAGAAGGTGGGGGTCCCTGAGCAGCGACTCTGTCGGGTCCCCGCTTATCGAGCTCTGCACCAGGTACATGTATCTAAGCACTCCGTAACAGGCCAGGGGCACGGTTACGAGAAAGATTTGCGAGCCCGTCTCGATCGCGTATATCGCATATGTCACCAAGGTCGTCGTAGCGAATATCGTGATCGCCTGGTCCAGAAAATTCAGCCTGTATCCCGAGAGCGATTCCCTGTGGGCCGCGGGATCGACCTCGGCCGCCGCGAGCTCGTAGCGCCTCTTGCCGAGAGCGAGAAGGAGCGAGAGGAGAAACGTCGTCAGGAGGAGCCAGTTAGAAACGATTGTCCCCGACGCTATGCCGCCGGCCTCTATCCTCAGCACGAATCCTATCGCTATGACGAAGCAGTCTATCAGAGCGAATCTCTGGAGGTAAAAGGAGTAAAGGAGGCTGAGGGCGAGATAGGCGATTATGATCAGAAAGAACCCGATGCCGAGCAAGAGAGAGATGACGGCCGAAACAGCGAAGGCCGCCAGGGCTATGACTACCGCTTCGGTTACGCCCACCTTCCCCGACGCTATCGGCCTCAGTCTTTTTTTCGGATGCAGCCTGTCGGACTTTCGGTCGACTATGTCGTTCATTACATATCCGGCCGAGGAGGCGAGCGAAAAAGCGACGAACGCGAAAAACATTATAAAGGCCATGCCCCGGCCGGTGTAGAGGACGCCTCCGAAAAACGGCGGAGCGAGCACGAGCAGATTTTTAACCCACTGGTGAGGCCGGAGGAGAAGGACGATATCCTGAAAGAAGGGGGACATTGACTAGCATTCTACTATATTTTTATGCTATATAGAAAAGCCTTTTACCGGATAGGTATATTAGATTTATGACCGAGAGACAATCCTCCATGTTCGTTAAAATCGCCCACCGCGGCGCGAGTGCGTACGAGCCGGAGAACACCATCCGCTCCTTCGAGAGGGCGATAGAGATGAAGGCCGAGATGATAGAGTTCGACGTCAGGCAGTCGCTCGACGGCCGGCTCGTCGTGATTCACGATGCGAAGGTCGACAGGACAACCGACGGAAAGGGGCTCGTCTCGGAGAAAACCCTTTCCGGTCTCAAAGAGCTCGACGCCGGGAAGGGTGAGAGGATACCGGCTTTTGAAGAGGCGCTCGACGCGTGCGCAGGGAGAGCGAAGCTCGTGATAGAGCTTAAAGAAAACGGTATCGAGGAAAAAGTTCTCCACGCGATAAACGCGCGCGGCCTTAAGGATGACGTGTTCATAGTCTCCTTCAATGCGTCGCGGCTCCGGCTCGTAAAAACCCTCGACCCTGGTGTAAGAACCGGACTGATATTGTTCGCCTCGGGCAATCCGGTTGCGCTCGCCGAGAAGTGCGGGGCGGACGCGGTCGCGCCGTTCAGGTGGTTTGTAACGAAGGGACTCGTGGAAAAGGCTCGGAGCCGGGGCCTCTATACATTCACGTGGACTGTGGACGACGCCGGCAGGGCCGGAGCGCTCCGGGATATGGGAGTAACGGGAATAGTGACGAACAGGCCCGACATACTGACTGTGGGGTAGCAGCCTGGCTTCTCTCTGAACCTGCCTCCGATATTCCTCACTTTGCCAGAAGCGCCGCCGACCCGATAGCCATGAGAACGCCGGCTATCTCCTTCGGCCCCAGCCTCTCTCCGAGAAATACGAACGCAAGGATGACTGTCAGCGCGGGGTAGACCGCTGTGAGCGGCACTGTTACGGAGAGCTTGGAGTATTTGAGCGCCGCGATGAACAGAACGGTGCCTATGCCCCACGTGAGGCCCATGAAGAGCGCGGGCGCGTTGAATGAGAAGTTGCTGAATATGAGCCCACGGTTATACAGCACGAACATCGTGAATACCGTGAGCGTGCCCACGCCTTCAAAGAAGTAGACGCGGTGCGGTATGTCTTTTAACGACGCGACCTTTCCGAGGAAGCTGCCGACCGCAAAGCAAACTATTGCCAGGAGTATCATCGTGTACCATCTGTCCATTATTTTCTCCCTGTCTGTGCCGTCGCCGCCGTTATTACCGACCGGCGGCATCTCCTATTATATCCAGAGGCCGGGGGAAAAAATAATCTTTCCATTAACCTTCCCTTAACCTTTCCTGAACATCGTCTTAATTCGGGGGTGGTGTACTGATAATGCCACCTTTTATCCGGGCTTTACCCTCCCTAACACCTTGGGTCCTTCTTGGCTACCGGGGGCGATCGAAAGATCGCTCCCGGTCTTTTTAAGGCGTGCGGAATCTATGACTGGCGCAGATAAATATGAGTCAGAGGGTTTGCGTGGAACTCCGGATTGACTGCTGGGCAGCGGTTATATCAGAGAAGCTGCCTTCTCTTTATGAACGGGACGTGTATCTGGTCTTTCTTGTAGTCCCCTGTGAGGGCGTAGAGGATGATGTTTATCCCGAGCCTGAAGGCAAGCTCCCTCTGGGATTCGCCCCCGGGTATGCACTCGAATTCCCACTTCCCGAATTCGTCCTCGGACCACGCACCGCCGAGGTCGTTCCGGCAGTAGATGACGGCCGTCCTGTCCTCCTCGCTGAACGTTGCGCCTTCGAGGTAGGGGCTTATTATCTTTCTTCCGCTCGCGGAATAGAGGAGATAAAACGATTTGAATACGACGCTCTCCCTCGAAAGGCGCTGGAGCGGAGCCTCGGGGATTATCAGCGAGATTTCCTCTCTTATCTGGGCGTCGAACGGGGAGATCTCGGAGCCCGTGGCGTCGTCAATGAGTAGCGTACCCCCCAGCTTTAAAAACTTCCTGAGCCGTCTCCGCTCCTCGGCGGCGAAGGGGGTGAAAGCTCCGTCGCCCGCGAGGTAAAGCATGGGGTAGTTGAAGAGGTCGGGGTCGCCGAGGCCGACGACTTTTCTCTCGTAGGATGCGACGACGCTCGTCCTGAGCTCGAGCGCGGTCATGAGCCGCTTGTAGTCTCGCGGGCGCGGGTCCCAGCTGCCTCCCGCGTACGAAACCTGGGTGAAGTGAAATTTGGAGCCTTCGTAGAATCCCAGAAGAGGGAGAGACAAGACCCCTGCGCTTCCCGCAAGCAAGGTTTTAAAGAATTTCCTTCTGGTAATCACCTGAATTTAAGTATTGCGGGCAAGCCAAGGGCGTGTCAAGTATTGAAGTTGCGCAATCAAACGTGTAAACGCTTTCGAAAGCGCAAAGAATCTCCGGCTGGTAATGTTACTTGAATAATAATTCCCGGAATGAAGAGCCGCGAGCGGCCGGGAACGTATTCTACTAACCCGAAACCTTAACGACCTTTGTTGCCTGGGGCCCTTTCGGTCCTTCGGTAATATCGAACTCTACGGTTTCGCCTTCTGTCAGACTCTTGTAGCCGTCGCCTTCGATCACGCTGTAGTGAACGAATATGTCCTTGCCTACTTCGTCCGACTGAATGAATCCGTAACCTTTAGAGCTGTTGAACCACTTAACTTTTCCCTGCATAAAGCTTCAATCCTCCTGGATAATGCTTCAAAAGCTTACTATGGCACGTTTTTTTTTATTTGTCAATGGGGTATTGAAATCCCGGAATTTGCCAGTAAGGGGTATCTCCGTTAGCTTTATCTTTTCATGACGAAAGACAGTGAAATCGCCGCTCCGCTCGAAAGATACAGAAGTGAATTTCCCGTTACGGACTCTTACGTTTATCTAGACCACGCGGGCGTGGCCCCGGTGCCTCTCAGGGTGGGGGAAGCCGTCGCGGAGCTCCTGAGAGAGGCCTCTGAAATGGGCTTTGCCGGGTATTCCCGGTGGATGGAGAGGGTCGAGAGGGTGAGGAGGCTTTCCGCCGGCCTCGTGGGGGCGGAAATCGACGAGATCGCCTTCGTGAAGAATACCTCCCACGGCATATCGATCGTCGCCGGCGGGCTCGACTGGAAGAGCGGGGATAACGTTCTCGTCTTCGAGAAGGATTTTCCGACGAACATATATCCCTGGCTCGCTCTCGAAAGAAAGGGCGTTTCCGTAAGGTACATACCGCTCGGCGGGGACGGGAGGATCTCGATAAAGGACATCGAAAAGCTCACCGACTCGCGGACGAGGCTCATATCGATGAGTACCGTCCAGGCGCTTAACGGCTTTATGATGGACCCGGAAGAGCTCCGTGATCTCTGCAGCGGGAGAGGCATTCTTTTATTCCTCGACGCAATCCAGAGCCTGGGGGCCGTTCCGATGGACGTCGATAGATACGGAGCCGATTTTCTTTCGGCGGACGGGCACAAGTGGCTCCTCGCGCCCGAGGGTACGGGGATTTTTTACTGCAGGAAGGAGCGGGCGAAAGAGCTTTACCCGAATCTCATCGGGTGGAAAAGCGTGGTCCACGAGGCCGAGTTCGAGAGGATAGAGCTCACGCTGAAAGAGGACGCACTCAGGTTCGAGGAAGGGTCTTATAACGTCATGGGCATAATAGCCCTCGGAGCGTCGCTCGACCTCCTCTTCGAAGCGGGGATTGAGCGCGTACGCTCGCGCATCCTCGACCTCGGCGATCTCATAATAAGCGAGGCGGACAGGAGGGGCTTTCGTGTTAAGACCCCGCGCGAAAGGGAAAGGAGGGGAGGCATAGTCTCCTTCGCCGGGCCGTTCGATCCGAAGAAGATGAAGGCGAGCCTCATGAGCCGCCGCGTGGTCGTAAACGAGAGGGGAGGGGCCCTCAGGCTGGCGCCGCATTTCTACAACACCGAAGAGGAAGTCCTACGGCTTTTCGAAGAGATCGACGGCCTCGCCTCCCGCGCGTAGCGTCACATTCCGGTCGCCGGAAAATTCATACTCAAGTGATCAGCTGAAGAATCTTATTCCTGTAAGGCCGACGACTGTCCCGATCAGAAGCCCATAAACGACGTGTCCCGCGAAGTGCGCGACCGCGACCTCCATGCCGGCTTTCCGGAACCTCTCCATCGGGTGATGCTCGGCAACGGCTACCACGAGCACGAATCCGAAAGCCACGCCGTGCGCAACGGATATCAGGCAGCCGAGTCCTATGGCCCCGGCGATCGAGGAGTAGCCGATTATGCTTATGAGGGCGACGTAGGCGAAGGCGATAATGATGCCGACTGTGTAGTGTGTTACGAGCCCGACTGTGAAGGCGTCCTTTTCGGATTTCGTGAATATGGTGCCTATGGCGCGAATCATGTCTGCGTCCGCGAGGCCCGAGCGGGAGATGGCCCACATCAGTATGCTCATTCCGGAAGTCGCGACGATACCCGCAAGAACGGTGATCAGGAAAGTTGACATTGTGTTACCTCCTCGTTTGAGATGCAGCTACAAGCCCTGACGCCGATTCGAAACCCTAAGGCCGCAGTTCAAACCCCTTCTAACTTTCATGATAGCCTTCATGCCGCCGGGGTTTCAAGTTATTTTTCAGTCCAGGGGGCTCGAAAAATTGACATAAAATGCTAATACATAGATAATTATTCAATCGTGATGATAGCTTAGACAGGAGGTAATCCGTGAGTAAGAAATCCAATCCGGAAGGCGGCCGAGACAGGCTTCGGAAGTTCTCTTCACTCGTAGTCGAGGGCTCCGACAGGGCGCCTAACCGGTCGATGCTGAGGGCTGTAGGGTTTAAGGACAAGGATTTTACAAAGCCGATCATAGGCATAGCCTCGACGTGGAGCATGGTGACGCCGTGCAACATGCACATAGACAAGCTCGCCGTGGAGGCTGCGAAGGGAGCCGACGACGCCGGGGCGAAGTCGATAATATTCGGCACCATTACGGTGTCGGACGGCATATCGATGGGCACGCCCGGCATGAGATACTCTCTCGTTTCGAGGGAGGTTATCGCCGACTCCATAGAAACGGTGGCCGGGGCCGAGGGCTTTGACGGCGTCGTCGCGATAGGCGGCTGCGACAAGAATATGCCGGGTTGCCTCATCGCCATGGCGCGCCTCAACAGGCCGGCCGTTTTCGTTTACGGCGGCACCATCATGCCGGGGAATTACAACGGAAAGCCGGTGGACATAGTGTCCGTTTTCGAGGCCGTCGGCGCTCACGCGAATAATGATATTTCCGACAATCAGTTAAAGAAAATAGAGTCGACGGCGATACCGGGGCCGGGCTCGTGCGGCGGCATGTACACGGCCAACACTATGGCCTCGGCCATCGAGGCGCTGGGCATGAGCCTCCCGAACAGCTCCGCCCAGGCCGCTATTTCTCCGGAGAAGAACAAGGACTGCCGCGACGCCGGGGCAGCCGTATACAGGCTCATAAAGAGCGGCATCCGTCCTTCGGACATAATGACGAAGAAGGCTTTCGAGAACGCGATCACTACCGTCATCGCGCTGGGCGGGTCGACCAACTCCGTCCTTCATCTCCTGGCTATGGCGAGGGCGATAAACGTGAAGCTCACCATAGACGATTT
>CAZUDM010000031.1:0-26888 GCA_964618635.1 uncultured Spirochaetia bacterium
GGTCGAGCGGAGGCGGGTTCGGTGGTGGAGGCGGAGGGTCGTGGTAGAAGGAGGGGGATGCGACAGCAGTTGTAAGAAAAGATAAAAAATGGATTCCCGACCCGGTTTCGCTAAAGCTTCGCCGCGGCAGGTAAAAGCATTCGGAAATGACAGCATTTGAGGGAACCCCCACCTTAGTCCTCCCCCTGGCAGGGGGAGGAAAGAGACTAAAGATAGATCTCTCACATACGCTCGAGACGACAAAGTAAAAGATGAGATTCTGAAACAAGTTCAGAATGACAGACTATACGAATGACGGAAGTGCGGAGTCGCGGATGGAGCCGCGACGTCGGAATCAAGCACGCGTGGCGTGCTGGATTCCCGATACAAGCCTTGATGCTAAAGATGGTAGGTTGCGAGCGGTACTGGATGAACATTTGTGCAGTAGGTAGCGGCGTCTGATTCCTCGCTTGCTCGAAATCGTTGAGAATGACAGACATCGAGAGTCGAAGTCAGGGGGTTTCGCCGAGGAGCTCTCTTATTTTGGCCTCTATAGCCTTATAGGCGAGGTCGGCGTCGGGGTTGTCGGGGCTCCTGTAAAACTCCCCGCCGTCGTGGACGAATCTTATAATCCCTTTCTTGTCTATCAGTATGCTCGAAGACGTGTAGGAGCGCCTGGAGTCGCCGAGCCAGTAGGCGTTTATGGTTTCCCAATCTTTATCCTGTGCGACGGGGAATTCGAATCCGAGCTTCTTTGCCGTTTTCAGCACGAGATCGTTATTCTTCGCCCTTTCGGATTTGGGATGATGTATGCCGATAACCACTAATCCCTCGCCCCGGTATTTGTCGTAGAGCTCGACGAGGGACGGCGCGGTGCTCGTGCAGTACGGGCAGTCGACGAGCCAGAAGCGTATGAGGAGGACCCTTCCCCTGAGGTCTTCGATGCTAAGGGGCTCCGAGTTGAGCCAGGTGAGCCCCGAAAAACCGGGGGCCGGTTTACCTATGAGCTCGGCACCTTCCGCGGGCTGCCATAGCTCCCCGGCACCGGAAGCGCTGCAAAATAACGGAGCAGAGATCAAGGCCGCCACCAGCACAAGCGTCCGGCATATGCTCTTGCAAGAGGGAAAAGTAAGCATTGCAGTATTAATTATACATATCCGTTCCGGCTCCCCACCGCGAGCGGCGCGGTGAGTAAAGACATTCGGGAATGACAACAGCCGGGGCGATCCGAACACTGGCCTATTTGACTTGAATCCCTTTTGAGCGGTACTGGACGGGGTCGTGTACAGTCGGCCATGCCGAATGCTCACTCGTTCGCATCCATTTCCCCGAGAGGGGGAGAGACGCCTAGAAAAAATCCCCCTAAATCCCCCTTTTTCTAAGGGGGACAAAAGATGGATTTCTCGCGTACGCTCGAAATGACAAATTCCCTTGACGGATCACTTGCGGAAGTGGATTCCCGATACAAGCTTTGATACTAAAGTAGGCAGGTTCAGAGCGGTACTGGATGGACTTCTGTGCAGCCGGTCAAGGACAACCAAATACTCGCTTGCTCGTATTCGTTCCCCCGGGAGGGGGAGGGAAAATTAAAGAGAATGTCACACGCGGGTGATTAATCCAACAAAGCTGCTACGTCGGATGTTCTCACGGCAGGTGGTAATTTTACGATTTGTGCTATGTCGGACGCCTGCGGGCGCTGCCCGCAATTCGATGTTGCGGCAAAACGATATCAGCCATAGAATTAGGAAAAGCGCCCAGAGGCAGGCGCCCGACAAATGGCCGAAGGGTAGACATGCGGCTCGCTTACGCGAAGGAAACGGGGATTTTCCGAAAAGGCTCGCCCACTCTTGCCAATCCAGCTATTCCCGCACCCTCCGGCAAATATGGAAAATTCGATGCCAGACGGCGGATATGAGTAAACCTTACACAGAGCGGACCAAGGGACCGGATGCTTCTTCGGGGCCGGTGGCGGGAAAAAAGGCTTCCAGAAAAGAACACAGAACGGATAAGGACCTTTCCTACAAGTCCTTTTACGAATTCAGCTCGTTCATGTATTTCACAGTGGACAGTAACGGAATAATCATAGCCGCGAACTCGACGAGCGCGGCCAGTCTCGGCTTTTCCGAAGACGAGCTGGTCGGAAAACCGGTACTCGAAATATTCCATCCCGACGACAGGGAAAGCGTGGCCGGGAAGCTCAAGATATCACTCGAAAAGCCCGGCAGCGAATACGTGCTGGAGGCGCGAAAGGTCAGTAAGGACGGAAGTGTTTTTTGGGTAAGAGAGAACGCGACGACCGTACGGACCGACAGCGGACAGATATTCACCAGGATCGCGTGCGAAGACATAACGCAGCAAAAGCTGGCCCTCTCCATGCTGAATATGGAGAAGAAGGTGTTCGAGACCATAGCCGGGAACGCTCCGCTGTACAAGATTCTCGAGCTTCTTTGCAGGGAGATAGAAGCCCTGACCGGCGGCATGCTCTGCTCGTTTCTCATCCTGGACGAAAGCGGAAAGCGTCTCAGGCACGGTGCGGCCCCTAGCCTCCCCGAAGAATACATGAGGGCCATCGACAGCTCCGAGATAGGCCCCGCCGCCGGCTCGTGCGGTACGTCGGCATATACCAAGGCGCCTGTTATCGTGACCGACATCGAGACGGACCCGCTCTGGGACGACTACAGAGACCTCGCCCTTCGGCATTCGCTCAGGGCATGCTGGTCGATACCGATAATCTCATCCGAAGATAAAGTTCTCGGGACGTTCGCAATGTATTACAAGGAGCCGCGATCGCCCGTCGCCGATGAGATGACCCTCGTCGATACGGTCGTAAGGCTCGCGACGATCGCCATCGAGAGAACGAACGCCCAGGAGATGGCGACCCATTTCGCCGGGATACTCGAAGAAGCCATCAACGAGATTTACATCTTCGACGCCGGGACGTTCAGGTTTCTTCAGGTCAACAAGGGCGCCAGGGACAACCTCGGGTACTCGCTCGAGGAATTGAGAGAAATGACGCCAGGGGATCTGAACCCCGAGCTTACGCCGGATTTCTTCAGGAAGCTGGAGCCGCTCGTTTACGGCGACAGGGAGAAGATAAGATTGACGTGCGTGCACCAGCGGAAGGACGGCACTAAATATCCGGTTGAAGCGTATCTCCGGCTCTCAAGCTACAAGGGCCTCCGTGTGTTCGTTTCGAACGTCATCGACATGACCGACCTCAAAAAGACCGAAGAGGAGCTGAAGCAGAACGTCGAGCAGCTCTCGAAAAAAAACAGATACGAATCGATTATAAGGGCCATAACGGAGAGCGTCCACAGGTCGCTCGACCTGGGAGAGGTATTCGACAACGCCGTCGACGCGCTCAACAGGAATGTAGAGGGGGCGAACAACGTAGTGATTTTTATGGTTGAAGGCACGGACGCCGTGATGAAGGCCAACAGGGGCCACGCTGACTGGTACGTAAAGAGGGTAAAGAGAATCCCCTACCCCACGGGAGCCACGTGGAAAACCATACTGGACAGAAAGGCCAGGTACGTGCCGGATACGGACGAAGACGATGCAATAGGACCCGCCGGACGGGAGTTCGGAACCAAGAGCTACCTGTCGATGCCTATATGGTCCGGGAACGAGATCGTCGGATGCATACACATACACTCTCAGGTGAAGCACGCCTTCTCGGTGGAAGACCTCGACATGCTTCAGATAGTGGCGAGACAGCTCGAAGTGGCGATAAATAACGCGAAGCAGGCCGAAGCGCTCAGAAAGTCCGAGGAGGATATAAAACAGAAGCTGAACGAGCTCTCGAAGAAAAAGAAATACGAAGAGATACTGAGCGCCATAACGAGGAGCGTACACAGCTCGATAGACCTGGTCGAAGTCATGGAAAATGCCGTCGATACCATGCAGCGCAGCATAGAGGGAACGGATTTCATATCCATATACTTCGCCGAGGGGAACGAAGCCGTGATAAAGGCGCACTGCGGCTATCCGGAATGGTTTACAAAAAAGATGAGCAGGATACCCCATCCCCTGGGCTTCACCTGGAAGACTATAATCGAGGGAAAGCAGATATATTGCCCCGATATAGAAAACGACACCGTCATCGGCGCCGCCGGAAGGGAAGCCGGTACGAAGAGCTACGCCTCGATGCCGATTAAATACATGGGGAACACTATCGGATGCATCAATATCAACTCCCTCAGGAAAAACGCCTTCGACGAGGAGGAGCTGAATCTTCTAAAACTCATAGCCTCGCAGATAGAAATAGCCGTCAACAACGCGAGGCAGGCCGAGGCGCTCAAGGAATCGGAGGAAAGATACAGGACCCTCTTCGAGCAAACACCTGTCGGCGTATACACGTACGACAAGAACCTTATCATCACCCACACGAACAACCATCACGCCCAGATAATGAAATCTTCGAACGAGAAGATAATCGGCCTCGACATAAACAGCCTCACGGACAAATCGTTTAACGAGATACACGAGAGGGCCGTGCGCGGGGAAAGCGCGAGCCGGGAGGGTTTTTACAGGTCGACGACCGGTGATGCCGCTCTTTATATAATCGTCTCCACGGCCCCGCTCAGGGATGCATCCGGGAATATAATCGGCGGGATGTCAGTCGTAGAGGACATGACCGAGCGGAAAAAGGCAGAGATCGCTTTCCTGCAGTCGCAGCAGAGATACGAGAAGCTGGTAAACACTGTCGAAGGCGTGGTATGGGAGGCGGAGCCGGAAGATTTCAGATTCACGTTCGTGAGCAAGCAGGTGGAGCGTATCTTCGGTTACACGGCGGAGGAGTGGCTCGCGAACGACAAATTCTGGAGCGAGAAGCTCCACCCCGGGGACCGGGAGAGGGTGGTCAGCTACTGCAAAACGTCGACGGAGCTACAGAAAGACCACGTAATCGAGTACAGGATGATCGCGGCCGACGGAAGGGTCGTCTGGATGAGGGATATCGTCAGCGTCGTTGTAGAGGACGGGAAGACCGTGGGCCTGAAGGGCATAATGATAGATATTACCGACCTTAAAAAGGCCGAAGACATGCTGCTCGAGAGCGCGGAGAGGTACCGCACCCTCGTCGAGAACAACTACGACATTATCGTGGAATCGAGCGAGGACGGAAAGTTTCTCTATCTCAGCCCGAATTTCAGGGAATCGCTGGGCTACAACCCGGACGAGCTCATCGGGAAGAGCATGTTCGCCAACGTACACTCCGACGATACTCCGAACGTGATGAAGGAGTTCACCAAAATCGTTACGACGCGCTCGCCCGGAAAGACCGTTTTCAGATACAGGCACAGGAACGGGACCTGGAGGTGGCTCGAGAGCTCGGGGAGGGCGTTCGAAACCGCCGCCGGGGAGCTCAGGTACGTCGGCATACTGAGGGACATAACCGACAGGAAGAGGTACGAGGAAGAGCTTTTCAAGTCGGAGAAGCTGGAATCCCTGGGCGTTCTCGCGGGGGGCATAGCGCACGACTTCAATAATCTTCTTACCGTCATACTGGGAAATATATCGGTCTCGAAGATGAACCTCACGCCGCGGGACAAGATATACACGAGGCTGACCGAGGCCGAGAACGCTTCCTTCAGGGCGAGGGACCTCACTTCGCAGCTCCTGACATTCTCCAAGGGCGGGGCCCCCGTGAAGGAATACGTGCATACGCTCGGAGACCTTATAAAAGACACGGCGTCGTTCGCCGTGAGCGGATCGAAGGTGAAATGCGAATTCGACATCGCGGACGACCTGTGGCCAGCTGAAGTGGACGGCGGGCAGATAAGCCAGGTTATACACAACCTCGTCATAAATTCGGACCAGGCGATGCCTGACGGGGGGGTTATAAACGTGAGCGTCGCGAACACGACCCGGAAGGGGCATGATGGAGACAAGGAAGGGAAATATATAAAAATAACCATATCGGACAAGGGCATCGGGATGACCGGAGACCTTATAGAGAAGATATTCGATCCCTACTTCACGACCAAGCAGAAGGGAAGCGGGCTCGGGCTCGCGACAGTGTATTCGATTGTGAGGAACCACGGCGGCCGGATAGAAGTGGAATCCGAGATAGGAGTGGGAACGAGGTTCGACGTATATCTCCCGGCTGCTGCAGAAAAAATCACGCGTCAGGCGGGCGGAAGCGACGTCAGGAAGGGGGAGGGGAAAATCCTCCTCATGGACGACGAGGAGACTGTCAGGCAGGTGGCAGGCGACATGATGAGGCGGCTCGGGTATAGAGTCGACGACGCGGCCGACGGGCAGGAAGCCCTGAGGAAGTACGCGGAGGCGAAGGAGGCGGGAGAGCCCTTCGACGCCGTGATGTTCGACCTTACAGTCCCCGGCGGCATGGGAGGGAAAGAAGCGTTCGGGAAGCTTCTCGAGATGGACCCCGGCGTGAAGGCTATAGTTTCAAGCGGCTATTCGAACGATCCTGTCATGGCGAAATACGACGAGTACGGATTTAAGGGTGTGGTTACGAAGCCTTACAGCATAGAGGAGCTGGGAAGGGTGCTTTACGACGTCCTCGGCGGGGAAGGCTGATCCCCGAGCAGCCTCTTCAAGACCGCGGCGCGGGGGGGGGCGGGGGCGGCAACGACCGAAAGGAAAGATGAAAAAACGGATTCCCGATAAAGGCTTGACGCTAAAGAAAGGAAATAAGTACGAGCAGTACTGAATGAACGTTTGTGCAATAGAACAGCCGACCGATTCCTCGCCCGCTCGTTGAGAATGACGAGACTTGAGGTAACCCCCATCCTGGCCTTCCCCCTTCCACGAAGGGGGAAGGAAGATACCGGGCGGACGCGCGTTGAAGATGGTTATAATCGGGCCGGTGCTACGTCGGCTGCTCGCGGGCGCTGCCCGGCATTTCCATCCCGCGGTTGAATATGCTCCTTTTTCCTATATACTAGCTCTTTTCCGGCGCAAGGGGCGTTTTCACTCAGCTCAATTTTATGGAACCCAGGCACATAAGAAATTTTTCTATCATTGCGCACGTGGACCACGGGAAATCCACGCTCGCGGACAGGCTTCTCGAATTCACGGGGACGCTGTCCGAGAGGGAAAAGACCGAGCAGTTCTTAGACAAGATGGACCTCGAAAGGGAAAGAGGCATAACCATAAAGGCGCAGGCCGTGAGGATTCATTACACTGCGGACGACGGTATAAAGTATGAGTTCAATCTCATCGACACACCCGGGCACGTGGACTTCAGCTACGAGGTATCGCGGAGCCTGATGGCGTGCGAGGGGGCGCTTCTCGTCGTCGACGCCTCGCAGGGCGTCGAGGCGCAGACTGTCGCCAACGCGTACCTGGCCGCTGACTCGGGGCTCGAGCTTATACCCGTCATAAACAAGATAGACCTCCCCTCGGCGGACCCGGACAGGGTTAAAAAGGAGATAGAGGACGTTATAGGCATAAGCGCCGAGGACGCGATACTCGCGAGCGCAAAAGACGGCACCGGGACGAAGGACATACTCGAAGCGATAGTGAAGCGGATATCCCCGCCACCGGACAATTCCGGACTGCCTTTGAAGGCGCTCATATTCGACAGCTGGTTCGATTCCTACCAGGGGGTCGTGATGCTGATAAGGGTGTACGAGGGGAAGATAAGCATGGGCGAGGGAATAAAGTTCATGTCGACGGGGAAGAGCTTCGAGGTCAAGAAGCTCGGGGTGTTCTCGGCGATGGCTGTCGAGGTGAAAGAGCTCGGGACTGGAGAGGTTGGGTTTCTCTCGGCGTCTATAAAGGACATAAGCGAGGCGAAGGTCGGCGATACGATAACGAGCGCGCTCCGGCCTACGGACAAGCCGCTGGCGGGGTTCAGGGTTATGAAGCCGATGGTGTTCAGCGGGCTCTACCCGATAGACCCCGGGGACTACGACAAGCTGAGGGAGGCTCTGGAGAAGCTGGGGCTCAACGATTCGTCGCTCGTATACGAGCCGGAGACTTCGATCGCGCTCGGGTTCGGGTTCAGGTGCGGGTTCCTCGGGTTACTTCACCTGGAGATCGTAAAGGAGAGGCTCGAAAGGGAGTTTCAGCTGGAGCTGATAACTACCGCGCCGACCGTAGTCTACAGGGCGACGGACAAGAAGAGGCAGGTGACGTACGTCAACAATCCGAGCGAGCTTCCGACGCCCGACAAGATCGAGATGATAGAGGAGCCTTACGTAAAAATTTCTGTACATACGCCGAACACATATCTCGGCGCGATATTCGACCTCTGCATAAAGAAGCGCGGCATACAGAAGGACATAAGGTACATAACGCAGGACAGGGTCATTATCGAATACGAGATACCGCTCTCGGAGATAGTGTTCGATTTTTACGACAAGCTGAAATCCGTTTCACGCGGTTACGCGTCGATGGACTACGAGCCGGTGGGATACATAGCGTCTGACCTCATAAAGCTCGACGTGCTCGTCAACGGCGAGCCGGTGGACGCGCTTTCGATAATCGTCCACAAGGAGAAGGCTTTCGAGAGGGGAAGGGAGCTGATTTCGAAGCTGAGGTCGCTGATACCAAGGCAGCTCTACGAGGTCGTCATACAGGCGGCTATAGGAAACAGGATCGTCGCGCGCGAATCCGTAAAGCCCGTGAGGAAGGACGTTACGGCGAAGTGCTACGGCGGCGACGTCACACGAAAGAGAAAGCTTCTCGAAAAGCAGAAGGAAGGAAAGAAGCGCCTTAAGCAGATCGGGAAGATAGAGATACCGCAGGAGGCCTTCCTCGCGGTCCTTAAGACCTGAGCGGCTTTCCCGCCCGGGTTTACCTTTTATTCGCCGACATCATCATTTCCGTGATCGCATATGTCGCGCCGCTTACGGCGTCGGGGTCGGAGACTACGTTTACGAGCGCCGGCTTTCCCGAGGAAAGCGCCCTTTCGAGCGCTGGCCTGAGGGCTTCCGATTTTTCGACAAATTCTCCATAGCCGCCGAGGGCTTTTAACACCTCGTGAAACGGCGTCTGGCCGAGCTCGACCCCGGGGGCCTTCGCCCCCTTGCCGTAGGTAATCTCTATCTGGTGCTTCGTCATCCCCCACGCGGCGTCGTTGCAAACGACGGCGGCGAACGGCAGATTATGTCTCAAAGCCGTGTCGAACTCCATGAAGTTCATTCCTATAGCGCCGTCGCCCGTTATGAGTACGACGCTGCTGTCGGGGCGGGCGGCCTTTGCTCCAAGAGCGAACGGTACGCCGACGCCCATGCACCCGAGCGGGCCGCATTTGATGTAACCGCCGGGTCTTCCGACGCGGACGTGCCCGTCGACCCAGGCCTGCGTATCGCCTCCATCGACGACGAGGGTGCCGCCGGGGCAGAGGACTTCTTCGACGGCGGCGGCGACGGCGACGGGGTGCATCGGGGATTTTTTCGGAGCCCTGAGGGCTTCGGATTCCCTCCATCTTTTATCCTTTACCGCCATGCAGTCGTTCACCCAGCCGGAGTAGTCGGGTTTTATGCCGTTTTCACGGAGATATTGTGTGACGGCGGAGAGCGCTCCCCCGAGGTCGGAGACGATGCCGAGGTCGGCCGGGCGGTTCCTCCCTATCTCGCCGGGGTCTATGTCTATCTGGGCTATCTTCGCTTCGGGGTTTAATGTCCGTCCGAAGCCGATGTATATCGAGAGCCGGACGCCCATGAGGATGATAAGGTCGGCCGACTGCGTGATTTCCCTAAAGCCGTTCGGGGCCGAGGGACTCGCCGCACCGAAGGAGAGCGGCCCGCCGTCCGGGATTATTCCACGCCCTGCGTTGAGCGTGAAGAGCGGCATGGGGGCGGCTTCGAGGAAGCGGCGGAGCTTGTCTTCGGCGCGGGAGTACCACGCTCCGCTTCCGGCTATCGCCACAGGCCTTTGAGCCGAAGCCAGTAAAGCCGCAAGGGCTGCAACGGCGTCTTCCCCGGGCCTCGTCCTTTCGGACGGTATCTCCGTGCTATAAGGTACGATTCCTTCCTCGGAGCAGGAGGGGTAGAGGACTTCGTAGGACATGCCGAGGTAGACAGGCCCGGGCCTTCCCGTGATAGCTGTTTTATAGGCAGCGGAGATGTATTCGGGTATGCGGCGCGTGTCGTATACCGTCTTCGCCCATTTCGTTACGTGGGCGGCCATACCCTGCTGGTCTATCTCCTGGAGTGATAATCTGTCGTTCTCCTCGACGCCCGACCTGCCCGATATCACCAGGAGCGGCGAGTTGGCGAGGCGGGACGCCGCCATGCTGGTGAGCGTGTTCGTGAAGCCCGGCCCTGCCGTGACGAGGCAGACGCCCGGCTTTCTGCCCGCTCTCCCGTAGGCGTCGGCCGCCATCGACGCCCCCTGCTCGTGCCGCGTATCGATTATCCTTATGCCGAACTCGGGGCAGGCCCTGTACACGGGATTGATGTGCCCGCCGGCGAGGGAGAATACGTCGGTTACTCCGAGCTCGTGAAGTGTCCTCGCTACGAGACGCCCGCCTTCTGACATGGCCATTACGCTACCTCCGTTACTATACTTTTACACCTTCGAAAATCCCAAAGCAAATAAAAAATGCCCCCCGGACCCGGGACCGGCCGCCGGTTTTCGGCTTTGAATCCGATATGTGTTAGAATTAGCTTCAAAATTAAAGGAGGGAGATATATGTCGGACGAGGGACACCCGCAGGGAGCGGGACAGGGACAGGACCAGGAGCTGAGTCAACTCCAGAGCTCGATACTCATGGCATTTAACCTCGGGGTTTCGTATAACCAGCAGTCGGGCGGCCTGAAGAGCATAACGGAGGTTTCGGGCGAGCTCGGGCATACGATATACACGAACCTCTCGCAGGTTTACGGGAACAGGTTTCAGGACGATTTCCTGAGGGCCAATACGGAATACTTTCTCCAGATCGCCCTTCTCGGGTACATAATCCCTTCCGTATGCGCGTACGAAGAGGACTTCAAGAACAGGCTGCTGTCTTTAATAGAGCTGAGAGCGCTGAAGACCCAGCAGCAGATGTCGGGACAGGGCGGCCCGGCCGGCGGGCCTATAATCACACCCTGAGGCTCTGAAAATGGAAAAGAGAAACGTGCCCCTAGGCGGGCGGGAAAGCGTTAAGGTAGCCGTGGTGCAGGCGTCGCCTGTTTTCATGGACAGGGAAAGGACCGTCGAGAAGGCGTGCGCCCTCATAAGGGAGGCCGGGAGGAACAGGGCCGAGCTGGTCGCGTTCTCCGAAGCCTTCATACCCGTGTACCCGGCTTACTATACCGTCGGGTACGAGACTCCGGCCCACGAGTGGACGGACTACATGATAGCCCTTCAGGACAACTCTATCTCCATACCGGGCGAGGACACGAGGGCGCTCGGGGAGGCGGCGAGGGAAGCCGGTGCTTACGTCGTCATGGGGTGTAACGAGCTCGACGACAGGCCGGGGAGCCGCACCATTTATAACACTCTCCTCTTCATCGGAAAGAACGGCGAGGTTATCGGGCGGCACAGGAAGACGATGCCGACCTACACCGAAAGGCTCTACTGGGGAAAGGGGGACGGGAGCGGCATAAGGATTTTCGATACGGACATAGGGCGGATAGGCGGGCTCATATGCTGGGAGAATCACATGACGCTCCTCCGGGCGGCGATGATTCACAGGGGGGAGGATTTTCACATAGCCGTCTGGCCGGGGAACTGGAAGAGGGGAACCGACAGCCTCCTCGACCCGGACACGAGCCCGGGGGGAGCGATGTGCAATCTCCAGTCGCTGATAAAAGTGCATGCGTTCGAGGCCGGGGCGTTCGTTCTGAGCGGGTGCGGCTACCTGGATTCGGACGATTTCCCGGAGAGGTGGCATTACATAAGGGACGGCAATCACATAAATTACGAATGGGCCTGCGGGGGAAGCTCGATAGTGAATCCCGCCGGTAGATACCTGGCCGAGCCTAACTTCGAGAAGGACGCGATACTCTACGCCGAGTGCTACGCGAACCAGATAAAGGCCGTGAAAGCCGTATTCGATTCCCTCGGGCATTATTCGAGGTGGGACATAGCGAGGCTCGAGCTGAGAAGCGAGGCGTGGGGGCCGGAAGCGCCGATGAGGGACGGCGAAGCCCCGGCGGCCGAGCTTCCGCACGGCGAGCTGAGAAGGATTTCTGAGAAGTATGAGATTAGAATTGAGAGCCTGGAAGCGCTTCTGGAAGAGCTGAATGCGCTCCGTTCTGCCGGGCGGCGTGACAAATAGCGAGACCTCCAATTCACATACACCGCGCTCCGTCTCAGGCCGCGCGGCTACAAAATCCCCGTCCTTACGGGTGTTTTGGCACCTTAGATCCGGCACCTGCGAATATTTCTCTTCTTGACATTACTACCGAAACGTTATATAAACCAATTGCAAGGGAGATGCCGAGGGCCATGCAAAGGAGGGCGGGTGATGAACTTCAGGGATGAGTACGGGGAGTACTCGGCTCAGGAGGCCGTGGATGCGATACTGGTCATCCTGAGAAAGAGCGGGGTGGAGATAGACGACAGGAGCTTCACCTGGACGCTCGTCGGGGCCCTCTTCGAGAAAGGCGTCATACCGCGGAAGGAATTCGAGCGGATTTACTATTCTTTAAAGAACCATGCGGACGGCAGGGACGTTTTGAAAGAGAACGTCGTGTAAGCTCGACCGCCGTCAGATATAAAGATTAAATCCCCCCATACCCCTCCTTTTCCTAAGGGGGGATGAAAAGGCAAAAGCAAAAGATAGATCCTGAAACAAGTTCAGGATGACGGAAGTATGGAGTCGCGGCTGACTGCCGCGACTATGGACTGAGCTGGATTCCAGATGTACAGGCAGGTCTCGCGCGGTACTGGATAACCGTTTGTGTAGTAAATCAGCGGCGTCCGATTCTTCACTAGTTCGAAGTCGTTGGAAATGACAGACTAAAAAAGAATAAATCCCCCGTACACCCCTCTTCCACTGGGGAGAGGGAAAAGAAAAGTGAAAGAGAAATCACATCCGCTCCAATCCCGCCCGGGATAATTCTTCCATAGCTGACGCGAGGGCAGTTTCGATGATCGCGCGAATCTCGGCCATCCTCTCTTCGCTCCGGGCCTCGAACCTGAGAACCAGCGCGGGCTGGGTGTTGGAAGCCCTTATGAGCCCCCACCCGTCGGGGAATTCTATCCTCGCTCCGTCTATGTCGATCACCTTATAATCCTTTCCGAGCCTTTCCCTTACGAGCTCGACGACGGGGAATTTTATAGTTTCGGGGCAATCGACCCTTATCTCGGGTGTGGAGACGGCCGGGGGCACACCTTCCAGGAGCTGGGGGACCGTCTTTCCGGTCGAGGAGATTATCTCCAATAACCTGAGGGCGGCGTAAAGGGCGTCGTCGTATCCGAAGAATTTGTCGGCGAAGAACACGTGCCCGCTCATCTCGCCCGCGAGCGCAGCGCCGTCCGTTTTCATCTTGTTCTTGATCAGCGAGTGACCCGTCTTCCACATGACGGGCTTTCCGCCGGCCTCCGCGATTCCCTCGAAGAGGCGGTTCGAGCATTTGACGTCGCCGATTATCTCGACTCCTTTTTCACGCGAGAGGACGTCTCTCGCATATATGAGGACTAGCATATCGCCCCACACTATGCGGCCCTCCCCGTCTATGACGCCGACCCTGTCGCCGTCGCCGTCAAACCCTATCCCGAGCTGAAAACCTTCGCGGATGACAGTTTCGGCGAGCTCTGCGACGTTTTCCTCGACTGTAGGGTCCGGATGGTGATTCGGGAAGGTGCCGTCCGGGGTGACGTAGAGCTCTTTGACGTCGCAGCCGAACTCCCTCAACACCCGCGGCCCTATCATGCCGACCATGCCGTTCCCGTAGTCTATGGCTACGCGGAGTCCGGGCTTTATATCGATGTTGGATCTTAAGAATAGGGCGTATTTCTCTTCTACCGAAGTTTCCGTCGCTGTGCCGGTCCCGGTGTGGAATTCGCCCCTGTCGGCGATTTCTCGTATTTTCTGAATCTGCTCTCCGAAGACGGAGTCTTTGCCCCGGCAGAGCTTGATGCCGTTATATTCCCCGGGATTGTGGCTCGCGGTTATCATGACGCCGCCGTCGACGTCCAAATTGTAGAGGGAGAAGTAGAGCATTGGCGTCGTCACCATGCCTATGTCTACGACGTCGACACCGGTGGAGGTGATGCCCTTCGTCATCGCGCGAGCATAGTCGGGCGAGCTCAGCCTGCAGTCGCGGCCGAGGGATACGACCCTTGCGCCGTAGTCTTTCACGTAAGTGCCGAATGCCTTGCCTATCGTCTCGTAGACGCCTTCGTCGAGGTCGACGTCGACTATGCCCCTTATGTCGTATTCGCGGAATATACCGGGATTGATGGTTTTCATTAAGCGCACCTTGAAGCTCTCTCAGAGTTAAAATACTATCGCCTATAATTATTGAAAGGCAAGGAGGTGCCCGGAGGATGCGGCTGGTCAAAAGACCTGAGGGAATACCGTATTTCTCCCCTGTTTCTTGACATTGACAGGCCGCCTTATATTCTTGTCTCGATGATTTTCCCTGCGTTTCCGGAGTTCAAAAAGAAGCTCGAAAAGGGGAACCTCGTCCCCGTATGGAGAGAGGTTCTCGCCGATTTCGACACGCCCGTCTCGGCCTTCAAGAAGATAGAGACGGGAAGTTTTGCGTTCCTTCTCGAAAGCGTGGAGGGCGGCGAGAAGTGGGGGAGGTACAGCTTTTTAGGGGCCGAGCCGTCGGTGATTATAAGGTCTCGCGGACGGGACATCGAGATCATCGAGGACGGCGTAGCGACAAAGAGGCAGGGCGACCCGTTAGACGCCCTCAGTGAGCTGTTGTCACGGTACAGGCCTGTCGTCGAGGAAGAGCTTCCGAGGTTTCACGGCGGCGCGGTAGGGTATTTCTGCTACGACGTAGTGAGATTTTTCGAAGACCTGCCGGAGCTTAAAAAGGACGAGCTCGGGCTATGGGATTCCTTCTTCATGATCACGGACTCGGTGCTCGTGTTCGACAACATAAACCACAAGATAAAGATCATATGCAACGCGTTCGTGCCCGACGCCGGGAAGGCCGAAGACGCTTACAACGCCGCTCTCGAAAAGATAGACACGATCATCGGGAGGCTGAGAAAACCCTCGGGGGACTATTACGAAAAGAACGGTAAGACGGGCTCGGAAGGCACCACTGAGCTTGTGTCTAACTTCAGGCCCGAGGACTACAGGGAAGCTGTAAAGAAAACCAAGGAGTACATAAACGCCGGCGACATAATTCAGGCCGTCATATCACAAAGATGGAAGACGAAGCTCGAAGTCGACGAGTTCGACCTCTACAGGGCGCTCAGGGTTTTAAATCCCTCGCCGTACATGTTCTACCTGAAAACGGATTCGGAAACCCTCGTCGGCTCGTCGCCGGAGGTTATGGTGAGGGTCGAGGACGGGCGCGTCGAGAGCAGGCCGATAGCGGGGACGCGGCCCCGGGGAAGGAACGAGAAGGAGGACTCGGAGCTCGAAGACGAGCTCCTGGCCGACCCGAAGGAGAGGGCCGAGCATATAATGCTCGTCGATCTGGCGAGGAACGACCTCGGAAGAATAGCGGAGACGGGCACCGTTAAAGTCGACGAGCTGATGATCGTCGAGAAATACTCGCACGTAATGCATATCGTGTCTAACGTTATCGCGAGGCTACGTAAGGATAAGGACGCGTTCGACGTCGTTCGGGCGACGTTTCCGGCGGGTACGCTCTCGGGCGCGCCGAAGGTGCGTGCGATGGAGATAATCGAGGAGATGGAGCCTTCGCGAAGGGGCGCATACGGCGGAGCGGTCGGGTACTTCAGCTTCTCGGGGAACATGGATACCTGCATAACTATAAGGACGTTCGTCATTAAGGACGGGGAGATATATGTTCAGGCCGGGGCGGGTATAGTCGCCGACTCGGACCCGGAGAAGGAATACCAGGAAACTGTCAATAAGGTGAGGGCGCTGGTGAGGGCTATAGAGGTTGCGAAGACGGGCCTCTGAGCCGCGCGGAGAGATATCATGATACTGATGATAGACAACTACGATTCCTTCACCTACAATCTGGTCCACTATCTTTCGGAGCTCGGGGAAGAGGTTACAGTAGCGCGTAACGACAAGATAAGCCTCGAGGACGTGGGAAAGATGAGCCCGGATATAATCGTCGTTTCTCCGGGGCCGTGCACGCCGAAGGAGGCGGGGGTTTCTGTCGACGTGATAAAGGAGTTCGCGGGCAGGACTCCCATACTCGGCGTTTGCCTCGGGCACCAGTCGATGGCCTACGCCTACGGGGCGGACATAGTGCGCGCGGAAAGGCTCCTTCACGGAAAGACCTCGCCAATCAGCCACGACGGGAGGACTATATATAAGGATATTCCGAACCCGTTCGAGGCGACGAGGTACCATTCGCTCCTTATAGAGAAGGATTCGCTCCCGGACGTTTTCGAGGTTTCCGCGTGGACCGACGAAGGGGAGATAATGGGGATAAGGCATAAAGAGCATTTGATGGAAGGGGTTCAGTATCACCCCGAATCGATACTCACGAAGCATGGCAAGGACATACTCCGGAATTTCATAAACCTGGCGCGCGATAGAGCCGCGCGCTGACCTTTCCGAAAGCCTATTCTCCGGAGCCGGCGAGGACTTCCGAGGTTGACATTTACGGCTGTAATTTATATATTCCTAAAGCCTTTTAATCGACAGGGGTGAAATTCCATGCTGCTTCTTTTTAAACCGCGCGACCAGAAATACATAGGCCGGGGGAATCTTCCGTTCGGAAGCTACGACGATACTTCCGAATGGCTGCCAATAACCAGATACCTTGAACGTGGTGCGGCCGAATTCCCGGACAAGACCATGTTCCGCGTCGCGGACAGGGAGGGGAACCTCGTTAACACCCACACATACCGCGAGACGAACGAATGGGCAAACCGCGTTGCGAACGGCCTCATTTCCGATTTCGGCGTAAAGCACGGTGACAGGGTCGGCATATACATGCTGAACTCGTCTGAGTACGTCATTTCAATTATCGCGATACATAAAGCGGGCGCGGTACAGGTGCCCATAAACAAGGACGAGAAAGGCGACAGGCTCGCATACATTATTAATTATTCGGAGATGAAGGCGCTCGTCATAGACCCGGACAGCCTCCCGATGCTGAACGACATCGCCAGGGACTTGAAGCAGCTGAAACATATATTCGTCACGGGAGACCCGAACGCCGTGCCGGAATCGATAGGGGGCATCAAGGCCCTTCCCTTTTCCACATTCGATAAATATTCGAGCGAAAACCCGGGACTCGACGTGAAGGTGTCGGACGTCGAAAGGTGCATGTTCACTTCCGGGACGACGGGCATGCCGAAGGGCGTATCGAGGAATCACGGCGGGGTGATATTGACCGTCAGGGGATACATTCAGCAGCACGGCGTCCGTAGCGAGGACGTGCTCATGAGCGTTCTTACGCTCGGGCACGCGAACGCCCAGGTGATGTGTCTCTTTACCGCCATCGGCGCGGGGGCCACGGCCGTATTCTATCCGCGCTTCTCGGCGTCGAGCTTCTGGAAATGGGCCGCCGAATGCGGGGCCACGTGCGTCAACATGCTGGGCGCGGTGTCTGAATACCTCTGGGCGGCCGAGCCGAGCGAGTGGGACAAGAAGCATAATGTAAGGACTGTCCTTTCGGGGCCTGCCCCGAAGCAGCTTAAGGAGTTCCAGGAGCGTTTCAATACGCGCGTCATCGATGGCTACGGCTCGACGGAGATGGGCATGGCGCTCTGGAACGACCCCGAGGACACGCGGCCGGGGGGCTCGGGCTATCCGATGGAGGGGTATTACCTCGAGCTAAGGGACCCCGAAAATACGAGCAGGGTGTTAAGACCCTTCTGGGACCCAACCGAATCGCCGAGGCCGCCCGACGAGGCCAAGGGGCTTCTCTTTATAAAACCCCTCATACCGCACACCACGCTTAACGAATATTTCAAGGATGAAAGAAGGACGAGGGAGGCCTTCGACGACGACGGCTTCTTCAACTCGGACGACCTCTTCGCGAGGGGCATCGACGGAAGGTATTACTTTCAGGGAAGGTTCAGCAGGATAAGGGTTTCCGGCGAGAACGTGGACCCGATAGCCGTTCAGGACGCGGCCGCCCTTTACGACGGCATACACGAGGCCATAGCGGTGGGCATAAGGCTGCCGGACGTATCGGACGACGAGATAAAGCTCAACATAACTCTCGAAAAGGGGGCCGAGTTCGACCCGGTCGAGTTTTCGAAGTGGATGGCGGAGAGAAATCCTGTTTTCATGGTGCCGAGGTTTATCGAGGTTTACGAGAACGGGTTCCCGATGACGGCGTCTCAGAAGATAAAGGTCGCCGAGATAAAGGAAGTCACTGACAGGACCTGGGACAGGCAGAAGGCCGGACTCAAGTTCAGGGCCAGGTAGGATTTTGCCGGAAAATAACCGCGGCATCGTGGTGGGCGTTGCCGCGCCCGGGGGAGCGGGAAAAGGGAGAGGAAAGGGAAATATAGATTCTTAGCTAATTCACCAAATCTCCACTAAACATTACAATTTTTGAATATTTTCAGGTTGACAAGTTTTTCCGATTTTCTTATTGTAATATTGCTAATATTAGGAGAGACCAAAAAATGAAGCCACCAAAGGAGGAGTATTATGCTTTTATTATTTAAACCCCGCGACGCGATGTACCTCGGTGAGGGCACCTTGCCCTTCGGGAAATTCGAGGATACGTCCGAATGGCAGCCTATAACCAAATGTCTCGAGAGCGGAGCAGAACGTTTCCCGGACAAGACGATGTTCAGGGTCGGGAACGGTGAGGGAGAGATAACGGAAAGCTATACCTATAAAGAGACGAACGAATGGGCCAACAGGGTGGCTAACGGTCTCAAGGACGAATTCGGCATAAAGAAGGGCGACAAGGTCGGCATGTACATGCTGAACTGCTCGGAATATGTAGTATCGATCATCGCAATACATAAGACAGGGGCCGTACAGGTACCTATAAACAAGGACGAGAAAGGCGAAAGGCTGGCGTACGTCATCAATTATTCAGAGATGAAGGTGCTCATCGTCGATCCGGGCAGTCTCTCGTTTTTAGAAGAAATAGCGAAGGATTTAAAGGGACTCGAAGTCATATTCATGACGGGCGATCCGGGCAGCGTACCCGCGGAGATCGGCGGCATAAGGACGCTCCCCTTCTCGACTTTTGGCAAGTTCGGGACCGACAACACGGGCGTCGAGGTAACGGTCAAGGACATGGAAAGGTGTATGTTCACCTCCGGAACGACGGGCATGCCGAAGGGCGTCGCGAGGAACCACGGCGGCGTCGTGATGACCGTGCGCGCGTATCTCCAGCAGCAGGGCATAAGGAGCGGGGACGTCCTCATGAGCATACTTTCGCTCGGGCACGCAAACGCGCAGGTCATGTGTCTTTTCAGCGCGATGGGCGCCGGGGCGACTGCGGTATTCTTCCCGAGGTTTTCGGCGTCGAGCTTCTGGAAGTGGGCTGCCAACTGCGGCGCGACTTCCGTCAACATGCTCGGGGCAGTGGCGGAGTATCTCTGGGCCGCGGAGCCGACGGATTGGGATAAGAAGCACAAAGTGAGAATAATGCTCGGCTCGCCCGCGCCGAGGAACCTCCAGGAGTTCCAGGAGAGGTTTGGCGTCAGGGTCATAGACGGGTACGGCTCGACCGAAATGGGAATGGTACTATGGAAGGACCCCGAAGACCATCGCCCCGGCTCGTCCGGGTTCCCGATGGAGGGATATTATGTGGAGCTCAGGGACCCGGCCGATCAGTCGAAGGTGCTGAGGCCGTTCTGGGACCCCTACGAGCAGCCGGTTCCGCCGGACGAGGCGAAGGGTCTTCTATACATAAAGCCGCTCGTACCCCACACCACCCTCAACGAATACTTCAAGGACGAGAGGAGAACGAGGGAGGCCTTCGACGACGACGGCTTCTTCAATTCGGACGACCTCTTCGCGAGGGGCATCGACGGCAGGTATTACTTCGTCGGAAGGTTCAGCAGGATAAGGGTTTCGGGAGAGAACGTGGACCCTATAGCCGTCCAGGACGTGGCCATGACGTACGACGCCATACAGGAGGCGGTGGCAGTCGGCATAAGGCTCCCGAACGTATCGGACGACGAGATAAAGCTGAACGTAACGCTGAAACAGGGCGCCAAGTTCGACCCCGTGGAGTTCTCGAAGTGGATGGCCGAGAAGGTCATGGTGGCGATGGTGCCGAGGTTTATAGAGGTATACGAGGATGGGTTCCCCGTGACGGCGACCCAGAAGATAAAGGTTGCCGAAATAAAGGAAATCACGGACAAGACCTGGGACAGGCAGAAAGCCGGGCTTAAGTTCAGCGCGAGGAAGTAACAGGGGCGCGGCGCTCTTTCGGGCCGCCGCTCGCAACCGATGATACTAAAAAATGACGAACAGCTCATGCGTCTGGCCCTCACGGAAGCGGAAGAGGCCGGGCGCATGGGTGAAGTTCCGGTAGGAGCGGTAATTACCGACGGCTCCGGGAGAATCCTTTCCACCGGACGAAACCTCCGGGAATCCACCCAGGACCCCACAGACCACGCAGAGATAGTAGCGATACGGGAAGCCGCACGCGCCCTCGGATGCTGGAGGCTCGAAGGGACGGTCATTTACGTTACGCTGGAGCCCTGCATGATGTGCATGGGAGCGATTGTAAATGCCAGGATAGAACGCCTCGTTTTCGGGGCGAGGGACCCCAAGGCAGGGGCTGTCGTATCGGTTATGAATCCCTCGGACTACGAGAGCCTTAACCACAGGGTGGAGTGGCGCGAGGGGGTTTGCGAGGAGGAAAGCGCTTCCCTCCTCAGGGAATTTTTCAGGACGCTCAGAAACCGCTGACGGCTATTTCTTTCCGCTGAAGAATGCGAGTATGTCGGCGATTGCGCTCTTATCCTCTGTGCCCGCAAGCTTTTCGAGCTCGCCGGCGTCGAGCCAGACGCCTCCGCAGGTATCGCAGCGGTCTATACTTACGCCCCGGAACGTGACCTCGTGGAGATGGCCGCCGCACTTGGGACATCTCATGTAGCAGGCCGCCTTGACGCGCTCCCTCTCCTCGGCCTCGGTCTCTTCCCTGAGCTTTTCCTTGAGCCTCTTGGCTTTTTCCGCTTCTTCCTTCGCGAAATATTCTTCTTCGGGTCTGGTTGGTTTATCGCTCATCTCGATCTCCTGGTTTGTGTCTCCTCAATATTATTCAGGACCGCATGCGGAAGTGCGTGCTCACCCCTTCGACGACGGGGTAATGATTATCGTTTTTTCGTCGTTTTCGACCTTCGTTTCGTAGCTGACGCCGCTTTCCCGTTTAAGGGTAAGGTAGGCCGTTCTCCTGTCGGCCGCCGACAGCGGACCTAGGGATACGGGCTTTTTCGTCTTCCTGACCTTGCGGATCGTTTCCCTGACGAGGTCGGCTATTTTGTCGTCCTTTTTGCTTTTATAGCCGTCGATGTCTATAGAGACCCTCTTTTCCTTACCGGTCTCGGAGTCTTTGGCCGCTATCTTGCCCACGAGGTATTCGAGGGATTTAATCATCTCGCCCCTTCGGCCGATGAGGAGGCCCTTGTCGTTCGTGTCGCGTATTTCCAGCCTGATCCTGTCCTGGTTCTCGCGTATGCCGACCTGAAAAGTCGGGATGAGATAACCGAGTATGCCTTCGAGGGCTTTTTTGGATCTAAGTCCCTTGTCGCTGAGATTCTGATTTTTTACGGTGGCCCTGACCCTGGCGTTCCGGCTCCCTATGCCGAAAACACCCTTCGAGCCCTCGTCGAGGACTTCGACTTCTATCTCGCTCCTGGCGACGCCGAGCGCCTCGCAGGCGCTTATGGTGGCCTCGGATACTGTTTTGCCTTCCTTTTCTATACTAATTGCCATTAGGATCCTCCTTGCATAATGCTGACCCTGTGGTTCACGTACATCTGCTGGAATATCGAGAGTATATTGCTCACCGTCCAGTAGAGTATCAAGCCCGATGGCAGGCCCCAGAACATCACAGTGAAAATTATAGGCATAAATTGCATCATTTTCATCTGGAGCTGCATACTTTCTCCGCCGGCCGCCGGCGTCATGGGCGTCATTTTCTGTGAAACGAACCACGATACCCCCATCAGGAGCGGCAGTATCCTGAACGGAATTCCCACGCCGGGTATGTCGAAGAGCGTTTCGGGCTCGGAAAGGTCCGTGATCCAGAGAAACGAGCTGTGCCTGAGATCGATGGAATGGAGGAGCACGTCGTAGAGCGCTATGAAAACCGGAAGCTGGATGAGGAGCGGAAAGCACCCGCCGAGACTGGCGAGAGGGTTGACGCCGCTGCTCGTATAGAGCTTCATGAGCTCGGAATTCTGCTTCGCCTTATCGTCCTTGAACTTCTCCCTTATGGCGTCCATCTTGGGCTTGAGCTTCTCCATCTGTATCTGCATCTTCTTCATCGATATCATGCTCTTTATGGTGAGCGGGAGGAAGAGAAGCCTTATGATTACCGTAATGACAATGATGGAGATGCCGTAATTGTGAAAATATCCGTTAAGCCATTTGAGGAAATCGAGGAGGGGCTTGGCGAGAAATTCGACCCATCCGTAATTTACGGACTCCTGGAGGTTGTAGCCGACGGCTTTTACAATGTCGTATTCGAGCGGGCCGAGGTAAGCCTCCCAGCTCATGACCGACGTTTTACCCGCGGGGATCGTGTCCTCGGGATAGCTGTACACGGACCTCATGAGGCCTTCCTCGGGAAGACCCTCGACGGATAATGTCGTGCTCGCCCCCGTTTCCGGCAGGAAAGTCGTTATAAAATATTTCTGGGAGTATCCGAACCACTCCACGACGCCCGAGTACCGGGTTTCGGACTTGGGTTTTTTATCGACCCTTTCGAGGTCGCTCGACACGAGCGCTACGAAGCTCTTCGTGTTCCCTTCCCTGCCGTGGTGCTCTACGTGCCCGTCCCACACGATGTCGAGCTTTCGCCGTACGGATGCGGAAGAGGGGTTCGTGACCTCGAACCTCTGTTTCAGGGTATAGGAAGAGGCGTCTATTTCGTAAATCTTCTTTATGGCGACGCCCTCGGGGGAAGTCCAGGAAAAGGTTATGTCCCTTTTGCCGTCCGTTACCCTGACTTCGTCCGGGCCGCCGAACTCGAACGGTATGTATTCGGGGATGTCGTAGCCTTCGAGCCTGAGAAGCGTGCTGAAGCCGAGCGGCGAATCCTTGAAGAGATTCACGGGGGCCGATTCGGCGCTGGTGGTGTCGTTATATTTCTTGAGGTCCCATTCGGATATCCGGGCGCCCGAGGTATCGATCATGCCGCGGTAAAGGGGCGTGTCTACCGTGATCACCCTGCCTGACGGCGTCATTTGCGCTGACTGCTGAGGAATATTCTCCTCGAATACGTCGGCCGGTGGCGCGGTGCTTCCGCCCGGGGTGGGGGATGCGCCTCCCTCCGCCTGCTGCTCGGGCTTCGGGGGCGGGGGCTCCGCGAAAAAGTATGTATATCCGAAGATAATCGCTACCGATAATATAAGGAATATTACGTAGTTAAGCTTGTTGTCGCCCATTCAATAGTTCCTTTACCTGACAGGATCGTAGCCGCCCGCCGAGAACGGATGGCACCGCGAGACCCTTTTGACCGCGAGCCACGATCCTTTGATAAAACCGTACTTCCGGAGCGCATCCTCCGCATAGCAGGAACAGCTGGGATAGAACCTGCACGAAGGGGGCAGTAGCGGTGAAACGAGATATTTGTAGGCCCTTATAAGAAAGAATGCGGGGTATACGAAGAGTTTGGATGTCATGAGAATCTGGACCCGATTATCGCCTCGATTTCTCCCTTGGCCTGAGCATAATCGAGCTCCTCGCTCCCCTTCCCGGCTACTATTACCAAGTCCATCGAGCCGAAAAGGGATTTGTTCCGCCTGAAGACTTCACGGAGCACCCTCTTGACGCGGTTCCTCTCTACGGAACCCGGAACGCTCCTCTTGCCCACGACAATGCCGAGCCTCGGGTATCCAAGCGGATTACGGACGTATAGTATTCGGAAATGCTCTCCGTTGAGCTTTCTGCTCTTCCCAAAAATCTCTTCGTACTGAGACGTCCTTCGGATTTTTAAGTCTTTTGGGAAAGAAAAACTCAAGTCAAAGCTCATTTCTTCCAGCGCTGCACAGTCAGACTGTGCCGGCCCTTAGCTATCCGCCTCTTGAGAGTACGCCTGCCCGCCTTGGTGCTTATCCTTTCGCGGAAGCCGTGCGTCCTTAGTCTCTTTTTTACGTGTGGTTGATAAGTCCTTTTCATAATGCGCCCTAAAAACTAACACGAAAAGATTTGACGGTCAAGGACGGAAAAACGAATGCTTTCCGCGCCTGGCCGCAGTCTGAAAATATACCCGGGTTCAGGGGAAAGCGGCTACGGCAGCCGCCGCGGGAAAAATCTAGAGGGATGGTGCGGATGACCGGATCTCATGGGGCTAAAGAGAGACAAAAATCTTAGCAAATGCGTAAACAATACCGGCTTGACGTTTTAAAATATTAAGAATATCGGCATATTACAATATCGCGTCTGCGAAGAAACTTCTTGACAAGCGGGTTTGACCTGTTAGTATTAGCCCGGATTAAATTTGTATAGACATCTTTAAACTTAGCGGGAATAATTAGGGTGAAATACAAATCTGAAGTTAATGAGCTTAAAGTCAAAGATTTTTATGACTATCAGATAATAACAGGAAGCCCGGTGGAGGAATGTACGATCGCCAAGTATGATTTCAGGGGATCGGGCGAGCCGGAAAGCTGTATTAGAGAGAAGTCAGAAAAAATGGTGAAGCCGGTCAAATCCAGATAGTGTAGTCCGCCTGCCGCAGTTCTGCTTCCTTTCACTTCTTGTTAAAAATGAGGTGAGAATATGCTAAAGACAGTTTACGACTTCACGATGCTTTTGGTTGTGAGCTCGGTAAAGCTTTTGCTTTTCATTTTTTTGTTTTGCTTTGGAATGCTGTTCTTCCTGAAATCGAACGACTTTCTGATGATCGACAAGCCGGCGCATGCCGGTCTTCTGACCAACCCCGGAAACAAGGACCATATTAAAAACGCGCTCAACCGGGAACCCGCCGACGTAGACACGTTCACGGCGGATGCGGACATAGAGGACATGACGCCCGAAGAGGCGGAGATATTCCTCTTCATCCTCCGGTTCTCGGAAAGCATGTCGACCAAGAACGCGAAGAAGCTCGCGAAGATAATTGTCGAGGAGTGCGCGAATCACGACCTCGACCCGTATCTTATACTGGCGGTTATAAAGGTCGAAAGCGAATTCTCCACTGTAGCCGTATCCAAGCGGGGCGCTATAGGCCTCATGCAGGTTATGCCGGGCACCGGGGAGCACATCGCAAAGGAGATGGGTATATCGTACGGGGGGAGGAAATCGCTCTACGACCCGTTTATAAATGTGAAGCTCGGAATCAGCTATCTGTCGTCGCTCGAAGACAGGTACGAAACGGTAGAATATGCTCTAGGCGCATACAACCACGGACCCGCCAATTTCGAGAAGAGGCTCAACGCGAATGACGTTCCGACCGGGTATGCGAAGAAGGTTCTCAGCTTCAAGAGCTATCTGGAAGAAGAAAGCATTATACTTGCCAAAAAGAGTTGAAATGACTCGGCGCACCTTCGCCGGAATTCCGGCGAAGGAACTTACCATCCGGCCATGAAGATCGGAATAGCCCTGCCCATATTCGGGAAATACGCAGGCAGGGACGAGATACTGGAGACCGCCCTTGCCGCCGAGGCGTTGGGATACGACTCCATATGGGTAAGCGACCACGTAGTCGTTCCGGACCACCATAATGTTTTCGGTGAAGTTTTTTACGACCCGCTTATAAGTCTCGGTTTCATTGCGTCGGCCACGAGCAGAATAGAGCTCGGGACGAGCGTCCTCGTGCTTCCATACAGAAATCCGCTGGTTCTTGCGAAGTCGGTATCGAGCCTCGATGCACTCTCGGAAGGGAGGGTTATATTAGGCGTCGGCTCGGGATGGTTAAAAGAAGAGTTCAAGGCTCTCGGCGTCGATTACTCCAAACGCGGCAAAATGACCGACGAATATATAGAGATAATGAAGGAGCTCTGGACGAGCGGAAGCCCGTCGTACGAGGGAGAGCATTTCTCCTTTACGGGGATAAGGTTCGAGCCGAAGCCCGTGCAAAAGCCGCACCCGCCGATATGGGTGGGAGGTGAGAGCGGGCGGTCCATAGAAAGGGCCGTTAAGCACGGAGACGGATGGCATCCCGTCGGGCTTACGCCGGAGGAGATGGGGGCGAAGATGCGCGAGGTGAGGAGCCTACTCTCCGACGAAAGGAAGGAGAGCTTCGTAATGTCTCTCAGGAGAAACGTCGAGATAAACGAGGCGAGAGAGTTCGGCCCCGAGGAGACCCTTCGCGGGGGGCTCGGAAAGATCAGGGACGGGATAGAGGCTTACAGGGAGGCGGGGGTCGACCACCTTATACTTTATGTGCTCTCGGGTGAGTTCGAGGGGGTGCTTCGGACGATGAGGGTTTTGAGGGAGGAGGTGTTGTGATTTTCGCTGAGGCTTCCGGTATCGCCAAGGCATGCCGGAAGGGCCGGGTGAGCGAAAACTAAATCCCCCCATACCCCCCTTTTCCTAAGGGGGGATTAAAGGCTAAGAATCAAAAGAATGGATTCCCGATACAAGCATTCGGGAATGACAGGCTTGGTTGCCCCTCGGTCAGATCATAAAATTGCTCGCTGCCCCGCAGCGAAGCAACACCTTTCCGGGCCGTAAAAATTGGCGTTAAGAAAATCGAGTGGATGAACGTTAAAAATCTTCCCAGGGGATGGGGTGGGTGAAGATTTAGCGAAGACGCGATGATTTTTAGGCGGACCGTGTCCGCTGACTTTCG
>CAZUDM010000032.1:0-25249 GCA_964618635.1 uncultured Spirochaetia bacterium
TTCAATTAAATCACCTGCTTCGCTATGTCTAAAACGACACTGCGTGTCCGGGCAGCGCCCGCAGGCAATCGAAGTAGCAGCCCCGTTCTTATCTCACCTGACGCGCTTTCGGTGCATGAGCCTCCGAATGTGCTACGCCGGAATTTAAATCTTCTTCCCCCTTAGGAAAAGGCCTGTCGCGGCGTAGCATTGCGTAGCCGGAGGGGTACGGGGGGATTTATTCTGTCATTCCCAACGATTTGGAGCGAGCGAGGAATCTACCTCATTTCTGTCATTCCCGAATGCTTGTATCGGGAATCCAGTCTTTGGCTTTTTCATCCCCCCTTAGAAAAAGGGGGGTACGGGGGGATTTAGTAGTTGTTGTCCGTCATCCTGCCGAGGCGAAGTCGGAAGCCTTGCGAAGCCGGAGCGGTATGGGAATTTTCGTCCTTATTATCCGGTCGGCGCAACGGCTTCCTGCGGGCGTGGTGCGCCGACGGTGAAAAATGTTGTGGGTACACTATTGGATATGGGAGAAAAATTCAGAACATTCGACTGGATTGAGCTTTTCTACACGGATTCCGGACAGGGAGAGCCTCTCATAATGCTCCACGGATTTACCGGGAGCTCGAGGCTCGACTGGGTCGAAACGGGGGTGTTCGACCGCATGAACAAGTGCGGGCGGCGGCTGATTATGCTCGACGCCCGCGGGCACGGAGAATCCGACAAGCCGCACGAGCCGCTGTCGTACAGCGGGCGCGCGATGGCGAGGGACGTGAACGCCCTCGCCCGGCATCTCGGCCTCGACAGTTACGACCTCATGGGATACTCGATGGGGGCGCGAGTGGCCGTCGAAACGGCGCTGATGTTTCGCGGGCCGCGCAGCCTCGTCCTCGCCGGGTTTCAAATGAGAGACATGTACTGGCAGTGGAACAAGGCCGAGCGAAGGGCGAAGGCCAGGAATATGCTGGCCGAGAACCCGAAGAGCATGTGCAACGCGCGCGCCCGGGCCGAGAGGTCTGGCGGGGACAGGAAGGCGCTCGCAGCGTGGATCGAGGGGGTCATCATGCCGGAGTACTCCCCCGCCGACCTCGCGCGCCTGAAGAGTCCCGTGCTCGTGATAAACGGCGAGGACGACCCGGACGCAGCGAACGTCGCGGAATGCTTCCGGAACGGTCAGGCCGCCGCGCTCGAAACTCCGCACGGCGAGCTCCTTCGCGACAGGAGCCTCCCGAGGCACGCGCTCACGTTCCTGAAGAAGGTTGCGGCTGGAGGCGTCCACGGAAAGCCGGCGTAGCAGCTTCGCTGCATTAATCATCCGCAGTGCGTCCGGAGCCCTTTGTTCTTCACGCCCCGGAGAACTTCCAGTCAATAAACCCTTCCTCCCCCAGGGGGAGGATTAAGGTGGGGGTGCGGACTATATCGGCACGCCACGCGGGCACGAATTCAACGTCGCGGCACCTGCCGCGACACAACACATTCGTCGTCCTGAGCTCGAAATCGTTGGGAATGACATCGCACTGTCCAACTGCGGCACACAGTCCACCAAGTCGATTGCAACCCGCCGCCGTCCATTTTAAACTTCTGCATAGCTAAAGGTTTCCACGTTCTGATTCAAGGGGAGGTGTACGTCATGTCGAAGGAATTAATGTTCGCGGTATTAGCGGCGATGCTGTGGCTCGGCCTCACGGGATGCGCGCCGAAGGCCGGCGGCGGCGATTCGCCTGGCGTCTGCGGCGGCCCGGGCGGCGCCGGGTGCCAGGAGGGATACTTCTGCGAGAAGCCCGCCGGGAGCTGCAGCGCGGAAAACGTCCGCGGGACCTGCACCGAAATGAGGCCGATGTGCACGAGGGAGTGGCAACCCGTCTGCGGGTGCGACGGCAAAACCTACGGCAACGACTGCACCAGGATCGCCGCCGGAGTGTCCAAAGACCACGACGGCGAATGCGCAGCGACCGACGTAGAGCCCATAGGGGGCGAGCCCCCCTGCGGCGGTAGCGTCGAATGCGGCAAAGGCGAGTTCTGCGACATGCCCGCGGGCACGTGCGGCTCGCCCGGGCAAACCGGCGTCTGCAGGGATATGCCGGAAATGTGCACGATGGACTGGCGGCCAGTATGCGGATGCGACGGAAAAACCTACGGCAACGACTGCGGAAGAATGGGCGCGGGCGTTTCGAAGGCGAAAGACGGCGAATGTACACCGGCGCAGTAGAAGAGGCTCAGCTCATCGGGACTTTGAACATGTAGGGCGTCATCCCCCGCGTGTTGTCGCGGAAGAATTTTATTATGTTCACCTCGTACATGCGAAGGAATCGGGCGAGTATCTCGAACCGTCTCGCGGTGAGCGGGGTCTTGCAGACGACCAGAAGCTCGCCGTCGGTGACTTCGCCGTAAAGCTCGGCCAGGGCCCGTCCCGGCGCGCCCCTGTGGCTCAGGCGGAACTTGCATATTATCTGGTCGCTGAGGACGACCTGAATGTCGTCTATCGCCAGAATGAGATCGCCGAGCTGAATCGTTCTTTCGTCCATCGTCCGCGCTTCCGGTTTCCGCGCCGCATCTCCGGCGCTGTATAAAGTATATTGCGCACAACGTGCGCAGGAAACCGGCTTGGTAAAAAATGCGCCATCATCACCCGCCGCACGATCCGTGATTCAACTCCAGTTACCCAATACATCGAAAATCACACATAAGTATGCAACGTGCGCAGGAAACGGAGGCAACGGGTTTGCTACGACAATCATTTAACGTATCACTCTTTTGCCCCCCTTAGAAAAAGGGGGACGGTTCTGAGCTTGCGCAAGAACCAGACGCCCTCGCTTAATTTCTCGACGTTCATCCAGTACCACGTATAACGAACATCCAAGTAAAACGGGGGGATTTGCCCATCATATAAAAGCGCTGCGACGTCGCCGCTTGCCCGATATTCCCTATGCGCGCTTTGCGGCAAAGTGGTATAATGTCTAGCTATACCCGGAGACCGGGACGAGGAACCCAGCCCGACGGAGCTTCATGAGCAGAAGGCCCAAAACCACCATACACCCCCTTCTTGCCGGGGCGTCGATCGTCATCATCCTGGCGGGCCTCCGGGAAATTGCCTCCGTCCTGAACATCTTCCTGGTGGCCCTCCTCCTGGCCGTCACAGTCTCGCCGCTCCTGACATGGCAGCTCAGGCGCGGCTGGCCGAAGGCCCTTTCGCTGACCTTCACCATACTCGTCGTAATCGTGATACTCGGATTCGTGACTTCGGTGCTCGGCGTCGCCATTAACAACATGGTGTCGAGAGCGCCCGCCTATCAGGAAAAGGTCACCGGGCTTTACCGCGCCGGGCTCGACAACCTCGAAGCGAGAGGCGTCGATATAGACGAGGTGCGGAACCTCCAGATATTCAGCCCCGACAAGCTCGTCGGATATACGACGAGATTCATCGAAAACGTGTTCTCGACGTTCGGAAACTTCTTCTTCGTCGTGCTGCTGATGGTCTTCATACTCATCGAGTTCGCCGATCTCACGCTCAAGGCCGATAGGGGGATGTTCCGCGTGAACTCCTGGCAGCACCGATCCGCCGACGTGACGAACGACCTCAAGAAGTACGTCTCCATCAATGCGCTCACGGGTCTCATGGCCGCCACGGCCGACTTCCTCCTGCTGCTCGTTATAGGCATCGACTTCGCGATACTCTGGGGATTCCTGGCGTTCCTCTTCAGCTTCATTCCGAACATCGGCTTCATACTCTCCCTCATACCCCCGGCGGTGCTCGCGCTGATACAGTTCGGCTGGGTGCACTGCATCATAGTCATCGCTTTCTACCTCGTCATTAACACGATCGTCGACAACGTCATAAAGCCCCGCTTTCTCGGAAAGGAATTCAACATGTCGATTCTAGTCGTATTCCTTTCGCTGCTTTTCTGGGGATGGCTCCTCGGTGCGATAGGCGCGATCCTTGGCGTGCCGCTCACGATGATCGGAAAGCGCATATGGGAGTTCATGAACAAAGACCTCGCCGAGCCAGACGGGCACCAGATCATACAGACAATAGAGAACAAACCCGCCTCCGAGTGATGCAAACCCTCCCTTTTCCGAAACCCCTTTTACCCGGGCAGTTTTCTTTGTGAAACAATATTAAAATTAATAATGCTATATTTGCCCCCTCCCCGTGTGTTATACTCCAGTGTGGGGTAAACCGGGTTGCCGATCTACGGTGGGGCGTCTCAAAGCCGGCAATTCTCGCTTAAGCATAGGGAATTTCAAAATCCGAATATATGGGGGCGTGCGGGTATGGCCGTATTCAAAGACAAAAAACCCTCTTCCGTAAAAAAACGAAAGGCGGGCGCTTCCGGGGCCCGGGATACCTGGCCGGCACGGGCGGGCCCGGGAGAAGCGGCGAAAGAAACGACTCGCGGGCATAAGCCCGTGACAGACGCCCTCCACGCGGCAGCGTTCCATTTGTCCCCCTCCCCCATGTTCGCCGTATCGCTCCCCGATAGACAAGAGATATTCAATCCCGCCTTTTGCAGGATGCTCGGATATTCGAGCCGCGCTCTAACGCGCACCGGCCTCGACGCCGTTACTCACGCAGACGACCCGGGCCTCTCCTCCGTGCTCTCGGCCCCCGGCAGGAAGAAAATCCACCACGTCGAAAAGACTTTCGTCCACAAGAGCGGCCACCCGGTAAGAGCCCGGATCGGCATCCTGGTCATAAGGGACGGACACGGCATCCCGTCCGTCGTCGTCGGGCAGGGGCCGGAAGCGGCCGGGCTCAAGGGCCTCGCGCACGCCCTCGCAAATTACAAATCCGAGCTGGCGAGACAAATCCGCTACAGGATGATAATCAGGAAAATCACCAGGGCCGTCCACAGGTCGCTCAAGGTGAACGACGTCATCCGCTACGCAGTCCGCATGATAAGGGCAAACATAGCCGGGGCCGACATCGTCGGGATACACATGGTCGAAGGGAACGAAGCCGTCCTCAAGGGCGACAGCGGCTACGAGGAAGAATTCCGGCGCGTGCTCGCGCGGATACCCCACCCGAGGGGCTTTACCTGGAAGACGCTCATCGAGGGGAAGATGCAGTACCGCGGGGACACCTCGGCCGACAAGGTGATAGGCCCCGCGGGCCTCAGGATGGGCACGAAAAGCTACGTGTCCATGCCGATCAGGGACGGCGGCAAAACTGTCGGCTGCATAAACGTGAACTCCAGGAGAAAGCACGCCTTCGGCCCGGAGGAGCTCAGCCTTCTGAGGAACATCGCCCAGCACATCGCGCTCGCCATCAGCAACGCGCGCAAGGCCGAGGACATCGACGTAATCCGCAAGAACCTCGACAGGCGGGTGCAGGTGAGAACGGCCGAGCTCTCGCGGGCGAACGCGGCCCTTCAATCCGAGATATCGGCCCGTATCATAACCGAAAAACGGCTCGTTACCATTAACCGCATCTCGAAAATTCTGGCCGCCGAGACCTTCTTTCGGGACGCCGCGCCGAAAATACTCAACGCCGTGTGCAGGTCGCTCGACGTCGAGCTGTGCGAGTTCTGGGAGCCCGCCGGCACAGAGCCCGAAACGTTCGTCTGCACCGCGTACAAGTCCACGCTGAAGGGCGACGCGGCCGACAAATTCGCGAGCTTCACCCGCGCCGCAGCTATCGGGCTCGACAGCTTTCAGGGCCACGTATTCACGACCGGCCGGCACATCTGGATATCCGACATGGCGAGCAGCCCCCTTTTCAAGCGTAAATCGATGGTGAGCGAGCTCGGTCTCTGCACGGGGGTCGCCTTCCCCATATTCACGGACGGCAGGGTGACGGGGATAATGAGCTTCTTCGCAGGCAGGAAAATAATCCCCGGCCGGGACCTCATCGACATGATAGGCGCTCTCGGGAGGGACATCGGCCTCTTCATGGTAAAGACGCGCGCAGTCGAGGCGCTCCGTGAGAGCGAAACCCGGTTCCGCACGATGGCGGACTCCGCCCCCGTCCTCATATGGATGACGGGGAAGAACGATTTCGGCTCGTGGTTCAACAAAACGTGGCTCGAATTCAGGGGCGGGACGCTCGGGGAGGAGATGGACCGCGGGTGGCTCCGGGGGGTGCATCCTGAAGACGCCCCGAAATGCGTCGCCGCGTACGAGGAGTCTTTCAAGAGCGCCCGGCCGTTCGAAACGGAGTTCCGCCTCATGAACGCCGCCGGCGAATACAGGTGGGTCTCCAGCCGCGGCGTCCCGGTTTTCAGCGGCGGGGGAGAGCTCGCGGGGTTCATCGGCTCGTGCGCCGACATACACGAGCTCAAGCTCTCCCAGCAGTTCATGAAAGAGCAGCTCACCGAGCAGGAATTCTTCCTCCGGGAGATTCACCACAGGGTCAAGAATAATCTCCAGATGGTGTTCGACCTCCTCGAAGTCAGGTATTCCTCCCTCGACGACGAGAGGGCGAAGAAGGCCATCAAGGAAAGCCTCTCCCACATACTCGCCATCGCGAGGATACACAAGCGGCTCTACCAGGCGGAAAACCTCGGCCGGATCGACCTGGGCCTCCACATAAAGAGCATAATAAGGGACATCTTGAACCTTTACAGCACGGACTCGACAGTCGTCTACAACCTGAGGCTCGACGGCGTGGCGATAAACATAGACAAGGTCCTCCCGCTCGGCCTCATAGTCAACGAACTGGTCAGCAACGCCCTCGTCCACGCCTTCTCGAACGAGAAGAAGGGAAAGCTCCGCGTCGGGCTCGTACCGGCAAACGGCGGCAAGCTCGAGCTCACGATACGCGACGACGGCAGCGGGTTCCCCCCCGGCTTCGACCTCGAATCTCAAAAGACGATGGGTCTCAGGATTGTAAGCGTATTCACCCACCAGCTCGGAGGCGAGCTGCGGATACGGAGGATGAAAAAAGGGACCGAGTTCAAAATCATATTCGATAAATCCTAAGCCGGCGCATCGCCGCCCCCAAAGCGCCGCCCCGGGCTCGATAGCTGCGAGCGCACTTCGCCCGGCCTTGCATTTCCTCCCCCCCCCCCGAATATAAAGGCGAGGTTACCACCTCGCGCCACGGGTAAAAACAGGACCGATTGTACTCGTGTACCCTGCTCTCTGCCTGTATAATTACCTCACGAGTTACTATACATTACTGCGATTACTCTTATTCATATAGTAACTTGATTTGTTACCATACAGATTGTACATTGTATATAATTGTATAGTAACTAGGACACGAAAATGGTCATCAAGGATATACTGAACGAGGAGCTCCGGAATTCCCTTCGAATGAAGGACCGGTACGAAAACGAGCTCTCGAGGCTCCCCGTCGGAAGCCTCGTCGTGCGGAAAATAAAGGGCAATAAGTATGCTTACCGAATCTACAGGAACAACGGCAAATTTGTGGCCGAATACAAAGGACGATTATCCGAAATATCCAAAGAAGAAATCGCGAAATGGAATGACGTAAAGAAAAAAAGAGCGAGCTATCGCAGCTCTATATCCCGGCTGAAAAGGGAAATCAAGTTTCTGGAAAGGGCTCTTCGTGGAAAGGAATAATTATCCGCTTTTCGAGGAAATACTGAAAAAACTCGGCGAAAAAGGGATTCTTGATCATGTCGTCGTAGTCGGCAGCTGGGCCCTATACCTTTACGCGGAATATTTTAAAAGCGCGGACTATTATCCCGCGATAAGAACGAGGGACGTCGATTTTCTCGTTCAGGTCCCGAGTCGTATCCCAACCAGAGTAAATTTCAAAAAAATGATCGAAGATCTGGGATTCGTCGAAGTGCTCGCCGGGGATGAAGGCTATACGAGATACAGCCACCCGGATCTTATAATCGAGTTTCTGGTAAAAGAGAGCGGAAGAGGATTTTCAAAACCACCCTACATCGAGAAGCTCGGCGTGACACCGCAGCCGCTCAGATTCCTCGATCTACTTGAATCGGGAAGATTAAAAGTTTCCTTCAAGGATATGTCTGTACAAGTGCCACACCCCGCGAATTTCGCCCTTCACAAACTCCTCATAGCAGCCAGAAGAAGCGAAAGTTATAAAAGCGAGAACGACCGCAGACAAGCCATGAAACTGATCGACGATCTTATCGATAACGGCGAGGCAGGTTCTCTCATATCCCTCTTCCGCTCACTGCCCGCAAAGTGGTAAAAAGTCATCGCTGCCGAGCTTAAGGCTCTCGATCGAGACGAAATTTTAAACCTGTAGCCCCAGGAAGAAACGAAATCACCTCCTTTCCCACCGATAACCCTTAAAATATTTAACTATCTCCTTCCCCACTACCGGCATTATAATTATTCACCCGCCGAGGGGACATTCAGGCGGGCGCGGCGGCTTCAATCCGTCCGCCGCCCGGTGCTCGTAGTTAATTGCATAAGAGGGCGCCCGTCCCGCGGGACATCAAGGAATGGAGGCACGGCATGAGCTTTGAGGAAATCTCTCGCTTCATCTTTTCGTTATTACTCGCTTTTTTCATGGTCATGATGGCCACGGCGGGAGGCGACAAGGCCTCCGCCCAGAGCGCTACGATCACGATCAACAACTACTGCTCGGAGACGATATACGTCGGCGCGTGGCCCGCGTCGAGCGTAACCTCGGTCACAGTGGGCGGCGCGGGCGTCTCGACTCTCGGCGGCTGGGCGATGACGCAAAACTCGACGGCGACGGTTACAGTCCCCGACAATTTTTCGGGACGGTTCTGGGGGCGCACGGGATGTAATTTCAACTCCTCGAACACGTGCGACCCGCAGACTGTGACGGTAAACGACAACAATTACGTAATCGCCAATTGCTGCGACACCGGCGGATGCCTCGATACGAACGGCAACTTCTCGCTCAACTGCGCGCAGACTGGCCTCCCGCCGTCGACGCTCGCGGAGTTCACGCTGGCATCCGGCGGGCTCGACAGCTACGACGTCAGCATGGTCGACGGCGGCAACGTCCCCGTCGAGATCATTCCCGACTCCTCCGACTACGACTGCGCGACCAACGGCAACTGCACGTTCACGGGCAACCTCCCCGGAACCGACTCTCCCAACTGCACGCAGGATTCGGACTGCTACCCCCTCTTCGGAAACGGCTACAAATGGAAATGCAATATTCCCTCGGGCCAGCAATCGGGCCTCTGCGTTAACCCGTTTTTCTGCGGAAGCCCCGGCTGCACGGCCACGGCCGGCTGCGCCCCGAACGGCCTGACTCAATCGCTCCTTCCGGGCTCGCCCTGGGGCGGCGGCAACTTCGCCGTTTCGCAGACCTCGTGCCCTTCGGATATGCAGCTCCTTAACGACCAGAACCAGGGCTCGACGTACGTCGGCTGCTTCGGCCCCCAGAAATACTGCCGCCAGTCGTGCTCACAGGACGGCGACTGCGGCCCGCCCTACACGTTCAACTGCGGCTCCTCCGGCTACTGCGAATACCAGGACGGCACGGTGATCGGGGCCGACTGCGACGCCTCTGTCAGCAACACCACTTACGGCCAGCTCTGGGGATGCACTGGAGTCAACGCCGCGTCGTGCTTCACGGCCGGCGCGGGTAACGACTGCTGCGGATGCCCCCCGTGGGCCCCCGGATTCTCGCAGACGTCGAACGGCGCGTGCATAGGCGGCAACAATACGACATGGCAGCAGAACGCCGAGCCCTCGCAGGGTGTGTTCAACAGCGCGAGCCCGACGGCCTACGCCTTCCCCTACGACGACGCGATAAAGCTCTTCAGCTGCCAGACGTCCACGGCAGGCCAGCCCGTTAACTACACTGTCAACTTCTGCCCGAGCGATTCCGACGGCGACGGCGTTCAGAGCTCGGGCGACGCCGATTCGGACAACGACGGCGTGTCGAATTCGGCCGAGGCCTTTCCCACGGCGGCAAACGCGGCGCCGCGCCTCACGTTCCCGCCGGACGACCCGGATCAGGACGGGCTCGCGAATCACCTCGACCTCGATTCCGACAACGACGGCCTCCCCGACCACTACGAGTGCGGCGGAACGAACGACGCCGACAAGGACGGCGTAGTCGACAACTTCGTCGACTCGAACGGCGACGGACTCAACGACAGCCCGGTGCTCATCTGTGCAAACACCGACGGCGACACTTTCCCCGATTTTATGGACACCGATTCCGATAACGACGGCATACCGGACTTCATCGAGCAGGGCGGCGTCGATTCCAACGGGGACGGCAGGCCGGATTCGACGGTCGATTCTAACCGCGACGGGCTCCTCGACATATTCGATCCCGAAACGGGCGCACCGCTAGAAATCAGGGACTCCGACGGCGACGGCATCCCTGACCACCTCGACGACGGGGACGACGGGGAAGAGGTAGTACCTCCAGGCCCCGGCTGTGCTTTAGCCCCGGCAGGGGCTGCAGGAGCGTCGGCAGCACATATGCTTCTCTATCTGTCGCTCCCTGCGTTCATCTTCGCCAGGAGTAAATTCCGCACGCGTAGAAACGCTGCTGATCGTAACTAGAAAATATAAAATCACGGGGAGGGAGCGCGCGCTTCCTCCCCTGCCCTTCTGTAACCGCATCCCTCTCCGAATAAATTTTCTTTCGCCTTAATCCGGACAGGCAGGGCCATACGTATATACGAGTGAGGAATAAAAGTATTTCTGCCTAAACGGGCGTCAGTGGTCCCTCTCTCCGACAGTACCCTGGCGCCCGCCCGCACACAGGGTGTGCCGACACCCGACGCAACGGCCTTCCTGCATTAATCACCAGGCGCGAATGTTGTTTATTTCTTTTTATCCCCCCTTAGAAAAAGGCCTGTCGCGGCGAAGCCTTGCGAAGCCGGAGGGGTACGGGGGGATTTAGTAGTCACCACACTTCTGTCATTCCCCAATGCCTTTACCTGTCGCGGCGACTTGTCCGACGTAGCTTTCTAGTCGGTCGTAGCTTTCTTGTCCGACGTAGCTTTAGCGAAGTCGGAAGCGGAGTCCGAAGCGAAGTCGGAAGCCCTGCGAAGCCGGAGGGGTACGGGGGGATTTAGTCTTTTAGATTTGTCATTCCCAAATGTCTTAATTGGGAATCCACTTCCGGAAATCCGTCAAGAGTTTTGTCATCTCGAACAACGATTTCGAGCGAGCGAGGAATCGGACGCCATAGGCCGATTGCAAGAAAGCATATCCGGTACTGCTCGGAAATACCTCAAATTTAAACAGTGAGAGATCCATCTTTCGCCTTTCTTTCCCCTCCCCTGTTGAATTACTCTCCCGAGGTTTTAGAATTATAAACGCCCGATGTACGAAAGAATCAAAGCCCGGATTTACGACATCATAACCCCGAACGAGACGCGCCCCTATGCCGAGCAGCTCTTCACCATCTTCATAACGCTCCTCATCGCGCTCAACGTCGTGGCCGTCATACTGGGCACCGTAACGTCCGTGGCAGCGAAATACGGCTATTACCTTAACCTCTTCAACACCATATCCCTGGTCCTGTTCACGGCGGAATATCTCCTCCGCGTCTGGTCGTGCACGGCCGACCCGCAATACGCGTCGCCCATCAGCGGACGAATAAAATACATCTTCTCGCCCCTCGCCCTTCTCGACCTCATAGCGATTCTCCCGTTCTATGCGCCGTTCGTAACGACAGCCGACCTCAGGATTTTCAGAATACTCCGGCTCCTGACCCTCCTTAAGCTGACGCGCTACTCCGGCGAGTTCAGCCTCTTCGCGAGGGTGCTGACCTCAAAGAAAACCGAGATAATCATATCGGCCGTGGCCGTCGTGCTGCTGCTCATCCTGTCGTCCACGCTCATGTTCTTCGCCGAGCACGAGAAGCAGCCCCAGGCGTTCAGCAATATTCCGGACGCGATGTGGTGGGCCGTCGTAACGCTGAGCACCGTCGGCTACGGCGACATACTGCCACACACTCCTACCGGGAAGGTGATAGCATCCTGCGTCTCCGTCCTAGGCATCGCGCTCTTCGCAATACCCGCCGGCATCATCGCCTCGGGCTTCATCGAAGAGATGAGAAAGAAAGAGGACGCCGCAGTATGCCCCCACTGCGGGAAAGGAATAAACGATCCCCCTTCCCCGCCCACGCCGCCGTCTCCACCAACTCCACCAGTAATCTAGTGTGGCCGGCATCGACTGACATCCTGCCGCGACTCGACACTTCCGTCATCCTGAACTTGTTTCAGGGTCTCATCTTTTAATTTGTCATTCCCGAACGTTTTAATCGGGAATCCACTTCCGCAAGCAATCCATCCAGAGTTTTTGTCATCACAAGCTGCCCCCGCAGCGAAGCAATACACTTCCGGGACGTCACATCAACGCCTCTGAAAGCCAAGGTAGAAAATATGCATTTAAAGTCCCCCTTAGAAAAAGGGGGGAGGGGGGATTTATTTTTTCACCGACAGCCGCGCGCAGACTGCCTTGAATCGCCTGCACTGCTACGTCGAGAAACACACTACGTGTGCGTGCGGCACGCCGGCCGGAGGCCGAAGTCCGGCGCGCCGCTTCCACCTGCATAACACTTATTATTCATTCCCCCCACACCTTCACAGGCTTCCATCTTTCCCCCCTTAGAAAAAGGCCTGTCGCGGCGTAGGCTGCGTCGAAGCCGGAGGGGCAAGGGGAGATTTATAGATTTGATTTTTTAATCTCACCGACCCCCGCCGCAGTAGCAGAGTGAGGGGCTGCCTTCAGCTCGGCTTTTTCCGGCAGCCCCTCACACCCGTCAGTTGCCGAGTTTGTAAACTATGAGCTGCGCCTGCCCCGTCTCGTCCTGGGGAAAGCTCGCAGCCGTCACGAGGTAGTTCCCCGATATAACGATCGGCGCGTTCGTAACGGCCGGCAGCTCGTCCTGCCATACGATGGAGCCGTTCGACCGCCTGAGGGCGAACACCTTCCCGTCGAACGTCGTCGTGAAGACGAGGTCGTTCGAGATCGTAGCGGCTCCGAAGGCCATCCCCGGGAGGTCGGTCGACCAGAGTATGCTTCCGTTCGAAACGTCCAGCGCCGCCATCTCGCCCGTGTTGCCTTCGAAATCGAAAGTCCCCGTCGCGCCGCCGTAGTTGATGTCGAGGTCGCTGAGAGTCGTCGCGAGGTTGGCTATTGCCGCGTACACGACGCCGTCCTTGTACGCCATAGGCGTCTCGACGCCGCCGTAAACGCCCGGCGCGATCTCGAGCGGAGGCACTATCACGACGCTCCCCGGATTCTCGAGCGCGTTCACGGAATCGTCGTCGTGCCCGTTGTGGAGCCCGACGGAAGTCTTCCAGAGAAGCGTGCCGTCTTCAGGGTCGAAGGCGTAGATGTAGCCCATCTTTCCGGCCCCGAGGACTATCGGCTCGTCCTCGGCTATGTAAACCGGGGCGGTCTGCATGTCCCAGTCGTAGAAGTCGTTAGGAACGCCCTGGAAATACCATTCGAGCCCGCCGGTCGCGCTGTCGAGCTTGAGTATGCTGTTCGTGTAGAGTATGGGATCGGGGTTTTCGAGGTTGTGTCTCGGCGTGGTGTAGGCGTTGCCGGTGCCGTAGTAAACGTCCCCCGCAAGGTCGACGGCCGGTGTGTACCACACCCCGCCCGCGCCGGTGTTAGGCGGTATCACGGCCGGGTCGAGGAGGGAGTTAAACGTCCAGAGCGTGGCGCCCGTGCCGGCGTCGAGCGCGAAGATTATGCCGCCGTTGGCGCGCGTAATCGTCCCCGCGAATACACGTCCGTCGTGCACGGCGGGCGCGATCGAGAAATGCCTGCCGCCTTCGAGAACGGGCTCCCGCCATATCTCGGACCCGTCCGCGGCATTCAATGCGAAGACCGTCGTCCTCGTCACACCGTAGAGCACCCCGCCCTGCAGGTTGAGCCCGTTCGGGCCGATGACCGACTCGTTATAATCGCGCGTCCAGATCTCCTGCCCCGTCGCGAGGTCGAGTGCCGCGATGTTCGAATTCAGGTCTTGTATATACATCTTCCCGTCGGCGATTATCGGCATCGCCGCGAACGCACCGTAGGAAGTCGTCGCGTTGATGTCGCGCGTCCAGGCCACTTCGAGATTGTTTACGTTAGAAGCCTTGATACCCGAGCATGCCCAGCGATGGTTCCAGTCGTCCTTGTTCGGAACCGTCCACTCGGCCCTCGCGTTCCTGATGTGAATCTGGTAGCTCTTCTTCGCCGGCTTCGCGGTTATGGGGGCCGAATCCGGGAAGCAGTTCCCCCTCACCCAAACCTTGTAACTGGCGTCCGGCAGGTCCGTTATTTCGAACTTGCCGCCGTTGTCGGCGACGGCGGCTTTTCTGACGACGGGGTCTATTCCGGTGGATTCCGCGACGACGTAAACGCCCGCGGCGCTCCCGTGCTGAACGTGAACCTTGCCCCTTATCGAGTCGCCGGCCGGCGGGGCCCCGACGGCGCTGAATGGATTGAAACCGGCCGCGAAAATAAAGGCGGCCAGCACAGACAGCACAGCTATCACGCTTAACATCCTGCGCATTGCGTCGTACCTCCTTTTGATTTTCTCTCTTCAAAGGAGTCTATTCGCCGGGGGCGACCAAGACCATTGGCAAAAGGCCGGACGGGGCTATAGTTAACAGGTGAAGCGGCGTGTCACGCCGGGAATAATTTTTTTGAGACACATAGGGCGACACGGAAGTAATAGCAGGGACGACAAGAACCGGGATAGGTTAATAGATGAGGCGGTTTTCGAGGGCGTATCTTATGAGCTCGGTGTTGGAGCGTATCTCCATTTTTTCGAAAATGGCCGTACGGTGCGCCCTTACGGTCTTCACGCTCAGGTTGAGCTCGTTCGCTATGAGCTTAAGATTCTTGCCCGAAGCTATCATGCACGCCACCTGATACTCGCGGCGGGAGAGGTTTTCGTGAGGCTCTTTTTCGAGCACGCCGTTCAGGCTGCGGACGGCCTTGTCGGCAAGATACGGACTGATGTAAGTCCCGCGCTCCATAATACTCTTGACCGCGTCGACGAGGTCTTCACAAACGCACATTTTCGTTATGTACCCTGCCGCGCCGGCCTTTAGCGCCCGGAGTGCGTAAAGCTCCTCGGGGTGCCCGCTCACGATTAGCACGGGGAGGTCCGGGCGGCGGCTTTTCAGCTCTTCGAGTATGTCGAAGCCGCTCTTGTCGGGCATCGATATGTCGAGGAGGAGTATGTCCCAGTCCTCGCCCGCCAGGCTCTCGAACACCTCCCCAGCCGTGGAGGCTTCGCCGAACAGGACCGTGTCCAGGTCTTTGGACAGTATCTCCCTGAGCCCGTACCGGAATATAGGATGATCGTCCGCGATAAGTATCTTCATCGCCGCGTTCCCCCTCGGAACGGAATCCGATCGTATAAAAAGTATGTCGCGGCGGGCTGTTATTCTGGCTTCTCTTCTCAAAATAATCGCCCGGCCGCCTGCCCCGAATCCGAGCGGTCCGTAAACCGCTCATCTCAAGCCAATTATAATCTATATAACGGCTTCTCTTAACCCGATTTTATCACCGTCGCAAAATAGTATCAAGCGGGCCACGCCCGCGGGAAATCGAAGTAGCACCGTTGCTGCCATTATCACCCGACGCACTTCCGGTGCATAACCTCATAAGGCGCTACGATCGTAAATCACACTACGTGTGCAGGCCACGCCCGGCGGACTGTATCCGCTGACAGCCGAAGTAGCTGCATTGTTGCCATTATCACCTGCCACGCTTCAGGTACTTATAGCACTTGAATTAGCTACGTCGAAAAACACACTACGTGTGCGGACAGCGTCAGCCGGCAATCGAAGCAGCACCGTTGTTACCATTATCGCCTGTCGCACTTCCGCTGCCTATAGCACGAGAACGCGCTACGTCGGAGAACACACAATGTGTGTGCTTTTCATCTGGGAAAAGTAGGAGTCCTTTATAGTGTGATTTTTAAAAATGAGATACTGAGTCAAGCTTCCGTCTTCGCTTCGGACTCCGCTTCCGACTTCGCTAAAGCTACGTCGGACAAGAAAGCTCCGACCGACGAGAAAGCTACGCCGGGCAGGCAGAATGACAGATTAAAACGTGGATAACACGGGGGTATTCCATCTGGCAGACGTCCTGCGCACTTCGCAGTGCGCAGGACCCGCCATAAAAGTTCAATCATCAACCGGCGCGCGCCGGCTGCCGTAATTCTTTTTCATTGCCGAGCTCCGGAAAGCCGGTTACTTCGTGCGCGAGCCTTTGGTGCCCGGCCTCGCCTTGGGCATGCAGGCAAGCTGCTCTGTCCTGGCCATCTTGCATGTGCCAGCTATCTCCCTGCCGCCGGAAATTACCACGGTGCAGTCGTCCCCTTCGTTCTTGGCCATGCACGGCTCGGCGATCTCCGGCGGGAGCTGACCTTCGACCCTCATCCTCGGCCCGGCCGTCGGCTGGCCTTCCGTCGTGCCCCGGCTTCCGGAATACACTCCCCCGGAGGGTGTCGACTCCGGCTGCGGCGCCGGGGTCGCGACTTCTATAACCTCTTCCGTCTCGACCGTCTCCTCGACCTCTTCTTCCTTGTCCTTAGAGCAGGAAGAGAGCATGAAAGCGCCCGAAAGCGCGATTATAGCCGCCACGGAAAAAAGTGTCTTAAATCCGAAATTGAGTTTTTTACTCATATGTCTGTCTCCTGTACGAAAAACTATACACTATTTCAACGCCTTGAATATACGAAATTCAGTCGAATATTGCCGTGAATTTTGCAGGAATATCCAGTCACGATTCTATAGATCGTGTTCCCGATCGAGAACCCTTTCGTACCGGTAAAAAGTTTCATTTTCAACATCGTTACTGGAGGCATGTATACAGGCCGACATGGTCAGGCTCCAAACCTCCTTCAAAACATACAAATATTATTCCTGCATGATTGGCACCGAGATTGCACCTTGTTACAGGTAATCCCGTTCGACACTGCCCGCACGAAAGGGAAATCCAATAACAGCGAGGTTAAGAAAATGTCTCATCACGATACTTATTTAAGCTGGCTTAACGATGCATACGCCATGGAAAAGGAGCTCGAGAAGGTGCTTCAAAGTCATGCGGACGACGCCAAGGACTATCCACACATGCAAGCCAGGATACAGGAGCATCAGGTGTTAACCCGGTCCCATGCGGACAGATTAAAAACCGTCATAGAGCGGAACGGCGGCGATACTTCCACCGTCAAAACCGGCATCGCCAAGATTATGGGCGCGTTAGCCGGGATTCCGTCCGAGTTTACCAGCGACAAGCTTATCAAAAACACGCTTGCGGATTACGCGAGTGAGAACTTCGAGATTGCCTGTTACAGATCGCTTATTGCGGCGGCCGAAAGCATAGGCGATGTCGAATCCATACCGGTCTACAAAAATATCATAAGAGAAGAAGAGGAAATGTGCTCCTGGCTGGAAGAGCAGCTCCCGACAGTAACTTACGAAATGATGAAGAAAGCTGCCTAGGGAGCAAATGAGCCGGGATGATACACCGGGCCGCCTTGTCTCATCCCGGCCCCAACCGATACGCCATCCGCGACAATCCTGCCGTATCGCTCATGAAGGAGACTATCCTATGTCAACAAGCAATTGGAGAGAGAGACTCAAAGCCGCGCTGATCGAAATAGATGCATCGCACGGCAAATCCGCCGTCGACACCGATACGATAAGAGCGCAAACGATCAATTATCTGCAGACTGTCGTGATACCGGCATACGAGGAGCTCAAGCCGGTATTTGCCGAGTCGGGCAGGCAGGTCAGGATAATCGAAGACTTTGAAGAATCCCTGGCTGCGATTATCGAGATTCGCCGAGACAAGGAGATGGAGCTCATTTATGCGGCCACAATTAACTACAATCCGGTGCAATTACAGGGCAGATTCTATATCCTGGATCCTGAAACCGGTGAGGAAGAAGATGTCGGTCTCGGATCTGAATCCGGTTATTTCATCCACAATATCAAGAAAGATATGGTAATAGAAAGCGTAGTCGATGAATATTCCGCTTACGTAAATCGCATGTAGCTTTTATTACTTCCCGAGGAATCCCTCGTAATTTGAAATCATATCGAAGGGCTGTCCCCTTCCGTGGATTATCCGGCGAGGCCCGCCCGGGGCCTTGTCGACAGTTAAAACCCGGCGACTTCGGGAATGATCTCCCGGCCGATGAGCTCGACGGGCCGGGTATCGTGGAGGTCCGGCATGCTGAAAATCAGGTGCTGAAAACCCATGCCCGAGAGTTTTTTGCAAAGGGGGATCAGCCCGGAGAACGACGCATTCTTTTGCTCCCGGCTTATTATATGCATGGCGGTGCGCTCGATTTCTTCGTACGGCCGGCCTATATCGTCGCAGTGGCGTCTGAGCACATCGAGCTTCCTCGAAATATTCTCCCAGCCCAGGTCTGTAAAGAGGTTGCAGGCGTCGGCGTATTTCGCGACGAGCCTGAGGGTTTTTTTCTCGCCCGCCCCGCCTACCAGAACAGGCGGATGGGGTTTGGATATGGGAAGGGGATTATTGATCGGCTCTTCGAGATGATAATGCCTTCCATTATACGGCTTTACCTCACCCGACCACATCTTCTTTGCGATCTGCAAGGTTTCTTCGAGACGCTCCGTCCGCTCTTTGAGGGAGGGAAATTCGTACCCGAGTCCCCGGGACTCCCGCTCGTTCCAGGCTGCGCCGATACCGAAGTTCGCCCGACCGCCCGAGAGCACGTCCAGCGTCGTAACCTTTTTTATCAGGTATCCGGGATTCCTGTAAATGACGCCGGTCACCATTGCGCCGATCCGTACGCGGCTCGTAACCGAAGCGAGATACCCAAGAGTCGTATAGCTTTCGAGCATGGGGTCTTCGGGCGACGAACCGAAAACCTCCGATTCGATCTGAAAAAGATGGTCCATGGTCCATAGACTGCTGAATCCCGCTTCGTCGACCGCCCGGGCTATCTCCGCGAGTTTCTTCGCGATATTGCCGGGGCTGCCTGCCCAGTCGAACTCGACGATCTGTAATCCTACTTTCATAGCGCGTTCCGTGATTAGTTACCCGTTTACCCGACGCCGAACCGGTGCACTATCCACTCTCCGGATTCTCCTGCACCGTCCGTCTCATACGAACAAGCCTAACCCACAGGCACAGCGTAGCAATCGTTATTTCCCGGCCTTCCACTGAATCGTCCTCGAGGCCAGACAGTCCATTTTTGTCCTGCATAAAATTAATCAATTCAGTGATTTAAACGGGAAAGATTTTCATAAGCGATATGGATTATAAGAGATTCCGACAAGGCACGACTCTTGCTCCAATAATGTCATCATCTGATACCGGGGGTGTCTTGTGGAAACGCTGGGAAGTCTTTTCACACACGAATTAACGGATATTTACATTACCGAGAGGCAGATCGTAAAAGCCCTTCCCATAATGGCGAAGGCGGCTTCGAATCCCGAGCTCGAAAGCGCTTTTAACGCACACCTGGGAGAAACCGAGAAGCAGATCGAGCGTCTCGAGCGCATTTTTCAAGTATTGGATTTGCCCTTGCGCCGGGATTACGTCGACTTCGATGGAATATTCGAAGAGGGCAGGGAGCTTCTGGAAAAGAAAAAAACCTGGGAGCCGAACGTTCTGGATGCGGCGTTAATCGACGCGGCGCAGCGAGTCGCGGAGTATGAATCAGCCGCTTACGATACCCTCTGCGACTTCGCCAATCTGATGGGATACGGCGAAGTAGTGAGCATACTCCAGGAAACCACGGCTGAGCAAAAGAAAGGCGACAAAAGGCTCGACGAGATCGATTATCAGCCGGTGAAGAGAATGAAGCGTCAATGGTGACAGCCTGAAGCTTCGATAGTCTTTCAAGTGACCGCCCGTGCCGCAACAGACCATTATTGTCCTGCATAAAATTAATCAATTTAGATGCCTTAAACGGGGAGGATTTCCATAAGCAATATGCATTACAAGAAATTCTGACGAGGCACGGCTTTTGCCTTTATAATCTGAAAATTCAAGATCGGAGGTGTTTCATGGAAACACTTGAAAGTCTTTTCATAGATGAGCTGAAGGATATTTACTATGCCGAGAAGCAAATCGTAAAAGCCCTTCCCAAAATGGCGAAGGCGGCTTCGAATTCCGACCTCGAAAAGGCCTTTAAAGCACATCTGTCGGAAACGGAGGGGCACGTCGAGCGTCTCGAGCGCATTTTTAAAATACTGGATCTGCCCCTTCGAGGGAAGAAATGCGCCGGGATGAACGGGATACTCGAAGAAGGCAAGGAAATACTGGGAAAGAAAAAAGACTTCGAGCCGAATGCCCTCGACGCAGCGCTAATAGCTTCCGCGCAACGGGTCGAGCATTATGAAATTGCCGCTTACGGTACTCTCTGCGCCTTCGCCGCCCAGATGGGACACGACAAGGTAATGAACCTGCTCCAGAACACACTGGACGAGGAAAAGAAAGCCGACAAGAAGCTCAGCGAAATTGCCGAATCATCGGTCAATGAATATGCCAGAGAGTCATTGGCGACAGCCTGAAGATTTTTTCATAGACGGCTGCCGGACGGAGTTTCGACGTAGCAGATTCGGGTGTTACAGGCACCCGAAGCGCGTCAGGTGAAGATGGCAACAACCATGCTACTTCGACTTCCCGCGGACATGGTTCGCGTCCGCATCCTCATGCTGGGGGCCGCGCTTCATGAGTAAAAGCGCGACGAGAAAGGCCGCGACCGTAATGCCGCCGGCAAGATAGTACCCGACGGCGATGCTTCCCGACACGGTATTTTTCAGCGCTTCGAGCGCTTCCGGAGAGCTCGCCGCGAGCTTTGCGGCAGCCTCGGACTGCCCCTGTAGCGCCCCGTTCACGAGATCGCCGAACCCGGCGGCTCCCGCGCCGTACTCCTTCGTCACGCGCGCGGCGCCCATGGCTTCGAGCCCGGCGACGACGCCCCCTATCGACGCGAGCCCTACAGTCGCCCCCACCTGCCTCATCGTCTGCATCACGCCCGACGCCTGCCCCCGAAGGTCCCTCGGGGCGCGGTTGAGCGCGTCCGTATTCGTCGGCACCATAACGAGCCCTATCCCGCATCCGAGCACTATCATACCCGGCAGGAGCACCCAGAAGTCGGCCCCCGTCAGCAAGGGCGCCTGCGAGAAAAAACCGACGGCGATGAGGAACGACCCCGCGAGCGCCGGCACCTTGACGCCAACCCTGTCGAATATCCTTCCCGCGAGCTGCGACATTACTACGACGGCCAGTATTATCGGCATGAACGCGATCCCGGTTTCGACAGGCGTGAACCCTATTATGTTCTGGAGGTATATCGCGCCGAAAACTATGATTATGATCATCGCGAACTGTATGCAGAACATGAGCACGGCGTCGGCCGTGAACGCCCTCACCCGGAACAGCCTGAGCTCGATGAGCGGGTCGTCCGTCCGGAGCTGAAAGTACGAGAACAGCGCCAGGAGAAAGAGTCCCCCGCCGACGAGACTGTACGTTATCGGCGAGCCGAAGCCCCAGTCGTGCCCCTGCTGGAGGCCGTAAACGAATGCGAACATCCCGGCGATGAGGAGCCCGGCGTAAACGGGATTCAGCTTCCGCCCGGGCTGCCTGACGTCGGGCGGCTTCGATATATAAGTCATGACGAGCGCGAGCACCGCAACCGGGAGATTTATCCAGAACACCCATCGCCAGTCGAGGTATTCCGTGAGGAACCCGCCCAGTAGAGGGGCCAGCGCGAGGAATGCCTGCGCGACGCCGACGTATATCGCCATCGCCTTCCCCCTCTCCCGAATATCGAATGAGTCGATCACTATCGCGGCGGAGGACGGCAGCATGAGCGCGGCTCCCAGCCCCTGAAACGCACGCGCCCACACGATCATCCCCTCGTTCGGCGCGAGCCCGCAGGCGGCCGAGGCCAGGGCGAAGAGCACGACGCCCGCGACGAACGCATGCACGCGGCCGATTATGTCGCCTATCTTCCCGCCGAGGGCGACAGTCGCCGCGAGCGACAGCACGTAGGCGTTCACGATCCACTGAAGCCCCGTCTGTGAGACGGCGAGGTCCGACTGTATGCGCGGGAGCGCGACGCTAACCACCGTCTGGTCGACGAAGATCATCGACAGCGACCCCGTCATCGCGATGAGCGTCATCCATTTGTGCCTGTTATCCGGGGTCATAGCGAGAGCTGTGTGCCGCCCCCTTGGAGCGGTCGAGGCTTTAAATGTAATCCTGTGCGCGGGAATGTCAAACCGGTTTTCGACTATTAGCGGGGCTGCGGAGAAAACGCCTTCGAGCCCGCCGCGAAACGATTTTTCCGGCCGCTCCGTGGGCTTATTGAATTTTCCCGGAAATTAACTTATAACTAGTCAAATCCGGCCGGACGCCCCGTTCGCGGGGAAAGCCGGGAGGTATTTCTTGAGCGCCATAATAGTCGGCCTTGTCATATTCGCCATCACCTGCGCGGGGATGCTCCTCGGAATCATCCTCCGCTCCCTCTTGCCCGAGCGTCACCTCAGCGAAGAATCCCGGAACATGGTCACGATAGGCATGGGCATAGTCGCGACAATGGCCGCCATCGCGACGGGTTTATTCGTTCAGGGCGCGCAGGAAAATTTCCGCGACCAGCGGAGCGGCATAATAGAAATGGGGGCGAAGATAGTCCTCATCGACAAGCTGCTAAAGGATTACGGACCCGAAGCCGACGGCGCCAGGGAGGTGCTCAGGCGCGGCGTCGAACGCACGAAGGAGCAGCTCTGGCCGAAGGACCGCTCCACCGGCGCGGAGATGGAATCCGACGAGGCGAAATCCGAAACCCTCTACTACAGCATACTGTCGCTCGATCCCGCCACGGACGCGCAGCGCTCCATTCGCGACGAGGCGGTTTCACTCTCGTACGATCTCGCCGAGGGCCGCGCCGCTCTCGTAATGGCGCAGACGAGGGTCGCACCCGGGGCGTTTCTGTTCGTGATCGGGGTGATCGTATTCTGGTTCGTCGCGATATTTTTCAGTTTCGGGCTCTATGCGCCGACAAACGCCACGGTCGTCTCGACGCTCGTCGTAGCCGCGCTCGCCGTCGCGCTGGCGCTGTTCATAATCATGGAGCTGAATACGCCGTTCAGGGGACTTCTGCGTATGCCGAGCGGGCCCATAGTCGAGGCCCTCGCCCACATCAGCAAATAACCCGCTGGCTTCTACAAAGCCGCGCGGCCGATTCTTACCCCGCCCCTTCGCTCTTCCCCGAAAATATAAGCAGAAGCATTTCCGTGCCGTCGAGCCTGAGGTACGAAAGCTCGATGTCGGTAGACGGGAAGTGCCACTTCCTGTCGGCCGACGTGCCCGGGTCGTTCGACGTTTTCTCGACGTCCGGCGGGCCGTACTTCGAGGCGAGGCTCTCTTCGAGCCTGACGAACGTCTCCGCCCAGCCGTACCCTTCGGGCGCCGTCTTCGGGACGAACACTATCTTCCGGAGCGTCTTCGTCCCCGAGTCCATCCACAGGCTCGCACGCAGCGGGACGCCGCCTATTTCCAGGTCGGCCAGCTCTATGTCGCTGTAGGCGTTCTCCTCCGAATCCTCGCGCGCCTTGTGCACCTTCACCTCCTTACCGAAAGCCGCCTTGACCTCCTCCCCTGTCATGCCCCACTTGAGACCCTCCCACCCCGAAACGTCCGGCGGCTTGCCCGCCTGCGACGCCGGCGAATACTCCGCCGCCAACAGGAACGCGGCTGCAAACAGACAAGCGATTATTTTTCTCACGCTGCCTCTCCCGCCCCTCCCGGGGCTTGTCGTTGGGTTTATATTACAACTATAAAATACAGGCGCGCGGATTCAAAGCGGACCGTGTCCGCTGACGACCGATGTAGCAATTATCAGAACACTCTCACCTCTCGCGCAAATGGTGATTCATAGCTTGATCACCGTTTCATCGGAAATACGCATCACGTGCGCGGGAAATCGATGTGGCAATTCCGACGCTATTTTCAGGCCCGGCGCAAACGGTGATTTATAGCTTAATCGTCGCTTTTATCGGATAACACACTACGTGTGTCCGCTGGCATACGTCGCAGCAGATGCAATCAGTCTTACCAACCACAGTGTGATACGCGAATTCAACACACGTTACCTCTAATATCTAAAAGCACACCGTGTCCCCGGACAATCGACGTGGTGAGGGCAATGGCACTCGCCAACGCCTGTGCGACTCCTAATTCAATTACCGTCCTTAATCTGTCATTCCTGCAACGATTCGGAGCGGGCGAGGAATCGAGAGCCCTTGGCCAATTGTACCAAAGCATGTCTAGCACTGCTCCGTAGCAGCTCAAACCCAAACTTTCCGGATCTGTACTACGTATGTCTGTCGACAACCGACGTAGCGTGGGACGACGCTCTTGCAGACACCCGCGCGACTCCCGATTCAACTGCAGTCCTTAATCTGTCATTCCCGAATGTCTTTATCGGGAATCCAGTCTCTGCCTTTGCTTTTCATCCCACTTAGAAAAAGGCTTGTCGGGGCGAAGCTTCGCGAAGCCTGAAAGGCTATGCCGAAGCCAGAGGGAAATAGGGGGATTTAATCTTTCTGTCATTATTATTGCCAGCCGCGCAAGCGGCTAAGCAATACCCCTCCGGGACGGCGGACAGTGTCCGCTGACACTCGACGTAGTAAGGAAAGCGCGCTGGAACCAACTTTTGCGCGATCATTAGATTGAATCACCCGCCTGCTTCGTCGGGATAATCGAGTGGATGAGCGTTAAAAATCTGACCCATTAATTTTCCCTCTCCCCTAGGGGAACGAATGCGAACAAGCGAGCATTCGGACGCCCCCGGCTGATTGCATGGAAGCCCATTCGGTACTGCTCGAAAGTAACCGAAACCAAAACAGGGATTAAGGGTGAGGGGGCACCTTAATTCTGTCATTCCTGCGCAGGCAGGAATCCATTCAGTTTCTGTCATTCCCGAATGCCCTTACCTGTCGCGGTGCTTGTCGGGGCGTAGCACTGCGAAGCCTGATAGCCAGAGGCGAAGCCGGGTCGGGAATCCAGTCTTTTGCCTTTCCTTCCCCCTTAGAAAAAGGCCTGTCGCGGCGTAGGCGGAGCCGAAGCCGGAGGGGTACGGGGGGATTTGCGGACTGAGTCCGCTGACTTTCGAAGTAGCAGCAGTCTAGCTATACCACCGACGCGCTTCCAGTGACTTAGCAACTACAGTGCTATGTCGAAAAAGACACTACGTGTCCCCCGTCCCGGCGGACAGCGTCCGCTGGCAATCGAAGTAGCACCGTCGTTGCCATTTCACCTATCGCGCTTCAGGTGCTATAGCACTGGAATCTGCTACGTCGGGAGACACACTACGTATGTGGTCAAGCAAAAGTAGGAATCCTTTTGTATTTGTTGTTCTAATTTT
>CAZUDM010000033.1:0-25213 GCA_964618635.1 uncultured Spirochaetia bacterium
CCGCGCCCTCCAGGGAAGAGACCGGATCGATCAGCCCGGAAAAGCTCACCGCAGGAAGCATCGTGAGTATCGCGGTGCCGAAAATGGCCGCGATCTGGCTCCGCATGAAGCTCGAGATCAGGAGGCCGAGGCCCGTGGCCGCGCTGACGTATAGAAGGGCGGCAAGAGTCAGGGCGAAGAAGCTCCCCTTCATGGGCACGCCGAAGACGGTGACGGCGAGGAAGGTAAGCATGAAGAAGCTCACCATCGACAGCGCGACGTAAGGGAGCTGCTTACCCAGGAGGAACTCCAGACGCGTCGTGGGCGTAACGTAGAAGTTGATTATGGAGCCGAGCTCCTTTTCCCGCACCACGCTCAGCGCCGCGAGCATGGCCGGTATCATCATAAGCAAGACAGGTATGACGGCCGGCACCATCGCCACGAGGCTCTTGACGTCGGGGTTGTAGCGAAAGCGGGTCTCGATGTTTATCAGCCCGGCCGCCTCCTCCCCACGCCCGAGCTCGCGCGCCTTCACGGCCAGCCACTGGGCGTGCATACCCTGCACGTAGCCGCGGACGGTCTCCGCGCGCGTTGGCATCGCGCCGTCTATCCAGGCCCCGACCTCTACAGGCCTCCCGCGCGCTATGTCCCTCGCGAACCCCGGCGGTATCTCTATCGCCAGGCTCAGATTCCCCGAGCGCATCCGCCGGTCGAGGTCTTCGTAGTCCGTTATCGGCGGCTGCTCGATAAAATAGCGGGAGCCCGCGAGGTTGAGCGTGTAGTCCCGGCTCGTGACGGTCTGGTCCCTGTCCAGAACCGCGAACGTGAGGTCCTCGACGTCCATACTGATCCCGTATCCCATTACGAACAGCAGTATGACGCTCCCGAGGAGGGCGAGCGTAAGGCGGATAGGGTCGCGCCGCAGCTCGAGCGATTCCCGCCGTGCATAGCTCATCATGCGGCGGGGGTCGAAAAAGCGCCTTAATCCATCCGTATCGGCCCCCGGCGTCTCGTGATCCCGCCCGGAAAGCACCCCGGCCAGCTCGTCCGACCCGTCCGGCGCTTTTACGGCGTCTCTCCCCGCCGAATCCTCTTCGAGATATTTGATGAACGCTTCCTCGATCGTGCCCGTGCCGCTCCTCTTCATCACGCCTTCAGGTGTGTCTGCGACCAGCACGCGCCCGGCGTGCATGAGCGATATACGGTCACACCGCTCGGCCTCGTTCATGAAGTGGGTCGATATGAATATAGTTACGCCGTCGCTCCGCGAGAGGTTGACCAGTATTCGCCAGAAACCATCCCGCGCTATGGGATCGACCCCCGACGTGGGCTCGTCGAGTATAAGCATCTCGGGCCTGTGGACCATGGCCACGGCGAGCGAGAGGCGCTGACGGTGGCCGAGAGACATGGCATCCGGCAGCACGTCTTCCGTACCTTTGAGGCCGAAACGCTCTACCATCTCCCGGACTCGCCCGGGTATCTCTCCGGCAGGCACCTGGAAGAGCCGCGCGTGGAGCTCGAGGTTCTGTTTCACCGTCAGCTCCGTATAGAGAGAGAAAAACTGCGACATGTACCCCACGCGCCGCCGCGTCGCGATGTCGTCCGCGTCCACCTCCTTCCCGAAGAGCCACGCCCGCCCCTCGGTCGGCGGCAGGAGGCCGGTAAGCATCTTCATCGTCGTTGTCTTGCCGCAGCCGTTCGACCCGAGAAACCCGAATATCTCCCCCCGGCTTATGCGGAAGCTCACGTGATCGACAGCCGTGAAATCGCCGAAGCGCTTCGTCAGGCCCTCGGCTTCGATGGCGATTTCGCCGTCGGCCTCGGCTGTCCGGGGCGGGATCTCGACCTTCCTGTAGTCCCGGCGCTTCTCTTCCGGGAGGAGAGAAATGAAGGCCTCTTCGAGTGCCCCCGTTCCGGTGCGGGCCAGCAGCTCCTCCGGCGTCCCGCCGGCGAGCACCTTCCCCGCGTCCATGGCGGCCAGCCAGTCCCACCGCGCCGCCTCTTCCATGTAAGCCGTGGCCACGATCACGCTCATCCCCGGCCGCGCCGCGCGTATGCTGTCTATGAGCTCCCAGAACTGCCGCCGCGAGAGAGGGTCGACGCCGGTGGTCGGCTCGTCGAGTATCATTAGGTCCGGGTCGTGTATAAGCGCGCAGCAGAGGCCGAGCTTCTGCTTCATGCCGCCCGAGAGCTTGCCGGCGGGTCTGTCCAGAAAATCCCCGAGCCCCGTGGCCCTCGTCAGCACCTCGATGCGGTGAAGGCGCTCCTTTTTACTCCCCCCGAACAGGCGTCCGAAAAAGTCGATGTTCTCGAATACGGAGAGGGTGGGGTAGAGGTTTTTACCGAGGCCCTGCGGCATGTAGGCGATGCGCCCGCGCGCCTCGCTCCGGTGACGGGCGTCGGCCATGTCGCCGCCGAGGACTTCTACTTTCCCTGTCTGGATCGCCCGCGCACCTGCAATAAGCGACAACAGGCTCGACTTACCCACGCCGTCGGGGCCTATAAGCCCGACCATGCACCCGCCCGGGAGATCGAGCGTGACGCCGCCGAGCGCCTGCACCTTTCCGTAGCGGAGGCCGACGTCCCGCAGCCTGACGACCGGCGGAGTCCGGGCGTCTTCCGTGCCGGCGGAGAAGCTCATTTCGGCAGGCGTACCTCCAGCCGGGCCGGCCACTCGGCGTTCGGGTCGAGCCTGACATATGCCATGCCGGGAAGCCCGGTCTTGACGTCCTCTATGTGCTTTCTGAGGAGCTCGGGCGGTATCTGCGCCTTGAGTCTGAACATAAGCTTCTGCCGCTCCTCGGCCGTCTCTACCGATTTAGGCGTGAACTGCGCGACGTCGGCGACGAAGGAGATTTTGGCCGGGATAACGTACTGCGGGGCGGCGTCGAGTATGATGCGCGCCTCCGCGCCGAGCTTGACGCGGCCGGCGTCCTCCGTGGGCAGAAAGAAGGTCATGTAAACGTCGCTGAGGTCGACGAGATTCAGCACAGCGCCGCCCGCGTTGAGCACTTCGCCCGGCTGTGCGACTCGATACTGAACGCGCCCGTCGCGCGGCGACCTGAGGGCGCTGTCGTCGATGTCGGCCTTTATGCGCTGTATTGTGGCGCGCATGGCCTCCGCTTCCGACCGCGACGCGATTATCTGCGAGCGAGCCGAGCTTATGGCCGCATCCGCCGCCGCTACCTGCGCCTTCGCGGCGCTCACGGCAGCCTTTGCCCTCTGAAGATCCGCGCGGTCATCGTCGAGCTTCTGGGCGGGGACTATTCCTCTCTCGGCGAGCGTCTCGGTTCGGGAGAGGCGTTTCTGCGCGGCGTCGAGCTCGGCTTTCCTTTGCTCGACGACAGCCTCAGCCGTGGATTTTTCAGCCGTCCTCTGCGTCGCCTGGTTTTCAGCGGTCCTGATGCCGACGAGCGCCCGCTCCAGCTGCGCCTCGGCCTCGCGGAGCTGCGCCTCGAGGACGGCGGTGTCCATCACCGCCAGAACCTCCCCGGCCGTAACAAAATCGCCCTCGTTTACCATGATGTCCTTGATCCGGCCCGACATCTTGGCGGCGACGTTTATCTCCGTCGCCTCTATACGGCCGTTGCTGCCCGCGAACCCCTCGGGCAGCCCGTCCGGCCTCAGGGTTTTCCAGGCGTAGAAGGCGATAACGCCGGCAATTATAATGAGAGCGATCCGCAGCAGCCAGGTCCTGGTCGATTTGGTCATGGTTCCACCCCTTGAGCTCGGCCGAAGTTGCAGGCATATGCGCCCACATCAGTGTACAGTGTAAAGGGATAGCTGAAAACGCCCGTCGTCCGGGCAGCTTATGGCGCTTTAATCTTCTCACCGTAAATTTCCCCTCCCCCTTAAAAGGGGGAGGGTTAGGGTGGGGGTTACTTTTCAGACTAAAACTTTCAGATCTCGCTTTTATATTGTCATCTCGAGCAACGATTTCGAGCGAGCGAGGAATCCCCACACTTCTGTCATTCCCGAATGCTTTAATCGGGAATCCATATCCTCAATCCGTCATTGCGAGGGAGCGTCTTCCGCGACCGTGGCAATCCCGTCTTTCTACTTTCATCCCCCCTTAGGAAAAGGTCTGTCGCGGCGAAGGCTGGGCCGAAGCCGGAGGGGACATAGGGGGGAATTTTCTCTTAGTCCGTCGTTCCCAACGATTCCGAGCGAGTGAGGAATCTCCAAATTTCTGTCATTCCTGCGCAGGCAGGAATCCATTCATTTCCAAATCCGCGGCGCTTGTCGGGGCGAAGCCTCGGCGTAGCCTGATAGCACCGTGAAGCCTGATAGGCTTGCGTCGTAGCCGGATCGGGAATTCACTATGCCGTTTCTTTTGCCTTTAATCTGTCATGCTGAACTTGATTCAGCATCTATCTTTTCTCCATCCTCCGATAAAGGGAAGGGGGTTAATAAACCATTTCGCTCGCGAGGGAATAACTAGCTCTTTGTTGAAAAAACGCTACATGGAGGCCGCCTCGAATTATAGTTAACATAAGATAGATTATCGGACTCCGTGCTTTATCTTTTTATTGCCCTTGCTCCAGCCTCTTAATTCCGCTATTGCAACCGCTTTTTATTTTTCTTTTTATTCCCATCCTCTAACAGATCGGGTCAAAAAAATAGAAGAGAAAAACATTTGCAATAGCGGAAATAGGAATCCCCTCCACACTCTCCCCAAATCCTGCTGATAGCATACGCAGGCATACGCCGTAGCGAATATAATCAACCTACCGCGCGCCGTTGCCCATTCTCCCGTCATTTCGGTATATTACTACCTCATATGAAATTCGGCTGTCACGTCTCCATCGCCGGCGGCATCGACAAGGCCCCTGAGCGAGCACACGCCCTCGGCTGCGAATGCTTCCAGATATTCTCCCGCTCCCCGCGCGGCGGAAAGCCCCCGGCCCTGACGGATTCCCTCGTGGCTTCCTTCAAGGACTCCTGCGCCGCCTTCGGCCTCTCCGATTACTTCATCCACACCCCTTACTACATCAACCTCGCATCCGAAAACCCCGCCCTCCGCGAGTCCTCGGTCAGGATAATACGTGAGGAGCTCGAAAGAGGAACCGTCCTCGGCGCTAAATATGTAATGACGCACCTCGGAAGCTCTAAGGGCATCGAGCGCTCCGTCGCCGTCGGCCGCGTCGTCGAAGGCGTGGCCGCCATCCTCGAAGACTCAGGCGGCCTCACGACGGAGCTCCTTCTCGAGAACACCGCCGGCCAGGGCGAAACCATAGGCGACTCGTTCCCCGAGCTCGCCCGCATCATAAACGAAATCCAAAACCCCCGGCTCGGCGTCTGCCTCGACACAGCCCACCTCCTAGCTTCGGGCTACGACATACGCACCCCGGCGGCCGTCAACAAAACCCTCGCCGAATTCTCCTCCGTCATAGACCCCGCCCACATAAGGCTCCTCCACGGGAACGATTCCAAGATTCCCCTCGGCGAGAAAAAGGACCGCCACGAGCACATCGGCGAGGGAAAGATAGGCACGGCGGGTTTCAAGGCCATCGTAAACCATCCCCTCCTCAAAAGCCTCGACATGATAGTCGAGATACCGCCCGAGGAAGTCGAAAAAGACATCGAGCTCCTGAAGAGCCTCCGGAAAAAATAGCCGCTTTCCGCGAGCGCCCAATCCCTCCTTTACAATCCCCCTCGGAAAAGTAATCATAGATACATGAGCCAGCTCCTCATCGCCGCGAAAGGAACCCGCGACCTCTACATCCTTCCCCGCATGGCCAACAGGCACGGTCTCATCGCGGGCGCGACGGGCACAGGCAAAACGGTCACGCTCCAGGTCCTCTCGGAGAACTTCAGCAGGCAGGGAGTCCCGGTATTCGTCGCCGACGTCAAGGGCGATCTCGCCGGCATCAACAGGCCGGGAACGGACAACCCGAAAATCGCGGAGCGCATACAAACGCTCGGCCTCTCCGGTTTCGCCTTCGAGGGAAGCCCCGTCACTTTCTGGGACGTCTTCGGCGAAGAGGGTCATCCGGTCAGGACGACCGTATCCGAAATGGGTCCTCTACTCCTCGGCCGTCTCTTAGGTCTTAACGACACCCAGTCCGGCGTACTCACGCTCGTCTTCAGAATAGCCGACGAGAACGGCCTCCTTCTACTCGACCTCAAGGACCTCCGGTCCATGCTCCAGTTCGCCGGGGAAAACGCCTCTTCCTTTACGACTGAATACGGTAACATCTCCCGCCCAAGCATAGGCGCGATACAAAGGGGCCTCCTCAGGCTCGAAGAGGAAGGCGGCGACATATTCTTCGGAGAGCCCGCGCTCAGCCTCGAAGACCTCATCAGGACGGACGAAAGAACAGGCCGCGGGATGATAAACGTGCTCGCGGCCGACAGGCTCATCCGCTCCCCCGGCGTATACTCGACGTTCCTCCTCTGGCTCCTCTCCGAATTATTCGAGCAGCTCCCCGAAGTCGGCGACCCGGAAAAACCCGTGCTCGTCTTTTTCTTCGACGAAGCTCATCTCCTCTTCGACGACGCCCCGAAGGCGCTCCTCGACAAGATAGAGCAGGTCGCCCGCCTCATACGCTCGAAAGGCGTCGGCGTCTACTTCGTCACACAGACCCCTCTCGATATCCCCGACGTCATACTCGGCCAGCTCGGTAACAGGGTACAGCATGCGCTCCGGGCGTACACCGCGCGCGATCAGAAGGCGGTCAGGGCGGCAGCCGGAACATTCAGACCGAACCCTGAGCTCGACCTCGAGCAGATTCTCACCGAGCTCGGTGTAGGCGAGGCCCTAGTATCCTTCCTCGACGAAAAGGGCAGGCCCGAAGTGGTAGAACGGGCTACGGTGCGGCCGCCGTTCAGCCGCATGGGCCCCGTCACACCCGAAGAACGGAAAGAAGCCATCGCCGCGTCCCCGATTAACGGCCGCTACGAGAAAACTATAGACCGCGAGTCGGCATACGAAATGCTGAAAGCCCGCGCCGAAGCCGAGACCAGGGCGGCGGAGAAGATCCCCCCGCCCCTGCCAAAGGACGCACCGAAAAGAAAGCCGGGCCGTCCGAAAGATACCATTTTTGAGACAGTCACCAAGACCGCGGCGCGCTCATTCGGGAGACAATTAGCGACCGCCGGAAGACAAATAACGACAGAGATCGTGCGCGGAATTTTCGGCTCGATGCTCGGCGGAAAACGCCGATGAAAGGACCGACCCTCCTTCCTCAATCGTAAAAAAGTCCTTATCCGCTATCTTTAAACCCATTCTTTAAACACTCGTCCCTGAGCATTTGTTTTCACTGGAATTATGCCCGGAAATCCTCCCCGGTTATGTTCCCTTTACTGTCATTTTCAGACCTTAAATCCTGGTTTTAAACCGTCACCTTAATACGTGTGGATAAAAAAAGCATATTTCACATTTTCCTTTAAGTAATGGGGACACTAAGGCACACATCCACACCAGACATTCGAAAATATGCCATATCTGTCATTCCCGAGTGCATTAATCGGGAATCCAGCACGCCACGCGTGCATGAATCCAACGCCGCGGCAGACCGCCGCGACTCCACCCTTCCGTCATCCTTTATAGTCCGTCATTCTGAACTTGATTCAGAATCTCGTTTTTAATGTTGTCACCTCGAACAACGATTTCGAGCGAGCGAGGAATCGGACGCCATAGGCCGATTGCAAGAAAGCATATCTGGTACTGCTCGGAAATATCTCAAATTTAAACAGTGAGAGATCTTTCTTTTCCCTTAGGAAAAGGGCGGACTGTGTCCGCTGACACCCGACGTAGCGGCATCTGACGCATTAATTATTCGTCGTGCGAACGGTACAAAGAATCACCAGCCCTGCTACGTCTTAAAACACACAATGTGTGCTATACTCCATTCCAAAATCGTCCTGGAGGAACAAAACATGTCGGACACGCTCAAGGTCGGCGATGCCGCGCCGGACATAGAAGCCGAAACATACGGCGGCGAGAAAATAAGGCTCGACGACTTCAAAGGCAAGAAAACCGTCGCGCTCTACTTCTATCCGAAGGACTATACCGGGGGCTGCACGAAAGAGGCCTGCTCCATAAGGGACGGATACGGCGAGCTCGAAGCACTCGGCGTCGAGGTTCTCGGCGTAAGCACCGACAGCGTAAAATCGCACGAGGGCTTCCGCGACAAGCACTCTCTCAACTTCCCTCTCTTAAGCGACAAGGACAAACAAATCATAAAAGCCTACGGCGTCGAAAGCGCGACAGGCTCCGCCAGAAGGGAAACGTTTCTCATAGACAAGTCGGGGATAATAAGACACATCTGGACCAAGGTCGATACAGCCAACCACGCGGACCAGATAGAAAAGAAGGTAAAAGAGCTCGGCCTCGCATAAGAGGCCCGGCGGCTTTTCCTAAAACGAGCTACCGCAGTAAGCGCAGATCTCGGGGAAGGATACCGCGGTAATCACGTATCCGCATTCAGGGCACGATTCCTCCACTTCCGTCATTGCGAGGGAGCGTATTTCGCGACCGCGGCAATCCCGTCTTGTTTCCCCCGTCATACGTCTCGCCCTTTTTATAGAGGCGTCTACCCCTGCCCTGCTCTCGTCCGTCCATACGACGTTCGTCTCACTCATGTCTACACCTCCGGCGGCCCCGTCTGAAATCCTGGCGCCGCTCATACCCATAATTAAAACACGGGCGGATTAAGAGCGGGTTATAGAACGGTTAAACCATGATTAACACGCACGCACATTGTGCGTTCTAATAACCTAGCAGTGCCGATGATTTAAAGCAGCGGTCGCACGGAGGGTGGTTACGAGCACAATTGCTACGTCGGATTCCTGCACGCGTTGCGTGCTTATGCGACTCCTTTCCCGAGATACGCCCTCAGCTTCGGCGAGAAGCTCCTCCGGACTAGCGCGGATTTCAGATTCCATTCCTCGCCAAGGTCGGCTTCGGAAATAATCCTTATCTCCTCCCCCTCCTTCACGGCGACAGGCACGCCGTCCCTGTAAAGGACCCTGTTCTTGTAGAGTGACGACACCCTCTTCCCCGGTGTTATTATCCCGGTGAGATTTAATGGGTCGGCGGCGCTTATCGAAACGAGCGTCCCAGACTTCGCCCGCCGCCTCGTTTCCCTGAGCCCGGCGACAGCCTCGGGCAGCGCGAATTGCTCGCCCCACACGCCGTCGACGAACCTTCCGCCTCTCACCTCCCCCCGGAGCTCCATCAGCCTGAGCGCCTTCACGAGTTCCCTCCAGGGCGGCGAAAAGCTCTCCCTTTCCGCAAGCCTTCTGAAGAGCACACCATATCTTTCGAGCAGCACCATAGCGAGCGCCCGGAGGTCGGCCGGCGTCCTCTCCCCGTCCTCACCCGTCCGTATGAGCGACCACCTCCCCGCCCCCTCCATGTTGAAGCTTATCCTCTTTCTCCTCCCCGCCGCGGTCCTGTACTTCGAATTCACGAGAAGCGCCCGGAGGCCAGTATAGCTGTCGGACGTCACCATCCCATGCGCCACGAGCTCCGCTATCGCCGCCTCGACATCCGTCCGGAGGCCCCCGACGCCGTCCGCTATTTCGTCGAAGAACGAGGCCCCGCGCGTCCCGAGGAAATCCAGCACCGACGCCGCCCTCCGCGAAAGCCCTTCCCCGCCCGAGCCCTGGGCGAGCTTCCTCCATACGCCCAGGTTCGTCCTTCTCACGATCGTCACGGGCGTAGTCTTTATCGGCCCCTGCTTCCTGCCGTTCCCGTTAGGGGCCTTGAACCTTCCCCAGACGGCGCTCCCGGATAGACACAGCGTATCCAGCCATGCGTGATCGTAATCCTTCATACGCGCCGAGAGGATATCCCCCTCCCACGCCGCCGCCGGGGCCTCGAACCCTTCCAGCATCCCGAGTATCCCCCGTAGCGCCTCGACCCCCTCCGGCCTGTCCTCGCCGTCTACCCCGTGCCGTGAAAACAGATACCTCATGAAATCGGCGGCCGTCACGGGCTCTATCTCCCGCCGGAGCTTGCTCATCGTGTATTTATGTATGCGAGCGAGGAGCCTCCTTTCGCACCACTCGAGCCCCTCTTCGCCCGGGGTGAAATGCCCCCTGAAGACGAACCCCTCCCCTTCGAGAACCGCGAGCGCCCTCTCCACGTCGGCCTCCGTCACGCCGAGCGTCCCCGCCAGCACGGCAGCGGTCACAGGTCCCAATGCCTCCAGCCTCCCCCTCGTTATCTCGACGAGAGCCTGGTCCCTCGTCACCTCGCCCCGGAGCCTCTCGGGCACCTCTATCTCCGGCGCAAGCACCCCGTCCGTGTGTACGGCCTTCATGTGATGGAGCCTCTCGGCAGCTACCCAGAAAACCTTTTCTCCGATCCTGAGCTCCGCCGCCCTGCCCTCCTTCATGAGATCCCCGAAATACTCTCTCCATCCGCCGGCAGCGTCGCCGATCTCCCCCTCGTCCCCGGTCAGGAATCCCGTAAGGACGAGCGCGTCGTGAAGCTCCTCCGCGCTCTCCGCCTCGGGCCAGGCCTCTTCCCTGACGCTCCTCACCGCTTCGGCGTCCAGCTGCCCGAGCTCGGCGGCCTCTTTCGGGTCGAGCCATCTTCTATTCTGAACGGCGTGCGTCCGCCTCTCTTCAAGCGGCACGTCGTCGAGGAAGGAATACGGCCTCGCGTTAAGCACCTGCTCCGAAAGCGGCGAGGGCTCCCTTAAATCCCGCGCCAGCGTTTCGACATTCCCCGCATGTATGTCCGTCAATAATTTTTCGAGGTTCTCAATGTCCATCGCCTCGTTGAGGCAGTCGCCAATCGTCTGGCTCACGAGCGGATGCTCCGGTATCTCCCGCTCCCCCACTATATTTTCGAGGCACGCTATCTGGTCCGGGAATACCTGCGCTATCAGGTCCTCGGAATGTATGCGCTGAATCGCGGGCGGCACCTTCTTCCCCGTCCACCTTCTCAATACAGCAAGCGCGGTGCTCGCGTTCCACCTCCACCTGACTTCAAACATGGGAGCGTCCAGAAGCGCCTGCGTCAGCACCTGCCTGACGCTGCCCGGATGGAGGTAGTGATACACCTCTTCGAGCGGAAAACTGTGCGTCGCCCCCAGGCTCAGTATGATCGAATCCTCCGTCGCGGCCGCCTGGAGCTCGAAGTTAAACTTCCTGCAGAACCTCTTCCGGAGCGAAAGCCCCCACGCCCTGTTCATCCTGCTCCCGAACGGCGAGTGTATAACGAGGTTCATCGCCCCGGCCTCGTCGAAAAATCTTTCGAGAACGAGCCTTTCCTGAGTCGGTATCACACCCAGCGCCGCCTTCACGACGGCCATGTACGTGACGAGCTGATCGGCGGCCTCCTCCCCGAGCCCGGTCGTCTTCATCACATGCTCTATGGCCTCCCGCTTCCACGAGTCGCCCATCATCCCGTCGAGCGCGTCCTCTTTTTCCCTTAGCCAGCTCAGGTCACCGAGCTTCTCCGAGATCTCTTCCCGGAGCCTCGATACGGCATAAGATAGTTCCTGACTCCTCCCCGGCGCCTCGCCGAACCAGAATGGGATCGTGGGCGGGAGCGCCCCCGCGTCCTCTACCCTCACCTTCCCCCCGACGACCTGCAAAATCCTCCACGAATGATTGCCCAGTAGGAAAATATCCCCGGCGGTGCTCTCTATCGCGAAGTCCTCGTTCACCGTCCCGAGGAAAGTCCCCGTCGGCTCCAGTATCACGTCGTAGTCGAAGCTGTCGGGTATGGTCCCGCCCGACACTATCGCCGCAATCCGAGCCCCCTTCCGCGGCCGGAGCATACCGTTCACCATGTCGTGCCGTATGTACGCCGCGCGCCTCCCCTTCTGCGCCGCGAATCCCTCGGAGAGCATCTTCACGACGTCGTCATATTCCGCCCGCGTGAGGTCCCTGTAGGGATAGGCCCTCCTGAACAGGGCGTAAAGTTCCTCTTCTCCCCACTCACCGCACGACACCTCCGCCACGATCTGCTGCGCGAGAACGTCGAGCGGCTTCTCCGGCATTACGATACTGTCGAGCTCCCCCCGCCTCACTGCATCGAGCAGGGCGGCGCACTCCGCTAGCTCGTCGAGGCTCAGCGGAAACACCTTCCCACGCGGCGTCCCCTTCACTGTATGCCCCGAGCGCCCCACCCTCTGTAGGAACGTCGATATCGCCCTCGGCGAGCCTATCTGGCACACGAGGTCGACGTGCCCTATGTCTATGCCCAGTTCAAGCGACGCCGTCGCGACTATGGCCTTCAATTCCCCGGATTTGAGCCGCCTCTCGGCGTCGAGTCTCATCTCCTTCGATATGCTCCCGTGGTGCGCCGCTATGACCTCGGCCCCGAACCTCTCCGTCAGGTTATGCGTCATACGCTCCGAGAGCCGCCTCGTATTTACGAATATCAGCGTCGTCTTATGCGACTTTATCAGCGTTTCTAATCTCTGGTAAACCTCTTCCCACACCTCGTTCGACATGACGGCCGTAAGCGGCGACCCCGGAATTTCGACCGAAAGCTCCAGCTCCCGTTTGTGCCCCGAATCTATAATCGTGCAGTCCGGCTCCCCCTCCCCTTCGGCCCCGTTCCCCGTAAGGAAGCGCGCCACCTTCTCTATCGGTTTCTGCGTCGCCGAAAGCCCTATCCTTCTCAGTTTCTCCGGAACGAGCGCCTCAAGCCTCTCGGCCGTAAGCGAGAGGTGCGAGCCGCGCTTGCTCCCGACCATTGCGTGTATTTCGTCCACTATCAGCGTCTTCACTCCGGAAAGCATCTCCCTCCCGTTCTTCCCGGTAAGGAGGAGATACAAAGATTCAGGCGTCGTTATCAATATGTGCGGGGGCTTCTTTGTCATCCTGGTCCGTACGGCGGACGGCGTGTCGCCGGTCCTCACCTGCGCCCTTATGTCCACCTCGGGCAGCCCCATCCTCGCCAGCTCCTCCGTTATCCCCCTGAGCGGCCTTTGAAGGTTGTTCTCTATGTCGTTGCTGAGGGCCTTAAGCGGCGAGACGTAGACGATCTGCGTCCGGTCGGGGAGCCCGTTTTCGAGCCCCTCCTTGACCAGGTCGTCTATAGCCGAAAGGAACGCCGCAAGCGTCTTACCGGAGCCCGTAGGCGCGGCGATAAGAACGTTACTCCCCTTCTTTATCTCCGGCCACGCCCTCTCCTGCACCTCCGTCGGAGCCCCAAGCTCCCTCTCGAACCACGCCCCCACGGCGGGATGAAATATCTCGAACGCCATCATATTATTATAAACTGCGCGGATAGCATCCGCTGGCAACCGGCGTAGCACAGTAGGAGCAATCATCACCAGCCGCACGAATGATGCTAGTAGCAGGGTGATCGCTACGTCGAAAAAAACACACTGTGTGTGTCATTCCCAACGATTTCGAGCGAGGAATCCCCACACTTCTGTCATTCCCAACAATTCCGAGCAAGTGAGGAATTGGACGCCGTCCCCTCATCCCGCAAGCGTTTATCCGGTACCGCTCAAAACCTGCTTCTTTAGCATCATGCCTTAATCGGGAATCCAGCACGCCACGCGTGCACGAACCCGACGTCGCGGCGCTCAGCCGCGACTCCACTTTCCGTCATCCTGAATTACGATTCCGAGCGAGCGAGGAATCGAGAGCCCTTGGCTAATTGCACGAAAGCCCGTCTGGTACAGCTCCATAGTGGCACAAACCGAAACATTCAGGATCTCGTCTTTTCTTTCGTCTTTTCCCTCCCCTCCAAAGGGCTCCTTCCTTCCCCCATGTGCTACACTCTTCCCCTATGGACTTCAAAATCACGAGCGAATTCTCCCCCAGGGGCGACCAGCCCCAGGCCATACGCGAGCTCACCGAAGGCGTCCTCCGGGGCGACAGGCACCAGGTCCTTCTCGGCGTCACGGGGAGCGGTAAAACCTTTACAATCGCCAACGTCATCGCCAACGTAAACCGCCCCACGCTCATCATCGCCCACAACAAGACCCTCGCCGCCCAGCTCTACGGCGAGCTGAAAGACCTCTTCCCCGATAACGCCGTCAAATACTTCGTCAGCTACTACGACTACTACCAGCCCGAGGCCTACATCCCCTCGACCGACACCTACATCGAAAAGGACGCCCAGATAAACGAGCACATAGACAGGCTCCGCCACGCCTCGACGACCTCCCTCTTCGAACGGCGCGACGTTGTCATCGTTGCCAGCGTTTCCTGCATATACGGCATCGGCGCCCCCGAGCACTACTACGGCCTCCTCATAATGCTCGAAGAGGGGATGGAGATGGACCGCGACAAGCTCCTGGCCCGGCTCTCCGAAGTCCAGTACGAGAGGACCGGACTCGACCTTCACAGGAGCTCCTTCCGCGTAAAGGGCGACGTCGTCGACGTCTTCCCTTCGCACCACGACAACACTGCGGTAAGAATAGAATTTTTCGGCGACGTCATCGATTCCATCAAGGAGATAGACCCCATACGCGGCACTACCATTCGCTCCATAGGCAAGGCCGCCATATACCCCGGCTCGCATTACGCCGCCCCCAAGTACAGGCACGAAATGGCCATCGAAAACATCAAGATAGAGCTCGCCGAAAGGCTCAAATACCTGGAAGAAAGAGGCATGATGCTCGAAAAGCAGCGCCTCGAAGAGAAAACCAACTTCGACCTCGAGCTCCTGACGAACATGGGCTTCTGCCCCGGCATCGAGAACTACTCCCGCCACATCTCGGGACGCCTCCCCGGAGAGCCCCCGTGGACCCTCATCGACTACTTCCCGGACGATTTTCTACTCATCATAGACGAGAGCCACCAGATGATCCCCCAGCTTCGCGCCATGTACGAGGGTGACAGGAGCAGGAAAATGAGCCTCGTCGAGCACGGCTTCAGGCTCCCCTCCGCGCTCGACAACAGGCCGCTCAACTTCCGTGAATACGAGGAGAGGGTGAACCAGGTCATATACGTCTCGGCGACGCCCGGCCCCTACGAGCTTGAAAAGACAGGCGGCGTCATAACGGAGCAGATAATCCGCCCGACGGGCCTCGCCGATCCGGAAATCGAGATCAGGCCGGCCGACAACCAGGTGGACGACCTCCTCGAAGAAATAAGAAAGAGGACGGAATCCGGCGAAAGGGTGCTAGTCACGACGCTCACGAAACGCATGGCCGAAGACCTCACCGAGTACTACCGCGAGCTCGGCATACGCGTGAAATACCTTCACTCCGACATAGACACGCTCGAAAGGATAGCGATCATAAGGGACCTCCGGCTCGGAAAGTTCGACGTCCTCGTCGGCATAAATCTCCTCCGGGAAGGCCTCGACATACCCGAAGTCTCCCTCGTCGCCATACTCGACGCCGACAAGGAAGGCTATCTCCGATCCGAAACCTCGCTCATACAGATATTCGGACGCGCCGCCCGGAACGTCAACGGCCGCGTCATACTCTACGCCGACAGGGTCACCGGCTCCATGGCCAAAGCGATATCCGAAACCGAGCGAAGAAGGGCCATACAGCAAAAATACAACGAAGAGAACGGAATAACCCCCCAGAGCATCAAAAAGTCGGTAACCGACATCCTCTCGACGATATACGAGGCCGACTACTACACCGTGCCGCTCGAAACCGTGGGCGAAGACCTCGACGTCCCCCCGGAGAAGATATCGTCCACGATAACGGCACTCGACAGGGAGATGAAGGAGGCCGCGAAGAACCTCGAATACGAGACGGCGGCCAAAAAGCGCGACCAGATAAAGAGGCTCCGCGAGCTGGAGATAAAGTACCTCGGGAGCCCGAAAGAAGCCGGCCCCGGTGCAGCGTAGGCAATGCAACTATCACCCGTCTCGTGTCCACAAATATTCCCCTCGCCCCTGTTTTAGGGGAGAGGGTAAGGGTGAGGGGTTACCTCAAAACACATTCCGTCATTCGCAGGCATCCGACGCCGCACGCATCACACATCCGTCATTCCGAACTTGATTCGGAATCTAATCTTTTGCTTTTTCATTCTTTATCCCCCTTAGGAAAAGGGGGGTCAGGGGGGATTTGCGGACAGCGTCCGCTGGCATTCGAAGTAGCAGCATCGTTGCTGACGTCGCCTGTCGCGCATCACTCATCCGCCGATACGAACGCCGTTTTGGCCGCCTCGGCTATCTCTTCCGGGGTAAGGTCTTTCACGTGCGTCGCGACAGACCATATATGCCCGAAGGGGTCTTTCAATTGCCCGTACCTGTCCCCCCAGAAAGCATCCCCTAACGGCATGACAACCTCGGCCCCCGCCTTTATCGCCCTATCGAAAAAGGCATCCGCGTCAGGAACGTACACATGAAGAACGACCGTAGTCCCGCCCCGGCTGCTCGGCCCCAGCGAGTTCCAGTCCGGAAACTCGTCCGCGAGCATCACGGCGGAATCCCCTATCCTTAGACACGCATGCATGAGTTTTCCCCCGCCCGGCATATCGAGCCTCATGACCGTCTCCGCGCCGAAGGCCTTCTCGTAAAATTCGATCGCCTTGGCGGCGTCCTTACACACGAGGTGCGGCGTAACGGTATGCATCCCGTCGGGTATCGGTTTAACCTTTGCCATAATCTCAGCTCCTTACGATGAATTTACCGGGCGCGCCCCTTTCGCTCCCTCGCCCCCGCCATCTATACGACGATGAAAAAGAATCGTCGAAGGGGACATCCTTCGCGCCCTACCCTGTTTGATGCACCACCCCCATATTAATTTCAGGTTGTTTTAATAGTAGTCATCCTGTCCGTCCGGCGTAGCTTTCAGCGAAGCCGGAAACTACTATTCCGAACGAGTGAGGAATCCCCACACTTCTGTCATTCCCGAACGTCTTAATCGGGAATCCATTCTTTTGTTTTTGTAGTCATCCTGAACTCGTTTCAGGATCTATCTTTTTCCCCTCTCCCCACCGGGGAACGAATGCGAGCGAGCATTCGGTTGTCCCTGACCGACTGCACAGAAGTCCATCCAATGTTGCCGACACCAAATTAAGTCAAGGTGGGAGGAGCGCCTTCTGCAACCGCGGCAATCTCCTTCTCCCCTACCCCAGCCTCTCCTTAAGCCCTTCCGCAATCTTCATATTCATCCCCGGAACGGCCGCAATCTCCTCCACCGTCGCCGCCCTGAGCCTGACCACGCTCCCGAACCGCTTTATAAGCTCCCTCTTCCGCCTGGCCCCGATCCCCGGGACGTCGTCGAGCTCCGACTTGAGCGCCCTCTTCCCCCGAAGCTTTTTATGGAACGTAATCGCGAACCTGTGCGCCTCGTCCCTCACCCTCATAAGCAGGAACAGCACCGGCGAGTTCCTGGAAAAGACGAGCGGATTCTTCCGCCCGTATATGTATATCTTGTCGCTCTCCCCCTCCTCCCTCCCCTTCGCTATGGATGCGAGCCCGACAGCTCCCTCGTATCCCAGATCGACCATCGCCTGGTGAGCGATATTCAGCTGCCCCTTCCCCCCGTCTATGAGTATCAGGTCCGGCGGCTCCCACCCCGCCTCCTCCGCCCTGGTAAGCCTTCGCGACAAGACCTCCCTCATCATCGCATAGTCGTTCGGCCCTTCGACGGTCTTTATCCTGTACGTCCTGTACCCGTCCTTCGCCGGCTTTCCGTTCTCGAACCTGACGAGCGACGCCACCGCCAGATCCCCCTGTGTATTCGATATGTCGAAACATTCAATAGATATTGGCGCTTTCCCGAGTTGGAGCGACGTCCCGAGCCTCTCCAGGAGGTCCAGCTCGCCGAGCTCCTTCGCATGCTTTCTCTGGAAGCTCTCGAGCGCGTTCCGGGCCGCAAGCTCCACCTGCCGGGCCTTCACCCCCCTCTCCGGGGCCTCTATAACCACCTTCCGCCCCCGCCTCTCCGAAAGCCATTCCGAAAGCGCCTCACTGTCCTCGACCTCCACCGGGACGAGTATCTCACCCGGTATAAACCTGTTCCCCCCGTAGAACTGGGACAGAAACTCGCTCAAAAGCTCCTCATCCGTCCCCGCGGTGTTCCCGAAGGAATATTCCACCCTGTCTATGAACGTCCCGCCCCTCGAAAAGAGGACAGCGAACTCCACGTGCCGCCCCTCCCTGTGGTAGCCGACGACGTCCCTGTCCTTCGTATCGGGCGTTATGAACATCTCCGCCTCGAGGTTCTTCTCCAGGAGCCTCACCTGGTCCCTGTAGTGCGCCGCGTCCTCGTACCTCATCTCGTCGCTTGCCCTCTCCATATTCTCTTTCAATATCTCGATAATCCGGCCCTTCTCCCCCTTCAGAAACAGCCTCACGCGGTCGACGACCTCCCTGTACTCCTCCTCGCTCGCCTTCCCCGCGCACGGCCCTATGCACTGCCCCATGTAATAGCTCAGGCACGGCCGCGCCGCGTGCCGCCTGAACTTCTCGTCCGTACAGTCCCTCAGCGGAAACACCTTGTGTATGAGCCGCTTCGCTTTCTTGAGGGCGTCCGAGGATGCGAACGGCCCGTAATAAACGGCCCCGTCCTTGAGCACCCTCCTCGTCAGCGTAAGGCGCGGGAACTTCTCCTTCGGATCGAGCCTCAGCGACAAATAATTCTTGTCGTCACGGAGTCTTATGTTGTACTTAGGCTTCTTCTGTTTTATGAGGGAATTTTCGAGCATGAGGGCCTCGCGCTCGCTCCGCGTGACGAAATAATCGAGGTCGGCCGCCTCGCCCATCAGGTAGGCGATGTGAGGCCGCGCCGGCTCCTCCCCGTCGTTGAGGTACGAGAAAACCCGGCTCCGGAGGTTCTTCGCCTTCCCCACGTAAAGGGACCTCCCCTTCCCATCCTTCAGAAGGTAAACCCCCGGCGAAGGCGGAACCGCCCTCGCCTTTTCCCTGTCTATGCCCATAACTTACTAAGGTTAAAAACATTTCCCCCATAGGCAAGTACGAGGAAAGGGTTCATAGGGGGGTTTTGAATCTCGATTTGCCCTAAAACGGATAATATGCGCGTTATTGCGAGGAAGCGTAGCAACGAAGCAATCTGGTTTTTGTTCACCGTGTTGAGGCCAGTCGGGAATCCAGCACGCCACGTGTGCATGAATCCGACGCCGCGGCGCTAAGCCGCGGCCCCTTTTCCTGTCATTCTGAACTATGTCCCGGACTCGATCCGGGATCTATTCAGAATCTCGTCTTTCAATCCGTCATTGCGAGGAAGCGTTTTGTGCGACCGCGGCAATCTCGCGGGCCACACCCGGCACGCCACGCGTGCAGGAATTTGAAGTGGAAACGTATTGCTACTCCCACCTGCCGCGCTACCGGTGGTTTTAGCAACTTTGTTGCTACGCCGGAAAACACACTACGTGTGCGAGCGAGCGAGGAATCGGACGCCCTGAGCCGATTGCAAGAAAACATATCTGGTACTGCTCGGAAACACCTCAAATTAAAAGAGTGAGAAATCTATCTTTCGTCTTTACCTTTAATTTCCCCCTTAGGAAGGGGCTTGTCGCGGCGAAGCCTTGCGAACCCGGAGGGAATAAGGGGGATTTATTTTTTTACTTTGTAATTTCCGCACCGATTCCGGGCAAGGGAGGAATCTACCTCTCTATTCTGTCATTCCCGAATATTTGTATCGGGAATCCAGTCTTTTATCTTTGTAGTCATCCTGAACTTGATTCAGGATCTCGTCTTTATTGTTGTTATCTCGAACGAATGTAGAGATTTATTCTCTAATCTCCCTTGCTGGAGGCTAATAGTGCCGTAATTCAGGCTTTCTTCTTCAAGTTCTCCCAGACCTCCCTCAAACCCTCCAGATAACCCTCCGGAAGCGGCCCTCCGAGCCTCCCGAGCTCGAGCTCCACGTCCTCCACGGACGCCCCCCTTCCCTTCCCCTTGAGCACGCTCAATATGACCGCCGCCTCTATAACCCCCGCATCCGCCCCGGCATTCTTCTCGCAAAACGCCCGAACTTCGTCCCCTGGCGTCTCGCCCGAATACCTTTCAAAAACCGCTTCCATATCCGCAATTCTGGCCTCAGGCCCAATTACCGCGGTAATTACCGTAGTATCTACCGCAGTAGTTACTGCATTACTTACCGGTCTACCTACCGCGCTACTTACCGCGGTATCGTTCAACCTAGCTGCCACAAGCACCTTTTTCGTTACGGGGTCTACCTGGAGGCCCCTTTCCAGTCTCCTTTTGTGAACCTCTTCGGGCCTGTATACCTTATACTTCCTCCCGTATATACCCAGCGACTTCTCCACCACCTCTATATTAAGCTTCTCCGTAAGTGAATGAACGGCCATCCTGACGGTCTTGTCCGAGAGCCCCGTAAGCTCCCGGAGCTCTTTAAGCCCGATCCTTACACCTTCCGTATCCGATTCCTCGCTTACCTTATATATAGCGCCGTACACCCTGAGCTCCGAGGGGGTCAGGAGGGGGTCCCCGTCTCCCAGAGTCGTTTTAGCCGATGCCCTCGGCGTTTTTTTCTCCCCCGAGGTCTTTTTTACCGCACTACTTACCGCGGTAGCTTCCGCGCTCTCTACCCCGGTATCTACCGCGGTAGTCTCGTTCGCCTGCGGCTCTTCCTCCCCGGGCCCCTCCGGTATATTCCTGTCCTTCCTGAAGCTCTCAAAATAGGCCGTAGCGACCTTGTGCGCGTTCACCGGACTCCCGCGCTTCTCCATCGACTCCAGCATCCCCGAGAGGCGTCCGGCGGACGCCTTCTTTTTCTCAGGAATTTCGGATGATGTACTTTCTCCCTTCTTCCTTTTCTCTTTCATAAATCGACATCACTTCCTTGGCCAGCCTTCTGTAATCCGTGGCTCCGGCGCAGATCGGGTCGTATTCCAGTATATGCTTTCCGTACCCGCTCGCCTCCTTCAATTTCACGTTCGAATGTATGGGGGAAAAAACGTTCGGATTGAACTTCTGGTTAATCGCCTCCAAAACGGTGCTGCTTATGGTCGTCAGCTTGTCGTGCATGGTCGGGAGCGCGTAGGGCACTATCGGGAAATCGGGCCTCGACGAATACACCTCGTAAAGCGTCTCGTCTATCATCCTTACGGCCTCAAGCGCCATGGGCTGGGTCTGCACGGCTATGATCACGTCGTCCGCCGCAAAGAACGCATTCACAGAAAGCGTCGCGAGGGAAGGGGGGCAGTCGATTATCACAAAATCGTAACTCTTCCTCAGCCTGTTAATGGACTTTCTCAGCCGATGATCCTTCTCTATAAGCGCCGACATCGAGAGGTCGGCCCTGCTCATCGAAAGGTTCGCCGGCGCGAGATAAAGCCCCTTCGTTCCGTGCTCTATAACTATCCCGTTTATGTCGGTCTTGCTCGTGGGATCGGTGAGCACATCGTTTATCGTCACATCGAAATCGTTCGGGCTGAAACCGAGGTGGGTGGTAGCGTTTCCCTGGGGATCGAGGTCAACAACGAGAACGTCCGCACCTTTTTCCACGAGACACGCCGCAAGGTTAACGGCCGTCGTCGTCTTTCCGACCCCTCCCTTGTGATTGGCTACCGCTATAACTTTCATGAGCTGTCTAAACCTCCGGGCAGGGTCTTAATCTCGGCTTGAAAAGAAGCCCCGAGGAAATCGGCGCTCCAAGTTTATTTATATCAATTCCGAGCGACTATATCAAGTCGAAAGGGTAGGGGAGCACATGGTCTACCTCAAAATCGATGGCCCGCGGCGAGGATTTTCGCCGATTGATTTAACCGGCCAAAAATCATATACTATGGCTTAGCTGGGCATTAAAAAGCCGCCGAAGCTTTAGCGCTGAGCATAAAACAACGGCGGCAACCGGAAGGTGGAACAACCTAATGATACCTTTTCTCACTTTTAAATGTCAAGCTTTTTGATGCCCGGCTAAGGAACCAGAGAGGGCCCGTTTAGAGAGGCTGATGTCCGATAAAAAGCAGGACAAAACAAAGATAGTCCAGATATGGGGAGAGATACTCGACGAGGGTTTTACGAGCGTCCCAAATATCCTCCTCAGATACAGATCCAGAATAGGTCTCAAACCCAAGCATGTCATGCTTATAATCGACATCATGTCCTACAAGTGGGATTCAAAATATCCCTTCCCGAGCTACTCCACCCTCGCCAGTAGATCGGGCATAGAAGAGAGAAGCGTGAAGCGCATCACGCAGGATCTCGAAGAGCTCGGCCTCCTCATAAAATCCCCGCGCTTCGATGAAGAAACCGGCGCCCAGGTAACGACGGTATTCGACTTCCGCCCGCTCGTTCAAAAACTCATCGAGGAGCTAAACAAGGGCGACGAATACGACGAAGAGACAGGATTCAGCGACGAGGATGAAGACGAGATCAGTGTAGGTAGACTTATTACCGAAGCCGCCATTCCGGAGCAAAAATTCAATAAAAAAGGGACACCTAAGGGGCATGACAAAAATGTCAGGGGGGAGGGTGACAAAAATGTCACCCGGGGGGTGACAATATTATCACCCGGGGGGGTGACAAAAATGTCACCCGAAGAAAACAAATATAAGAAGAAGATAAATAGTGTAAGAACCCTCAGAGATGACACTACCTACGTAGGGGGAAAAGACAGCGTCTCAAAGTCATCCGATAAGGCAAAAGAAAGGGTTCGTAAAAGCATAAGAGATGCCATTTTCAGAAAGAGGATTTTCGAGACGTACGACAATCTCATCGACGTCAGACCAATCGAGGAAGTAGTCGAAGAAGGGGCGCACAGGGCCTGTAAGGACATAGCCGTAAACCGGGTCCTGGACATCGAAGAAAAAGGAATAGTTCTCGACCCTGCGAAGATAGCGAGAAGGGTGAGGATCTCGTTCCCCTACAAGAGCATTCCCAAGGGGGATGAAAGCAAGGCTAGGAATTTCTATGTAGGCGCTCTTTGCGAGCTCGTAGCCGAAGCGGCGGCCGAGTCGCTGGCCGAAGGAAGACGGAACCAGAAGGTTTGAATCACACGACACCCCGCGGGCATCTTAATCGGAGGAGCCGAAACAACGCCTCCACTCCACGGCCGCAATCCCGACTTCGCGGCGCCCGGCTCTGCGGTTGACATTTATCGAGGTCTATTTAATATATTTTTCCGCAAAAATTTAAAAACAGGGGGAGAATACAAATGGCAGACGGCTCACCGACCATAAAAGAGGCCAGAGAGGTCCTCAAGAAAAATAAAATCGTCATAGCCGGCGTTGGGGAAACGGAGCAGGGAAAGATACCAAACAAGAGCTCCTTTCATTTTCTCTCGCAGGCCTCCAAGCTCGCGATAGAAGATGCGGGAATCAAAAAATCAGACGTTGACGGGCTCGTCACCGCATTCTCGCTCGTCGAGCACACCTTCATGCACTGCACTACTTTCGCCGACTACTTCGGGCTCAGGCCGAGGTTCTTCTCGTCCGTAGCCGTCGGCGGGGCGACTGCCGTCTGGATGGCTGCCGAGGCTGCTATGGCCATAGCCTCCGGCCAGGCCGAGGTCGTACTCTGCGTAAGGGGCGACAACACCCTCTCCGGCATATCCTCTTCCGGCATGGTCGCACTCATAAGAGAGATGTGTCACGCCGAATTTGAATTCCCCTACGGTCTTACCACCCCCGGCGGATACGCGCTTGCCGCGCAGAGATACCTCCACGACTACGGCACCACCCGCGAGCACCTGGCGGCCGTAGCCGTCACGATGCGTAAGCACGCGGCCAATAAAGAGAACGCCATGAACAAGGAGCCGTTAACCATAGAGGACGTCCTCAGCTCCCGCATCATAGCCGAACCCCTCTCGAAATACGACTGCTCCATCATCTCCGACGGCGGCGCCGCGTTCATAGTAACGACCGAAGCCAAAGCGAAAGAGCTCGGCATAAAGAACCCGCTCGCATACCTCTGGGGCATGGGTCAGGGATATTCCCACCAGTACCTCACCTCGCTCAAAGACCTCGACCAGATATATAACGCCGTCAACACCTCCGGGCAGAAGGCATTTCAAACAGCCGGGCTCGGGCCGAAGGACGTCGACGTCGCGTTCCTCTACGACTGCTTCACGATCACAGTTCTCCTGGAGCTCGAAGGGCTCGGGTTCGTTCCGAAAGGGGAGGGCGGTGCGTTTGCCCTCGAAGGACGCATGGAGATAGGCAAGGACCTTCCCGTAAACACGCACGGCGGTCTCCTGTCTCAGGCGCACCTCGGCGCCATGCACCACGTGGTCGAAGCCGTCCTTCAGCTTAGAAACCAGGCGGGGCCGAGGCAGGTAAAGGACGCGGAAGTTGCGCTCGTACACGGAAACGGCGGCATCGTATCCGCTCACAGCACGATACTCTTAGGGAAAGAACCCCTTTCATAATCAAAAGGAGACTTAGCGACAATGGCAGAAAATAAACCATACGAGAAACCACTTCCGGATTTTCGTCCGGAAACCAAGCCCTACTGGGACGCCGCCAAGAAGCACGAGCTTGTGCTCCCGAGGTCAAAGGCGACGGGGGAGTTCTTCTTCTATCCCCGCGCCATCTCGCCGGGCAACGATATGTCCGAGGATATAGAGTGGGTAAAGGCGAGCGGAAAGGCCAAGGTATGGACCTACTCCATTCACCACATGGGTCCGACCAAGGCCTATAAAGACGATCCGCCCTACATCGTAGCGCTCGTCGAAACCTCGGAAGGCGTTAAGATGATGACTAACATAGTCGACTGCGACGTAAAGGACGTTCACGTCGGCATGGACGTCGAGGTCGTCTTCGACGACGTCACCCCGGAGGTTACGCTCCCCAAGTTCAGGCCGGTGAAGTAAGAGGGCAGGGGGGGGCAAGTAGGGGGCAGGCAGCAGGGGCGGGTGAGGAAAGGCGGCGTTCAGCAGCCTTTTTGGGTGCACCCGGCTCATAAGGGGCGGCGACCCGTATTAATTTAAAAAACAGGAGAGTTCGACAATGTCGCAGGAAGATACCAGGGTTTTTTATGAAGACCTCGAGGAAGGAGCCGAGCACAAGAGCACTGGCAGGACCATAACCGAAACCGATGTTGTAAGCTTCGCCGGGCTTTCCGGGGACTTCAACAACATGCACATAGACGAGGAGTTCGCCAAGAATACCGTATTCAAGGGCAGGGTGGCGCACGGCCTCTGTGTCCTCTCGGTAGCCTCAGGGCTCTGGTTCACGATGCCCCGCCTCGCGACGATAGCGTTCATGGGGCTTGAGGACTGGAGATTCTCGGGTGCCGTCAAGTTCGGCGATACGATCCACATCACCCGGAAGCTCGTCGAAAAGAGAGAGCACAAGCGCCCGAACATGGGCTTTTTGATATTCGAGGTAAACGTCCACAACCAGTCCGGCGAAATAGTCCAGAAGGGCAAGTGGGTCATCCTCGTACAGAGAAGGGAATCTTAAATAA
>CAZUDM010000034.1:0-24795 GCA_964618635.1 uncultured Spirochaetia bacterium
TCGCAGCCGGAATTTCCGGAGCCCCTCTTTATTCCGCGGCGGACGAAAGCGCGCCGGAGGCTGCGGCCGATACCTGCGCCGACCACGCGCCGGAAGCTAACGCACAGAATCCTCTGGGAGGAGGATACAAAAAGCCCTCCGACGAAGAGCTAAAAAAATTAATGTCACCTCTTCAGTATAAAGTGACGCAGGAAAACGGCACGGAAGCCCCCTTTTCTAACGAATACTGGGACAACAAGAAGGAAGGCATATACGTCGACATAGTATCGGGCGAGCCGCTGTTCAGCTCCCGCGAAAAATACGATTCCGGCACCGGCTGGCCGAGCTTCTGGAAGCCGCTCGACGAGGCGAACATTGTAAAGGTCGAGGACGAGAGCCTTTTCATGACGAGAACCGAAATCAGGAGCAAGGACGGAGACTCCCATCTCGGCCACGTCTTTAACGACGGCCCCAACCCGACAGGGCTCAGGTACTGCGTAAACTCGGCGTCCCTGAGATTCATCCCTAAAGAAGATCTCGAAAAGGAAGGCTACGGTCAGTATAAAGTTCTTTTCGAAGAGCAAACGACGATGAATGAAGGGAACCGCCCGTAAACCCCGGCCTATTATCCCGGCTCCGATTTTAGGGTAAATTGTGTATCGAACATGCGCCTTCCGGTTAAGGACGGCGCATGTATCGCAATGAAAACCCGGAGAGCCGGTTTTGCCTTTACGATTCGGAAGAGAGATATGCAGCGAGCCAGTCGTGTCGGAGACGCTCGAGTGGCTCGTCACGAACGGCAGAGGCAGCTACGCCTCCGGCACGGTCGCGGGCATCTTGACGAGAAGATACCACGGCCTCCTCGTCGCGGCCCTGAACCCTCCCGTAGGAAGATATCTCCTCGTAGCCAAGTTCGACGAAATAGCCAAATACCAAGGCAAGTCGTTCGAGCTTTCCTCGAACAGGTGGGCCGACGGCGCGGTCGACCCGAAGGGCTACGTTTACATCGAAAGCTTTTACATGGACGGCGGAGTCCCCGTCTGGAATTACGCTGTGGCCGACGCCATCCTCGAAAAGCGCGTCTGGATGGAGCAGGGAGCGGACACCACTTTCATACGCTACAAACTCCTGAGAGCGTCCGGCCCTCTCGACCTCAAGCTGAGGATACTTGTCAACTACAGGGACTACCACGGCTCGACGAGCGCCGGCGGCTGGAAGATGGACATACGCCCGGCCGAGGGCGGCATAGTCGTCAACGCGTACGAAGGGGCTGTGCCTTATTACGTTCTCGCGGACAAGGCCGACTTTAACATATACAACCTCTGGTGCTACAGGTTCGGCCTCTCTGTCGAGGAGTACAGGGGCCTCAGCTCGGCCGAAGATCATCTCCTCGCCGGAGAGATGAGCCGTACTTTAAATGAAGGCGACTCGCTTACGGTTGTCGCGTCAACCGAAATCCCCGCAAAAATCGACGGAGACGGAAGCCTCGCCGAAAGAAAGGCGTATGAGGAAATTCTTCTTGGCAAGTTCAGAAAAAAGGCTGCAATAAATTCAGGTGCAAACACCCTCATCATCGAGCATCTGGCTCTCGCCGCCGACCAGTTCATAGTGGCAAGGTCGACCCAGGGACAAAAATCCGGGAGCACGGTCATTGCCGGCTACCCATGGTTCGGCGACTGGGGCAGGGACACCATGATAAGCCTCCCCGGCCTCGCGCTCACCACGGGCCGGCCGGAGATAGCGCGCGACATCCTCGCGACGTTCGCCGGATTCATAAGCGAGGGCATGCTGCCCAACCGCTTCCCCGATGCAGGCCAGGCGCCGGAGTACAATACAGTCGACGCCGCACTCTGGTACTTCGAGGCCGTCCGCGCCTATCTCGACGACACGGGCGACGACGGGTTCATTTCCGAAATCTTCCCCGCTCTCGAATCCATAATCGATTTCTATACGAAGGGCACGCGCTACGGCATCAAGGCCGACCCGAAGGACGGCCTTCTCTATGCCGGCCAGGAAAGCGTTCAGCTCACGTGGATGGACGCGAAGGTCGGAGACCGCGTCATAACCCCGCGCATTGGAAAGCCCGTCGAGGTAAACGCCCTCTGGTACAGCGCCCTCCGCTCGATGTCCGTCTTCGCCCGGGCCATAGGGAAACCGGCCGGGGAGTTCGACTCGGCAGGAGACCTGGCACTCTCCGGCTTCGAGCGGTTCTGGAATGACGAGCCCGGCTGCTGCTTCGACGTCCTGGACGGCCCCGGTGGAAACGATCCGGCCCTCCGGCCGAACCAGATTTTCGCCGTATCCCTTTCGGTTAGCCCGCTCGATATCGACAGCCAGAAAAAGGTCGTAGACGCGTGCGCTGACAAGCTCCTTACCTCCCACGGCCTGAGGAGCCTCACGCCCGACAGCCCCGGCTACAAGGGCGTTTACGGCGGCGATCAGGCGAGCCGCGACGGCGCATATCACCAGGGAACGGTATGGGGCTGGCTCATCGGCCCGTTCGCTGTCGCACATATGAAGGTTTACGGTGATGCGGAGAAAGCGAGGGGATTCCTCCGTCCCATGCTCGACCATATGAAATCGGCGGGCGTCGGCTCTATGAGCGAGATATTCGACGGCGATCCTCCCATGAAATCCCGGGGCTGCATAGCGCAGGCGTGGACGGTAGGGGGGGTCCTCCAGGCCTTGGCTGAAATAGACAAAATTTCACGCGGGAAGAGATAAAAAATTATCTGGCCCACGATAACATCTTTCCAATAAATCCGAGCTGCGACGCCGCATTCTGTTTCGCAAATGCCCCTTGAAATCCCGATACCCGCGTATACAATTCCCCGGTGACTTACCGATGCCGCGGCCAAAGCGCGCTGAACGGTTACCGTAAGCGCCCGGATGGTCCCACACCTTTCCCTGAGCCCGGCACAGGGTCACAACGTTTCGTTTCCTTGAAGCCCGGATCGATTCGCCGGTAAACGTATGGGAAATTTCTCAGCCGACAATATCACGGTAATGTTTCTCGCGCTCGGTATACTGCTCGGCTCCGCGCGGCTTTTAGGCGAGCTTGCCCAGAGGTTCCACCAGCCGGCCGTCCTCGGAGAGCTCCTGGCGGGGGTACTCCTCGGCCCTACCGTGCTAGGCACTATAGCCCCCGATCTTTTCTCCTACATATTCCCCACGACGGGACCGAATGCCATAGCCCTCGGCAGTATTACACTCCTCTCCGTCGCCCTCTTCCTCCTGGTCGCGGGCCTCGAGGTCGACCTTTCTACAATTGGACGGCAGGGAAAAATCGCCCCATGGGTGAGCATATCGGGAATCGTGCTCCCCTTCGCAATAGGGTTCGCCGCGGCGTGGATCGCGCCCGAAATGCTGGGCCGTCACGAAGGGGCGAGCCACCTCATCTTCGCACTCTTCCTCGCGACGGCACTCGCCATCTCGGCGCTTCCCGTGATAGCGAAGACCCTTATGGACCTCGACCTTTACCGGACAGACTTCGGAATGATCATCATAAGCGCGGCGATTTTCGACGACCTCACCGGCTGGATCATATTCGCGATAATCCTCGGTCTCATGGGGACGGCATCAGACCATTCAAATAACATAGTGGCAACTATAGTCCTTACCCTGGCCTTCGCGGGGTTCATGCTGACAGCCGGCAGATGGCTCATACACAGAACCCTCCCCTTCCTTCAGGCATACAGCAAGAGGCCCGGGGGAGTCCTCAGCTTCGCCATTACGCTCGCTCTACTGGGCGCGGCGCTCGCCGAATGGATAGGGATTCACGCGATTTTCGGCGCGTTCCTCGTCGGCGTCGCCGTCGGCGCTTCGCCGCACTTAAGAGAGCATACGAGGACAGTGCTGGACAAGTTCGTATCCTCCATATTCGCGCCGCTCTTCTTCGCGAGCATAGGCCTTAAAGTAAATTTCGTCCAGCATTTCGATCTCGCCCTTGTCGTGACGATCATCCTGATAGCGTGCGTCTGCAAGCTCGCCGGCGGAACGATCGGCGCCAGGCTCGGCGGCATGCCGAAGCGTGATTCCTGGGCGGTGGGATTCGCCATGAATGCACGCGGGGCGATGGAGATAGTGCTCGGTATACTCGCGCTTCAGGCCGGCATCATCGACGACAGGCTGTTCGTCGCGCTCGTCATAATGGCGATATTCACGTCCATGATAAGCGGGCCCATGATACGAGTTCTTCTTCAGCTCGGAAAGAAAAAAAGGCTCATCGACGCCTTATCCTCGAAGACGTTTGTAAGGGACATCAAGTCCTTTTCGCGGGAGGGTGTGATCATGGAGCTCACAGAGGCCGCCGCAGGCGCGGCCGGCCTCGATCCGAAGACAGTATATAAAGCCGTATGGGAAAGGGAGTCGGCGCTCCCGACAGGAATCGGCAAGGGCGTCGCCCTGCCCCACGCGCGCCTCGCCGGGATAACGAAGCCTGTGGTCGCAATAGGGATTTCCGAGGCAGGCGTGGATTTCGACGCCCCCGACGGTGAGCCCGCGCACGTCGTATTCCTCATACTCACCCACGAAGACGACCCCGGCGCCCAGCTCGAAATCTCTTCCGAGATCGCACACCTCTTCAGGGAGCACGACCTGACGCCCCCCATACTGAGGACAAGAAGTTTCACCGAGTTCCTTGCGCTCCTGAAGAACACTCTCTCTGAGCGAAGGGCCGCCGTATAAAACGAGCATGGCGGTCGGGCCTGCCCCATTGACATTATTCTCAAATTATATTTTGATTACATCGAGCTTCTCATTCGACCACGGAGCCATTATGAAAAAAGCCTTGATAACCGGAATTACAGGACAGGACGGCTCCTATCTGGCCGAATTCCTGCTGTCGAAAGGCTACGAAGTTCACGGGCTTATCAGGAGATCGAGCAGCTTTAACACAGAGCGCATCGATCACATCTATATCGACCCGCACGAGGAGAGCGCGAGACTCTACCTTCACTACGGCGACCTCGGCGATTCGAGCCGGCTCACGAGCCTCGTCTACGACGTAAGACCCGACGAGGTATACAACCTCGCGGCCCAGAGCCACGTTAAAGTGAGCTTCGACATGCCCGAATACAGCTCGAACGTAACGGGCCTCGGCAGCGTGAGAATCCTCGAATCGATACGCCGGAGCGGGATCGAATGCCGCTTCTACCAGGCATCGAGCAGCGAAATGTTCGGCGCATCCCCGGCTCCCCAGAACGAAGACACTGTCTTCCTCCCCCGGAGTCCCTACGCCGCCGCCAAGCTCATGGCGCACTTCACGACAGTCAACTACAGGGACGGGTACGGCATCTTCGCCGTAGCCGGAATACTCTTTAACCACGAGTCTCCGAGGAGGGGAGAAACTTTCGTCACCAGGAAAATAACCAGGGCCGTATCCGGCATCCTCTCGGGCAGGCAGGACTACCTCTACCTGGGCAGCCTCGAGCCGGCGAGGGACTGGGGCTACACCCCCGAGTACGTGGAAATGATGTGGCTCATGCTGCAGCACGGGGAGCCTCTCGACCTTGTAATCGGGACAGGCGAGGCGCACTCGGTAAAAGAATTCGTCGAAGAGGCCTTTTCTTACGCCGGGCTCGACTGGAAAGAGTACGTCAGGATTGACGCAGGCTATTACAGGCCGACAGAGGCCGACAACCTCAGGGCCGACGCGCGAAAGGCGGAAAGAGTGCTCGGATGGAGCCCGCGCGTCAGGTTCAGGGAGCTCGTGAGGATTATGGTCGATGCCGATATGAGGGCCGCAGGCCTGACTCCGGTCGGCGAAGGAGACGATGTCCTTAAAGAAAAATTTCCTGAAAGATGGTGGAAAAGAGATTAACCTCTTTAGGTGAGGGATTTGTTTAGCCTCACCATATGGAACGCGCAGACATGGCTATCGACCTCGGCACAAAACGCATACTCCTCACCGGCGGGAGCGGGTTCCTGGGCACGTACGTATTCGAAGAGCTCATATCGAGGGGCGTGCCCGACAGGAGCATCTTCACGCCGGGGAGTAAAGAGCTCGATCTCAGGAAATGGGAGAGCTGCGTAAGCGCCGTGAGAAATGCGGACATAGTGATTCACCTCGCCGCGAGGGTGGGCGGAATAGGATACAATCTCAAGTACCCGGGGGAGCTCTTCTACGATAACGCCGTAATGGGAATACAGCTCATGGAGGCCGCGAGGCAGGCAGGGGTGGAAAAATTCGTCTGCGTCGGGACTGTATGCGCCTATCCGCGCCTTACGCCCGTACCATTTAAAGAAGAAGACCTATGGAACGGATATCCGGAGGAAACCAACGCCCCTTACGGAATCGCCAAGAAAGCCCTTCTCGTTCAGGCGCAGTCTTACAGGAAACAGTACGGCTTTAACGCCATATACCTCCTGCCCGTAAACCTCTACGGCCCGGGCGACCATTTCAGCAGAGAGGACGCGCACGTGATCCCGGCGCTCATACTCAAGTTCTCGGACGCGAAGTTAAAAGGTCTTCCGGAGGTGACGGCGTGGGGAACGGGGGGTGCGTCGAGGGAATTTCTCTTCGTGAGGGACGCCGCGCGGGGGATAGTGGACGCCGCCGAGAGCTACGACAAGGAGGCCCCTGTGAATCTCGGCTCGGGGGAAGAGATAAAAATCAGGGACCTTGCCGAAATGATAAGAGATATGACAGGGTACGAGGGCGGGATCGCCTGGGATGAGTCACGTCCCGACGGCCAGCCCGAAAGAAGGCTCGACGTTTCCCGTGCCAGAGCCGAATTCGGATTCGAGGCCACGACGACGCTTGAAGAGGGCCTTGCAGCCACGATAAAATGGTACGCCGAGACCATGCTCGGTTAACGACACCGGGGCATTAAACCGGCGCCGTCCGGATTCGAGCCGAACCCGAGGCAACCACTGAAACCTCAATGGAAAACAAAAAAATAATCATACTTTTCTACAACTCCATGTGGGGCCAGCCTCTCGAATATCCCGAGGAGGAATTACCCGAAAACTTTCTCATCACGGAGGACCGGAGCCTTTACGACAGGGCTTCGGCGGTCGTATTCCACGTCCCGTCACTGGGCTTCGACTTCATAGTCGGCCGGGGCCCTGTTAAAAAGAAGGGCCAGGTCTGGGTCGCATGGTCGATGGAAACCGCCGCCCACCATGCCATATTATCGACGGAGCTGGTCATGCGCCGGTTCGACCTCTCAATGACTCACAGCCGCGGCTCCGATGTCTGGTGCCCGTATATTCTCCGCACCTACCGGGAAGAGCTGCGAAACGAGCCCATCGAGAAAACGGACGGCTGCCTGGTAAACGCGTTCATATCGAGCCGTTACGACACCAACGGAAGAACCGAATATCTCCGGGAGATGATGAAACATATAGATGTGCATTCGTACGGGAAGCTTTTCCGGAACGCGGCGCAGCCGGATGGTGCAGGGAGGAAGTTCAAGCTCGATACGATGGCGCGGTATAAATTCACCGTGGCATTCGAAAACGCCTCGGAGGCAGATTACGTCACGGAGAAATTCTATGACCCGCTCATCGCCGGCTCCATCCCGATTTACCTCGGCGCTCCGAACATAGAGGAATTCTCACCGGGAGAAAAATGCTTTATAAACGCCTCGGATTTCGACGGACCGGAATCGTTGTCGCGGTTTCTCCTCGATCTATCGCGCGACCCGGTGCGTTATTCGGAATATTTCGAGTGGAAGAATAAGCCTTTTCTTCCAGGCTTCGAAAAGATGCTTCAGGTTCAAAATGAGCACGCTATCTTAAGACTCTGCAGGAAAGTCAGCGAGACAATGCAGATGCGCGCCGCTGCGAATCCCTCAGCAAACTCGATCCAGTTATAAATCCGGGTGAATTATTCTTCCGATTCGGCGCCATTGGCGGCAGCGGGCGGTTCGATCTGCATCAAAACCTTGTCTATCCTCCGCCCGTCCATGTCCACGACTTCGAACCGGACGTTCTCGTAAGTAAAACACTCACCCGGCCTGGGTATCCGCCCCAGGTTCTGTAGAACGAAGCCCGCCACGGTATTGACCTCTTCCTCAGGCTCGATACCTGTCATCTTTTCGATTATATCCATCGGCAGCATACCGTCCACCAGCCACGAGCCGTCCTCTCTCTGGACTATGCCGGGATCGAACTCTTCGCCGAGCTCCGGGAACTCGCCGGCGATCGATTCGAGCACGTCGGTTATTGTTACGAGCCCTTCCGTAGCGCCGTACTCGTTCACGACGACGGCCATGTGCACCTTTTCCTTCTGGAATGTGTTGAGCAATCGAAGAACCGGAGTGCTTTCGGGGACGAAAAGGGCCGGGGACATTAAATCCGTCAGGCTTCCCCTGTTTCCGCGGAGCGCCTCGGGGAGGAGATCTTTCGTATGGACACTGCCGAGCGGATGGTCGACGCTCCCGTCACACACGAGGAGGCGCGAAAAATGGTTCGATTCTATAACTTCGAGCATCGTATCCCAGCCGGCATTGACGTCTATCCAGACTATGAGCGAGCGCGGCGTCATGATAACCCTGACAGGCCTGTCGGCGAGCCTGAGCACGCCCTCTATCATCTCCTGAACCTGCGGAACGAAAATCCCAGCCTGCGTGCCCTCGGCTATGAGGGATTTGACCTCGTCTTCTGTAACGGTGGATTCCCTGCTGCCCGACAGCCCGAGCACGCCGAGCACGCTTTCGGTCGAAATGTGGAGCAGCCAGACCGCCGGCGCGCCAACCACCGAAAGCCACCTCATCGGCCCGGCGACGAGAGAGGCTACACGCTCGGGTTGTGAGAGCGCGACCCGTTTGGGAACGAGCTCGCCCAGGATGAGCGAGAGATAGGTTATCGCCACGACCGTAACACTGATGCCTATCGCCTTGCCGTGCGGCGCGATCACGGGGAACGTGTCGAGCCACGAGCCCAGCCTCTGGCCGAGTGTTGCGCCGCTGAAGGCGCCGGCTATTATGCCGACGAGCGTGATCCCTATCTGTACCGTCGAAAGAAAGCGGCTCGGGTCTTCGACGAGACGCACCGCTGCGGCAGCCCCGCGGCTGCCTTCGCTGGCGAGCTGTTTGAGCAGACTCTTTCGCGACGAGACCAGGGCAAGCTCCGACATCGCGAGGACGCCGTTCATAAGAGTGAGAAGAACGATCGCCAGAATCTCTAGGTAGACCATGGCGCGTCCTTCCCGAAATAAAATAATGCTGTGGTTAAAAGAAGCGGGAGCGGAATCGCGCTCCCATCCGTTTTATTTGCGGACAACCAGTAACACAATCGATTTTCGCCCTGGTCGTCCTCGTTAGTTTTGTCGGTCATAATTTCAGAAGCGGGTTAATGTCAGTATAGCAGATAAATTCCGGCACGCTTGCGGGGCTCGCCGTTTGCGGTTTTTATCGCTTCCCCATCATCCCGAATTCGAATTAAGAACCCCTTTATTCAATATGGAGTTTTCTTCACATCTCACACCGGTGCCGGCTTCCCATACAAAAAACCTGATTCCGCACACACCGGTTTATCCGAAAGTTTATCATACTCCCTGAACAAGGCAGAGAATAAACATATATTACGGACGTTTAGAGCAAGCATATAATACCACACCGGAGCCTCGTCAGGCAATCATTTTACACGCCATCGCCCGCGGAGGCCTCGCTGCGCTGCATTTTCCAAATGCGGCACGTGTATGCAGCTGAATCTAAACGAAGGTTCTGTATGTATAGATTGTATAAAGCTGTCTTTGGATTCAATGATATTTTGGCTCCGGCGGAGGGATTCGAACCCCCGACCTAGTGATTAACAGTCACCCGCTCTGCCAGCTGAGCTACGCCGGAACCGATTTGTAAGGGGTTTAAAACTAAAGCGAATAAACTTATACAGTGGAACACTATCCGTCAAGAGACGCCTCCGAAATAGGCGCTAATATTCATCAAATAATTCCGGCGCACCTCGCTGGCCGCGGTATTTTGCCGGTTGATTAGACACCATGCGAAACGTATACTAATAACCATACTCCAGTTGATAGTGTGTCCAATCCATGCCTGAAGAAGATAAAATTCACGTCGAGCCCCCCCGTAACACGCTGCTCCCCGCGCATACGACATCTCTTCAGAGATACCTCGCGGAAATAAGCAATTATCCCGTCCTCAGCCGCGAGGAAGAGTACGAGCTCGCCATGAAATACAAGAACGACGGCGACGTCGAGGCCGCGAGAAAGCTCGTCACGTCCAACCTAAAATTCGTCGTCCGCGTCGCGAACGAATACAAGAATTATGGCTTCAACGCGATGGACATCATCCAGGAAGGAAACGTAGGGCTCATGCACGCGGTCAAGGGATTCGATCCGACAAAGGGCTACCGCCTCATCTCCTATGCTGTCTGGTGGATACGGGCCTACATCCAGAACTACATCGTAAAGAGCTGGAGTCTTGTAAAGGTCGGCACGACCCAGGCACAGAGAAAGCTGTTTTACAAACTGAGGTCGGCCAAGAACGAGCTCGAAATGGGCGACAATCTGAGCGCCGAGGATTACCATGAGCTCGCCGACAAACTGGAAGTGCCCGATCAGGCCGTTATGGAAATGGACCAGCGCATGACAAGCAAGGACCTTTCCCTCGACGCCGAGATAAAAAGCGAGCACGACGTTTCTCACCTGGATTTCCTGGCGGACGACAACGAGAACCAGGAAGACATTCTCACGAAAGCCGAGGAAGAAAAGAAGGTAAGGAGCGGAATGGACGTCGCATTAAAAAACCTCAAGGAAAGGGAGCGCTACATCATAGAAAAGCGCGTCCTCTCCGACAACCCGCTCACGCTCGAAGAGCTCGGCTCGAAGTTCAACATCTCGCGCGAGCGCGTAAGACAGATCGAAAGCGCAGCCCTCAAGAAAATCAGAAGCGCCCTCGAAGACGAGGGCATAAGCAAATAGAAGAAGCTATTAACCGGCTTGCAGCAGCTCGAAAACCTTGTCGAGAGCCTTGGGCAGATTCTCCGGGTCGCTTCCCCCGGCTTGCGCCATATCCGGCCGGCCGCCGCCCTTCCCGCCTATTAGGGGCGCAAGCTCCTTTGCGATATTTCCGGAATGATATTTCTTTTTGAGGTCGTCCGTGACGCCGACGAGTATGTAGGCCTTTTCGCGGTCTCTGCTCCCGAGAACGGCCACTCCCGATTTCAGCTTGTCCCTGACCCCGTCCCACACCTGCCGGAGCTGCCCGGGATCGGCGTCCGGTATCTCGACCGAGAGCACGCTCACGCCGTTCAGCTTCTTTACGTTCTGGAGAAGGTCGCCCGTTCTTTCGCTGATCATCCTGCTCTTAAAGTCTTCGAGCTCCTTTTTGATGCTTTCGTTCTCTTCGATGAGCTTTGTCAGCCTCGGGATCAGGTCCGACTCGGGAACCCTGAGAACCCTCGCAGCCTCGGTGAGCTTTTCTTCCTTTCCGCGAATGTGATTCCACGCCGCCTCCCCCGCGAGCGCCTCTATTCGTCTCACGCCGGCCGACGACGCGGACTCGGAAACTATCTTGAACAGCCCGGCCTCGCCCGCGCTTTCAAGGTGCGTCCCGCCGCAGAGCTCTTTACTATACTCGCCGATGGAAACGACCCTCACCTTGTCCCCGTACTTCTCCTCGAAAAAGGCCATGGCCCCTCTCTTTATCGCCTCGTCGTAGGGAACCTCGGGATCGGTGACGACAACGTTGTCCCATCTTATCCTCTCGTTGATGATCTCTTCCATCTTTCTTATATCTTTATCGTCTATAGAGGAATGATGAGTGAAGTCGAACCTCAGCCTGCCCGGAGCGACGAGCGAGCCCGCCTGCCCCACGTGCGTCCCGAGCACCTCTCTCAAAACGGCGTGCAGAATGTGCGTCGTGGTGTGGTGAGTTTCTGCGCCGTGCCGGAGCTTCTCGTTCACCCTGAGCTCGACGGTGTCGCCCACCCAGAGCGTCCCCTTCTTCACAGTCGCATGATGCACGATCAGTGTCGGGAGCGGCTTTCTCGTGTCCGTGACGTCCGCGATACCGCCTTCGGCCTCGATGACGCCCCTGTCTCCCACCTGGCCTCCGGACTCGCCGTAAAAGGGCGTCCTGTCGGTTATGATGTCGACGCTCTCCCCCTCCCCTGCGCTGTCCACGAGCATGCCCTCTTTTATAATCGCAGTTATGCGCCCCGTGTCTTTAGTCCGGTCGTACCCGGTGAAGTTGACGAGCATCCCGCCCGAGACGAAGTCTCTGTATAGGGGCTGAAGGGACTCTTCCCCGGAGCCCTTCCAGGCCTTCCTCGACTTCTCCCTCTGCTTCTCCATCTCGGCTTCGAAGCCGGCCTGGTCGATTACGAGTCCACGCTCGCGCGCGATGTCCTGCGTGAGGTCGACGGGGAACCCGAACGTGTCGTAGAGCTTGAATACGACGTCCCCCGGAAGGGTCTTCACACCCTTCATCTTTTCTATTTCGGTGTTCAGAAGCTCGAGGCCCCTGTCTATCGTTTCGAAGAACCTTTCTTCCTCGTTCCTGACGACTTCTTCGACAAAGCCTATACGCTCTTCGAGCTCGGGATAGGCATCCAACATTATTTCCTTGACCCTCTCCGCGATCCTGTAAAGACAAGGCTCTTCGATGCCGAGCATCTTCGCGTGCCGGACGGCGCGCCGGAGAATTCGCCTCAGCACGTATCCCCTTCCTTCGTTTGACGGAAAGACGCCGTCCGAGATCAGGAACGTCACCGCGCGCCCGTGGTCGGCAATGACCCTCATCGAGACGTCCGACGAAGGATCGTCGCCGTATCTCTTCCCCGATATCTCTTCGACCTTCGATATGATTCCGCGAAGGAGGTCAGTTTCGTAATTGCTTTTCACGCCCTGAAGGACCGCCGATATCCTTTCGAGCCCCATGCCTGTGTCGATACTAGGATTCGGAAGAGGATTGAGCGCACCGGACTTGTCCCTTTCGAACTGCATGAAGACGAGGTTCCAGAGCTCAAGATACCTGTCGCAGTCGCAACCGACGGCGCACTCGGGCCTTCCGCATCCGAACTCCTCGCCCTGGTCTATCAATATCTCGGAGCACGGCCCGCAGGGGCCCGTATCCCCCATGGCCCAGAAGTTGTCCTTCTCTCCCATCCTGACAACCCTGCCCGGAAGAAGACCTTCCACCTTCTGCCACAGCTCCGCGGCCTCGTCGTCCTCTTCGAATACCGTCACCCAGAGCTTCTCCTTGGGGAGCTTGTACACTTCGGTGAGCAGCTCCCAGCCGAACTCTATCGCCTCTTTCTTGAAATAATCCCCGAACGAGAAATTCCCGAGCATCTCGAAGAACGTGTGATGCCTCGACGTGTAGCCTACATTTTCGAGGTCGTTGTGCTTGCCCCCGGCGCGGACGCACTTCTGCGACGACGTAGCCCTCTTGTAGTCCCGCTTGTCCAGCCCGAGGAACACGTCCTTGAACTGAACCATGCCGGCATTCGTGAAAAGGAGCGTCGGGTCGTTTTTGGGAATGAGGGAGGAGCTCTTCACTATCGTGTGCCCCCTCTCCTCGAAATACTTCAGGAACTGACTTCTTATTTCCGAGCCTGTCATTTTATTCTTCGTCATTTTCTGATTTCGTATTATGTAGCGGCCCCCGCCGCCGCGTTTTTACCGGCAATTTTCCTGGCCGGGTATTTCGCCGCAAGCTGACCGCATGCCCCGAGTATATCCCTTCCCCGGTTCTTTCTTATTCTCACGTTGATCCCGAACGAAATCACAATCTCCTGGAAGCGGAGCACCCGCTCCATCGAGGGCGATTTATAGGGAAGCGGATGCGCCTCGTTAAAGGGTATGAGGTTGAGCTTGCAGTTTATTCCGCCGAGAAGATTGCCGAGGGCGTAGGCGTCCTTGTCGGAATCGTTCACGCCGCTCAGCATCACGTATTCGAACATGAGCGCCTTTCTGGGCGGCACCGGAAAATTGACGCTGGCCTTTAAAAGCTCCTTAATCGGATAGCGCTTGTTGATCGGCATTATTTCGTTTCGTATCTCGTCCGTGGGCGCATTCAGCGATACCGCGAGATTCACGGATATCCTCTCGCCGAGCTCTTTAATCTTTGGAGCTATGCCCGAAGTCGATACAGTTATACGCCTCGGCGAAAGAGCGAGCGAGTTCCTGTCCATCAGGTTTTCGAGCGCCCTCACGAGGTTGTCTATGTTGTCGAGCGGCTCGCCCATTCCCATGAAGACAATATTCGTTACGGAGTCGTACGTCAGCCTGTTTACAATCAGATACTGATCTATTATTTCCGACGGCTTTAAGTTCCGTATCTTGCCTACTGTCCCCGTGAGACAAAAAGTGCAGCCGAGGGCGCACCCCGCCTGCGAGGATACGCAGAGCGTATTCCTCTTCTTGTCGGGTATGAGCACGCTTTCGATCTGGTTCCCGTCGGCGAGCCTGAAGAGATATTTCCTCGTCCCGTCCTTCGAGACCTGCTCCCCCGCGAGCTCCAGTGAATCCCCCGCTGTAAAAGCCGTTTTAAGGGTCTCCCTCAGGTCTTTCGAGAGGTCCGTCATCTCGTCGAAGGACGAAACGCCCCTGACGTATACCCATTTCCCTATCTGGCGGGCGCGGTAGGGCTGTATTCCCTTTCCCGATACGAATTCCTCGAGCTCGGCCGGGCTTAAATCCTTGATGTTCATTTTATCGCCGGATTGATACCTGTAATTTATCAAGGTAAGGATACAGGGGGCGCTGAGGTTATACAATAGCCCGAAGCCACCCAAATTACGGTCAATACAGGGTAATTATGCGGCACGCTTACAGGGACTCAAGGCCCCGCTCCCGTCCGTTGCCCCCAGCTTCGCGGCCGGAAACATCAGCCCCAGTGCACGGTTCAGCCTTTTCCCCGGATACGCTCTCCAGGAGCCCGGAGAATTTCCCGAGCGCGGCCCTTATTTCCGCGATCTCCCTCTGGAGCACGATGCGCCGCCGAGGCCCCGCATTCTCGTAGGAGGCCTTTCTCAGGGCGAGCCGGCTCACGAGCGTAAGGTACTTGTCCTTGTTGAGGTATTTCGGGAACCAGTCGTTCTTCTTCATGGCCCCGTACGACATCAATATCTTCCTGTACCCCTCCGGAAGGACCCCGAGGTCGAACTCCTCGGCGAGCTGTATCTCTCTCTGCCGCCTCTCGTTTACAATCGACTTCACGTACATCACGAATATGAACACTATATAGAAGAACAGTATAAGCACCGCCAGCGTCCAGTGCGCCTCGCTCCTGGATGTGACGAGAAAGTTCCATGTGGAATGCAGAAACACGGCGAGGAAATAATAAAGGGCGACCGATACGAGTGCGTCCCTGCCCCCGTCCTTGAGCTTGCTTATGCCGGCCCCGAAGGTGGCGCTCGCGGCGGCGTGCATGTTGGCCGTCATCATGCTCCTCATGAAAAGGAGGTTGAGCCACTCGTAACCCGGGGCGTAGCTCGCGTACTGGGCGAAGTAGAGGAAGTTCTCCGTCATGCCGAAGCCGAGCCCCGATGCCGCGCCGTAGAGGAGGCCGTCGGTCATGTTGTCGAAATGCCGGAGCCTGAGAAAAAAGAGCACTATCAGCCCCTTCATCAGCTCCTCTATCGCGGGCGCGACGAGGACGGCGGTCGTATCGAAATGAGGGCTGTATATCGCTCCCCCCAGCACCTTTATACTGGCTTCGGTGCCGAGTATGGAGAGTATCACGGCCCCGAATCCGCCCCAGAAAAATGCCGCGAACACGTACTTGAGGGGCTCCCTGTCGTAACGGTCAATCCACCATATAAAAAGGAGGATCGCCATCATGGGGGCTATAGCTACGACGAGTGAGACGAAGACTATTACATGGTCCATGAATTATCCAAGATATTATGCTCGATTAACCCCAATTACAATATACAGGACAGTATCCCCCGGGCGAAGCGATTGTCTTCACGGTCTCTGATACGTCCGCGTCCACTGGGTTTGATATTTCCGCCGGTTCCAAGATAATATCGCTCCTTACAAATGCCGAAAAGCCTATAAACAGGTATATTAATCGCTGAGGGAACAATCCAGACATGTCCAACCTTAAAATCGCCCTTGAGCACGGGCTCACGGAAGGGGAATATAACAAGATTACGGGCGATCTCGGGAGAGAGCCCAACCTTACGGAAATCGGCATCCTGGCCGCGATGTGGTCGGAGCACTGCTCGTACAAGAGCTCGAGGATATATCTCCGGAAGCTCCCCACGACGGGCGAGAGGGTCATACAGGGCCCGGGCGAAAATGCGGGCGTCGTGGACATAGGCGACGGCCTCTGCGTCGTTTTCAAGATGGAGAGCCACAATCACCCCTCCTTCATCGAGCCCTACCAGGGCGCGGCCACTGGAGTGGGCGGCATACTGAGGGACATATTCACGATGGGCGCGAGGCCGATAGCCATACTCGACTCGCTGAGATTCGGCGACCCCTCCCTCCCCAAGACGAAATACATCACCGGCGGCGTCGTCTCCGGCATCGCCGGATACGGCAACTGCATAGGGATTCCTACGGTCGGCGGAGAAGTCTACTTCGACCCCTGCTATAACGGGAATCCCCTCGTAAACGTATTCGCCCTCGGCGTCACCAAGTCCAACGAAATATTCAGGGGCTACGCCAGGGGCGTCGGCAACCCGGTTATATACGTCGGCTCCAAAACCGGTCGTGACGGCATACACGGCGCGGTCATGGCGTCAGAGACCTTTACGAAGGAGGCTGAAGAAAAGCGGCCCGCCGTTCAGGTCGGCGACCCGTTCACGGAAAAGCTCCTCCTCGAAGCATGCCTCGAGCTCTTTAAAACCGGCGTAGTCGTCGGCATACAGGACATGGGCGCGGCGGGGCTTACGTCGTCCTCGACGGAAATGGCCGAGCGCGCGGGAACGGGCATAAGAATCGACATCGAGAAAGTCCCCCGCAGGGAAGAATCCATGACACCCTACGAGGTCATGCTCTCCGAATCCCAGGAGCGCATGCTGATAGTCCTCGAAAAAGGGAAGGAAGACGTCGCCGAAAAAATATTCAGGAAGTGGGGCCTCGACTTCAGCGTCATCGGAGAGGTGACGAACAGCCACAGCATCGTCATCGCGGAGAACGGAAAGACAGTCGCCGATATACCGCTCAGCCTCATATCCGAAGAGGCCCCTGTGTACGACAGGCCGGTCAAGGAGCCTTCGAATCTCGAAGAGTTAAGGCGGCTCGACCTCTCGGAGATTCCCGTGCCGGCCGATCTCGGAAGGGTTTTATTGACGCTCCTCTCTTCCCCGACGCTCTCGAACAAGCGCTGGATATACGAGCAGTACGATTACATGGTCAGAACGAATTCCATAACCCTTCCCGGCTCGGACGCCGCCGTCGTCAGGATAAAAGGCACGCCGAAGGCGGTCGCCATGACGGTCAACTGTAATTCGAGATACTGCTACCTCGACCCACACACCGGGGCGGCGATAGCTGTCGCCGAGAGCGCGAGGAACCTCGCCTGCTCGGGGGCTCTGCCGCTCGCGATCACCGACTGCCTCAATTTCGGCAGCCCCGAGACGCCGGAGGTGATGTGGCAATTCAAGCGCGCCCTCGAAGGCATGGCAGAAGCCGCCATAACCCTCGACACACCGATAGTGAGCGGCAACGTGAGCTTCTATAACCAGACCGAGGACAGGGCGATATTCCCTACGCCGACAGTCGGCATGGTCGGCCTCATCGACGACGCCGAGCGCCATTTAACGCAGTGGTTCGAGAACGAGGGTGATGTCGTGGCGCTCCTCGGCGAAACGAAGGAAGAGCTAGGAGGGAGCGAATACCTCTCGCAAATACACGGAAAAACTGCGGGTTTGCCGCCGTCCGTAGATCTTCAGCGCGAGAAAAACCTTATAAACGCCTTACTAAAAGCGTCCGGAGAAGGTATACTTAACTCTGCACACGATCTTTCCGAGGGGGGTTTCGCAGTATCACTGGCGGAGTGCTGTTTCAATCCGAACGGCCCTTTAGGCGTCAGGGTAGACATTCCTGCTGAAATCAGACCGGATGCCCTCTTATTTTCAGAAACCCAGGCAAGAGCAATCATTTCACTCGACGAGAAGAACATCAAAAGGCTGGAAGAAATTTCCCAGGAATTCGGAGTGCCTTTGGATATCATAGGCAGAGTGGAGGGTTCTCGAATATATGTCCGGGAATTGCTGGACGTTCCCGTATCCGAGGCTTTAAGGGCATGGACCACGGGTTTCGAGAACAACCTTAAAAGCTATGGCTAAGCTCAAAGAAGAATGCGGTGTGTTCGGTATTTTCGGCAACGCCGAAGCGTCAAACCTGACATACCTCGGCCTTCACGCCCTCCAGCACAGGGGCCAGGAAAGCGCCGGTATAGTCACGTCCGACGGCGTGAACCTCCACAACCACCGCCAGATGGGCCTCGTTTCCGACATATTCACCGAAGATATACTGTCCCGCCTCCCGGGACTTAACGCTATAGGCCACGTCCGCTACTCGACCACCGGCTCGAGCCAGGACAAGAACATGCAGCCCATCGTGATCAATTACTTCCGTGGCGCGCTCGCGATAGCGCACAACGGCAACCTCACGAACGCGAAAACGCTCAGGGAAGAGCTCGAAGGCGAAGGCGCCATATTCCAGTCGACGACCGACACAGAAGTCATAGTCCACCTCATCGCAAAATCCAAGGAAGAAAAGCTCGTTCAGAGAATCATCGAGGCGCTTATCAGGTGCAAGGGCGCGTACTCGCTCCTGTTTCTGACGCCCGAAGCCATGATAGCCGTAAGGGACCCCTACGGGTTCAGGCCCCTCGTCATGGGGAAGCTGGGCGACTCCCCTGTGTTCGCGTCGGAGACGTGCGCCTTCGACCTCATCGAAGCCGAATATATAAGAGAGGTCGAGCCCGGTGAAATTATAGTAGTCACCAACGACGGCGTAGAATCGTTCAAGCCCTTCGGCGAGGTGCCGCACGCACACTGCGTATTCGAATACATATACTTCGCGCGGCCCGACAGCTTCCTCACGGGCAGGAACGTGTACCAGGTGAGGAAGGCGCTCGGTAAGCAGCTCGCGATAGAGCACCCGGCCGAGGCCGATATAGTAGTCGCCGTGCCGGACTCCGGCGTGCCCGCCGCCATAGGGTTCTCCGAGCAGATGGGCCTCCCGCTCGAGCTCGGTCTCCTCAGGAGCCACTACGTCGGGCGGACGTTCATCGAGCCCCAGCAGTCGATCAGGAACTTCGGCGTCAGGCTGAAGCTGAACGCCATAAGGGAAGTGCTTAACGGTAAGCGCGTCGTTATAATCGACGACTCCATCGTAAGGGGCACCACATCGCGAAAGATAGTGAAGATGATACGCGCGGCTGGGGCGACGGAGGTGCACATGAGGATAAGCTCCCCGCCGACGAAGTTCTCGTGCTACTACGGGATCGACACCCCACTAAAGGAAGAGCTCATCGCCAACTCGCTCGAAATAGACGAAATCAGAAAGTACATAACCTCGGACACCCTCGGCTACCTCAGCCTCGAAGGCGTTATGAAAGCCGTCGACGAAACGAAGCACATCGAAGGGGAAGAGAGCTTCTGCAGTGCCTGCTTCTCCGGCAGATACCCCGTAGAGCTCACCGACCTCAAAAAATCCAAGCACAAGCAGCTGGGGCTTTTCAACGGTTAATACTACCGTTAACACAAGCATCTTGACTTCATGACAATATCATGCTATTTTCATGATATGGCTATTCTACAGGTCAAGAACGTTCCCGATTCGTTATACAAACGCCTCAAGAGACAGGCAAAGAGGGCGGAGGAAACTCTCAGCGACATAATCCTCGAAGCGATCGAGAAAGAGCTGAAAAGGAGAGAATGGCGTGAGCGGTTCATGAAGCGGTCCCCCTCCGACCTCGGCGTCTCGGCGGCTTCACTGCTCGAAGAAGAAAGACGGGAAAGAGATAACGAGCTCTAGAAATGAAGTTCGTAATCGACGCTTCAGCCGCTGCGGAATATCTCCTCCGTACCACTCTCGGGCTCAAAGTATCGGAGCTTATAGAAGGTGCAGAATTGGCCGCACCAGAGCTGCTTGACGTCGAAATACTCTCTGTCCTAAGACGGGCAGTTCTTAAAAAAAGACTCGATGAAGAGCGCGCGTTACTGGCAATCGAGGACCTGGCCGGCTGGGATGTCGAGCGTATTTCGCACTCCATTCTCCTCCACGGCGCGTGGCAACTCAGACACAATATCAGCGCCTACGATGCGTTCTACGTTGCTGCCGCGCATATGTATAATGCGTCGTTACTTACTGCGGACGGCCCTCTGTCAAAAGCGCCGGGCTTGGGAATAGTCGTTCAGAATATCAGGCTCGCGTAACGGCCTACCCAATCTCCCTCAGCTTCCCGAGGACGTCTTCCATCTTTTTTATCTGGAATGAAAGCTCCTCGAATATCTCGCGCTCCTTCTGGATTATCTCTTCGGGCGCGCGGCTGAGGAAATCGGGGTTGGACAGCTTCTTTTCGGTGCGTTCGAGGTCTTTGGAAATCTTACCGATTTCCTTCTTGATCCTCTCGGTTTCCTTGGAAACGTCTATGAGTCCTTCGACCGGGAGGAATATTTCGACGCCGGGTATGACCTGTGTGACTGCCTTCGCGGGCTTGTCTTTTTCGGCTATCTCCATTCCGGTGAGCGTCGCGAGGCTCGTGATAAAGCTCTTGTTATTTTCGATCTGTGTCTTGATAACGTTGTTTTCGGGAAGTAGAACGACGCTCACCTTCTCCGAGGGATGAAGGCCCAAAACGGCTCTAAGATTACGTATGCCGACGACTATCCCCTTCATCAGTTCTACTTCGTCGTGCTCCGCCTGGAAAATCTGCTCGGGGCTGTATTCCGGAAACGCGCTCAGCATTATGCTCTCAGCTGTCCCGCCGCGAACGCCTCCGAGCTCGACGCCGAACTCCCGGAGCCTCTGGTAAAGCTCCTCCGTAACGAACGGGGCCATAGGATGCAGAAGCTGGAGCGCGGTCTTGAGCACCCTCACGAGTACGCCCTGCGCCTGCTGCTTTTTGGCGGGATCGCCGCCGTAGAGCGCGGGCTTTACTGATTCGATATACCAGTCGCAGTATTCCGACCAGAAGAACTGATACACGGCGCTCGCCGCCTTGTCGAACTCGTAATTGTCGAACGACGCCTCGACCTCTTTTACCGTTTCGTTAAGCTTCGTGAGTATCCACTTGTCGTATGTCGAAAGCTCGCTGTCGGGCAGCTTCGCCCCCGCGTCGTAGTCTTCGAGGTTCATTATCAGGAAGCGCGAGGCGTTCCAGATTTTATTTATAAAATTCCTGTACCCCTGTATCACGGGCATGGAGAGCTTTATGTCCCGGCCCTGCGTCGCGAGGGCTGTCAGGCTGAACCTGAGCGCATCCGCGCCGTTTTCCTCTACAACGCTCAGCGGGTCGATGACGTTCCCCCGCGTCTTGCTCATCTTCTGCCCCTTCTCGTCCCTAATCAGGCCGTGGATGTAAACGTCCCTAAACGGCACGTCGCTCATGAACTTTATGCCCTGCATTATCATCCTCGCCACCCAGAAGAAGATAATGTCGAACCCTGTCACGAGAACGCTCGTCGGGTAGTAATGCTCGAGCTCCGGCGTGTCCTCCGGCCAGCCGAGTGTCGAAAACGGCCAAAGCCCAGACGAGAACCACGTATCGAGGACGTCCGGGTCCCGCGTAAGCTCGGTCTCCTTCCCGTAATGCTTCCTCGCCGCCTCACGGGCCTCTTCCTCCGACAGCGCAACGAAGACCTCTCCGTCGGGGCCGTACCACGCCGGTATCTGGTGCCCCCACCAGAGCTGCCTCGATATACACCACGGCTCTATATTCCGGAGCCATTCGAAGTACGTATTCTCCCAGAACCTGGGGACGAACCTGACCTTCCCCTCTTCGACTGCCGCTATCGCCGGCTTTGCAAGCTTTTCGGCGTCTACGTACCACTGCTCCGTGAGCCACGGCTCTATGACGACGCCCGACCTGTCCCCGTATGGGACCGTATGCATCGTGTCTTCGACTTTATCCAGAAGCCCGAGCGCTTCCATGTCCTCGATGACGAGCTTTCTCGCCTCGAAACGTTCCAGCCCACGATACTTCTCGGGCGCGTTTTCGTTGAGGTGCGCCGTGGCGTCGAATATATTCACCATCGGGAGATTATGTCTCCGCCCGACTTCAAAGTCGTTGAAATCGTGCGCAGGCGTAATCTTCACCGCTCCCGTCCCCTTTTCAGGGTCGCTGTACTCATCGGCGACTACCGGAATCTTCCGTCCGACAAGCGGCAGAATAACATTCTTTCCGACGAGGTGTTTGTAGCGCTCGTCGTCGGGATGAACAGCGACGGCCGTATCCCCGAGCATAGTCTCGGGCCTCGTCGTGGCGACCGTTATAAACTCATTCTCGCTCCCCTCGACGGGATATTTGAAGTGCCAGAAATGGCCCCTTACCTCCCGCTGCTCGACTTCCAGATCGCTTATGGCAGTCGTCAGCTTCGGGTCCCAGTTGACGAGCCTCTTGTCTTTATAAATGAGCTTTTCGTTGTAAAGGTCGACGAACACCTTCCTCACAGCGCGCGAAAGATTCTCGTCGAGTGTGAAGCGCTCCCTGTCCCAGTCCGGCAGCGCGCCGAGCCGCCTTAACTGCATGCCAATGGTGCCGCCCGATTCTTCCTTCCACTTCCAGACGCGCTCTATGAACGCGTCCCTTCCCATTTCGGTCCTCGAAGTGCCTTCCTTCTCGACCTGCCTCTCGACCATCATCTGGGTCGCTATACCGGCGTGGTCCGTCCCCGGTACCCAGAGCGCGTCGAACCCCTTCATGCGCTTGTAACGCACGAGAATATCCTGGAGCGTGTTGTTGAGCGCGTGCCCCATGTGGAGCGAGCCCGTAACGTTGGGCGGAGGAATGACTATTGTGAAAGCGGGAAGCCCGGATTCAGGCGAGGCTTTATGGTAGCCCCTCTTCATCCATTCGGCGTACCATCTCTCTTCAACCTTCTTTGGATCATAAACCTTATCCATCTGGGTTTTATCGTTCTCGGACATGGCACCGTTTAAAACTGAAGGATTATAAAGAAAGGGGGCGGGAAACGGAATTTCCGTCGCCTGCCCCCGGAATTTCGAAGTTTGATTTTATTCGTCAGCCGAAGCCGCGGCCGGAACCGGGACTTCGAGAACGGGAACCTCGACGTCGATGTTCCTGTATATCGGGAGACCGGTACCCGCAGGTATGAGCCTGCCCATGATAACGTTCTCCTTGAGTCCCCTGAGGTTGTCGGCCTTGCCCTCGCAGGCAGCCTCGGTGAGAACCCTTGTCGTCTCCTGGAACGACGCGGCCGAAAGCCAGCTGTCGGTGCTGAGAGACGCCCTCGTTATGCCGAGGAGGAGAGGTTCCGCCGATGCGGGCCTTCCGCCCTGCGCCAGCACCCTGTCGTTCTCCTCGAAGAAGATGTGTTTCTCGACCGCCTCGCCGACGAGGAGAATCGTGTCTCCCGGGTCCTTTATCCTGACGCGTTTTAGCATCTGCCTGACTATGGCCTCGATGTGCTTGTCGTTTATCTTGACGCCCTGGAGCCTGTAGACTTCCTGAATTTCGTCCACGAGGTACCTCGTAAGCGCGCGCTCCCCTCTTATGCGGAGGATGTCGTGCGGGTTCACGGAACCGTCGACGAGCTGGTCGCCCGACGTGACGATTTCCCCTTCCCTCACGAGCACGTGCTTTCCTCTCGGTACGAGGTATTCCTTCGGCTCTCCGACCTCGGGGGTTACTATGACCCTTCTCTTACCCTTGAGGTCCTTTCCGTAGCTCACGATACCGTCGATCTCGGTTACAACCGCCGGGTCTTTCGGTATCCTCGCCTCGAAGAGCTCGGCCACCCTCGGGAGTCCGCCCGTGATGTCCTTGGTCTTCGCCGTCGCCCTTGCTATCTTGGCCACGACGTCTCCCGCGTTCACGGTGTCGCCTTCGTTAACCTCGATGATAGCCCCTATGGGAAGCGAGTACTGTATGCTCCTTCCGTCGTCCGTGTGTATGACGAGCCCCGGGTGAACGTCGAGGTTCTTGGATTCTATGACTACCTTTTTGTAAATACCGGTGACTTCGTCGACCTGCTCCTTCAAGGTTATACCCTGCTCGAGATCGACGAACCCGACCTTCCCGTCGAATTCAGATATGAACGGAGTGGTGTACGGGTCCCATTCCGCGAGTAGCTGTCCTTCTTTGACCTTCTGCCCGTCGGCGATCTTCAGCTTCGCGCCCAAGGCGAGCGGGTAGCGCTCCCTTTCGTAGCCCTTGTCGTCCACGATTATTAGCGTTCCCGTACGGTTGATGACAACGAAGCTTCCGTCTTTCGTCTCGACCGTCCTCACGCTCTGGAATTTCACTGTTCCCTCGTGTGTCGCCTCGAGGGTGCTTTCCGCAGCCCTCTGGCTCGCGGCGCCTCCGATGTGGAACGTTCTCATCGTAAGCTGCGTTCCCGGCTCACCGATCGACTGTGCCGCGATAATTCCGACGGCCTCGCCGATGTTGACGAGCTTACCGGTTGCGAGGTTTCTGCCGTAGCAGAGCGCGCAAACTCCTATGCGGGTTTCGCAGGTGAGCACCGACCTTATCTTTATCTCGGTCACGCTTCCGGCCTCGTCTATCCTGGCCGCCGCCTGCTCGTCTATTTCCTGGTTGGGCCTGACTATGATGTCGCCGCTTACAGGGTCGACTATTTCGTCGAGGGTAACCCTTCCGAGCACCCTGTCGCCGACGCGCTCTATTATCTCGCCGCCTTCTACGAGGTCGCTCACGGTTATGCCCTCTACAGTCCCGCAGTCGTATTCCTTTATCA
>CAZUDM010000035.1:0-23925 GCA_964618635.1 uncultured Spirochaetia bacterium
GGACGCCGTAGTCTTCTATCGTCGCCCGGTCGATTTCCCTGACTTGCTCGCGAGTCGCTATTTTCATATTCTGGGGATAAAAATAACGTAAATCCGGGGGATTGTATACACACTGTGTGTGTTGACGTACGACGTAGCGAGGGGAGGGGGATATTTCAACTGCGGCGCGGACGGTGGTTGGAATCACTATTCCTGCTTTGTAATTAAATCCCCCCGTACCCCTCCGACTTCGGCATAGAAAGAAAGACGAGATTGCCGCGGTTGCGGAAGGCGCTCCCTCGGCAATGACAAAGAGTTCTCGATGGATTGCGTGCGGAAGTGGATTCCCGCCTGCGCGGGAATGACAAACTATGAGGTCGAGATGACAGCATAAAAGACGAGATTCTGAAACAAGTTCAGAATGACGGATTAAAAGGATGGCGGAAGTGTGGTGTCGCGGCAGGGTGCCGCGACATCGAATTCCTGCACGCGTGGCGTGCTGGATTCCCGATACAAGCATTCGGGAATGACAGATTAAAAAGGCTAAAGATTAGATCCTGAAACAAGTTCAGGATGACAGAAATGGGGTGATTCCTCACTTGTTCGGAACTGTTGGGAATGACAGAGAATTGGATATTGCTGGGAGAAAATTAATTCGTCGGACGCGCGTCGGGTGATTAATGCAGTAGCGTTGATGCATCGGATGTCACAGGCGACACGCCTGCGCTCAGATCCAGACGCCCATGTATTCGAGGGCGCGCTTGATGTTGGCCGGGGTTTGGGTTTCGCCCCTGCAGGCGTACCAGCAGGCGGTGCACTTGGTCTCTTCGTAGAGCTTCGGCTTGTATTCCGAATAATGCGCCGTGATCGGCATTTCAGAGCAGCGCTTTAAATGTCCCGAGGGCGTTACCTGTATGTGGCTTATACCCGCCGTGCAGCCCGGTATGCCGCCCGTTTCGAAGTATTTGGGGATTTCGTTGAGGTAATATTCGGTCGAAAGAATCGTGCCCTTCCACTTCCTCCGGAGGCGGATGAGCTCCTTCACGAGGCTCTTGACCCTGTCGAGCTCTTTAGGGTGAACGAAGTGCGCCTCGTTGTTCGTCTTCATCACGGAATAGGAGCTGAACGATATGCAGACGCCCCACTCGTGCGCCTTGGCCGCGAGCTCGGGAATGGAGTCCATGTTATCTTCCATGATGATCGTGTTCATCGTTACCTTGCCCTTGGGGAACTTCTTTCCCATGGCGGGCATGAGCTCGGAGAGGTGATCCCAGAGCCCGGGGACACCCCTGTACACATCATGCTTCGGGCCGGGGAAGTCGAGAGAGATGGCTATCTGGTTTATGCCGGCGTCGTAAAGCGCCTGGGCCTTGTCTACCGTTAGAAGGTCGCCCTTTGTGACCATCGACGTGAATATGAAGTATGACGATTCCTTTACCTGCCTGACAATGTCGGGGAGGTCTTTTCTCAGCATCGGCTCGCCGCCCGTGATGACGACGACAAGGGGGTTGATGAGCTTTATCACCGGGCGGTAGTCGTAGATGCGCTCCTCGTGGCGCGTCTGCCAGTAATCACAAAAGTCGCACTTGGCGTTACAGAGCTTCGTGATTTCGAGGTTTACGAGCTTGGGGCGGCCGGTGAATCTCGTCTGGAGATATTTTATGGCCCCGTAAAGGCTTTCCTGTGCGGTAATCATCTTAAAGATTTATACATCAGAGGAGGCATGTTTTCAAGCGGCGTATTAACTTCAGACGGGGCGCGCGGGAGTGAGTCCCCGGGAAAAAACGTATTGACTTGCCGGGGGTTATCTACTTTAATAGAGAGATGCGGCCGCCAGGAGCCGCCCGGAGAGAGGGATGTCGAAAATCATAATTACGCGGGAGCTTTTCCAGTGCGATCACGTTCACGAGAACGGGGAGAGGTGTGAGCGGGAGGGGGACAGGGAAGCCATAAAAACCTGCGGCATTTGCGGGAAGGACCTCTGCATAACGCACTACGAGCTTTCGACTGTGACCGTCCACGGAACGAGGGATTACTTTACGTATTACTTCTGCACGGACCATACGGACGAGTTCCTGGACACGCTCGCCCTCAAATTCGGGAATACGAGGCCGGTGCCGCAGACGGGCTACGGAGTTACGCTCAACTAGCTCCAATGCAAAAGAATATTGACTTATTCCGCGCGATTTAGTTTAATCTCTCTTGCGGGGGGCGGTAAACTTAAAAATATATATGTCCCGTGTGTAAACGCCGGGCGCGGGTCGCCCGGGCACAGCGTTGACAGGAGGCTTTTTAATGTCCAGCAAGACAATATCCGTTGAAATATTCCAGTGCGACCACGTGCACGACGACGGCGAGAGATGCAAGAGCGAAGGGGAGAGGATGTCGATCAAGTCCTGCGCCCTCTGCCAGAAAGACCTCTGCAGCAGGCACTACGAGCAGATCACCGTTTCGAGCCGCGGCGGAAGGGAGACGCTTACCTATCACTTCTGCTTCGATCACACGCAGGAGTTCATGGATACGCTCGTCAATACTTTCGGCGATACCAGGCCCGTTACCTACGCCGGCATGGCGAAGTAGGGGGGCAATTGCAAGGCCCTTCCTTATATGCGTGGGAGGGGGGTGTGTAACTGACGGAATGTTCCCTGATCCGAGCCGGGCTCAGCCCTTGACTCTCCAGAGAGTTCCCTCGGGCTTGTCTTCGAGAAGTATCCCCTTATCGGAGAGATAATCCCTTATCTCGTCCGCGCGCTTCCAGTTCTTTTCCTTCCGGGCGGCGTTTCTTTCTTCTATTAAACCTTCTATCTCTTCACTCGAAATCGCACCGGCCTTCTTCTGGAGCTTGATTTCCTGGAGGTATTCTGACGGGTCATATTCCAGAATACCGAGCACGTCGCCGAAATGCTTTATCTCTGCCAGCGCTTCGGCGAGGGCGGGCGTCCAGCCTTTGGCGTCTATAGATCTGTTTATGGCGCGCGTGAGCTCGAAGAGGCTTCCAATGGCGTCGGCCGTGTTGAAGTCGTCGCACATTGCCTCGACCCACTTTTCCTTAAACGCCCTTGCGGCACCGGAAAGCTCGGTGTCTTCAGCGCCACCGCCGTTTCTCTGCTGGTCGCCTGCGCGCTTCAGCGTGATGTAGAGCCTTTCGAGGGCCGTTTCGGCCTCGTCCATCGTGGCGTCGGAAAAGTCCGCCGGGTTAAGATACTGGTGCGAGAGGAAGAAGAGCCTTATCGCTTCCTTGTTCCACGTGGAGACGGCGTCTCTCACGTTCAAAATGTTGCCGACGGATTTCGACATCTTCTCGCGGTTTATCTGTATGAGGCCGTTGTGTATCCAGTATTTCGCGAACTGTTTGTCGGTGACGCATTCGGACTGCGCGATCTCGTTTTCGTGGTGGGGGAAAATGAGGTCCTTGCCGCCGCCGTGAATGTCGAAGCTCTCGCCGAGATACTTCATGCTCATCGTCGAGCATTCGATGTGCCAGCCGGGCCGGCCGTTGCCCCACGGGCTTTCCCAGAAGGGCTCACCGGGCTTGGCCGCCTTCCAGAGGGCGAAGTCGAGCGGGTCTTCCTTTAATTCGTTGATGTCGATACGAGTCCCGGCGAGCATGTCGTCCGGGTCTCTACGGGAGAGCTTGCCGTATTCCTTGAATTTCTTCACGGAGTAGAACACGTCGCCGCCCGATGAGTAGGCGTAGCCCTTGTCGATTATCCTGCCGACGAGGTCTATGATCTCGGGCATGTGCTCCGTTACGCGGGGCTCGACAGTCGGTCTTTTTACGCCTATCGAGGCCATGTCGTCCCTGTATTCCTTTATATATTTCTCGGCGACCTCGTCCGGGGTTACGCCTGTCTGGTTCGCCTTGGTGATTATCTTGTCGTCTACGTCCGTGAAGTTGCGGGCGTATGTGACGTCGTAGCCTATGTGCGTCAGGAACCTGTAGATGACGTCGAACGTGACGGCCGCGCGGGCGTGGCCGAGGTGGGCGGAATCATACACGGTCGGCCCGCAGACGTACATCTTTATCTTGCCTTCGCTGAGCGTCGAGAGCTCTTCTTTTTTTTGTGAGAGCGTGTTGTAGAGTGTAACTTTCTTTGCCATTATTTCTGCCTTTTATCCGATCGGGTCTTTTCTCCGTGACAATAACAAAACGACGAGATTGCCGCGGTCACGGAAGGCGCTCCCTCGCAATGACACACTATAAAGACCGGATTCCCGATTAAGACTAGATTCCCGATAAAAGCATTCGGGAATGACATGCTAAAAAATATCGGTTCGGGCACGTGCCGCGCCCGACTGCTTCCTTATATCAAGTCCTCGCCGCCGTCCACTTTTATAACGTTGCCTGTGAGCCACCCCGTTTCCGGCAGCGACAGGGCATAAATCGCTTTGGCGACGTCTTCCGTCGTCGTGAGCCTGCCCGCGGGATTCACCGCGAGGGCGTGCCTTATTATTTCGTCGTTCCCCGGTATCTTGCTGAGGGCAGGGGTTTCAGTGACGCCCGCCTGTATGGCGTTCGCCGTTATACCGTGCTTCGCGAGCTCGACGGCGAGCTGCCTGACATGAGATTCGAGAGCCGCTTTCGACGCCGAGACCGGCCCGTAAGTCGGCCATACTCTATGACCGCCCGCGCTCGTCATCGCGAATATGCGCCCGCCTTCCGTCATGAGCTTCCTTACGACCAGCTCCTGCGCCCAGTAGACGAGGCTGTGAGCCATGACGTCGAGCGTCATGTCCATGTTCTTGGCCGAAACACGGTCTTTCTCGTTCTCGGCTACGTAGGGCTTGAGCGTCCCGAAGGCGAGGGAATGAATCAGCACCTTCACGCCCGAGGGGTTCTTGTGCTCGTCGAGTATCTGCTCGATCTCGCCGAGGACCTCGGACCTCTGCTCGGCGTCAGCCGCGTTGATGTTGAAGAAGCTCGCTTCCCTGCCGCGGCTCTTTATCTTTTCCTTTATCTCCTCGACCTTCGGCATGGTGCCTTTCCTGTCGAGGTGCACTCCGAATATGTTCATGCCGCGCGACGCGAGCTCCAGGGCTGCGGCCTCGCCGAAGCCGCTCGACGCGCCCAGGATGAGCGCCCAGTTGTTCTCTAAACCTTTTGACATGCCTTGTATTTTCTCCCTTAGCCGTGCGGGGATTGCACGATAGCTGTAGAGATTCTACGTACTTTGGGAGGAATTTCAAGGATTGGGGGAGGCGGGCGGCGCGCGGGCCTGTGCGCCGTCCGGCTCTCAGGCATGCCGCTTCCTTGACAACACCGCACATGCGTGGAAACTGATTTTGTTAAGGGGGGCATTCCGTACAACCATGAGCGACACCTACTATTCTTCCGTAATCACTCGAATCGGGCAGGTCTTCGTCACGGCGACGCAAAAAGGCGTTACCAAGATATTTTTCGGGGAAAGGGGCTTCAGGAGCTATCTCGAAAAGGCATCCCCCCACGGGCTTGCAGAGGGCGGCCCGGCGGCCGAGATGGCGAGGGAGATAGAGCTTTACTTCGAGGGCAGACTCACCGAGTTCAAGACCCCGCTGGATATGTCGTCGGGTACGGAGTTCCAGAGGGCTGTATGGCAGAACCTCCTGACCGTTCCTTACGGGAAGCTGACGACGTACGGCGAGCTGGCGGAGAAGGTCGGAAAGCCCGGCGCTGCCCGCGCCGTCGGCAACGCCGTCGGCGTGAACCCGCTGCCTATCGTCGTCCCATGCCACAGGGTCGTCGCGTCGAACGGCCTCGGCGGATACACGGGCGGCATAGACATAAAGAAGGCCCTTCTCGGGGTGGAAGGGGTGCTCACCTGAAAGGGCGCGCCGCAAAGCTCGTCGCGACGTTCTTTTACACCGGATATTTCCCTTACGGGCCCGGCACAGCCGGCACTGCCGCAGCAATACCGCTTTATTATCTCTTCTCGTTTACCTCACCTTATATCTACGCAATTCTGACTATCGGAGTGATCGCGATTTCAGTGTGGGCGGCGGACGTTGTAGAAAAGTCTGCAGGGAGGACCGATCCGGGGTTTATTGTTGCGGATGAAGTCTCCGGCTATCTCGTTACGATGGCGTTCGCGCCGGTGTCGGTGACGTCGGTGATACTCGGATTTTTTCTCTTCCGGCTCTTCGACATTACGAAGCCGCCGCCTGCGAGGCGGTTCGAGAGGCTTCACGGAGGGCTCGGGATCGTGATGGATGATGTCGCGGCGGGGGTGTATGCGAATGTGGTGCTGCAGGTGGTGATGAGGTATGTGTGGTAGGGAGCTGCCGGCGTGGGCGGTTCACTTTTTAAATCCCCCTAAATCCCCCTTTTCCTAAGGGGGACTTTAAGATTACATACTGTGTCATTCCCGAATGCCTTTATCGGGAATCCAGTCTTAAAAAAAGAAAGAGAAATACAAAAGCGAATACTTCTGCTTTTGCTTGACCAAAAGTAGCACACACATAGTGTGTTTCTCGACGTAGCACCTTCGAAGGCCCATGCACCGGCAGCGCGGTAGGTGAGAATGGCAATGCGCTGCTACTTCGGTTGCCCGCGGACGCTGTCCGCGACGGGGGACACGTAGTGTCTTTTTGCGACATAGCCCGGTCGTTGCTAAAGTCACTGGAAGCGCGTCAGGTGATAATAGCAAGACTGCTGCTACTTCGAAAGTCAGCGGACACTGTCCGCCTAAAAATCATCGTGTCTTCACTAAATCTTCCAATTTATCACCCCCACCCTGACCCTCCCCCTTTGTAGGGGGAGGGAAGAGTAAGGGGAGGCAGATTTTAACGCTCATCCACTCGATTGTCTCGACGTGGTAACGCCGGTGAATGAATAGAATAGACGGCCGACCGATGCTATGAATTTTCAACCTGGCTACGTCGGATTCCTGCGGGCGTGGCCCGCCCAATTTCGACGGCCCGGAGGGGTATTGCTTCGCTTTCCAGCGAAGCAATTTTATGATTTGGGCGAGGGTATAATCAGTCGTCCTGCCCGCCAGGGAATGACGACAAAAAGATAAATCCCCCTAAATCCCCCTTTTTCTAAGGGGGACTTTAAAAGATCAAAGACAAAAGACGAGATCCTGAAACAAGCTTCCATCTTCGCTTCGGACTCCGCTTCAGACTTCGCTAAAGCTACGTCGGACAAGAAAGCTTCGACCGACAAGAAGGCTTCCACCTTCGCTAAAGCTTCGGCGGACAGGACGCCGGACAGGCAGGGTGACTGATTAAAAACTGGATTCCCGACCCGGCTTCGCCCGCGGGCTTCGCCGCGGCAAGTAAAAGCATTCGGGAATGACAGAAGTGTGGTGATTCCTCGCTCGCTCGAAATCGTTGGGAATGACGGAATAGGGGTATACCCCTCACCCTGACCCTCTCCCCATTGATGGGGAGAGGGAACTTTGTGATCAGCATCTTCCAACATTCACCCAATGTTCTTGCCTCTGATGCGTCGAGCGTATACTCTTTTTCCCAATTACTCTCCGAAGGGCTGAAGGCGCTGGATTAATGAGTCTCACTATTGAAATAATCACCACGGGCGACGAGCTTATGACCGGCCTTACGGCCGACGGAAATTTCTTCCGGGCGGGGGACGTTCTCGCGTCTATGGGGCTCGAAGTCGCCTGGCACACGACTGTGGGCGATTACATGGACCGCATAATCGAGGCGTTCGAAATCGCGCGCGGGAGGGCGGATGCTGTTATCGTCTCGGGAGGCCTCGGGCCGACGTCGGACGACCTCACCGCCGAGGCCGCGGCGCGCTTTCTGGGAACGGGGCTCGAGCTGAACCGCGAGGCGCTCGCGTCGATAGAGGAAAGGTACAGGCAGAGGGGCCGCGTCATGACCGGGATCAACCGGAAGCAGGCCTGCCTGCCGAAGGGATGCAAGGTGCTCGTTAACGAGTGGGGAACTGCGCCGGGATGGCGGTCGGAGTCCGAAGGCACCGTGTTCTACTTTCTCCCCGGAGTGCCGAAGGAGTTTCGCGCGATGCTGGAGGCGTATGTCCTCCCCGAGCTGGAAAAAATGGGCGCGGGCAGGCCGGCTGTAAAAACCCGTTTGATAAAGACGTTCGGCCTCCCGGAATCGGGCGTCGCCGAGAGGCTCGCGGGGGTCGAGAGGGAAAACGTCAGGCTCGGATACAGGGCGCACTTTCCCGAGGTTCATCTCCGGGTCACCGCTTACGGCGAAAACCATGACGCCGCCGCGGCCATTCTGGACGAGTTTACGAACGAGGTGACAGCCCGGCTCGCCGGGTACGTGTTTTCAATCAACGGCGAGACGATGGAGGAGGTTCTGGGCGGGCTTCTCCGCGAAAGAAACCTCAGCCTCGCGACGGCGGAGTCGTGCACCGGAGGGCTCATAGCGCATAGAATCACTAATGTTCCCGGAAGCTCGTCGTGCTTCTTCGAGGGTGTTATCTCCTACAGCAACGAGGCCAAGGAGCAGATACTGGGAGTCCCGCACGAGCTTCTCGTCGAGCACGGCGCGGTGAGCGGCCCGGTCGTCGAGGCGATGGCGAGGGGCGTGAGGAACCTCTCGGGCTCGGACATCGGCGTCGCCGTCTCCGGCATTGCGGGCCCCTCGGGAGGGACCCCGGAAAAGCCCGTGGGAACTGTATTCATCGGCACGGATTCGGCCTCGCACGGCACGCGCTCGGAGAAGTTTTTGTTTCACGGCACGCGCGAGGAAATAAAGCTCGCGACGTCCTCCCGGGCCATAATGACTGTTATGCAGATTTTATTAAATAACGTATAATTTGGGAGCTATCATGGCAAAACAACCACTCGCTGAAGACAGCAACGCAGAAAAGGAAAAAACGATAGAGCTTGCGATCTCATCCATAGAGAAGCAGTTCGGAAAGGGCTCTATAATGAGGCTCGGGGCCGGGGCGCCGATACCGCAGCTTTCGGTCGTGTCGTCGGGCTCGATAGGGCTCGACATAGCGCTTGGCGTCGGGGGATTCCCCAGGGGGAGGATAATCGAGATATTCGGCCCGGAGTCGTCAGGTAAAACTACGCTCGCGCTTCACGTTATAGCCGAGGTGCACAAGAAGGGCGGCATAGCGGCCTTCGTCGACGCGGAGCACGCGCTCGACCCGAACTACGCCAATAACCTCGGCGTCAGGGTGGACGAGCTTCTCATCTCGCAGCCCGACTTCGGCGAGCAGGCGCTCGAAATAGTGGACACGCTCGTAAGGAGCGGGGCGGTGGACGTGATAGTGCTCGACTCGGTCGCAGCGCTTACGCCGCGTGCCGAAATAGAGGGCGAGATGGGCGACACTCACGTCGGCCTCCAGGCGAGGCTGATGTCTCAGGCGCTACGTAAAATCACCGCCACAGTGGGCCGCTCGAACACACTCGTAATATTCGTCAACCAGACGCGTATGAAGATCGGCACGCTCCCTTACCAGAACCCGGAAACGACGAGCGGCGGTACGGCCCTCCGGTTCTACTCGTCCGTCAGGATAGACGTCAGGCGCATAGGCTCCATAAAGGACGGCGACGACGTGACCGGGAACAGGGTGCGCGCGAAGGTCGTAAAGAATAAAGTGTCACCGCCGTTCAGGGACGCCGAGTTCGACATCATGTTCGGAAGCGGCATATCGCAGACGGGCGAAATGATAGACATGGGCACCAAGCTGAATATAGTGGAAAAGAGCGGGACGTGGTTTTCCTACGGCGGGGAGAGACTCGGGCAGGGGAGGGAGAACGCGAGGACATTCCTCGGAGAGAATCCCGACCTCGCGGAGAAGCTTAAGGGTGAGATACTGGCGAAAACTGGCATTTCGAAGAATCTCAAAGCGGAGGAGTAGCAGCCGGAGCGAGACATGGGCATAAACATCGACGACATCCTTAAGGCGGCCGTAAGGGTAGGGGCGTCCGACATACACATAGGCACCGGGCGGCACCCTATACTCCGCGTCGAGGGGAAGCTCATGCCTGTCAAAAGCGCCCCCAAGCTCACGCCGGACGACGTGAAGTCGATGGCCTACTCCATGATGAACCCCTCGCAGCGGGAGAGGTTCGAGAATCTCTTCGAGATGGACCTCGCCTACAGCATAAGCGGGCTTTCGAGGTTCAGGGTCAACGTCTTTCAGCAGAGGGGCACCTATTCCATAGCCATAAGGTCTATACCGTTCAACATACTCAACTTCCAGTCGCTTCACCTCCCGCCTGTCATGGAGAAGATAGCGAACGAGGAGAGGGGGCTCGTTATCGTCACGGGGACGACGGGAAGCGGCAAGTCGACGACGCTCGCCTCGATAGTCGATTACATAAACAAGACCAAGTCGCGGCACATCATCACCGTCGAAGACCCGCTCGAATACATGCACGAAGACCAGATGAGCTACATCAACCAGAGGGAGGTCGGCATAGATACGATGGCGTTTGCAAACGCCATGAGGGCAGCCCTCAGGGAAGACCCCGACGTCATTCTCGTCGGCGAGCTCAGGGACCTCGAAACGATGGAGATATGCCTCTCGGCAGCGGAGACGGGTCATCTCGTTCTGACTACGCTTCACACCCTCGACGCGATGGAGTCCGTCAACCGTATGCTGACGGTTTTCCCGCCCCACCAGCACAACCAGGTGAGGTATCAGCTCGCACAGGTGCTTAAGGCCGTCATATCGCAGAGGCTCGTGCCTACGGCGGACGGCAAGGCGCGAGTCCCGGCGGTCGAGATACTCATAGCGACGGAGAGAATAAAGGAGCTCATCTCCGACTCGACCAAGACGTGGGAGATACGGCAGGCGATACAGGAGGGCAGCCTCCACTACGGCATGCAGACCTTCGACCAGTGCCTCTACAGCCTCTACAAGGGCAATCTGATCACCTACGACGAGGCGATGAGGCAGGCCACCAACAGAAACGACCTCGCGATGAGGATAGAGGGCATAACCTCGGGCTCGTCGTCGCTCGTCCGCGAAGAGACCTTCGGCACCCAGACCTCGCGCTGAAATTCTCCGAGCACGGAGAGATGCCACCGCGCGGCCTCCTGTAAGCTCAGTTGAATACGCCTCAATTCATACATGGGCGACAGCATCAAAATTTGATATACTCTATAATGTGACGTCTCTTAAAGTCCTCGCCATCGAAACCTCGACCTACTCCGGGAGCATCGCCGTCGCGGACGGCGACAGGATACTCGGGGAGTACTACCTCGACATGGGTCCCTCTCACTCCGAAAAGCTGATCCCGAAGGTGGACATGCTTCTGGATGAGCTCGGAATGGATAAAGGGGAGCTTTCGGGGATAGCGGTCGCGGCCGGGCCGGGGTCGTTCACGGCGCTGCGGGTCGGAATCTCTACCGTAAAAGGACTCGCGTTTGCGCTCGACCTGCCCGTCGTGTCGGCGTCGTCGCTGGAGCTGCTGGCGATGAACGCGCCGTTTTCGGGCTACCAGCTCTGCCCTGTCATAGACGCGCGGCGGGGGGAAGTGTTCTCCGCACTTTTCAGGGCGAAGGACGGGGAGGTCGTAAGGCTCACCGAAGACGCCCCGCTAACGCTTCCTGAATTGAGGAGCATAATAAAGGAAAAAACGATATTTATAGGGGAAGGCGCTTTACTTTATAAAGATTTTCTGGAAGATAATCATGGTGAAAGCGAGCTCGGCGAGTGTTTATTCTGCCCTTCTTACATGAATTATCCGAGGGCGTCGTCGCTCGCGTTCCTGGGTGTCCGGAGATTGCGGGAAGGGCTTTCAGAGGATGCGGCGCTGCTGTCGCCGGCGTATCTGAGAAAGCCAGACGCAGAATTATCAGCAAAGGGGAGAGACCATGACGGAATCAGAGATAGTTGAGAAGCTTCTCTCGGGGGACGATGAGTTCCAGAAGCTCTACTTCGAGCACAGGGAGCTCGACGAGGTCGTAAGGAGCCTCGAAAGCAAGGAATCCCTTAGCTTCGACGACGAGGTAGAGGTGAAGAGGCTGAAGAAGATAAAGCTCTCGCTCAAGGACCGCATCGAGGCCAAGATAGCCGAGTGGAAGCACAGGGTCGAAGCCTGAAGGCTTCGGGCCCTGAATCGAAGTATTAATATAGATTATTTCAACCGCCCGGCGGACGTGTAAGCGTTTCCGGGCTTATCCTACGGGGGTGTATTACAATGGCAAGAATGATCGGCGCCGAGATGTTTTTCGAGACTCTCATACACGAGGGCATAGACGTGGTATTCGGTCTTCCGGGCGGCTACGTTCTGAAGGTGTACGACGTCATGTCGAAGTATGAGGACAGGCTCAGGCACGTTCTTGCCAGGCATGAGCAGGGCGCAACCCACATGGCTGACGGCTACGCGAGGGCGTCCGGCAAGCCTGGCGTGGTGCTCTGTACTTCCGGTCCGGCCGCGACGAATACCGTAACGGGTATCGCGACGGCGCAGATGGACTCTTCCCCGATAGTCGTTTTCACGGGGCAGGTCCCGCTTCCATACCTGGGGAGCGACGCATTCCAGGAGGCGGACCATATCGGTATAACCCGCCCCTGCACGAAGCATAATTATCTCGTGAGGAAGACGATAGACCTTCCGCGCGCGATGAAGGAGGCGTTTTACATCGCCGGCACAGGGAGGCCGAGCCCTGTTCTCGTCGACATGCCGAAGGACGTTCTCCTCGGTGAAGACGAGCTCGTTATACCGGACTCTGTCGGCCTAAGGGGCTACAAGCCACCGACGAAGGGGCACCCGGGTCAGATAAAGCGCGCCGTCGAGATGCTTCTCGCGGCGAAAAAGCCGCTCATATTCGGCGGCGGGGGGCTCATATGGTCGGCAGCGAGCGAGGAGCTCAAGGAGCTCGCTCACAGGCTCCAGATACCCGTTACGCTGACGCTCATGGGCCTCGGCGCGTATCCGTCGGACGACCCGCTCTACATCAGCATGCTCGGCATGCACGGCTCTTACGCTGCGAACATGGCCGTCCACGAGTGCGACCTCGTCGTATCCATAGGCGCGCGCTTCGACGACAGGGCGACGGGCGGTAATTTCGCCAAGTTCGCTCCAAACGCGAAGATAATTCACATCGACATAGACCCGTCGACGATAGACAAGAACATAGTCGTTCACTGTCCGATAGTCGGCGACGCGAAGCTCGTTCTCCAGCAGATACTCGAGCTCCTTCCGGCCAAGGTGAAGAACGACAGGAAGGAATGGTCGGGGCAGATAAAGAGCTGGCAGAAAAAGTACCCCTATTCCTACAACCAGGGCGACGAGAAGATACTCACGTCCTACACCATCGACACGCTGAGCAAGATCACGGACGGCGAGGCGGTCATCGTATCCGACGTCGGCCAGCACCAGATGTGGGTTGCGCAGTGGTACAAGTTCAAGCACCCGAGGACCCACATCACCTCGGGCGGCCTCGGCACGATGGGCTTCGGCTTTCCTGCCGCGATGGGCGCGAAGTTCGCCCAGCCAAACAGGCAGGTTATAAGCGTGTGCGGCGACGGCAGCTTCCAGATGAACATGCAGGAGCTCGCCACGGCTGTCGAAAACAACATGGACCTCAAGATACTCCTTCTCAACAACGGCCATCACGGCATGGTGCGCCAGTGGCAGACGATGTTCTTCAACGGCAACTACTCGGCGTCGAAGTTCGGCGTGCTGCCGGATTTCGTGAAGCTGGCGGAGTCGTTCGGAGCGGCCGGTCTCAGGGCGTCGAAACCCAAGGATCTCGAGGCGACGCTCAAGGAAGGGCTGTCGACGCCGGGCGTCGTGCTGATAGAAGTCATGGTCGACTACGAGGAGCTCGTATATCCGATGATAGCCCCGGGCGGCGCGATGAACGAGATGCTTCTCGGGCCGGGCGCTCAGCTCAGCAACCTCGCCGACGTGGCCGATATGGCTTAACGGGAAAGATTGGGTATAATGAGTGAGCTTTTTATATAAGTAAGGGTTCTCATTTATCTTTTCCCCTGTATAATCAGCGGTTCATTCAGATATACCGGGAGGTATATATGGAGGTATATATATTGTGAGGCACACGATAACGCTTCTTGTCGATAACGAATCGGGCGTTCTCTCGCGCATAGCCGGCCTCTTCAGCGCGAGGGGGTTCAACATCGAGAGCCTGAACGTCGCCGAGACGCTCGAGCCCGACACTTCGCGCATTACGCTCGTCACCTCGGGCGACGATTTCATTATCCAGCAGATAATAAAACGCTTCAACAACATGGTGAACGTGATAAAGGTGAGCGACCTCACGAGCGAAGTGAGGGTCGAGAGGGAGATGGTGCTCGTAAGAGTCGATGCGAGGCCCGATACGAGGGCCGAGATACTTCGGACGGCCGACATATTCAGGGCGAAGGTGATAGACGTGGGGGCGAAGTCGTACACGCTCGAGCTTACGGGCGACAAGGATAAGGTGAACGCGTTCATTGAGCTTCTCCATCCGCTCGGAATAAAGGAGATAGCACGCACGGGGACTGTGGCGATGAAACGGGAAAGCAAAGCCGTAAGGAAAGGAGAGGAAAAATGAAGGTCTACTACGACAGCGATATAAATCAGAAGAAGCTTAAGAACAGGAAGGTCGCGATAATCGGCTACGGCAGCCAGGGCCACGCCCACGCGCTCAACCTCAGGGACAGCGGCGTAGACGTCGCCGTCGGGCTCCGCGAAGGGAGCGGAAGCTGGGAGAAGGCGAAGCAGGCCGGTTTCAAGGTGCTTTCGGTCGAGGACGCCGCCAAGTGGGCGGACATTATAATGATACTCGCCCCGGATACCAGCCAGGCCGGTATATACAACGATGGCATATCCGATAACCTCGAGGCCGGTAACGCCGTAGCGTTCAGCCATGGGTTCAACATCCACTACGGCCAGATAGTCCCCCCGCCCAACGTAGACGTATTTATGGTAGCCCCGAAGGCCCCCGGCCACACTGTCCGCGGGCAGTACGAAGAGGGCGCCGGAGTGCCGATGCTGGTTGCAATCCACCAGGACGCGACGGGCGAGGCAAAGGATATAGCGCTCGCCTACGCGGGAGCGATAGGCGGCGGAAGGGCCGGAATAATCGAAACCACCTTTAAAGACGAAACCGAGACAGACCTCTTCGGCGAGCAGGCCGTTCTCTGCGGCGGGCTCACCTCCCTCATCATGGCCGGGTTCGAGACGCTCGTCGAGGCGGGATATCCGCCGGAGATGGCGTACTTCGAGTGCTGCCACGAGGTTAAGCTCATCGTCGACCTCATCTACGAGGGCGGCATATCCAACATGAGATATTCCATCAGCGACACGGCGAAATACGGCGACATCACGCGCGGGCCGAGGGTCGTCGACGAAGACGCCAAGAAAGAGATGAAGAAGATCCTGACCGAGATTCAGAACGGCGTTTTCGCCCGTGAGTGGATCCTCGAGAACAGGGCGGGCAGGCCGGTTTACAACGCGCTCATGAAGAAGGGCGAGACGCATCCGATAGAGGACATCGGCGGGCAGCTCCGGGGCATGATGAGCTCCCTCTTCAAGAAGAAGCTCGTGGACAAGACGAAAAACTGATGGAACGAAAGCGGCCACCCATAGCCACCGAGGGGTTCACGTATCTCGGCATACTGGCGTTCCTGGCCTGGGCGGCCGCGATAACAGACTTCACCGTCCTCTCCTTCGTATTCGCGGGGCTGGCGGTGATAGTCCTCTTTTTCTTCCGCGACCCGGAAAGGGACGTGCCCGACGCCCCCGAGGCCGTAGTTTCCCCGGCGGACGGCGAGGTGATAGAGATCGCCGAGACCTACGAGAGGGACTTTCTCGGGCAGCCCATGACGAGGATCTCCATATCCCTCGCACTTTACGACTGCCACATAAACAGGATGCCCGTCAGGGGCAGGGTCACAGGCACCAAATACTCCCCCGGGAGCTTCAACATAGCAAACATGCCGAGCTGGCTTTTCTCGGAGGGGATGAAGCGGAAATCCGACGATAACGAGAGGCTTTCGACGTTAATCGAGACTGCGGGGGGCGACACGTTCGTCGTCACCCAGATAGCCGGATTCCTCGCACGGCGCATAGTTTCCTACGCCGACGTCGATACGAAATTCGAGAAGGGGCAGAGGTTCGGCATGATAAAATTCGGGTCGAGGGTGGACGTATACGTCCCGGAAGGGTATATAATAGAAGCCAGGGAAGGGCGCAAGGTAAAAGCAGGGGAGAGCGTAATAGCATGGCTAGACGCGAGCAGGGCGTAAGGCGGAAGAAGTCGAGGCGGCAGAAGGTAATGCCCGTTCTTCCGAATATTTTTACCACGGGGAACCTTTCCTTCGGGCTCCTTTCCATAATGACCTCGATACAGGTGGCGGCCGGTCACGGCGCCCAGGCGGGCTCGCCGGAGTGGGAGTTCAAGAGGCTCTGGTGGGCGGGCGCTTTTATTGTAATATCGTTCTTCTTCGACATGCTCGACGGCAGGCTCGCGAGATTCATCAAGCACGAGAGCAACTTCGGCCTGTCTTACGATTCTCTTTCAGACCTCGTATCTTTCGGCGTGGCTCCCGCTGTTCTCCTTTACGTATCGACACTGATGCAAAAGAGCGAGCTCGGGCTCATGGTCGTAATATTCTACGCCGTCTGCGCAGCGCTCAGGCTGGCTCGGTTCAACGTGCAGTCGGGGAACGTCGAAAGGTTTAATTTCACCGGCCTCCCGAGCCCGATGGCCGCGGGGCTCGTCGTGTCGCCGCTCATGCTGCTCTCGGCCCTCAGGATTGCCCCGGACGAGCGCGTGATATGGTTTTATCTCTTCGCGGCACCGGTTGTGGGGCTGCTGATGGTGAGCAACGTCATATACTCGAAGCAGCCGACTTTCAAGCTCGGCGGGCCGTTCAACGCCCTCGTCGTCGCCGCGATAATCATCGCCGCCATCATTACCAACCCCGAAATAATGTTCATCTTCCTCGTCTATCTATACGCAGTCTCGGGCCTCCTTATTTATGCCTTTAAGTACTTGACCGGCAGGCGGCACGCCGCCGACCAGCCCCATACGAGGGAAGAGGGCTGATTATTAATCTTTGCAAGTCCCTTCTATTAATGAATATTCCCGGGATGCGGCCTCCCCCTGCTTGAACGGGGGCCAAATGCCGTTATCTTATTAGCGTTATAAAAGTTCCCTGATTCCAGATGCAGCGATAAAAATAAAAGGGCGGGCCGCCGATGATACCGAATCTCGTTCGATACCTGAAACTGTATGCAAACCCGGAAAGAGGCCTTTTCGGCACGTTGCGGATACTGCCGATTATACTGACCGCCGCCGTGCTCGTTACGGCGGTTTCGTGCAGTAGAGAGGAGAAAAGTATGGATAACGAAGCCGTGAAAACGAAAACGACAGTGAACGGCGTGACGAAATACGAGCTCGATAACGGGCTTACTGTGATTCTCGAAGAGAACCATTCCTCGCCTGTAGTGGCGGTGAACGTGTGGGTCAAAACGGGGAGCGCGTGCGAGACGGAGGGGGAGTACGGCCTCGCGCACGTCCACGAGCATATGCTCTTTAAGGGCACCGAGAAGAGGGCGGTCGGCGAAATCGCCCGCGTCATCGAAGGCAGCGGCGGCGATATAAACGCGTTCACCTCGTTTGACGAAACGGTCTATTATGTCGTCATAGCCAGCAGGTTCCAGGACACCGCCCTCGACATCCTTTCGGACGCGATGCAGAATTCGACGTTCGACCCCGAGGAGCTCGAAAAGGAGCTCGAAGTCGTCGTCGAGGAGATAAGGCGCGGACAGGACAGCCCCGGCAGAAATCTTAGTGAAAAATTATTCTCTACCATGTTCCAGGAGCACTCCTACGGAAGGCCTATAATCGGCACTGTGGAAAGCGTAAAGTCCTTCGACAGGAAGGGCATCACGGACTTCTATCATAAGTGGTATTCACCGCAGAACATGGCCCTTATCGTCGTCGGCGACTTCGACCCGGAAACCATAGAGTCGAAGATCGACGAGACGTTCGGGAAGCTGAAGAGGTGGGACATTCCCAAGTGCGACATAGCGCCCGAGCCGCAGCAGACTGAGATGAGGGCGTTCGTAATCGACAAGCCCGTTCAGGAAGGCTACTTCTCGCTGGCGTATCACGTTCCGAGCGCGAGGGGCGAGGACGTGCCTGCGCTCGACGTGCTCGCGAACATACTCGGAGGCGGCGAGAGCTCGCGCCTTTACAGGGAGATAAAGGAAGAAAAAGGGCTTGCGAACAGCATATACGCCTACGCATTCACGCCAAAGAGGGAGGGCATATTCGCCGTCGGTGGTACGCTCGACCCGGCGGAGTCGAAGGAGGCCCTTTCGGAGATCGTCGAGGAGGTCGGGAGGCTCAAGCGCGAGCCGGTGAGCGACCTCGAGCTTTCGAAGGCCAAGGTCAACATCGAAAGCGACGCCATATATACGAAGGAAACGATGCAGGGGCAGGCCCAGAAGCTCGGTTATTATGAGGTTGAGGCGGGGGATTTCAGGTATGAGGACGATTATCTCGACAAGGTAAGGAAGGTCACGGCCGAGGACATAATGCAGGTCGCGAACAAGTATCTCAACAATTCGAATATGACGGCCGGATTCCTGCTCCCGACGGGACAGGTTACGATAACGGCCGATGAGATCAAGTCCGTAGCGGGCGAGGCCGAAGGCAGGGCCGCGGTCGAAAACATCGGCGGCGAGGACGCCGGTCAGAATGTGGAGATTGGAGAGGAAGAGCTCACGGAAGAGGAGTTCACCGTCCACGGAAGCGGCGCCGCACCTGACGCGGCGGCTTCGGCTGCGCCGTCCCCGACGGCCGGACCGGCCGCTGAGTCGGAAGTAAAGAAATACGTCCTCGATAACGGCGTGAGGGTGCTGATAAAGCGTAATCCCGGTGTGCCGCTATTCGCGGCGCGCGCGGCGTTCCTGGGCGGGCTCCGCTACGAGGACGCGAAGACGCAGGGTATGTCGAACTTCGCGTCGCGCATGCTGACGCGCGGCACGGATACGAGAAGCGCGGCCCGTATAGCGCAGGAGATAGAGTCGATAGCGGGCGACGTGCAGGGGTTCTCGGGCCGAAACAGCTTCGGCGTTACAGTCGAATCCCTGAGCCAGAATTTCCCCGAGGCGATGGACATATTCGCCGACGTCCTTTTGAATCCGTCGTTCGACCAGCAGGAAGTCGAGAGGGCGCGGAGGGAGATACTGGCTGAGATAAACAGGGAGGGGGACAATCTCCTGAAGACCACCGTGAATCTCTTTTTGAGCACGCTTTACAGCGAGCATCCGTATAAATTCAACCCGCTCGGCACGGTCGAAACCGTGACTTCCTTTACAGGGAAGGACATCCGGGCGTTCTATAAAAAGTACGCCCATCCCGAAAACCTCGTCATCACGGTCGTGGGCGACGTCGACGAGGAGAAGGCTCTCGCCGCGATAAAGGAAGAATTCGGCGGGATGAAAAAGGGCACTGCGGTCGTACCGACTGTCGCGGCGCCCGCAGCGCAGGAGAAGATCGCGGAGCGCGTCGAGACCAAGCCGGACAAGGCACAGACGCACATCATCATGGGATTCCTCGCGCCTTCCATCAGCGACAAGGACAGCTACGCGTTCGAGGTGCTGAACACGGTTCTCTCCGGGCAGGGCGGGCGGCTGTTCTTGGAGCTCAGGGACAAGAAGAGCCTTGCGTATACCGTGACGTCCTTCTACACGCCGGGGCTCGAGCCCGGGTTCTTCGGGGTTTACATCGGCACAGCGCCGCAGAAGGAGGCCGAGGCCGTGAGCGCGATAAAGGAGCAGCTTGGGCTCGTGCTCGAAAAGGGCATCACGGACGACGAGCTGAAGCGCGCGCAGAACTACCTCGTCGGAAGCTTCGAGATAGGGCTCCAGCAGAATTCGTCGCAGGCGGCGAAGATAACGTTCGACGAGCTCTACGGACTCGGGTGGGACGAGTATAAGAAGTACCCTGAAGAGATATACGCCGTGACGAAAGAGGACGTTTTAACTGCCGCGCGTAAATACATCGACCTCGACAAGTACACGCTCGTCATCGTGAAGCCGGACGGTAACGGAGACGGCGGGCAGGGTTGAAGAACCCGCTGCAAAGCCGATCATAAATTTTTTCCGTCAAGAAATAGAAAAATTTCCAAATGGGAGGCCGATCCGGCCTCCCTGTCATTCCACTAAAACCCGAGTATGTGAAAAGCGGCAGGGGGCTTGTCAGGCGGACTTCTGTCCTTGAATTTTTAAAAGGGATTCGTGTATAATGGGATTCAATAAAAAGAGTCCGGGGGAGATGATTCCAAATCTTGTTTCTCGTTAAAGGAGGATTTGAATCAAAAGAGGTATGGAGAGTCTCTCCTCCCCCGGACCGTTTCCTCGTTGCATTTAATAGTATAGCCGAAAATTCCCCCGTGTCGTTTTTTTTGTAAATCCCGTGTAATCGTATGCCCGACGCACCGTTACGGCCGCTCTATGCCCGAATACTGTACAGTGCCGCAGAATCGGACGGGTATTTCACGCTCGTTCTGGCTCTCACGGCAGCCCGCGGCGTACTTAATGGAAAGACAGCGGCGTCTTACATTCAGGCACGGGTTTTGCAGTATCGGGTGTTAAACTTATGGGCAGGAGGCAGCCGATCATGATGAGAGCCAACGTTTTCAAGGACGTTAACAAAGCCGGACTCGTGGAAAAACCGATTCCGAAGGCGGGCCCGGGCGAGGCGGTGATAAAGGTAACGCTCACCACCATCTGCGGTACCGACATTCACATAGTCAGGGGCGAATTCCCCGTAAAAGAGGGGCTAACGATAGGGCACGAGCCCATCGGCGTCGTACACGAGCTCGGCGACGGGGTCACTGGATATACAGTCGGCCAGCGCGTGGCCGTGAACGCGATCACCCCGTGCGGGGTCTGCAATTACTGCCTCTCGGCGAACTGGTCGCAGTGCGGCGGCTTTCTCGGGGGGTGGAAGCTCGGGAACACGATCGACGGATGCCAGGCGGATTACGTGAAGATCCCGGCGGCCATGGCGAACCTGGCACCGATACCGGACGAGCTCTCGGACGAGGACGTCCTCCTCACGACGGACATATTTTCGACGGGGCTTTCGGGGGCCGAGAGCGCGGATATAAAAGTCGGCGATACGGTCGTAGTATTCGGGCAGGGGCCGATAGGGCTCGGCGCGGTCGCGGGGGCGAAGCTCAAGGGGGCGTCGCTCATAATCGGCGTCGACACCATCCCCTCGCGCATGAAGATGGCGAAGAAGATGGGGGCCGACGTGATGATTGACTTCAGGAAGTCGGATCCTGTGAAAGAGATACTCGGCATAACGAACGGGAGGGGCGTCGACGTGGCTATCGAGGCCCTGGGCCTGCAGGCGACGTTCGAGAACGCTGTTAAATCGACCCGCGTCGGCGGCACGATTTCGAGCCTCGGGGTTTACCCGGGCGACTTGACCAACATCGGGCTCCCGAACAAGGAATTCGGGTTCGGCCTCGCCGATAAGAAAATCGTCTCGACGCTCTGCCCCGGCGGGAAGGAGCGCATGAGGCGGCTCATCGAGCTCGTCAGGAACGAGAGGGTGAACCTCCGCCAGCTGATAACGCACCGCTTCTCGCTCGACGAGATCGACGAGGCGTACGAGCTGTTCTCGTCGCAGGGTGACGGTGTGATAAAGGTGGCGATAGCGCCGTAGGGCGAGACGCGGGCACGGTATACCCGGTCTACGGATGATCGGGGTACGCCTGGGGGATTCTTTCCTTCATGGCGAATCCCCTCTTGCAATCGCGCGCGCGTAGTGGACAATAGTAGCAAGTCCTACGCTCATGCTGGAAGCTGTAATAATCATTATCGGCCTCACTGTGTTCGAGATAATCTCGAGCGTCGATAATGCTGTCGTCAATGCGCACGTTCTGAGCACGATGACGGACCGCTTCAGGCGGTTCTTCCTCCTCTGGGGAATGCTCATCGCCGTTTTCGTCCTCCGCGGCATCCTCCCGTTCCTCATTCTCTGGATAGCCAACCCCGACCTCTCGTTCATGCAGCTCCTGACCCTCGCCTTCTCCGGGAGCAGCAGCGACATCGAAGAGTCGCTCGCGCACTCGAAGCACTATCTCCTCATGGGCGGCGGGATGTACCTCTTCCTCGTCTTCCTCGCGTGGATATTCACGGAGGACAAGAATTACATAGTCCCCGTCGAGCCTTTCATTCACAGGCATTCGGTGTGGTTCTACGCAGTGACGTCGCTCCTCTTTACTGTCGTCATATACATATCCCTCAAGTTCGACCCGTTCCTCGCGTTCGCGGCGTCCGTCGGGACGACGGCGTTTTTCATCACGGACGGGTTCAAAAAGAACGCCGAGGCCAAGGAGAAGGAGCTGCTCGACCCGGCGATGAGCGGGTGGAGCAAGGTGTTCTACCTGGAAGTGCTCGATGCGTCGTTCTCTATCGACGGCGTGATCGGCGCGTTCGCGTTCACGCTCTCGATACCGCTGATACTCATCGGGAACGGCATAGGAGCGTTCGTCGTGAGGGAGGTCACCGTCAGGGGCATAAACTGGATATCGAGGTATGCCTACCTCAAGAACGGGGCGATGTATTCGATAGGCATACTCGGCGCGATTATGACGCTCGAAAGCTTCGGCATAGAGGCGCCGTTCTGGCTCGCGCCGCTCTGCACGATAGTGATTCTGACGGTGTTCATGTACCTCTCGTGGCGTGAGATAAAGCTGAACGGAGGAGCCGAATCGGAGACGGAAGGGAAGGGCTGACGGGGGTCGTGGAGCCTCAGCTTTTACGCATCTCGCTCAACTTTTTCGCGTCTTCAGGCGCGTAGCCCGCCTCGTCGTTGTCGAAGTAGAAGAAAACCTCTTTTCCTCTTCGCCGCCATTTCCTTATGCGGTGCGCCCATTCGGAGAGCGCGTCTTTCGAGTATTGGCCCTTGTAGGCGGCTCCCGGCCCGTGGAGCCTCACGTAGACCATGCCGGACGTGACGACTTCGGGGGAGCGTAGGCCGCCGATCTCGAATATGCAGAATGCGGCCCCGTGTTTTTCGAGGATCGCGTACACGTCGTCGTCGAACCAGCTCGGGTCCCTGAGCTCGAACGCGTAGCGGTAGCCGCCGGGCAGGGATTCGAGGAACGACTTGAGCCTTTCGCGGTTCACGCGCCATTTCGGCGGGAGCTGGAAAAGTATGGGTCCGAGCTTGTCGCCGAGCGCGTCCGCCGTCTTAAGGAGCTTCGAGACGGGCTTCCTGGGGTCTTTCAGCTTTTTCATGTGGGTGATGTAGCGGCTTGCCTTGACTGCGAATATGAACCCGTCGGGGACGGTCCGGCTCCAGCGGCGCATGGTTTTCTTCTCCGGCATATGGTAAAAGGAGTTGTTTATCTCGACGGTGCGGAAGGATTTTGCGTAATGTTCGAGGAATTCGTCGCCGGAGAGGCCGCTCGGGTAAAAGGGTCCGACCCAGTGGTCGTAACGCCAGCCTGAGGTCCCGATGTGTATCTTGCTTCTTTTCGGCATGGCCGACTACTCCCTCGCCTGCGTATTATCGGGAACCCTTAAAACCAGAATACCTTACGGAGCAGGGATTGGCACCTTAAATCGGGAGAGCCCCGGGAGTCCTGCGCGCCGGTGGGCGGATGCGTGAAAGACATGTCGCGCCGGATTTTCACGGGATGAAGCGGAGCACTGAATCACGGGGTAATATATTCACGGCTGGTGTTGAGAATTGCCGATAACGGGAGCGAGCGGAAAGATGAAGCGGATTGTGATTGCGGCTTTGCTTGTTTTATTCTGCGCCGGGTGTGCGGGGAAATACGACTGGGACACGGAGCAGGAGATGCGCGGTGAGAGGAGGATGGACTGCACGGGTACGAAATCCACGAACGAAGCTGCCAACATCACCAATTGTCCCCAGATAAGGCCGGATGGAGAGTGAAGAACCGATCCCTTTAGGCAGTAGCCTTATCACACCTTTCCCTCCAGCAGATCGTCTTCGAATTTGAGGATTCCTTTCAGGTCTTTCGAGTATTTGCTGACATCGGGGAAGTCGAGGTTCATG
>CAZUDM010000036.1:0-23811 GCA_964618635.1 uncultured Spirochaetia bacterium
CGAATTCGAGCGCGGTTGCCTTGCCGATTCCCGTCCCTCCGCCGGTGATCAGGACGCTCTTACCTTCGAAATTTCTTCGCATGGTTCCGGGATTTAATTTTATACGGCTCTTGATTTATTGTTAAGGTAAACCCTCACCCCGATAGTTTGTCATTCTTCTTAGTCTGTCATTCCCGCGCAGGCGGGAATCCACTTCCGCCAGCAATTTTTCAAGCGTTTTGTCATTTCGACCAAAGGAAGAAATAGATTCTGAATCAAGTTTCCGACTTCGCTGAAGCTTCGCCGCGACAGGCAGAATGACAGGAAAGGCGGTGTGTCGCGGCTGTAAGCCGCGACGTCGGATTCGTGCACGCGTGGCGTGCTGGATTCCCGATACAGGCATTCGGGAATGACAGAAGTATGGTAATTCCTCGCTTGCTCGGAATCGTTGCGGGAATGACACACGTAATGTACCGACGTAGCCGGGAAGGGGACTGATAGTGCGTCGGGTGCATGCTTAAACGGACTCCGCTACGCCGGTTTCCTGCGGACGTGGTCCGCCACACGTAGTGTGTTTTCCGACGTAGCTGGATGAGCGATTCAAATCACGGTTCGCGCGTCGGTGCATATTTACACAAACTCCGCTACGTCTATTTCCTGCGGACGTGGGCCGCCTTGAGTATACGGAGTGTTTCCACTTCATCGGGAGAGAGGTATTTCCGCCGGCCGCGCGGTCCCGACGAAGGGCCGATTTTCCCGTTACGCCACGCGTCGAGTATCGCTGGGTGAATGTAGTATTTCCTGCAGGTGGCCGGAGTATTGCCAAGAATCTTCGCGGCCTCTTTCACGGCGCGCACTATCGCCTTCTCGCTTCCGGCTTCCGGCTCGCCGGCTTTTTTCAGGCAGTTAAGGGCGGCGACCGTCGCGCCCCACGTTCTGAAGTCCTTCGTCGTAAAGTCGTGCCCGGTGATTTCGCGGAGCCTCTCGTTTACGTCGCCGGAATCGACCGCGCTCGCAGAGCCGTCGTCGTCGACGAACCTGAAGATCCTGTATCCCGGAATCTCCTGGCACTTCCTTATCGTGTTCGTGACGGCGCGGTCCGCGAGCCGGAGGCTCCGTTCTTTGCCGCCCTTGGCGCGGTACGCAAATTCTACCGCCCCGTCCGAAACTTTCACGTGCCTGCTCATGAGCGTCGTGAGTCCGTAGGAGTCGTTCTCCTTCGAGTACCGCTCGCTGCCGATTCGCATGAATGTTTTGTCGAGTATGTTTATCACCGTCGCGAGCACCTTGTCCCTGTCGAGCTTCCGGCGGGTAAGGTCCTTCCTGGTGCGCTTCCTTATGGCGGGCAGCGATTCGCCGAAGGTCGCGAGGCTCCCGAACTTCGACTCCGAAGAGAGGACGCTCCACATCTCGTGGTAGACGTACTGCTTTCGGCCCCGCTGGTCCCGGCCCGTCGCCTGTATGTGCCCGTCGGGGTGGGGGCAGATCCACACGTCCGTCCACGCAGGCGGTATGACGAGCCCCTTTATACGCTCCTTTTCGGCCGCGTTCGCGACCGGCTTGCCCTCGAAATAATAGACGAACCCCTTTCCGCGCCTCTTGCGGACTATGCCTTCGGCGTCGTCGCTCATATACCTCAGCTGCGTCACGCTCATCGTAATTCCCGATAGAGCAATATGCATGCCACGCGGAGTGGGCGGTGGAATACATAGCGGAGAGGGGATGTTACGGATGAAGCCGCGGTGTGCCGGTGCGTTACGGCACACGTCCCGCTGTACGATATCGTGCAGCTCGCGTTCGAAATGACGTACCCGCTACCTGCCCGCCGTCAAAAAAAGAAGGCGGGCACATGGTCCGCCTTCTTTCAATCCGTGGAAAGTCTCGATCTATATTAGCTACGGAGCCGTAGTGATCCGCCCCTCGCCGCCCTCGGGGTAGTCGGCCGCCGATATGATTCCTCCGAGCCCGCCGTCGGCGACCGGGTCGACTATGTAGTTAAATAGCGCCTGCTGATAGACGACGCCTATCGTCGTGAAGGGAGCGCCCCTGAATGGATACATGTCGCCGCCCCTCGCCGAGAAGTCGTTCGTAACGATGGTAACGGGGCCGCCCGCTACGACCGCGCCGTCTTCGACTATAACGGCGCCGCTGTCGAGTACGATGCTCCTGACCCTCGTTCCCGGCGTTACGACGTTAAGCTCCTCGTCCAGCACCTGCGGCGTTCCGGCCGGGTCGTAGACGAGCCTGAAGCCGGCGATCTGTGCGAAGCGTCCGTCCGCCGTCGGTATCTGAGATACGCAGTTTTCCATTATCTCCTTGAACTGCTCCCTCGGAATATTGGGAACTATCGAGACGAAATTCGCGAACGGCAGTATGTCGAACGTCGTGAGCTCCGTTATGTCGCCCGCCGGTATGAGCGTATCGTTCCTGATGCCGCCCCCGTTCTGGAGCGCGGCGTCGGGCACCGGCACGCCGAACTCCCCGGCAAGGACTGTCGCCTGGTAGAGGAGGGCGTCGGCCGTGAGGTTCCCGAGATTGGTCTCTTCCGTCCTCACGCCAGGGCTCCGCCTTCCTTCGAGCGCCACCTCGCTCTCGGCGATGACGTTGGCCGCGAGCCCGGAGACGTAATCGGAAACCGGGTCGACGACGTTTTCCTGTATGAATCCGTCCGGCGGCACGGCGTCGGGGTTGTCCCCGCCCGCGACCCTTACGAGCCCGCTCGCCTCGTCGATGGCGATGACGTTGCCCTCGGGGTCGAACTCGACTATGAGCCTTCCGACGTATTTATAGTTGCCTGTCGTCGTGACGACGGGTATGTCCCTGCCGTCGGCCCCCGTCGCGATGAGCGGGTAGGGCCCGAAGGCGTTCGCGAGCTCGTCGCCCGGCACGAGGAGGTCTCCCTCGTTGGCCAGGAGCTCGTCGCCGCCGCCGGCTATCATCACGTCGATGTCGTTGAGCTGCCCGGCGAGCTCGAGGTCTTCGTTCACGTCCTGGAGGTGGCTGATGAATATTATCTTGTTGATGCCCTCGGCCGTGAGCTCGTCGACCTCCGTCTGCACTATGTCGGCGATGTCGCTCAGGACTATGACGTCCCTCGGGCTCGATATGAATGGCAGCTCGGGGGTCGTCGCGCCTATGACGCCTATGCTTTCCCCTTCCGTCACTATGATTGTCCTCGTGACGATTATGCCGTCGTCGACGAGCGCCTGGAGTCCGGGCTCTTCGATGAAGACGAGGTTTGCCGAGACGAAGGGCGGCGGGCTGTCGAAGCTGATTATGAACTCTTCGAGGACGTCCGGGCCGAAGTCGAACTCGTGGTTGCCGAGGGCCATGGCGTCGTAGCCGATCCTGTCGAGCCCTATGGAGTCGTAGTAGGGGGCGCCTTTCTGAAGGCTCGCGTTGAACTCGGGGCCGGCAAGGAAGTTGTCGCCGGAGTTGAGGGTGATGTTGATGCCGGTCCCGGCGTCCGCTTCGGCGCGGAGGTCGCCGAGGAGTGTCGCGAACCTCGCTATGCCGCCGAAGTTCTCTATGCCCGCGCCGGCGTTTATGAGCTGCGATTCGCCGTCGTTGTTATGGAAAATGGTAACTACCAGATTGGACGGCGGTGGCGGCGGATTATTGTCGTTATTGTCGTCGCATGCCGGAGCGGCAAAGGCGGCTATAAGCAGAACGATTAACGCGGCGTAGCGTAATTTCATCGTCTTTGTAGCGTTTTTCATTACTTCGACCCCCTTTTGATTTTAAAGAATTTTTTGAGAATTTACCCGGCCTGCTTTAAGATGAGGTTAAGGGAGTTTTAAATCGGGGTTAAACAGGGCCGCCGCGTATGTGAACGTCCCGGTGCGCGCACCCTCAGACGGGACTTTTCATCCAGTCCCCGGTCAAGGCGTTTTTCCTGGGGACGCAGTCTTCCCGGAGCGGGAGGAACGACAGCTTGCCGCTCTTGAGGAGGAACCTGTAAGTTCCCGGGTCGACGCATTTATTGTCGAGGAAGGTGATGTCGCGTCCGGAGAGGCTCCATTTGCCGTGGGAGTCGGAGTGCCCGGGGGCGGTGCCCTCGAACGTGAAGGAGAAGGTGCCGTCAGGCCTCAGCTCGAGCGACCCCCTGAACGAGAGCCCGTTCTCGGAAGTCGATCTTTCCCACGATCCCATTAGAAGCGGCTCGTAGTCGGGGGAATTTCCGCACGACGCGGCGGTCAGCGAAAGAAGCAAAAGGAGCGAAACGGCCGCCGCCCGCCCGAACAGGGCGGAAGCTTGGGACGTCCCCTCGTTTCCTTTCGGCGACGGCTTCCGCATCTACCAATAATATACCCTCGGCGGCGCACATCAAAGGCTTTTCTGGCGGGCACGCGGACAACATCCACAGCCAACCGACGTAGCGAGGGGTAATATGGGTAATCTTTTTATGTTTTGCCCCACTTTAGGAAAAAGGGTGGATGGGGGGATTTAATCTTTTGAGCCTGTCATTCCCGAGTGCTTTAATCGGGAATCCATGTTTTTAATCCGTCATTCTGAACTTGATTCAGAATCTGCTTTTAAAGTCTTTAAAAGATAAAAGCAAATACAACGACTTCTACTTTTCCTTGATGAAAAGTAGCAAACACACGTAGTGTGTTTCTCGACGATGCACGTTCAGGTGCTATAAACACCGTAAGCGCGACAGGTGATAATGGCAACGCCGCCGCTACTTCGGATGCCCGCGGGCGCTGCCCGCCGGGACGGGGCGACACGTAGTGTCTTTTTTCGACATAGCCCGGTTGTTGCCAAAGTCACTGGAAGCGCGTCGGTGGTAATAGCAAGACTGCTGCTACTTCGAAAGTCAGCGGACACGGTCCGCCTAAAAATCATCGTGTCCTCGCTAAATCTTCTTTTCCTGATTGATTTATAAGGTACCCCCTCACCCTTTATCCCTCTCCCCTACGGGGGAGAGGGGAGTGTGGTGGGTAAGATTTTTAACGCTCACCTACTCGATTGTCTCGATATAGCAAGGAAGGTGATTCAAATGAAGGGACGAACGAACGGCGCTTTGAATTGAATACTTCCCTATGCCGTAATCCTGCGGACGTTGTCCGCCCAATTTTTACGTCCCGGAAAGGTATTGCTTCGCCGCTCGTGCGGCTCGCAATTTTATGTCTTAGGGCGGAGATTTAATTCACACGCCGCGCAGTGGTGTACCTGCGGGCGTGGCCTGCTGTGTGTTATAATCTGCATTGTGGCTGGCGGGCTCAAAAATCCATCGGCGTTGACGTTGATTCTGATAATCCTCGCGTGCGCGGGCCTCGCGTCGTGCGATTCCGATATAAACAGCTGCTTCGGGACGAACCTCGAAGCAGGGCCCTGCCCGGCGGAAACCATACGCTCGGTCGGCGTTCTCGACGGGCTTGCATGCTACGATTGCGTGGGCGAGGAATCGGGCGATTTCTTCAACCTTTTCTGGAGATATGCGCCACTCAGCGGAACGTCCAACCCCGGCATGGAATTCGGGGTTCTGAACACGACAAACGGCTGGCTCGCGGAGTTTACCGATTGCCTGACGATCTCGCTTTACGTCGCCGAGAGAGACGAGCTCGGGAGGTTCTTCAAGGGCGAATTCGCCGGGACGCTTTCAGACCTCGAACCGTTCCAGATAGACAGGCTCTTCATGGTCATGGACATTCCCGGGTACAGGACAGAGCCCGTAACCTGCCGCTTCTGCGACGACACCTCGTCGCCCTCGTGTTACCAGCCGATAATTTACTAACACCCCACGCGGCGGACAACGTCCGCTGACAATTGACCTGGTAGCTTACTTACAGGATCACCATCAGCCCCAATGTAACTTTTAATCTATTATCCCCCCTTAGAAAAAGGGGGGTACGGGGGGGATTTATTCTGTCTGGCTTATAGCATACTTATCCCCCTGATCCCTCCCCCTTAATAAAGGGAGAGGGTCGGGTGAGGGGTCTACTTTATTTTTAAATCAGGTATTGGACGCCTTTCCTACGGCATCTGGTCCTGAATATCTATTTCTATGCGTCTGTTCTGGGCGCGTCCCTCGGGGGTGTCGTTAGGCGCGACCGGGTGATACTGCCCGAACGAAACTGCCGCAAGCTGGTTCGGGTCTATCCCGTTCTCGGCGAGGTAGCGGACGACCGATATGGCGCGTCCCGCCGCGAGGTCCCAGTTAGTCGGGAAGCGCGAAGCCAGCGGCTCGAGAATCCCGAGGTCGTCGGTGAATCCCTGAATGACGATGTACTTGCCCTGCGCCTGCTGGAGCGCCGGAATTATCTGGTTGAGCGTATTTCTGCCCTCGGCGTGAAGCTCGTATCCGCCCTCGGCGAACAGTATCTCGTTCACGAGAGTAACCTGGAGCTGGTCCTGGAGCTGCTGTATCTGCACCTGGTCGGCCGCGACCTGCGCCGCGAGCGCCGCGTTAAGCTGCTGATATACAGAGTTCAGGTACGCGAGCTGCTGAGTCTCGGCCACCTGCTGGTCGTAAGTCGACTGCGATACGCATCCTGCCACCAGAAACAGGCCCGCGATCAGAAACATTCTTGCTGACTTCATGACAATCCTCCTTATAAATTTTGCTTGCGATTTCACTGGAATCTGAAATCACAAGTCAATTCTAATGTCGTTAATTATTTGTTTCAATCGGAATTTTATTCGACTGAAAGTTTGGATAAATACCGGGTAGTTAGCGCATCCGAGAGGGGTGGGGAAATTGCTCTTTCCGGAGAGGGCGGCGGCAGGGGCTTATTACGCCGCATCCGTCTTCCGGCTTGACGTAAGAATTCATCCGTCTCTTCAGCTGCATCGTTCCGAACATTGCCCCGGCTCGACAGCGGGAGCAGGGTCGATTCAAGACTTGATTCTACCATCTTGACATGAGATTGAAGTCTCATTACAATACTGTCATCATATTTGAATCAGGAGGGGGAGAAAAACATGAAGCTTTCAAAAGAAGATATGGACCGTATGATAGACGAGCATTTCGGTTTCGAGGCCGCGGACGACGTCGAGGGGGTTCTCTCGACGCTCTCGCCCGACGTCGTCCACGACATAGTCGGCTCGCCGACCGGGCCGACGTTCGGGCCCGAAAACGCCCGGGGATTCTACGAGCACCTTTTCGCGGACCTCTCCGACGGCAGGGTCAGCTGCATAAAGCGCCTCTATGGAGATAACTTCCTCGTCGACGAATCGCTCTGGGAGGGCAGGGCGCCGGGGACTCCGTTCGGCGTTCCGGGGAACGGCCGCCCGCTGAAGTTTCGGCTTCTCCACGTCGTCGAGTTCTCGGGCGACGGGCTCATAAAGCGTGAGAACGTCTGGATAGATCTGGCCGCGATACTGCAGCAGCTTCAGTAACCGTGGAGATGAAAATGGAAAACAAGGGCCGCATAAATCAGCGCATGAGAACGAGGAACGATCTCCTCCTCGCGGCGGGCCGTCTCCTCGGCGAAGGCAAGTCTCCGACGATGGACGATGTCGCCCGGGAGGCGATGGTCTCCCGCGCCACGGCGTACCGCTACTTTCCCTCGATGGAGGCGCTTCTCGTCGAGGCGCCGATACACGGCAAGGTGCCTGATCCGGCCGAGATATTCGCCGGCGCGTCCGTAAATAACCCCGAAGACAGGGCCGACGCAGCCGAAGCCGCGCTTCACGAGATGGTCTACGGCAACGAGCTTCAGCTCCGCGCGCTGATGCTGAATTCGCTCAGGCTCTCGCTCGACGACGGAGCGGACGGCGTTCCAGTAAGGCAGAGCCGGAGGATGAGCCTCATCGAGGCCGCGCTCGAACCCGCCCGCTCGAAGCTCGATAAAAAGAGTTACAAGAAGCTCTGCGCCGCGCTTTGCCTCTTCTTCGGGCCCGAATCGATGATCGTCTTCAAGGACGTCCTGCCTCTCGGCAAAGACGAGGCGAGAAAGGTCAAGAGCTGGGGGATACGGACGCTCGTGCGCTCGGCGCTGGCCGAGGCGGGCAAAACCGTAAACCGCCCGAAGGTCCAAAACGGGAAGAATAAAAAGCGGAAATAACAGTAGAAACCAAGTTCTGCGCCTAAAAGGAAACGTGATTGTACCCTCCCCCTTCCAGGGGAAGGGATCGGGTAGGGGTGCTTTCTGTCATCTCGAACAACAATTTCGAGCGAGCGAGGAATCACGACGCTTCTGTCATCCCCAAACGCCTTTATCCGTCCCGGCTCCTACTGCTTAATCCCTCCGATGATTCCCTTGAGCGCCGCCTGGAGGTCGGCCGGGAGTATGACGAGCTTCGAGTTCTGAGAGCTCGCCGCCTTGCTCACGGCGTCGATATATTTCTCCCCAAGCAGGAACAGCACCGGAAGCTCGTTGTCCTTAACGGCCTGCGTAACCTTGTCGATCGCCGCCTGGCTCGCCTCCGCGAGAACGACCTGCGCCTCGGCGTCGCGCCGCGAGGCTTCCAGCCTGCCGTCGGCTTCGAGAATGGCTGCCGTCTTCTGCCCCTCGGCCCTCGTCACGGTCGCCCTCCTTCCCCTCTCGGCTGCGGCCTGCTCCTCCATCGCCCTCTGCATCGTCTCCGAAGGATTGATGTCCTGTATCTCGACAGTCTTCAACGTGATGCCCCAATCGGCGATGTCGTCGGATATCGCCTCCTTGAGCCTCGCCTTTATCTGGTCCCTCGAAGAGAGCGCGTCGTCGAGGTCCATCTCGCCGACGATCGAGCGCAGCGACGTCTGCACCAGGTTCTGAATCGCTATCCTGTAATTCTCGACTCCGTACACAGCCTTCTCCGGCGAGACGATGTTGATGTACGCGACGGCGTTCACTATCATCACCGCGTTATCTTTCGTGATGACATCCTGCGAGGGGATGTCGAGCACGATGTCCTTCGTCGTAACCTTATAGGCTATCGAATCGACGTAGGGGATTATTATGTTGAGCCCCGGGCCGAGCGTCTTGTTATACTTCCCGAGCCGCTGGACTATGTGCTTGAAGCCCTGCGGGACGATCCTCACCCCTGCCATTATCGTTATTATCACGAGCACGACGAATACTATCACTACCCACATCGCGATTCCTCCTTTCTTTTATACGGGGTTTCTTTTTTCGACTATAAGCGTGTTGCCTGATATATCCTTTATATATACGCTATCCCCTATCGACACGGCGTCCGTGCATATGAACGGCCACTCGCTCGAGCCGAGAACGGGCGTGGTGAAGCGCACCCTGCCGCGCTCGTTCTCCCCGGGGGAGCTGACGACTGTCCCCCTTTCGCCGATGACAGCTTCCCGCCCTACGCCGGCCCGCGTCCTGTCGGGAGCGATTTTCCTGAAATACCTGAACCAGAGGAACGTCATCACGGACGACGACACGGCCCACGTGACGAGCTGTGAGGCGAGGGACATTTCCGGGACGAAGAGGGTAAGGGCCGCGACTACCAGCGCGCCGAGGCCGAACCAGAATATCGTGAAGCTCGGGATGAGCAGCTCCGCAATCATGAGCAGCATTCCGAAAACCAGCCAGTGCCAGTAGGCGATTTCAAAATCCATCGGGCGTCTTCTCCTTAAATCGGCGGGGTAAGAAGCAGATAAATTATAATGTAAGTTTTTCCCTTTCTAAACGGGATTTCGCAGCTTCTCTCCGAATTCTTCCACCCGCCGCGCAGGAATTAATGCGGGATTCACATTTTACACTTATAATCTTATCCGGAAAGCCACGGCGCCGCGCCGCGAGAGAACGGCATGAAAACCATACCCGTCATAGTATTCACGATCTTCATGACCTGCACGCTCGTCTCCTGCGAGACGACGGGCGACACGGCCCCTGCAGGTACAGAGGCCCCGGCTCAGGTAACGGAAGGGCCCACGGCAAAACAGGCCCGGCCCACGCGGAGGCCCGACGGCGGCAACCCGGAGAACGTCCCGCCGAGGCTCGTCGTCGGCATTGTCGTCGACCAGATGCGGTACGATTTCCTGACGCGATTCTGGGACAGGTTCGGCGACGACGGGTTCAAGCGTCTCGTCGGCGAGGGGTTCAGCTTCGGAAACGCACGCTTCAATTACGTTCCCACGACCACCTGCCCCGGCCACGCCTCTATATACACGGGCGCGCCGCCGTCGGTGCACGGCATCATCGGCAACGACTGGTTCGCGAGAGCGCCAGTCGACGCCGAGGTCTACTGCGCCGCCGACCCTGCGGTAAAGCTCGTCGGAGGCAGCGCTTCCTCTTCGACCAAATCCGGGCAGAGGTCTCCCCGCAATATGCTGACTACGACAGTCGCCGACGAGCTGAAGCTCGCGAGCAGAATGCAGTCCATCGTCGTCGGCATTTCGGAGAAGGACAGGGCCGCCATAATGCCCGCCGGGCACCTGGCCGACGCCGCCTACTGGCTCGACGACGCGAGCGGCGAATGGGTGACGAGCACGTACTATTACAGGAACGATAAAAACGCTGAAGCGCCTGAGTTGCCGGGATGGGTCAAGAGCTTCAACTCCGAAAATTCCGCTGAAAAGTACCTCGGGCGTCCGGAGATAAACGGCGAGTGGAATACGCTCCTCGACATTTCGGAGTACGAAGAAAGCGCGGACGACGACAGCCCGTACGAAAAATCCATAGGTGGGAAAGACGAGGCGACGGGCGAGTACCGGAAGCCGGTATTCCCCTACGTTCTCAAGGATGTGCTCGCACAAAACCCGGACGACACGAAAGGCTTCTACGGGAGGCTCATCACGGCGACACCGTTCGGCAACTCGCTGACGAAGGACTTCGCGCTCGCCGCAGTTAAGGGGGCGGGGCTCGGGAAGGACGGCGTCACGGACTTCCTCGCCGTCAGCTTCTCGTCGACCGACATTATAGGCCACTACTACGGCCCGAGGTCGATAGAAGTCGAGGACACGTACCTCCGGCTCGACCGCGACATCGCGGCCCTCCTGGAATCGCTCGACAGGCTTGTCGGCGAGGGGAACTACCTCGTATTTCTGACGGCCGACCACGGCGTCGTGGACGTCCCGCTTTCTCTCGAAGACGCGGGCGTCCCTGCCGGATACTTCACTGAAGACGACGAATTGATAAACCTGCTGAACGCGCATCTCGGAGAAGTTTTCGGCGCGGGGCGGGAAAAGCTCGTCCTCGCCTACAGTAACCAGCAGGTGTATCTCGACCGCGGCCTGATACGCTCGAAGCTCCGGGCGAGCGTCGCCGATGTCCAGCGCGAAACGGCGGATTTTCTGCTCACGCTCCCCGGAGTCGCCGACGCGGTCACGGCTACGGAGCTCAGCGGGGCCGATTTCACGACGGGCGCGAGGGCGCTCGTCGATAGCGGCTACAACATGAAACGGTCGGGCGACGTCGCCGTCATAATGGAGCCCGCATGGATCGAGTACAAGGCGCGCTACGGCAAACGGGGCACGACGCACGGCGCGCCGTATGCCTACGACACGCACGTGCCGCTCATATTCTACGGGTGGAAGATAAGGCGCGGCTCATCGATGCGTCCCGTCAGCATAACGGACGCGGCCCCCACCGTCTCCGCGCTCCTCGGCGTCCCATTCCCCAACGGCTCGACGGGCCAGCCGCTCGTGGAGCTGTTCGAGCAGGACTGACGGCGCTTCCGGAAGGTCCTGTTTTTAAGGATCAACACTTACAGCCCCTCGATTCTATTATGAGTCCTTTCAGATTCCCCGACATCCGTATCGACGTCTGAAAACGTCAAACCGATAGCGGGATCGAATTGTCGTCGGCGGGAGCGGTTAAATATTCCCTGGTGCAATCACTGGAGAGAATGTCTCTCTCTTCGACTCCATGCATCTGAAAATATCTGGAGATAATATTTTTAAGCATAGCCCTTGCGCGGTGCAAACGCGATTTCACCGCGTTAGCTTCAATATCCAGTATAGTGGCAATTTCAGGGGCCGTCATCCCCTCTATATCGTGTAATACCAGTACGATGCGCTGGGTCTCCGGCAAGTTGAGCAAAGCTCGCTGAACGAGGTATTTCTTAAACGTCGTCTTGCACATCTCGTCCGGATTTTCGTTGGGCCTCTCTACAGGCATCAGGATGGTGTCCAGCATTTCCTCCTTCAGCTCGGCGTGATTGTTCGTCGAGCCGAATTTTCTTCTGAGGTTAAGACACACGTTCGCGCTCAGGCGATAAGCCCACGTATACAGTGAAGAATCGCCTTTAAACCGCGGAAGTGATTTATCTACGTGAATCAGGATTTCCTGCAGGGCGTCCATCGTATCGTCATGATTTCCCAGCATGCGGTAGCCGAGTGAATAAAGTCTCGACTGGTACTCTTCGGCAAACCTCCTGAGTGCTTCTCCCCTTCTGCCTTCTCTATGTAGTCGAATTATGTCCTGATCTATGCTTCTTTTACCGTTATGCATAAACACCTCCCCTTAAATATCCTGATATCGGCATGGCCCTCTATATAAATTCGATACTTCAAAGAGGAAAAGGATTCGGGGGATTCCTCTATCTCGCCCGATATATGCAGGCGCATCTTTTGAAAGGGAACCCGGCAGCCGATTCAACTCAAAACTCAAGGTCTGTATCCGAATCGGGAACGTCCTTCGATTTACATGCAGGCGTATCTTTCGGGGCGGAGGCGGTGACTAAGTATTACAGAAAAACATCACAGGAGGTAACGAACATCATGACTAAAGTACAAGCTGCGAACGGTTCGACCAACGGCCGCAATCCGCATCGGGAGTTCATTACGCCCGACAACGCCGTGGTGCTGTTCATCGACCATCAGGCCGCCATCATGACCGGCGTCGGCGATATCGACCCGGTGCGTCTCCGCAACAACGTTATCGCGCTGGCGAAGATCGCCAGGCTGCACGAGCTGCCGACGGTTCTCAGCGATAATATGCCGGAAGGCTTCGCCGGTCCGATCCTGCCGGAGCTCGTGGAAATACTGCCCGACGCGCCGCTCATTCATCGCGCCGGTCCGATTAACGCCTGGGACGACCCGGCGTTCGTCGAGGCGGTTGAAGCTACGGGCCGCCGGAAGCTCGTCATCGCCGGATGCACGACGGACATCTGCCTGATGTTTCCCGCGCTCTCGGCGCTACAAGCCGGCTACGACGTTTACGGAGTCATCGATGCGTCGGGAACGTGGAGCCCGCTCGACCAGCAAATTGCGATCCTGCGCCTGGTCCACGCCGGCGTCGTCGTTATGAACACCGCCAATGTTCTCACAGAGCTGCAGTACGATCATCTCCGCCCGACCGACGGAGTCAGCGGGCAATTGTTCGGCGACCTCGTTCCTGCGCTTTACTACACCGGGACGCAGCTCCAGCAGCACGCGGCAGCCCGTTAACACTCGACGCGTATCTTTTATACGGCGGCATGTGACCAAGAAGCTGGAAGCGGAAAACAAAATCGATGGTGTGCCGGAAGAGCCGGCGCACCGGGGAGGGAATCATCATGGGTGCTCCATCACCGGAACTTGTCGACCTCTGGCTTGCCCGGGCCTTTAACGCGCGCGACGTCGAGGCCGCCGCCGCGATGTATCACCCCGACGCGAGTGTCGTGCGGCTGGAGCAGGTGCACGGCAGCGACGCCGTGGTGCGCGGCGCCGCCGGGATTCGCGAGACCATGGCCGGCTACGTCGGTCTCAAGCCGCACATGGACGTGGTCGTGCACCATACGACGGTGTCGGGCGACTTCGCGCTGTGCCGGTCCCAATGGCGGATCACCGGCACCGACCGGAGCGGCAAGCCTGTCGAGGTTCATCACCACGGCATGGAGGTCATGCGGCGCTTGCCGAACGGCGAGTGGGTCTTCTTCATCGATCATCCGTGGGGGGCGGACCCGTCCTGGGCGGTGGCCCGGCCGCCCCGCACCGAGTGACGCGTCTCTTCGCAGGTTTTGTCCGTTTGCGCGATCTCTTTTGCCCCGGATCTACTCTACATGATATGCAGGCGTTTCATTCCTGACTGGTTTACACAGCACGGGTAGCGGAGATTCGAATGAGCAAGGGAAGGCTTGAAGCGTTCAGCGACGCCGTCATCGCCATAATCATCACCATCATGGTGCTGGAACTCAAGATACCGCACGGGGCCGGCCCGGACGCGCTTCGGCCGCTGGTGCCGAAGTTCCTGGGTTACGTCCTCAGCTTCATTTTCCTCGGGATATACTGGAACAATCACCATCATCTGTTCCAGGCTGTGCGGCAGGTCAACGGCCGTATCCTGTGGGCAAATATGAACCTTTTATTCTGGCTGTCGCTGATCCCGTTCGTTACGGGATGGATGGGCGAGAACCACTTCGCCGCCTGGCCGGTCGCGCTTTACGGAGCGGACTTGCTGGTAGCCGGGATCGCTTACCTCGTCCTCACCCGTGTTCTCATAACCTGCCACGGTGCCGATTGCACCCTGGCGACGGCGATCGGCCGTGACTTCAAGGGAAAGGCGAGCCTCGTACTCTACGCCGCGGCGATACCGCTCGCCTTCGTGAGCCCGTGGATCGCCTGCGGCCTTTACGTCATGGGCGTCGCCATGTGGCTGATACCCGACAGCCGCATTGAGAAAAGGCTGGCGGGGTGAGAGCGTAAAGGGAAGTTCGGAGACGAAGAAGCGCGAAAGCGCGAGCTTCTTCATGCAGCATTTGTCAGTTTGTGCGCTTGTTCTTTAAAGAGCTGTGTTTTCCTTTTTGTGTCTTTGTGTATTCCTTAGGGGTCAAAATTTGACCCCCCGGAGGGTCATTATCTGACCATGGGGGTTCGTATTTTGACCGGGTATATGACGATTCCGTCACCCGTCTCGCGCCAACTTTGTCAGATGGTATTATACCCGGCAGGGTATAATATTGGCCTTTTCTGCACAACTTATACCCGTAAAGGTATAAAAGTATACTTTGCTCTTGATTTTATACCCGATATGATATAGATTGTTAGATGTGAAATATGTTTATACCCGACGAGGTATAAAATGAGAAACAATCTATCGGCTTTTCTTAAGAGCAGAAGGAAACTTCTCGGTATAACCCAGTCGGAGCTCGCCTACAGGGCCGGGGTCGGGCTTCGCTTCGTGAGAGACCTCGAACAGGGCAAGGAGACGCTCCGCATGGACAAGGTCAACAAGGTGCTCTCCCTTTTCGGACACAGGCTCGGCCCGGAAAAGGCGGTCTACGATGAGGACTCACAGGAAGGCTGAAATACTGGTGGGCGGCAGGGCGGCGGGTCTCCTTTCGGAAGATGAAGAAGGGTATGCCTTCGTCTATTACAGGGAATATCTCGAAAGCGAAAACGCCATGGCCGTCAGCCTCACGCTCCCGCTGACGGAAGAGACTTACAAAAGCCGCACCATGTTTCCTTTCTTCGACGGGCTTATACCCGAGGGCTGGCTCCTCGACATTACGACGGACATCTGGAAGCTGGACGTCAGGGACAGGATGGGTCTTCTCCTCGCATGCTGCAGGGACTGCATCGGGGCGGTGAGCGTCGTGCCGGCGGAGGGCGATTGATGCGGCGTCCTGATAAATGCCTCGGGTGCTACGAGAGCCTCGGCGGCGAGCCGGGCCCGCTCCACGAAAGATGCTCGAAGGCCTTTTTCGGCACAGCCGCTCCGCCTGTTATCCCCTACGGCCTCGACGAGCTCTCGGGCCTCGCGCGGAAGGTCGTCCGGGAAAGGACCGCCATCCCCGGGGTTCAGGCGAAGATCTCGCTTCACCTCGAACGCCACGGGAAGGAAGGCGGAAAGCTGACTATAGTCGGCCTCTGGGGGCATTACATCCTGAAGCCCCCCGTCGAGCGCTACCCTGAAATGCCGGAGACGGAAGACCTGACCATGGCCCTCGCGGGGCTTTTCGGGATACGGACCGTCGAGCATTGTCTCTTGCCGCTCAAGTCCGGAGAGCTGGCATACATCACACGGCGCATAGACAGGGACCCGAGAACAGGCTCGAAGATACACATGGAGGACATGTGCCAGATTACCGGCCGGCTGACGGAGGATAAGTACAAGGGCTCGATGGAGCAGATAGGAAAGGCGATACTGAGATATTCTTCGAACCCGCTTTTCGACGCCATTTCATTTTTCGAAGTCGCCCTATTTTGTTTCCTGACCGGAAACGCAGACATGCATCTCAAGAACTTCTCGCTCGTTTACAAGGACAAGTCTTTTATAAGCCTCTCGCCTGCGTACGATCTCCTGGCGACGAGGCTCTTGATCCCGGAAAGCGCCGATCCCGAGGAGTCGGCCCTTACGATAAACGGGAAAAAATCGCGGCTAGGCCCGGGGGATTTCGTGGCGCTAGCCAAAAGCCTCGGCATGGACACAGTGCAGATCGACAACGTCTACAAGAAGTTTTGGAAAACGGTTCCGGATTGTATAGAATTCGTCGACAGGGGCTTTATCGGGCCGGAGAAAAAAGCGGAGCTGAAATCTCTTATACGGAGCCGTACGGAAAGGCTGGGGCTGGCCTAACAAGTGCCCCTACTCAAACCTAAAGCTCCCCACCATCTTCTCGAACTCGCCCGTGAGCGTCGAGTACGTCGGGTAGCAGGTGAAGACGGCGCGCTTTCCAGCGTCGACAAAGTAGATCGAGTAGATGACCTCCTCTCCCGACTCGCCGTCGTCGAGCCTCTGCCAGACCTTCTTCGCCTTCTTCCCGCCGATCTCGAAGTCGTCGATTTTAGTCACGTTCTTCGTCTGCGTGATAATCTCGGCGAGCGACTGCTTCTCGTCGGGGAAAATCCACGCCTCCATCTTGAGCGTGTCGGCGGGGAAGTAGTGAAAGCTCTTTATGCGGGGGTCGTCGGGGCGGTAGCTCTGAACGGCGAAATAATTCCCGCCGTCGCGGAGGGCATCTTTCAGCGTTTCATATTCTTCGAGGTCTGTTTCCAGCACCCAGCTCTTCGGGTAATCGATCTTGAACCCGTGCCTGCTCTTGTAGGTGTTCACGGGTGCGGCGGGGGCGTCCTTTTCGGGCTCGGCGTACGCCTCCGCGCCGTAGAACAGAATCACGGCCAGAAGCACGGCAGGCGCTATCTTCGCTAAGCTCATCGGGCCCCGCTAATCGTCGTAAACGAACATCATCATTTTCTCATATTTTTGGTCGCAAAGCATCAGGCTCCGTTTCTCCGGGAAAGATTTTATCTCGTCGATGGCGTCCGAGAGCCTGACAGGGCGGACGTCGTCCTTCGTGACGACGATATTGAGCTCCTCCTCGTCGGGAAAAAGGGAGAGGACCTTCATCTTCGCCTGCGCGTACTGCTCCCCCGAGCCGTCCCCCTCGAGCGACCATTCCATGTTGTCGTTCATCCAGATCTCGATCCTGAGATTCATTCGCTGTTTTCTCCCTGGCTTCACCTGAAGGCCGGTATGACCTTCTCGGCGAAGAGCTTCAAATGCGGCTCCGCCCACTCGGCGGGCATACCCGGCGGCAGCGCCCAAGAGGTGAGGTGAGTGATCGGCACCTTCGCCTGCCGCTCCTTTATGATGGCGATGCACGTCTCGGGATCGACGACGATCAGCCTCCCGAGCTCCCGGAGATGCGCCTTATCGCGTATCATATCGTAGAGGCCCGGAAAGCCCGATTCCGAGAGCCACTCGTTGTATTTATTCACCTGGTATATCACCCTGTCCGCCGCCTCGTCCCACGTTTTCTCGGGGTCCTCCGAAACTATCAGCCAGTGAATACAGTCGGCCATGCGGAGGTTCTCGGCGGGCTTTCCGGCTGCGGCGAGCTCTTCGAGGTAATACCCGTAAAGCTCCTCGACGTCGCCGCCGCAGTTAAAGAAGCCGTCGCCGAATCGGACAGCCCGCCTGGCGGACGCCCTTACAAACCCGCCGAGCCATATCGGCGGCCCCGGCTTCTGGACTGGCTCCGGCGAGATGGCGACGTCGCCGACAGTGTGGTGCTTCCCCTTGAAGCTGAGCTTCTCGCCGGCCCAGAGGCGCTTGATTATCTCGAGCCCCTCGTCCATGCGCCCGGCCCTCTGGTGTATGTCGATGTCGAGCCCCCTGAATTCGTCGAGCTTATAGCCGACTCCGACGCCGAGCTCGAACCTCCCGCCGGATATCACGTCCACCGTCGCCGCGTCCTCGGCGAGCCTCACGGGATTGTAAAGCGGAAGGAGCGCGACTCCCGTCGCTATGCGTATCTTTTTCGTGCGGGCGGCAATCGCGGCCGCGATCGGAAAGAGGGAAGGGGCGTAGCCGTCCTCCGTGAAGTGGTGCTCCGAGAGCCAGACGTAATCGTAGCCGATGTTCTCGGCCCAGGCTATCTGGTCGAGTATGTCCGCGTAAACCTTCTCGTAGGGCCTCCGCCACTGCGGCGGGTTCCTGAAGTCGTAAAAAAGCCCGAACTTCAGCTTTCCGTCGTGATCGATGGGCATTTCTTCACCTCGCGCGTTTTAGTTCTTTTTATTAGTTTAATGTTTGGAGTGGAGGCGCAAAGGAAAAGATTCAAAGCCGGGGCGCCGGATGTGCCTGTTACGGGTCCCGACGCTTCCCCGCGTTCATCGCGTGCCTGACGACGGACTTCAGGCCCTCGTAGTCTATCTCGTCGCCGTCCCTGAAATTGAGGCAGCCCTTGCCCGATTTGACGCCCGGATGCTTTTCCTTGTAGGGCGCGATGTAGTCGGGCGAGCAGGTGTAGAGCGAGACGTAATTTTTCTGATTGGCCACCGCCACCCAGCCGTCCACCGTCTCGAACGTCGGGATGCCGTATTTTATACGTATCGCCGCGCGCGGGTACCAGGCCCTTATGTGCCCGATCAGCTCTTCCATTCTCCCGCGCCTTTTCGGCGGCACGCCTGTCATGTATTCGTCGAAGGTCATTCTGTCTTCCCCCGCGTCGATACGATTATTATATAATTAACAGCCGCATATGGAAGCGGGACGGGTATTTCGTTCGCGATGAAAATGACGATCGGGAGACGTCCCCTCATAATTTAAGGAGTCGCAAATTATTTTGCGGTGTAGTAGGATAAAATCGGAAGGACCTTCGCGTCATCGTCAGCGGGCATTTCGAGCGGGGCATCCGGGATTTCGACACCTTCTACGAGCGGCTTGCGGAGTGAGGACTTATCTTTCCGGCGTGGACGTGCTGAGGCTGCATCACGCTCTCATCGAGCGCGAAGGAGGGCTGCACGGCATCGGCAATTCCGCGAAGATCGACGCTGTGCTCGGCAGGGTCAGCAGCGGCGAATTCGGCGACATATTATCCGAGGCGGCGGCACTGATAGAGGGGTTCCTGACGAAGCGCCCCTTCGTCGACGGCAACAGGCGCGTGGCTTTCGCCGCGGCGGACACATTCCTCGGGCTTAACGGCGTCGAGATCACGGCCTCGCCCGAAGAGGCGCTCGCATTCATGTCGCGATTCCGCACCGGCGAATCACCCGGGCTCGAGGAGATAGAGAGATGGCTTGAGGCTAACACTGCGCCCGCTTGACCAGCGCTTAGGCGCAACGTACTTATACAATCAGTGGTTTTTCAGGGTGAGGTATCGCATCAGGAAAGGCGCTTGTACAGCTCAGCGTTCTTATCCATGACGTGCTTCAGGGCGAGCTCGAAATCCTCGTCCGGCCTTCCGATTATTTCGCCGATTGTGAATTGAATCAGCTCCTCTTTGGATACTCCGAGCCGGTCGGCTTTCCTGCTTATCTCTGTAATCCAGTCGTCAGAAATGTCGAGGGTAATCCTGCTCATATGTATGCCTCTCCGTTAATACAATAGCATAAAGCGGTTTCCCGGATTTCGCAATTAAAGCCGGTCCGGCTGCCGGGCTCATCCTTCGATGACACCCCTGATTGCGTCCTTGAGCTCTTCCTTGTCCGTGTCCGCCATGTCGAGCGTAAGGGGCTCGTCCGGCTCGCCGGGCACGCCTATGAGAACAGTCTCCGAGCCCTCGGGCCAGCACACGGAGACGAGCCTGCGCGTTGCATCGGGGAATATAACGTATATACCGTGCACTTCCGAAACGCCGGGGTCGTTCTTCGTCAGAAACTCCTTCGCGTGCACCCCGGCCTCATACCCCTCGCGCGAGTTGTATTCTTCCAGTATCTCTTCGACCGCGGGATCGACCACGCACTCGAAATATTGTTTCGCTACCTCGCTGACGTCTATCAAAGCTGTCACCTCGCCCTTCGTCTTTCATCCCCCCTTAAAACAAGCATAACGTATAAGCGACTGAAACTAAGCGGTTTTTGGAGGAGATGGAAGCGGTGCGGCGGAACGGATATGAAAAACCGCATTCGCGGATTCGCCGGCGAGGGAAGGGCCATTAACCGCACTCGCATTCTTATTTTTATCGGAATACGTCTGCACAGCCGGTATAATATAGCGGGGGATTTCCTTCCTGACATGAACCGCAAGATCGCGATTGCCGGTACATTTCTTTTCGTCGCGGCGTTTCTCGCCCTCTTTTTCGAGGAGGGGTATATCCGGATGAATTACCCGGACAAGAAGAAATATCCCGTCCGCGGTATAGACATCTCCCACCACCAGGAATCGGTCGACTGGGCGTTACTCAAGCACGCCAATCTCGACTTCGCCTTGATCAAGGCGACGGAAGGCGGCAACCATAAGGACACGAAATTTCCGTATTACTGGGAGGCTGCCGGAAAGCTCGGCCTCGCGCGGGGGGCGTACCACTACTTCACCTTCTGCAAGTCGGGCCGCGAGCAGGCGCTCAATTACATGGACTCCGTCCCGGACGAAGAGGGGACTCTCCCGCCCATCATCAACCTCGAATACAGCGGCAACTGCAGCGCCCGCCCCGGCAGGGAAAAGGTGCTCGAAGAGATCGTCGCTTTCTCCGACACCGTCATGGAAAAGTACGGCAAGCGCCCGATCATCTACGCCACCAACAAATCCTACAGGGACTTTCTCTCCGGCGAGCTGCCCGGATACAAGATATGGATAAGGGATATCTACTGGTCGCCGACTCTGCCCGACGGGAGGGCGTGGACCTTCTGGCAGTATACCGACAGGGGCAAGCTCTGGGGGATAGAGGGGTTTACAGATTTCAACGTGTTTAACGGCGGGCGTGAAGAATTCGACGAGCTTCTGAAAAAAGAGCTCGCCGCTGATTATTCACGAAGCGGCCACTGACGCCGCCTCAGACCGCGCGGCTCGCATCCGGCTGCGCCGGGTCTCCCGAGTCTTTCGAGCTGCCGCCGAGCTTCGTGATCTTCCTGTATCTCCCCGAAGACGGCGACACCTTGCAGACGTAATTCTCGACGTCTCCCTCGTGCGCGTGCTTCTTTCTGAAAGACACGGTGCACAAAAGCTCGTCGTCCTTTTCGTCACGCACGGAGTAGAACCCGGGCTCGCTGCTGTATGAAGCTCCGGCCGACTCGACTGCGCGCCTCGCCTTGTCGAACTCCTTCTTCACTTTCCTCACCCTGCTTACCCACGCCCTCGAATAAGGCGGCTCGACCTCGAGCTTCTCCGATGCGAGCACAGTTGTGATCTCGCCTGTCGCCGTGTCGATCTCGCGTATGGAGTGCCATTCTTTCGAATGTCCCGGCCTCACACGAAAGACGTTGGCTAGTATCTTCGTGCTCTCGGGGCAGACGATGATGCTCTCGTACGAAAGCTGGCCCTCGTCGGGAGTGAGCTGCCTGTAGGCCCTGTCGTCGAAACGCCGCGCGTAGAGGATTTTGACGCCGCTGTCGTCCGGGAATTTCTGGAGGTGCGCCAGGAACTGCCCGCTGACCGGCTCGTAGTGGAGTGCGAGAAGACGGCTCTCCGGTGGAATGCCTATTTCAGTCCACTGATTAACCATGTTTCTTCCGACCTTGAGACGTGAGCTCCGCCCGGAGCGACCCGGCCCTGAGCGGGAGAATGCGTAATGAATAACCCTATTCCAATTATAATACAAAATCATCTAATAACGCAATCGTTTAATGCATTCGCGAATTTGCGCCATATCTAAGTCTGTCATTCCCAACGATTTCGAGCGAGCGAGGAATCACCACTCTTCAGTCATTCTGAACTCGTTTCAGAATCTCATTCTTTGCCTTCAACTTTTTATAAAAGGGCTAAAGGACGAAAAAGCTAAGACGAGATCCTGAAATAAATTCAGGATGACGACAAAAACCGAATTCCCGGCCAGGGTGCCGCACGGTGCGCGTTTGAATGCGCCACCACCTCCCAAAAAATTCCTGCTGAAGGCAAAACCGATACTCTGTATAATTATGCAGTTCAGGGGGTGGTACGAATGACTCATCTGCCGGAAGGTAAAAAGGGCGCTCTGCCCGCCGGGGCATCGCTGCTGGCGGCGTCGCTGATCGCGCTTGCGGGCTGCACGGCCGCCGCGCCCCCGGGGATGTCGAGGCTCGCCCCCGAAAACCACGCCCAGGCCGAGTACATAAACGACGAAGTCTCCGAGATGGAGAAGAAGTACTACGTCGCCGGCGTCATCGACACCTACAACAGCCTCGCATCGACGCCGGATCTCCAGCGCGCCTACCGCGACGAAGTCATCAACGGCAGGATCTACGTCATCGATCATTACTATCGCCAGTATACGCAGAGCATACAGTCCGAGCCCGTCCAGGGCGGCAATTTCGTCACTGACATCGCCGTCTTCGGCCTCGATGCCGCCGATGCCATAAACCCCGCGCGCCGGGCGAAGGAGATCATACTCGCCATATCGGGCGGCCTCTCGGGTTCTACGCAGTCGTCGGTGGACAAGGAGCTTTTCTACGACGAGGCAATGCCCGCGCTCGTCAGCAAGATGGACGCCCTCAGGCTCGAACGCCTCCTCCGCATAAGGCAGAGGATGCGCTATCCGACCCAGGGCGAAAAAACCTACACCCTCGGCGCGGCGCTCATAGACGTCAACAACTACTTCCAGGCGGGGACAGTCCCGGCCGCCCTCGTCGGCATAACCAGCTCATCGGGCGCCTCGGCCAGCCAGACGGAAGAGCAGCTCAGGGTTATATCCGACTAAGCCTCCGCTATGAACGAAACGGGTCCGCCCAAAGCACTGCCCAGGACGAAGAACGCAGCTTTCCTGTTTATCACTTACGGACAATCTCTAATTATTACAGTGTGTTGCGTAGATGGTCCAAATAAAGCTTCGCATCCCGGTATATTTCCCCTTCGGCAGGAAATACAGCCGGCAATGCCGTCGTCAGGATGTAGATTTACTGTTTAAAGCTAAAAACCCAAACCCGCTAATAAGTATAAAAATTAATATTCCGAGAGCCCCGGAAGACTGGAATCCCTGCCAAGAGGACCCACCCTTCAGTTGACGGGGCTCAGGTTGTAACAACCGGTTAAATATGAGTATAGCAAACTTTGATTTTTTTTGCATCACCTTTTAGCGATAAATTTATATTTTCGTCAGCGATTCCACTACACGGGTGCGTCGGCGGGGACTCTACACGTACTCAAACATCTCGGCCAAATCATAATATTGCTTCGCTTCCCAGCGAAGCAATACACTTCCGGGACGGCACGCCACGCGTGCGTGAAATCGAAGTATCAGAGTCGTAGCTGTTTCGCCCGACGCGCTTCCGGTGCCTGTAGTCTCCAAAGGCGATTCGTCGAAAAACACACTACGTGTGCGGGCCACGCCTGCAGGAGTCCGACGTAGGAGGGCCTGAAATTCAAAGCATGGTTCGCACGAACATTTAATTAAACCACCTGCCTTGCTTCGTCGAGATAATCGAGCGGATGAGCGAATGACAAAAATGAAGCCGGGAAAGCGAGATCCTGAAACAAGTTCAGGATGACGGAAGTGAGGTGATTTCTCACATTCGCTCGAAATGACACACATTGTGTGTTTTTCGACGTAGCGGAACCGGAGATTTAAGGTAACGGTCGCGCGGCGCGTGCTGACGTCGCCCCAGCTGCTACGTCGGATGCCAGCGGACGCTGTCCGCTCACCTCACAACCTCCGCCCCGAGCACCT
>CAZUDM010000037.1:0-23010 GCA_964618635.1 uncultured Spirochaetia bacterium
TCTATCCTCCGGAGCGTTTCGCCGTCATGCTTGGCGGCGCCCTCTTCGAGGAAGACCTCGGAGCTCCCGATTATGGCGGCGAGGGCGTTCTCCGTTTCCTCGACGAGCTTTCTTTCAATCCTGTGTTTGTGAATCGCGATTTCTATGGAGGTGAAAAAATCCGTCTCCTGAAAGGGCTTCAATATATAACCGTAGGGCTTCGCGGTCTTTGCCCTGTGGAGTGTCTTCTCGTTCGAAAAGGCTGTGAGAAAAATTATCGGGATGCTGTAATTTTTACGTATCCTCTGGGCGGCGTCTATGCCGTCGACGTCGCCTTCGAGCATGATGTCCATGAGCACGACGTCGGGCCGCGGGTTTTCTCCGCAAAGCTTTATCGCTTCCTCGCCCGAAGACACCATGCCCGTCACCGCATACCCGAGGCTCAGAAGCGTATCCTCGATATGTCTTGCGACTATAATCTCGTCCTCGACGATCAGAACCTTTATATTTTCCATTTTATCCTTCCCGACTATTCACTCAGGCGCGGAATTCGAGCCTGAATTCCGTTACGTCTCCACTGGACATGCTCACCGAGCCCTTGAGCTGCTTCGCGAGCGACGTGACCAGCTCGAGGCCGAGGGTTGTGCTTTCGTATATATTCACGTCCTCAGGGAATTTCGCGCCGTCGTTGGCCACTGTGAGAACGTACTTCTCCCCCTCCTGGGCGAAGCCTATCCTTATATGTCCCTTCGCCCGCCCGGCGAATCCGTGCTTTATCGCGTTCGAGACGAGCTCGTTCACTATGAGCCCGCAGGGGATCGCGGTGTTGATGTTGAGGTGTGCCTGCCCGGCGTCGATCTCGACGCTTATATCGCTGCTCCTCACGCCGTAGGAGCGGAGGAGGTGGTTAGTCATGTTGCGTATGTGCGCGCTGAAATCTATCCGCGATAAATCCTTCGAGCGGTAAAGCTGCTCGTGAAGGGTCGCAATCGACTGTATGCGGTTATTGCTTTCGAGAAAGGACGAGCGCGCCTTCTGGTCTTTTATCTTCCTCGATTGAAGGTTGAGAAGACTCGATATTATCTGGAGGTTGTTCTTGACACGGTGGTGGATTTCCTTGAGAAGAACATCCTTTTCGGCGAGTGACTGCTTGAGCTCGTTCTCGACGCACCTGCGCTCGAGTATTTCCTTTATGAGAAGGGTGTTCGATTTCTGAAGCTCGGATGTCCTCTCTCTGACGCGCTCTTCGAGGTCGTCCTTCGTTTTCCTGAGCGCCTCCTCGGACTTCCTGAGCGCCTCCGTTTTTCGGGCGTTGTTTATCGCCGTTTCGAGCTGCTTCGCCACTATCTCTAAAAGCTTGAGATGGTCCTTCTTGAAAGCGCGCTTTTTGAACGAATGGATGTGAATACATCCTACAGTATCGTCTTCGAGCTTGAGCGGCATCGAGACGTAGCTTGCCGCGCCGAGGTCTATCGCCGCCTGCCCGAGGCTCGGGTCTTTGTCGGCGTCGGTTATGAACCTCGCCCGGCCTTCGATTATGGTTTTCCATGTGGCGCCGCGAGGGTAGGGTATCCTCTCGACTTTATCCAGAAAGCTCCTCTCGTGGCCGCGCTGTGCCTTAAGCACCGCATGGGAGCCGCTTCCGAAGCCGGGTTGTTTCGGGCTCTCGACGAGATAGATCAGCACGTGCTCGGCCTCGCGCACCTCCTTGTGAAGGCTCTCGACGGCATTTTCGAACACCTCGCCCAGCCTAAGCGACTGGTGGACGCTCATCGTGACCGCACTTATGACCCTTTCGTAACGATTCTTTCGCCTGAGCTTCGCGATATTTTTCCTGAGCTCCTCTTTCGATTTCCGGAGCTCTTCGGCCTGCCTCGCATTGTTTATCGCGGACTCGATCTGCCCCGCGACCTTTTCGAGGAGATTGAGCTCTTCCTTTCCGAATGCGTGTTTACGAACGGAGTTCACGTTGATGCTGCCTATAGCCTTCCCGGCGTGGCATATCGGCATGCAGACGTAGGACTTCGTTCCGATCTCCCTTCCCTTGGGCCCGATAAGAGTATCTTCATCGACGTCGGGACAATGTATGGGCTTCGAGTCGATGATGGTTCTCCATGTGAATCCCTTCGGATAGGGTATCGAGCCGAGGAGCTTCATCATATCGCTCGGGAACCCCCTGAAGGATTTCAGGACCGCGTTGTCCCCCTCGACCATGTATATGCAAACGTTCTCGGCGGATTCTATATGCTTGTTCATTTCCTCCACGGCTATGTTTATGACCTCGTCCAGATCGAGCGAGCGGTGAACGCTCTGTGTGATGAAGCGTATGATTTTCTCGTACCGGTTCATCTTCTCGTAATGAAGTAGGCTCTTGTAGATGAGCTCGGTATGCTCCGCCGAAAGCGCTCCGCCACGGCTTACACCCGGGAGGAGCAACTTCTTTTCCGCTCCGCCGTTTATAAGGTTCTCGATCTCGGAGCAGAGCGTTACAAGCTTTTCGCTGTAGCTTCTCTGATTGGAAAGGCTTTCCTCGAGCTGGCGTACTTTTTCGCGGAGGGTGTCTATGTCGTCCCTCGCCCCGTGCCGTCCCGGAAGGGCTTCAGCCCCAACGTCGCTTTTTCGTTTTATCCGGTTCACTCGTCAAATGCCTTCGCGCCGTCACGGATTTCAACAGCCCGTAAGATGCGGTTTTAGTTAACTTATAATAATATATTCGTCTTTTTTCTTCCAGTCTTCCATAGAACGATAATTATCTAAGAGATTCGGTCTGACCCGTATCCCCTTCTCTTTAATATATATTTCCCAATAAGCCTACAGTAATACCCTAAATGAAATACAGTAATCACCCGATTGCGGAGGAGCGCGGATTTTGTTATAGAATAAAAGCATCCATAATTTCAGCATTAGCTTATCATCGAATAAAGCACGGCAGGCTCAATGATATGAGTATCCATCAGAGAAAAAACGGCCCGGTGTTCGGATCTGGCGAGGGGAGCGGCGGACCTGTAGGCGTACTGATAGTGAGCACACACCCGCTCATGATAAAAGGCATAACGGGGATGCTGGCGAATGTACCGACAGTAAGGGTTTCAGGGCAGTCGATGGGCAGGGTCGAGATGATGCTCAAGATATACGAGACGGACCCCGCCGTCGTCATCATAAACGACGACGATAAGGACATGGACTCCCCGGGGACGCTCGAATCCATACGCTCGGCCATCTCGGAATTCCCCCACGTGAACGTCCTCACGATCATAAAGGCTCACAACTTCGACAAGGAGCTGACGATGCTCAAGATAGGAGTAAAAGGCGTTCTCCTAGAAAACTTCGAGCAGGAAACTCTCATCGACGCTATAGACTATGTCGCCTCGGGCGGGCTCTGGCACAGAAGGGAAATAATGGAGAAGTTCATCAGCGACCAGCTCTTTTTTTATAAATCACGGGATGGGGAAAGAGACGGGTTTACAATACCGTCGTTCACCAGGCGGGAGCTCGAGATAATGCAGCTTGCGGGCAAGGGCAAGAAGAACCGTGAGATCGCAGCCGAGCTTTACATAAGCGAGAAAACTGTAAAACACCATCTGTCGAAGATCTTCAAGAAGCTCAACATCAACAGGCGGGCGCATTTGAAAAACTTTCTTTGAAGGGACGCCCGGCTGACGCAGACAAGGCCCCCAAGCGCGAAACCTTCCGGCGCGGAGAAGAGAAGAACCCTTCCTAACGCTGATACGGCAAATAAATTGAAGAGGAGCATGGGGCCGGTATCTAAAGCGTAGCCCCCAAGGATGCGGTACGAGAACGGGTATGACGCCAAATTGGCTCCGCCCGGTTTTCAGCGGAAGCCGAGCGGGCTTCGTCCCTCTGGGGGGAGATTTTATCTTTCGAGCCTTTTCTCTATGTCCAGCATCAGCTCGAAATCAGCGCCACCTTCAGAACCACTACCAAAAAGAGTTATTGTTTTCAGGTGCTTTTTATTAAATACCTGAGCAAATGCTTTAATTATGTTTTCCTCGACCCCTGCCATATCGACCTCATCCTGCTTCGAGAGCCATCTTTGAATAGATGTCATCCGGACGTCCTGTATGCCGCAGGGGACTATGAGGTCGAAATATGAAAGATCGGTATTAACATTGAGCGCGAAGCCATGGTAAGTAATCCATTTTTTTACACCCACGCCTATCGAAGCTATTTTATGCCACTTGGCCCAAACGCCCGTTACCCCCTCGATGCTCCTCGCGGGGATGCCGTAGGGCCGCAAGGCAAGGATTATCGTTTCTTCGAGCCTCCTGAGATATTTATGAATGTCCTTGTCGGCGGAAAGATCGAATATAGGGTATCCGACCAGCTGCCCCGGGCCGTGGAACGTGACATCTCCCCCGCGGCTTATGACCTCGAAGTGGATATTTCTATCGGCCAGGAGTTTCTCCGAAGCGAGCAGGTTCGCCATGTTTCCCCTTCGTCCCGTAGTCAGGGTGGGGGGGTGTTCGAGAAGGATCAGGGTATCCCCGATTTCCCCGTTTTTTCTCTTTTCGAGAAGGCTGAGCTGTATATCGAGCGCTTTCCTGTAAGGAACCAGACCGAGTTTGTATACTTTAAAAGTGTTCATTATTTTATTATATCAGCATAGACGGGAATGTATAGTGAATATTGATAGATTCGCTCATACATCCCCAGAAAAATGCGTCAGATATTCCTCGCACGCCCGAGCGCCCCAAGCGCGGCCTCCATGACCGCTTCGGAAAGAGTGGGGTGCGCGTGCGACGTAATCGCTATTTCGAGCGGGGTCGTTTCGAGTGTCCTTCCGACGGCTATTTCGGCGATGAGCTCTGTCGCGCCGTGACCTATGATGTGCGCACCGAGTATCTCGCCCGTCGTCTTGTCGGCGATTATTTTTACGAAGCCGTCCGTTTCGCCCGTGCCGACGGCCTTACCGGCCGCCTTGAACGGGAATTTGCCGACGCTGTAGTTATACCCGAGGTCCTTCACCTGCTTTTCCGTCATGCCGAGCATGGATACTTCGGGCTGACAGTAAACGCAGCCGGGTATGTTGTCGTAATGAACCTTGCTCTTGAGCCCCGCCATCATCTCGACGGCTGCGACCCCTTCCTCGGAAGCCTTGTGCGCGAGAAGGGGAGGGCCGGCGACGTCGCCTATGGCGTATACGCCCGAGCACGTCGTCATGTAGGATTCGTCTGTCTTTATGAATCCCCGCTCGTTGAGCTCTATGCGGAGATCGCTGAGGCCGATGTCGGCTGATTTCTTGTAGTAGCTTAAGGATGTCGGCGCGTCGTTCGCTATGGGACGCCTTCCGACCGCGACGAGGACCATCGCCGCCGAAATCGTGATCTCGCTCTTGTCGGAGAGCTTTTCGAGTATGACGTCGACGCCCTTTTTCTTCTTTTTGACTTCCTTGAATCTCGTCGCCGTAAGGACGTCCATACCGCCTTTTTTGAAGCTCTTCTCGAGCTCCCTCGAAACGTCTTCGTCCGCCCCGGGGATCAGATGATCGAGCATCTCGACTATCGTGACCTTGCTCCCGAAGGAGTTGTACACGTAGGCGAACTCCGCCCCGATATATCCGCCTCCTATGACAACGACGGAAGAGGGAACTTCCCTGTGGAATATGGCCTCGTCGCTCGTCATGATTAGCTTGCCGTCGATTTCGAGACCGGGAAGCGTTACCGGCACCGAGCCTGTGGCTATCAGTATCTTGGCGGATTCGACTTCGATCTGACCTTTCTCCTGTGTGATGCCGACCTTGTTCGCGGCGACGAGCTTTCCAGTCCCGCGGATCAGGGTGATTTTATTTTTTTTGAACAGGAACTCGACGCCCTTGGTGAGGGTGTCAGAAGCCCCGCGGCTCTTGTCGATTACTTTAGAAAAGTCGTACTTGAGACCGGTGTGCTCGATGCCGTACTCCTGCGAATGCTTGAAGTACTGATAGACCTCGGCGCATTTGAGTATGGATTTGGAGGGTATGCACCCCCAGTTGAGGCAGACTCCACCCGGCCTGTCGCGCTCTATTACCGCTACGTTCATTCCCAGCTGTGCGGCCCTGATGGCGGCGACGTAACCGCCCGGACCCGTTCCGATTATTGTCAGATCGAATTTTTCCATAGTGGAACTAGTATATATTTTTTAGTAGTACCGTCAATCGGTTTCGCCTGAAAATAATCAGTCTTGATAACCCGTAAGCCTGACTCGGAAAGGCCCCGCAACGTATGCACATTCAGGAGCCGCCCGAAGCTCCGTGCCGGCTAAATCGATTGACTTGAAGAGAGGGGGTGCTTTAATATTTATTATAGCCTCCGGCCGCTCACAAATATGATTTGAACGAGGTCCCGCCGATGCCTGAAAAACCCGACGACAGGAAAACCGCGCACGAGGAAATAGAGAACAGGGAGTGGATCGAATCGCTGGATTACGTCCTCGAGACTGCGGGTGAGGAGCGGGCGGCGAAGCTCATAAAGATCCTCCAGATACACGCTCAGAAAAAGGGCGTGAGGCTGCCGTTCACCGCCAACACGCCCTACATAAACACCTTCCCCGTATCGAAGCAGCCGCCCTATCCGGGCAGGCAGGACATCGAGCGCAAGATAAGGAGCCTCGCGAGGTGGAACGCGATGGCGATGGTCGTTCGCGCCAACAGGCTCGAAGAGGGGATAGGCGGGCACATATCGACGTACGCCTCGGCGGCCGCGCTTTATGAAGTCGCCTTCAATCATTTTTTCAGGGGCTCTAATGGAAGGAGCGAGGGGGACATGGTTTACTTCCAGGGGCACGCCTCGCCTGGCATATACGCGAGGGCGTTTCTCGAAGGGCGGCTCTCGATAGAGGACCTTCAGAACTTCAGGCGCGAGCTCTCGCCCGACGGAGGCTTGTCGTCGTATCCGCACCCGTGGCTCATGCCGCGCTTCTGGCAGTTCCCGACTGTCTCGATGGGCCTGAGCCCGATAATGGCGATATACCAGGCGCGGTTCAACCGCTACCTCGAAGACAGGGGCCTCAAGGAGCCCTCCGACACGCGCGTGTGGGCGTTTTTAGGCGACGGGGAATGCGACGAGCCCGAGACACTCGGCGCGATAACCCTCGCTTCGAGGGAAAAGCTCGACAACCTCATATTCGTAATCAACTGCAACCTCCAGAGGTTAGACGGTCCCGTCAGGGGAAACGGGAAGATAATCCAGGAGCTGGAGGCGATATTCCGCGGCGCGGGGTGGAACGTAATAAAAGTCGTATGGGGCAGTAACTGGGACCCTCTACTGGCGAAGGACAAGGACGGCCTCCTCGTAAAGCGGATGGGGGAGGCGCTCGACGGCGACTACCAGAAATACAGCGTCGCGTCCGGGGAATACATACGGAAGCACTTTTTCGGAAAGTACCCCGAGCTCCTGGAGATGGTGAAAGACCTCTCCGACGAGGAGCTTCAGAAGCTCCGCCGCGGCGGGCACGACCCGGAAAAGATTTATCCCGCTTACAAGGCCGCCATCGAGAACGAGGGCTCGCCGACCGTCATACTCGCGAAGACGATAAAGGGCTACGGGCTCGGCGAGGCGGGCGAGGGAAGGAACGTCACCCACCAGCAGAAGAAGCTGAACGAAGACGAGCTAAGGGAATTCAGGCGGCGGTTTAACATCCCGATCTCGGACGAAGACGTCGCCAAGGCCCCGTTCTACAGGCCGCCCGACGACAGCCCGGAAATGAAATACCTGAAGGAAAGGCGGCGCGAGCTCGGCGGATTTCTTCCTCAGAGAAAAGTGCTTGCCGGCCCGATGGAGCTTCCGTCGCCTGAGCTCTTCGAGGAGTTCTACAAGGGCTCGGGCGGAAGGGCCGCCGCGACGACTATGGCGATAGTGAGACTCCTCGCGAAGCTCTTAAAGGACAAGAACATCGGGAAGCACATCGTCCCGATCGTCCCCGACGAGGCCCGCACGTTCGGCATGGAATCGCTCTTCAGGCAGGTCGGCATATACTCGCACGTAGGCCAGCTCTACGATCCCGTCGACGCAGAGACGCTTCTCTTCTATAAAGAGGCTAAGGACGGGCAGATACTCGAAGAGGGAATCACCGAGGCAGGCTCGATGTCGTCCTTCATAGCTGCGGGGACGTCTTACGCAAACCACGGCATCAACATGATTCCGTTTTTTATTTTCTACTCGATGTTCGGATTTCAGCGCATAGGCGACCTCATCTGGGCGGCGGGCGACTCGCGGGCGAGGGGGTTCCTCGTCGGCGGAACTTCAGGACGGACGACCCTCGCGGGCGAGGGGCTCCAGCACCAGGACGGGCACAGCCACCTCCTCGCGTACCCAGTTCCAAACCTGAAGGCGTACGACCCGGCGTTCGCTTACGAGATAGCCGTCATCGTCGAGGAAGGCATAAGACGCATGTTCGGCGAGCAGGAAGATCTGATGTACTACATAACCGTCATGAACGAAACATACGAGCAGCCGCCCATGCCCGAAGGCTCCCGCGAGGGGATATTGAAGGGCATGTATAAATTCAAGGCGGCGTCGCTGAAAAACGGCGAGCTTCACGCACAGCTCCTCGGGAGCGGAACGATACTTAACGAAGTTCTAAAGGCGCAGAAGGTACTGGAAGAGAAATACGGCGTCGCGGCGGACGTGTGGAGCGTAACGAGCTACAAGGAGCTCTACAGGGACGGGTACGAAAACGACCGCTGGAACATGCTCCATCCGTCGGAGATAAAGCGGACGCCGTACGTTGCCTCGTGCCTCAGGGACGCCCCCGGCGTTATAGTAGCTGCGTCGGATTACGTTACGGCTCTCCCGGACTCCATATCGCAGTGGCTGCCGCGCCCGGTCGTATCGCTCGGCACCGACGGCTACGGAAGGAGCGCCAGCCGGAAGGCCCTCCGGGACTTCTTCGAGGTTGACTGGAGATATATCACTCTTGCCGTCCTCGCCTCGCTCACCTGGGACAAGAAAATCGGCGCGGGCGTAGTCGAGAAGGCGATAAAGGACCTCGACATCAACCCCGGAAAAGCGAGCCCTCTCGTCTCCTGAGAAGAGCGGCGATCGAAAAGCCCCTTACACGGGGCTGTGCTATGTGTTAGAACAGTTATAACGAACGAATAAAAGAGGCGATTCCCTATGGCTATAGAATTCAAGCTCCCGGACCTCGGCGAAGACATAGAGACAGGCGACGTTACGACCGTATACGTTTCAGCCGGAGACAAGGTATCGAAGGACCAGGCACTCATGGAGCTCGAGACCGATAAGGCGGCATTGGAGATACCCTCGCCAGCGGACGGCGTTATAAAGGAAGTCCACGTTAAGGCGGGGGAGACGATAAAGGTAGGGCAGCTCCTCGTGACTATAGACGACGGCGAGGGCGGTGGCGACCCTGAAGCCAAAGAGAAAGAAGAATCTGAAAAGGAAAAGGCCGAGCCGGAAAAAGCCGAACCCAAAAAAGAGGAAACTGCAAAGGAAGAAAAAGCGGAGGAGCCGGAAGAGGAGGTCGCTCCGGAAGAAGAGAAGGAAGCGGCGCAGGAAGAGACTGAGGAAAAATCTGCGGCTCCTGAAGAAGGGGAGAAAGAAAAGGCCGAAGAGTCGGAACCCGAGAAAGAAGAGAAAAAGACGGAAGAGAAAACCGAACCCGAAGCCAAAGAAGAAAAAAAGAAACCCCAAAAGGACACGCCCGAAAAAGAGTCTCCAAAAACAGATAAGGTCAGTGAGGCGAGCGGCATAATCCCCGCTTCTCCGACTGTCAGGAGGCTCGCACGCGAGCTCGGCGTGGATATAGCGAAAGTGAAAGGCACCGGACCGGGAGGCCGCATCACGGAGGAAGACCTCAAGCGCGGCGAAGAGAAAAAGCCCGCAGCGGAGGAAAAGCCGCGCACATCGGAAACCGCCGAAGAGAAACCCGCCGGCAAGGACGCAGAGCAAGGCTCCGACAAGTGGGGCCCCGTCGAGATCGCCCCGATGACGAAGGTGAGAAGGCTCACAGCCGAAAGGCTCTCGGAGGCGTGGAAGGCCCCCCACGTAACGCAGCACGACAAGGCCGACATAACGGAGATGGAAAAGCTCCGGAAGCAGTACGGAAAGGACGTCGCCGAGGCCGGGGGCAAGCTCACCATGACGTCGATAATCCTCAAGATCGCGGCGTCCGCTCTCAAGGCGTTCCCCCAGTTCAACGCCTCTATAGACATGGAAAATAACCGGATTATATACAAGAAGTATTATAATATAGGGGTCGCCGTCGATACCGACAGGGGGCTTCTGGTCCCGGTCATAAGGGACGCCGACAGGAAGAACATAGAGGAGCTATCGGTCGACCTCAGCGTTCTCTCGGAGAAGGCGAGGACGAAGAAAATCACCGCCCCCGAGCTTCAGGGCGGAACGTTCACGATAAGCAATCTCGGCGGAATAGGCGGGACGTATTTCGCACCCGTACTCAACGCGCCCGAGGTTGCGATACTCGGCGTTTCGCGCGCCGTGATGGAGGCAGTCTACATTGACGGACAGTTTCAGCCGAGGCTCATGCTCCCCCTCTCCCTGTCGTACGACCACAGGCTCATCGACGGCGCCGACGCCGCGAGATTCGTAAGGTGGATCGCCGAAGCGCTCCAGGAGCCGTTCAAGCTCTCTCTCGAAGGATAGCGCTTCCCGAGCCGCAAAACCGCGAATCCGGCAGGGAATAATAGAGTGGCAAAGGAAGACGAAAAAGCGGAGGTCGCCGTCGTAGGCGCGGGCCCGGGCGGTTACCCGGCCGCGTTCCTGGCTGCGGACTTGGGACTCGACGTTACGCTCATAGACCCCGAGGAGTTCCCGGGCGGGGTGTGTCTCTACAGGGGCTGCATCCCCTCGAAGGCCCTCCTCCACGCTGCCAGGGTTATAACGGAGGCGGGGGAAGCGGCGAACTGGGGCATCTCGTTCCCGAAGCCCGACGTCGACATAGGAAGGCTCCGCGCGTGGAAGGACGGTGTCGTCGAAAGATTCGTGAGCGGGCTCGGCCAGCTCTCGAAGATGCGGAAGGTGAAGTACATACGCGGCCGGGCGACGTTTGCAGGTCCGCACACGCTCGAAATAATAAAATCCGACGGAAGCACTCAGAAGCTCTCCTTCGAACATGCTGTGATCGCGACGGGCTCGCGACCGGCTAACATACCGGGGATAAATATCACGTCGCCCCACATACTCGACTCCACGTCCGCGCTCGACCTCGTATCAGTGCCGAAATCGATGCTGATAGTAGGAGGCGGATACATAGGGCTCGAGCTCGGGACTGTGTACGCCGCGCTCGGCACCGAGATCACAGTAGCCGAAATGTCTTCGGGGCTCATGCCCGGCGCCGACAGGGACCTCGTCCGGATACTCCAGAAAAGGATCGAGGGAATATACAAGGCTGTTCTGCTGGAGACGAAGGTCACTAGCCTTAAGGAAATCGAAACCGGTATGCTGGCCACCGTCGAGAAAACAGGGGACAAACCCGTCCAGATGGCGTTCGACAAGGTGCTGATTTCCGTAGGCAGGAAACCCAACAGCGAGGGGCTCGGGCTGGAGAACACCGCCGTCGAAATAGATGCGAAGGGATTCATAAAGGTGAACGAAGAGCGGCGCACGAGGGAGCCGAGCATCTTTGCAATTGGGGACGTCGCCGGGGAGCCGATGCTCGCCCACAAGGCGACACACGAGGGGAGGGTGGTAGCCGAGGTGCTAGCAGGGAAGAAGTCCGCCTTCGAGCCGAACGCGATACCCGCCGTAGTTTTCACGGACCCTGAAATCGCGTGGTGCGGGCTCACGGAAGCAGAGGCGCGCGAAAAGAAGATCCCGTTCACCGTCGCGAGATTCCCCTGGGCCGCGTCCGGAAGGGCCTCGACCCTCGACCGCCCGGACGGCGTGACGAAGCTCGTCTTAGAGCCCGAGACGGGACGCGTTCTCGGCGTCGGGATCGCCGGCGTCGGGGCAGGGGAGCTCATATCAGAGGGCGTCCTCGCCGTCGAGATGGGCGCGCTCGCTTCTGACATAGCCCTCTCGATACACCCGCATCCGACACTTTCGGAGACCTTCATGGAAGCGGCCGAATCGTTCGTCAGCTCAAGTACACACTTCTACAAGACAAAAAAATCCTGAACCGAAGGAAGAGAAAACGTATGAATGAAATCGCAACGGCCGAAGCCCCGGAGCAGCACGAAAGGGAAATCGCGCACATACGCATCACTCCGGAAAAGAGCCACATAAAGGCCCTCGTCGATATGGTGACGGGCATCTCCATATCGAACGGCATGGGAGCGTCAGAAGCAGAAAGGCTCGATAAAGTCCTCGTCGACATACTCGACAATATCGTCCGCCACGGCTTCGAGGGCGACACGCGGAAGCCCGTCGAGATAATCATTTACAGGCGGCTCCACTCGCTCGTGATCGCCGTCGAGGACAAGGGGCTTCCCTTCGATTACGAGAAGCTCGAAAAGGGAGAGGAGGCGAGGTTCAGGGCCCACATGTCGAGGCACTACGCGGACGAGGTGAAGTTCAGGAGCCTCGGCAAGGGCGGCAACAGAACGGAGATCACGAAGAACCTTCCCGGCTCCGACATACGTGAGCGGATGGACATCTCGGAGCACCACGAGCACGTCAAATCCCCGGAGGCCCCGCACGATGAGAAGATAGACGTCGGCATGCTCGATACGAAGGGGATTCACGAGCTCGTGCGCCTCGTATTCAAATGCTACGGCTACACCTACGCGAACGACTTCATGTACTTCCCCGAGCAGATAGAGTCCCTTTTAAAGTCGGGGCTCATGCTGTCGTCGGGGGCGTACAACAGCAGAAACGAGCTCATCGGACACGTCGGGTTCATATTCAGCGCACCCGGTGCGAGGGTGGCAGAATCCGGAGAAGCCGTCGTCGATCCGAGGTACAGGGGGCGCGGCATATTCCAGATGATGAAAAATTATCTCAAGGACTTCGTCGTAAACCAGAACGTCGTCGGCATATACGGCGAGGCCGTGACGGTGCACCCCTACAGCCAGAAGGGGAGCATAGAGCTTGGCGGGAGAGAGACGGGATTCCTCCTCGGCTACAGCCCCGGGACAGTGAAGTTCGAGAGCATATCCGAAAACGAGAGACCTAGACGGCAGTCCGTCGCGATGATGTTCACGCCGCTCCTTCCGAGCGGGCCAGTGACGATATACGTGCCCGAGGCATACGGGCAGCTCATTTCGGAGATATACGACAGGCTCGGCTACGCGAGGAACATAATCACCGAAAACGACCACACGGGCGTAAAGGGGAGGCACCCCGGCGCGGCGTCAGTGTCGATACGGCACGACCACAACCAGGCCCGGATCATAATCGAGAAAATCGGCAGGAAGACGATAGACGAGATTCGGTTTCACTTGAAGCACCTGACCATCGAGAGGTTCGACTGCATATACGTGGACCTCCCCTTGAAGCAGAAGGGCGCGGGGTATGTCGGATCAGTTCTCCGGGACATGGGATTCTTTTTCGGATGCGTGATACCGGAGTACGGCGACGGGGACGTCTTCAGGCTTCAGTATCTTAATAACGTCGAGATCTCTCGGGACGACATAAAGACGGCGTCCGAGTTCGGGCAGAAGCTCCTCGATACTATCTTCGACGACATGGAAAGGGCCGGCGCGGGTCTGGCGAGAAAGTAAAACTGCACGCAGAGAGGATTACGACTTCCCGTGCACGGGCACGAACGCCCCGCTGACTGAGCGCGCATCTTCCGAGGACAGAAACGCTATCACCTTGGCTATGTCCGACGGCGGCACCCACTTCGAATAATCCCCATCGGGCATCGCCTCCCTGTTGGCCGGCGTGTCTATGGTTCCGGGAACGACGGCGTTCACGGTTATGTCGTGCTCGCGGAGCTCTTCGGCCATCGACTGCGTGAGGTTGAGCACCCCCGCCTTCGACGCCCCGTATGCGCTCATGCGCGCCGAGCCCTTAAGGGCGGGCCTTGAGCCGACGTTCACTATCCTTCCCCAGCCGTTCATTATCATCACCGGTATAACCGCCCTCGAGCAGAGAAAGGCGGACTTCAGATTGACGCTCATCATGGCGTCCCAGTCGTCCTCGCCCGTGGCCCCAATAGGCCCCATGGCGAATCCGCCGACGACGTTAACGAGAATGTCTATGCGTGAGAACGTCTCCTCCGTCTTGGATACGAGCTTCGCGACGTGAGTCTGCCTGGTGACGTCGGCCTTGCCGAATACCACCCTCTCGCCGAAAGACTGCCTCAGCGCAAACGAGGCGTCGAGCTCCTCGTCCGCGATATAAGTGCACATGACGTTCGCACCGCGCGTCAGGAGCTCGAACGTAACGGCCCTTCCGAGGGCGCCCGTCCCGCCCGTGACTATAGCCGTTCTGCCCGCAAGCTGGTTCATCCGGCCTCCGTGAATATTGATGTAATTATTAGTCCCCACCGCTCTCAAATCAATACCGTTTCGCCCGTCTTGACTTTCGCGGCGCGATAGCCATACAATAGATTCGGACCCGGGAAAACCGACACTCCGATCGATACGGGATGCAGCATGGAATTATTCATATCTATGAAGGCCGAAAACCTGAACAAGGGCATCTACTTCAAGGAGAGCAATATTATGCAAATGCCCACAGCCCAGTCGGCCGGATTCTTCATAGCCGAGTACAGGGAGGGCGACCCCGAAAAGCTTCGCCTCCTCCGGAGGTATTCCGGCATGCTCAAGTCGAGGCTCGCGGGCGACGCCGAATATTTCCTCGAAGAAACACCGATAGGATTCAAGCTCTACAAGAAAGTGGACGAGAACAGGGAATACATGGAAGCGTGGGAGGACTGGGTCGCATTTTCACGCCGGCTCCTCAGAGAATTAAAGGACGTGGTCGAGGACGACTAGCCCCCGATTCTTGCATTTCGCCCTATCTGAGCTAATATTTTCCTTCATCTCGAACGACAAGCCGTTGTCTATCTTACCCAAGCCATTGAATATTATCGGAATCGACGAGGCTTTCGGGGCTTAAGGAGCATGAGCGCCAAATGTCAGAGGCCAAGAAGGTAAATTACAAGGACACGCTGAACCTGCCGCGTACGGACTTCCCGATGAAGGCCAACCTCGCCCAGAAGGAGCCCGAATTCCAGAAGCGCTGGAAAAAGATCGATCTCTACCGGAGAATCCGTGAGAAATCGGAGGGGAGAGAGAAGTTCGTCTTCCACGACGGCCCGCCCTACGCCAACGGGCCGATACACCTCGGGCACCTTTTGAACAAGGTGCTGAAGGATATAGTCGTGAGGTCTAGGACGATGCTAGGGTACGACGTCCACTTCGTCCCCGGCTGGGACTGCCACGGCCTCCCGATAGAGCACAAGGTCTTAAAAGAGCTCGGCGAGGAGGCGAAGGACCTTTCGCGCCTCAAGATAAGATACAAGTGCCAGTCTTACGCCGAGAAATATGTGAAGCTCCAGGCCGGGCAGATGCAGAGCCTCGGGACGACGGGGGATTACGAGAATCCTTACCTGACGATGGTACCGGAGTACGAAGCGGGGGTGCTCGAAGTTTTCGCCGAGCTTTTAAAGCGTGGCCTCATATACAGGGACTTGAAGCCCGTTCACTGGTCTATAGAAAACAGGACGGCGCTCGCCGATGCGGAGCTGGAATATTACGAAAGGGTAGACAAAAGCGTTTACGTCTTATTCGAGGTAGAGAATACGGACGTGCTCCCCGCCGGGCTTAACGTCCCCGCTGGCGGAAAACCGTCGCTCCTTATATGGACGACGACGCCGTGGACGCTCCCTGCAAACCTGGCGGTCGCCATATCGCCCGACGGCAATTACGGTCTTTATAAAGTTACGAAGAACAGAAAGGAAATATTAACCATACTCGTAGACAACCTCGCCGAAACCGTATTCAAGAAAGCTGGCGCAGAAGAGTACGTGAAGCTCGGAGGCGCTAAAGGCAAAGACATAGCGGCCGCCGGGGTGAAGTACGTGCATCCCTTCGCCGGCAGGACGAGCAGGGTGGTCACCGCCGATTACGTCCTCTTCGACGAAGGCACGGGGCTCGTGCACACCGCCCCCGGGCACGGCGTCGAGGACTACCAGACCGGGCTCAGGGAAGGACTCGACATATACTGCCCGGTTCTCGGCGACGGCAAGTTCAACGACACCGTTCCCGAATGGCTCCGGGGCATGGACGTATGGAAGGCAAACGGTGTAATCGCCGAACGCCTCGCGGAATCGGGACACCTCTTCCACGAAGAGGAATACCCGCACAGCTACCCCCACGACTGGCGGAGCAAATCACCGACGATATTCCGCGCGACGGAGCAGTGGTTCGTCGCCGTCGACAAGAATGTGGACGAATTCGGAGGCTCGCTCAGGGACCTCGCGCTCAAATACTGCGAGTCCGGAATAGACTTTTACCCCGAGTGGGGGCGGAACAGGCTCCGGGGCATGCTCGAATCGAGGCCCGACTGGTGCATAAGCCGCCAGCGCGCGTGGGGCCTTCCGATACCGGCGTTCGTGAATGACAGGGGCGAGTGCCTTCTCACGCCTGCGTCCGTGAACGTCATAATCGAAAAAATAAGACAGAAGGGTTCCAACCTCTGGTTCCAGGGAACTGACGAAGAGATACTCGAAGGTTACGACCCACTCTCCGACCCCGACGCTCCGGAATGGGCGAAGGAGGCCGGCGCGCTCGGTAAGCTCACGCGCGGGATGGATATATTCGACGTGTGGTTCGAGTCCGGCTCGTCGTGGCATTCCGTCCTGGAGCAGAGAGATATTGGATTCCCGGCGGACCTCTACCTCGAAGGCTCCGACCAGCACAGGGGATGGTTCCAGCTATCCCTCCTTCCGGCGCTCGGCGCGCGCGGCAGGCCGCCCTTCAAGGCGCTCCTCACGCACGGCTTCATGGTGGACGCGCAGGGGAGGAAGATGAGCAAGTCCGGCGGTAACGCGCTCGAAGTAGACGAGCTCCTGAAGCAGCACGGGGCCGACATATGCAGGTGGTGGGTGAGCTCGCTCAAGTATACGAACGATATAAAAGTCGACTGGGAATTTTTCCGCGTCGCCGGCGACGAGTACAGGAAGGTCAGGAACACTATAAGGTTCCTCCTCGGCAACATAAGCGACTTCAATCCCGAAACGGACGCCGTAGAATTCGGCGAGGAGGACAGGTATTCCCTCGACGCGTGGGCGATGTCCGAGCTCGCGAAGTTCATACGCGAGACGGTCGAGGCCTATAGCGTGTTCCAGTACAAGCTGGCGAACGAAATAATATTCAGATTCTGCTACGACACCCTGAGCGCCGTTTACCTTGCGGCGACGAAAGACAGGCTCTACTGCGAGAGAGCCGACAGCCGGAAGAGGCGGAGGTCTCAGACGGCTATGTACCGCATCACGGACGCCCTCGTAAGGCTCCTCGCCCCTATACTCGTGCACACAGCCGACGAGGCGTATCTGTCACTCAGGGGGCTCCCGGCGGATTCCGAAGAGAGCGTTCATTTGGCGGGGCTGCCCGTGGCCGTGGACGTTCCGTCGGACCCGGCGTGGGACGAAGTTCTGGAGCTCAGGGGAAGGGTGCTGAAGGCGCTCGAAGAGGCCAAGGAGGCGCAGGGCATATCCAATCCCTTAGATGCGGGCGTCGAGGTAACTGTCGACGGAGGACTTTACAAAAAGCTGAAGCCGTTCGAGCCCGAGCTGCCGGACATTGCGGGCGTGAGCAGGTTCGAGATCATAGAAGGGAAAGAGGCGGGAATTAAAATCGTCGACCTTTCCGGAGAGCCGCGCTGCGAGCGCTCGTGGAAGCGTGACGGCACAGTGAAGGAACGCCCGGGCGGTGGACTGCTTTCCGACAGGGACGCCGAAGCGCTAGGCATAGATTAGTCAGACGACCTGACCCCGCGCCGGCTCCGTTATCCCGGGGGCCATTCCATCTGCCGTCCGCCGAGTATGTGAAGGTGAACGTGGTAGACGGCCTGTCCGCCTTCCTGGTTCGTATTTATGACGACGCGGTAGCCCGAATCCGAAATGCCCTGCTCCTTCGCGATCTCGGCCGCCTTGATCAGTAGGTGCCCGAGAAGAGGCGCGTCCTCTTCGGTTGCTTCCGCGAGGGACTTTATCTCCTTCTTCGGCACGAGAAGTATGTGCTGCGGGGCCTTCGGGTCGATATCGCGGAAGGAGATGCAGAGGTCGTCCTCGTAGACTATGACGGCCGGGATTTCCCTGTTGATTATCTTCGTAAAAATCGAGCTCATATTGCACTCCTGAACAGTTTCTTGTCTCGCAGGTATCCAAGCATAACACGGCGGAAAGACGCGGGCTATAAGTTTATGCCGGGCCAGCTCTCTATCGGATCAGTCGAGCGGACGACGTGCATTCCCGCATCCTCGAATTCGCCGAACGCGCTATCGGCCTCGTCTGTATAGTCGATTACGTCCGGGACGACGACGGGCGACGTGCAGTCTTCGAGGAGGTATATCTTACTTACGAGCGTGGTATCACCCTCCCGCGCCCTCTTGAGAAGATCGGCGATTGTCCACGCGACGCAGTGGCTCTTCGCCTGCCCGGCGATTATTACGGCGTCGAAATCCGTAAGCTTCCCGTAAATCGCCTCCGACGCCACGGGCTTCTGAAACAGGGACTCCGTTCTCTGCTTGAGAGGCTTCCCGTCCGGTCCCGTCGTTACCTCGGGCGCGAGGACGGAGTAGTGCTCGGTCAGCGGATGGTCTCCCTTTACGTGTATGTCGGGCTGGCTGTACCGGGCTATCGAGTGAAAGAAAACGGCCTCCTCGACGCAGGAGGCGAGCGCGTGCCCGATGCCTCCCAGCATGGCGTGGTAGGGCCATACCGTAAGCTCGTACTTCCCCGACTTCCGGAGCTCCTTTACGTAATGGAGGAGATGTTTTTCTATGTAGTCGTCCGGGTAGGCGAGGTTACTGCTCAGCATAGTGTTGAATTTCCACTTCCCGCTTTCGATGTCCTCGACGGATATGCTCGTGTATGGCGCGGGGTGCTCGCCGCCTGAGTTGACGAAAAATATCCCGTGGAATATCTGCATCGCCTGGTGGGTGTCCATCGTCGGCGCGATCTCGGTTATGGCTCCCAGATTCCTGTACATGAACTCGCAGAGCCGCCGGTTGTCGTCCACTGCCCCGGTGCCGGAACGGCCTCCGACGAAAAGCTCGAACCCGGGAATGCAGAACGTATTCTGCGCGTCGACGATTACGAGCGAGATGCGGAGCGCATCCTTCGAGGCCGGTTCGAGCCCGTGAACATCGGCCCATTCCCGTGCCGACCGGGCAAGTGTTTCGTACTCGACCCGCCACACCTCGCCCGCCTTTTCGGGCCTGAAGTGAGAGGGCAGGGGCAGCTCGTGTTTCTTCATGAAGACGCTCCGTCGAAGTTACAGTTTCCCGCTTCCGCGTGTATAAATCTAACAGAAGGGGCCGCGTTCTCCCAATCCCCGGTTTGAAAAAAATATGCCTATAGACGATAATGAAATAGTCCGCTGTCCTGCGGACGAGATTGAGATGAGAGCTAATCTTTTCATTACCTGCCTCGTGGATACGTTCTTTCCTCAGGTGGGGGAGAGCATGGTGAAAGTCCTCGAAAGACTCGGCGTAGACGTCCGCTTCCCCGGGGAGCAGACGTGCTGCGGCCAGCCCGCCTTCAACAGCGGCTACAGGGGGGACGCACGGATAGTTGCCGAGAGATTCGTCTCGGTCTTCGGGGAGGCGCTTTCGGAGGGCGGAGAAGAGGAATCGTACGTCGTATGCCCCTCCGGATCGTGCACGACAATGGTTAAAGTATTTTATAAGGAATTATTCTATAATGAGCCTGAAATGCTCGATAAATTGAGCTATATTACCGGCAGGACGTACGAATTCTCGGAGTTCCTCGTAAAGGTTCTCGGGAGGACAGACGTCGGGGCGAGATACGACGGCGTCGTCACGTATCACGACTCCTGCCACCTCCTCCGGGAGCTCGGGGTAAAAGACGCACCGAGGGAGCTTATCGCATCCGTCAAGGGGCTCGAGTTCAGGGAGATGGCGCTCCACGATTCCTGCTGCGGGTTCGGGGGAACCTTCTCGATAAAATTCCCGAAGGTGTCCGTCTCGATGCTCGACGAAAAGCTGGAGTCCATAACGGGGACGGGGGCGGACACGGTCGTTTCGTCGGACATGGGATGCCTCATGAACATCGGCGGGGCGATCAGCAGGCGGGGGCTCCCCGTGAAGGTGATGCACCTCGCGGAGCTTCTGGCAAATACCGGAAAAGGGTAGGGACGAAAGATCAGCCACGAGAGAGTGAATTTCGAAAGGGACTCGGCGCGCGCCGTCGAAGACAAGAATCTCCAGCGGGCGCTCATAAACGTTACGGACCGCTTCAGGGCGGCGAGGAAGCGGGCGAGCGACGAAACCCCTGGGTGGGATGCCCTCAGGGACCGCGCGCGGGAAATAAAGAAGCACACTATAGCGTATCTCGACGAATATCTCCTCCAGCTCGAAGAAAATGTGAGGAAGGCAGGCGGGCACGTCCACTGGGCGAGAGACGGAGAAGAGGCGCGGAATATTATAATAGACATCGCACGCAGAAACGGGGTGAAGTCCGTCGTCAAGAGCAAATCAATGGCGACGGAGGAGATAGAGCTCAACCTCGGCCTCGAAGCAGCCGGGATAAGGGCCGTCGAGACGGACCTCGGCGAGTACATCATACAGCTGGCCGGCGAGCATCCGTCGCACATAATCGCACCTGCGATACACAAGACGCGGCACGACATATCGGAGCTCTTCGCGGAGAAGCTCGGCGTGCCGTACCTGAGCGAGCCCCAGGAATTGACGAAGGTCGCGCGGGAGAGGCTCCGGGACGAATTCCTCTGCGCGGGGATGGGCGTTTCGGGAGCGAACTTCGGCGTCGCCGAGACGGGCACGATAGTCATCGTCGAGAACGAGGGCAACGCGCGCCTGACGACGACAGTCCCCCGCATACACGTCGCCCTCATGGGCATCGAGAAGCTGCTCCCGCAGTTCGGAGACCTTTCGCTCTTCCTGCCGCTTCTCGTGAGGAGCGCAACGGGACAGAAGACGTCGACATACATATCGCTCATAACGGGGCCCCGGCGCGGCGGGGACAAGGACGGCCCCGAGGAGTTTCACCTCGTCCTTCTCGATAACGGGAGGTCGGGGATACTCGCCAACCCCGAGACGAGGGAATCGCTATACTGCATAAGGTGCGGGGCGTGCCTCAACAACTGCCCCGTTTACAGGAAGGTGGGAGGGCACTCCTACGGATGGGTGTATTCTGGGCCTATAGGCGCGATTATAAACCCGCAGCTCATGGGGATAGACAAGGCCCCCGAGCTTCCGTTCGCGTCGTCCCTCTGCGGGGCGTGCAGGGACGTCTGTCCCGTGAAAATCGACTTTCCAAAAGTCTTGCTGGAGCTGAGGAGCGAGGTCGTTACACAGAAGGAAAAAACCGGAGGGGCAAGCGCCCTGCTCGAATCGCTGTCGTTTAAATTCTGGCGCGCGATCGTCACTCATAAAAAAATATATGAGCTCGCGCTCAGGCTTTCTTATTACGCCCAGCGGCCATGGAAAACAAGGAAGGCGAGGGGAGGGGGGCTGAGATCCCTTCCGTATCCCTTTTCGCGGTGGACGGACGAGAGGGATTTTCCAGCTGTGAGCGAGACGCCGTTCAGGGAGAGGTGGAAGAGAATGAAAGGCCGGAAAGGAGGCGCGCCGTGACGACGAGCTCGCGAGAAGAGATACTCCACAGGATAAGAAAGGGCCTCGGCGGAGAAGGCAGCGGACACGCGCATTCGGAAGCCCCGCTGGCTCGGAATACCGGACCGTCTTCAGGTGCCGGTGGGCAGCGAGCCGACCTCGCCGATATTTTCGCGGAATTGCTCGCGGGAGTCAACACCTCCGTTTACAGTGCGAGCGGCCGCGACGCCGTGCTGGAATTCATAACCGGCTTTGTCCGTGAAAAAGGCGCGGACTCGTTTTCGATATGGGAGACCGAATACATCCGCTCGCTCGGAATTAAAGAATCCCTCGAAGGCGGCGGGCTCGCGGTTAAATCCGCCGAAAACAAGGCTGGCATAGCGCTTTCGAGAGTGGGAATTACAGAGGCCGACTACGCCATAGCCGACACGGGGACGCTCGTTTTGCTCTCGGGCCCCGAGAGGCCGAGGGGCGTCTCACTCATTCCGCCCGTTCATCTCGCCATAGTCAGAAAAGAAAATATATTGAGTGATATAGGGGAATTATTCGACATACTTAATAAATTATACGAAGACCCGGAATGCATACCCGTGTGCACGACGTTTATTACAGGTCCCAGCAGAACGGCGGACATAGAGCTTAATCTGACCATGGGCGTCCACGGCCCGAAGGAGCTCCACGTCCTTATAGTCTCCTGATTCGAGACTGAACACCCTTAAGGATGTCCCGGGAAATTGACGTAGGGGCCTTCCGGGGTCTGATCCGGCGGAAGGTACCTGGGCATAGGCTCGCCGGCCGGCCCTAAAGCCTTCACAAAATAGTATATGTCGGCGAGGTCCGATTCCTTCATTTCCCTGAGAACGTACCATGGCATGGGCGGAAGCCACTTCGTATTTTTCGCGAGGTGAACCCACTCCTCTTCGGTCATCGAAGAGATGAGCAGCCTGAGGTTAGAGGCATAGGTCGTGCCCCACGGACCGCGCCAGCCCAGCGGGCTTCCGGTGAGCCATTTTTCGACCGGCATATTGCCGGCGGCTTCCGTGTATCCTGCCGTATGGCAGTCGTTGCACCCGGCAATCTTGACTATATACTCGCCGTTGGCGAACCTCTCCTGTTCGGTTCTTTCCACCGGTGCGGTGGTTTTTTCAGGCGTGCAGGAAACAAGAAAAGCCGCTCCCGAAAGGGCCGCGGCCACTATTAACAGACTCGAAATGATGAATCTCACCCTCGACCTCCCTACATTTATTTAATGCATTTTCCGCGTGTGCTTAGAAGCCCCGAGACCGCTGCAATTCACCCTCGAATCGCCGCCTCACGCGGGAAAACATAACATTATAGGAAAGGA
>CAZUDM010000038.1:0-14999 GCA_964618635.1 uncultured Spirochaetia bacterium
GTAAAGCTCATACTCATGACGAACGTCCCGGGCATATTCGACAGGGAGAAAAATCTTCTCTCCAGCATCACCGAATCGGAGGCCCGCGAGCTCATAAGGCAGGAAGCGATCTCCGGCGGGATGATCCCGAAAGTCATGTGCGCCATCGAGGCCCTTCACGACGGGGTCGACAAGGTGCACATAATAGACGGCACTATAGACCACGCGCTCATTCTCGAAATATTCACCGACGCAGGCGTAGGAACGGAGATACTACTTTGAGCAGCGAAGAAACAGTCGCCGAAAGCGGCAAGTACCTGATGAACACGTACGGCCGCTACCCCATAGCGCTCGCGCGCGGAAAGGGATGCTGGGTCTGGGACGAGGACGGCAACAAGTACCTCGATTTCATCACGGGCATAGCCGTTAACAACCTCGGACACTGCCATCCGAACATAGTCCGCGCTGTCACTGAGCAGTGCAAAACCCTTATGCAGGTCTCCAACCTCTTTCACTTGGAAAAGCAGGTTGAATTCGCGCGGCTCCTCGTCGAGAACTCGTTCGCCGACAGGGTATTTTTCTGCAACAGCGGCACGGAAGCCAACGAGGGCGCAATAAAGCTCGCCCGCAAATGGGGCGGAGCTAATGGAGGACGGTACAAGATAGTCCACGCGCGCGACTCCTTTCACGGAAGGACTCTCGGCGCTCTGAGCGCAACCAACAAGAAATACCAGCACGGCTTCAAACCGCTCCTTCCGGGATTCAAGGGAGTGCCCTACGGAAAGATCGAAGCCATAGAAAAAGCGCTTTCCGACGAGAAGGTCTGCGCCGTTCTGCTGGAGCCGATACAGGGCGAAAACGGCGTCATACTGCCGTATGAAAATTATCTTAAAGACGTAAGGAAGCTCACAAAAAAGAAGGGCGTGCTGCTCATGCTCGACGAGATACAGGTCGGCATGGGAAGGACGGGAAAGCTCTTCGCATACGAGCACTACGGCATAAAGCCGGACATCATGACGCTCGCGAAGGCCCTCGGCGGCGGCATACCATGCGGCGCTTTCCTGGCCACAGAAGAAGTCGCGAAACACTTCACACCCGGCGTTCACGGTACCACGCTAGGCGGGAATCCCCTCGCGATGAGTGCGGGGTTAGCCGTCCTGAAAACGATAATGGAAGACGGCCTCCTCGACCGCACTGCGGCATCGGGGGAATACTTTCTAGGAAAGCTCGCCGCCCTGAAAGATTCATACCCGGACCTCGTTAAGGACGTGAGGGGCAAGGGGCTTATTCTGGGCATTCAATTCACGTCACCCGAGGTCGCGAAAGATATTGTGACGAGGGCAATGGGAAAAGGCTTGCTGTCGATTCTTACGGAGCACAGGGTTATGCGGCTCCTCCCCCCGCTCATCGTGGGAAAGAAGGAGATAGACCAGGCAATCGGCATCATCACCGCCGCGCTCGACGAGGCCGTGAATGCCTAGAAACTTCCTCAGAATCTCGGACATCGGAAAGGGAGATTTCGAATACCTCTTCAAGCGCTCCGCCGAGCTCAAGGCCGCGAAGAAGGCCGGTGCAGCAACCCATACGCTGAGCGGGAAATCCGTCGGCCTCATCTTCGAAAAGCTCTCGACGAGGACACGCGTATCCTTTCAGGTCGCGATAAACGACCTCGGCGCGAATTCGCTTTATCTTAACCCGAACGACCTTCAGCTCGGGCGCGGCGAGACTGTAGAGGACACAGCGAAGGTGCTCTCGTCTTACCTCGACGGCGTGATACTCCGGCTCTTCGAGCAGGAGAAGCTGGAAGAGTTCGCGAAGTATTCCACGATACCCGTGATAAACGCGCTCACCGATCTCGAGCACCCGACACAGATCGTAGCCGACCTTTTCACGATCGAAGAAAAAGGGCTCGACGTTACCAAAATGAAGCTCGCATTCATAGGCGACGGCAATAATGTCGTCAATTCGTTCATCGGTGCGGCAAAGATTCTCGGCTTTCAGCTCGCGATTGCAACGCCCAGGGGCTACGAGCCCGATTTTTCTTCGCTCGGCGTGAGTGCAAACGGCATCGAGGTGACGAACGACCCGGTTGAAGCCGTTAAAGGCGCGGACATTATATACACCGACGTCTGGATAAGCATGGGGCAGGAAGAAGGGTCCGACAAAAAGATGAAAATGTTCAAGCCCTACCAGGTAAACGGAGAGCTTTTATCGAAAGCCTCGAAAAACGCCCTCGTCATGCACTGCCTTCCGGCGCACAGGGGAGAGGAAATAACGGCCGACGTTGCGGACGGCCCGAGATCGATAATCTTCGACCAGGCGGAGAACAAGCTTCACGCGGGTAAAGCCATACTCGAAATGTTCATGAAGGGTTGAGCGTTTCCGAAGGCGGCCCGCCCGATCGCAAGCCGCCCCCAGTCTTTTCAATCCAGTTTAATAATCGGCGTCTATATTCATCGAGGGATCGCTCTCGATGTTAAAGGCCCTGTTTATCGGATCGACGTCGAGGACCCAGTAGGTGCCCTTGACGAAGAGAGTCGCCACGCCGAGCGGAGGCCTCATTGCCAGGCTTATAAGCTTGAACGGATGAAGGGCGTCGCTCGGGCTGTAGTTATAATTCGTGATCCTCGTCGAGTCCGCCATGGCGGCCGAAGCGAAAATCATCATCCCCAGGAGCATTCCGGCTAAGTATTTCATGTCCACCTCCTCAAAGCGGTTAAATACGTTCCTATGCCAAATTATAATAATCGTCCAAAAAATAGTCAATGGGATAGTTCGCTCTGACAATCGGTTAAAACACATACTTAAAGCGCTTGATCAATCAGGTTAAAAAATTACCTTTAAAACATGGGCATTTTGAGCGGTTCTATCCGGCAGGGGGTATAATATAGGCATAACTTGAAATGGCGGACAAAATTCTTAGAATAATAACTCCAGGGGCGTAGCGCATGAGAAGAGGAGAGAAGGTCTACTACGTTAAAGATTTCATTCAGACAGTCCCCCTCCCCTCACCCAAAAAGATATTCGCCGAGCTCGAAAAGCTCGGGTACAGGGGCCAGCCGCTCGCCAGGAAGGCTGTTTCGCTCGCTTCGTACAGGCACGTCAAGAGGCTGAAGCTCCTCCATACGAAAAACATGCCCCGCGCAGTTCTGCCGCCGCGGCCAAATACTATCCTTATGGGCCCCACGGGCTGCGGGAAAACGTATCTTATCGAGCTCCTTTTCGGCGAGATATTCAAGCTGCCCTACGTCATCATAGACATGACGAAGTTCACCGAGTCGGGATACGTCGGCGACGACGTCGTCAACATACTCGTGCAGCTCGTCTACGCCGCGAACGAGAGCATCGACATCGCCGAGTGCGGCGTCATAGTGCTCGACGAGTTCGACAAGATTGCAGGGGCATACAGCAGCGCGAGGTTCGCGGGGCAGGGGACGACGAAGGACGTATCCGGGTACGGAGTCCAGCGGGAGCTTCTCAAGATACTCGAAGGGACGGACGTTCAGATACCGCTCGATTTCGGATTTTCGAGCAGGGGCCCGAGGGCGCTCATCTCGACGCGCGACATAACGTTCTTTTCGGTAGGCGCTTTCTCCGGCATACGGAGCCTCATCGAAAAGAGGAACCTCGGGTTCATGCAGAAGCTCGAAGAGGGAAGGAGCGACGAAGATTCCATCGCCTACAGCTTGACGGAAGACGAAGCGGACGACATTGCGAAATTCCACATGTTCGGATTCCTTCCCGAGCTCATTTCGAGATTCAACCGCATAGTGCCGTTCTCGCCTCTCAACAAAAACACGCTCAAGGAGATAATCCACATCAAGACCCAGAACTACCAGAGGGAATTCGAGGAAGAGGGCTTTTTACTCCGCATCGAGCCCGGCGTCGCCGACTTCATAATCGACGAAGCCATCAGGCGGCAGACGGGAGCGCGCGGCCTGGATGTTATAATATCTAGGCACCTCGAAGAGGTAGCGTTCGAGAACTTCGGAAAGGGTGACGAGGGAGAGATAACCCTTACGATGGACTCGGGCAAAGTTTCTCACATCTTGAAAAAACGCGCATGAAGATATCTATTGTGAGCCTCGGCTGCTCGAAGAACCTCGTCGACAGCGAGATAATGAGCGGAGCTTTAACCAGGTCCGGTCATGAAATCTCGTCAGAAGACGACGCCGACGTAATAATCGTAAACACCTGCGGCTTCATAGGAGACGCGAAGAAGGAGTCCATCGACACGATCCTCGAGCTCTCCGAGAGGAAAATGAGCGGCAGCTGCCAGAAGCTCATCGTTACGGGGTGCCTCGTCGAGAGATATGCCGAGGTTTTGAAAAACGAGCTCCCGGAGGTCGACGCATTCTGGGGAACGGGAAATCTCCTCAAGATAAACGAGGTCCTCGAAGACAGGCGGCCCGGAGCTATACACAAAAACCCGCCGGGGACGATATACGACCCCGACACGCCGCGCGTCATGCTGACGCCGAAGCACTACGCATACGTTAAAGTCTCCGAAGGCTGCTCGCGGACGTGCTCCTTCTGCATCATTCCGAAAATGCGCGGCGTCATGAAGAGCAGGCCCGTCGCCTCGATAGTCGGCGAAGCCGAAAGCCTCGTCAGGCAGGGCGTCCGGGAGATAAACCTCATCGCGCAGGACATGACGAGCTACGGGCGCGACATAGGCACCAGCCTCGAAACGATGCTCCGCGAGCTGGCGCAGGTGGACGGCCTCAGGTGGATAAGGATTCACTACTGCTACCCGTGGGGAATAACGGATTCCCTCGTCGAGCTCGTTGCGCGCGAAGAAAAGATACTCCCCTACATCGACATGCCGCTTCAGCACATAAGCGAGCGAGTCTTAAAAGCGATGGACAGGAAAACCCCGCCTGCGCGCATAAGGGAAATATTGAAGAAACTTCGGGAAGGCATAGACAACGTCGTTCTCCGGACGACGTTCATCGTCGGCTTTCCCGGCGAGACGGACGACGAATTCGAGGAGCTTCTTGAATTCGTCGAGGAGACGGGATTCGACAGGGCGGGCGCGTTCAAATATTCACAGGAAGAGGGAACACCCGCGGGCTCGATGGACGAGCAGGTGCCCGACGACGTTAAAGACGAAAGACACGAGCGCCTTCTCGAAGCGCAGTCCGAAATCTCACTCAGGAAAAACCTGTCCCTCGTCGGGACCGTTCACGAAGGATTCATCGAAGGCGAGGAAAACGGCGACTACATAGCGAGAATACCTTCGCAGGCCCCCGAAGTGGACGGATACACGTACGTGAAAAAAACCGGGACGCTAAAAACCGGCGACCTCGTGAACATCACGATCACCGGCGCCGACGTTTATGATCTCAGGGGAGAGGTAAAGTAATACGCTCTATTTAACACTTGCATATATTATAGTTTTATAAACTCAGCAAGAAACCTTGGTCGTGCATAAAACGCTCTTGTAATAGAACCGTGCCCCCGTCCTTTTGTACGGGGCTGGATATAGTGACCCATCTTGCCGGTTAAGGCACCAAATCCTTTAGAAGGATCTAAAATTGCTCCTCTAACTAAATCGTAGTCCTTTTTGACAGCTTCGTAGAGCTCGCCATCCAAATCGAATTCCACAACTGAATGTATAAAAGTTGGTTCGCCCACGGAGGCGCCAACCGTCCTGACAACAACGACCGCTTTTTTCAATTTTGCAAGAAGATGACTTTCATGAAATTCCTTCTGTGCGACATTAACAGGATCTATCATGGTAATAGCCATGGTTTCTTTAAACGCCAGCAATCCGTTCCGCTTGTTGAGCTTGAGCGGAATACATTTCAGCTCCCAGGACCCAAAATTGGGAGATTGAGCAGAATTCAAAGGGATCTGGAGATGTCTTTCAAAAACATGTCCAGCCCAACCCTTATTTACCTTATCGTTTTTATATACGGTAACGCCGTAAAGTTTCGCAAGCTCATGTAAATTCAGACCCACAAGCTCATTCAGTTTTATTATTGCTTCTGTTCTTTCCATACAGAAAGTTTACGGCAACATTCCGTAGTCCGCTTTTTTCTCTCTAGCCATTTTCCCTCTTTGTTTCTTCTCACCGTAAGACAGTAGCGAGCTTTTTTCAATTACATCTTTAATCCTAGGAACGGCATACTTATCCAGGTATTCTCGATCCATATCCACACCAACGAATTTCCTGTTATGTCTTAACGCAACTACTCCAGTCGTAGCGCTACCACAAAATGGATCGAGTATGATATCGTTTTCGTTGCTACAAGTTAGTATAATACGCTCCAGCAAAGCTTCCGGCTTTTGGGTAGGGTGCTTGCCGTACTTTTTTTCACCATTCTTGGGTGTGTTAATAGCCCATACACTTCTCATCTGCTTTCCAGGTTTTTTCAGATAATCCCCATTCCAATTATAATTCTTGGCAACGTCATAATTAAAAAAATGTTTCGCACTTTTGCTCTTTCTAACCCATAACAGCGTTTCGTGACTGGCCGTAAACATCCTGCAAGCGAGGTTCGGCGCGGCATTTGGCTTGTACCAGCTGATATCGTTAATCATATGCCAACCCTGCGTCTGAAGGGCAAATCCGCAGGCGTAAATCGAATGGTAAGTCCCCGATATCCAAAGTGAGCCATTGGGCTTCAACACTCTTCGGCACTCTTCAATCCACTCATAATGAAACTTATAATCCTCTTCTACGCCGTTACTCTTGTCCCATGTTCCTTTATTGACACTCACCCTGCGCCCAGCGTGGCAGGTAAATCCGTTATTGGAGAGATTATAAGGTGGGTCTGCAAATATCAGATCAATACAACTGTCAGGCAATCGGCCTAACGTTTCCAGCACATCACCAAGATATAGCCTTATATTCTTATGAGTAAAGAAAGGCTCCAAGATCATTTCTCCAAGAGCGTCGTTCTCAGCTCTCTTATCCCGTCAAACGACATATCTCTACCTTTTCCGGTCGGATAGTTAACGTCTTCCTGTCCCCAAATCCATTTGTATGCCTTTAGCAAAACTTCTGGGAGTTCGCCAGAAGGATTGGACAAGCTCACCGAAGCTAACACTTCATCAGGCTCCTCCCCCATGTAAACCCTTTCAAGCGCATCGATTATTTTAAGTGTTGCAGGGATATCCTTACTGCTTTTCTCTACGAGGTCCTTGTATATGTCTTTGTGAGAAATCAACCACATGGTTTTATCTTTTGCATTATAAACAAAAACCATGAAATCCTCTCTTTTTATCTGGCCAAAGGTAAACTTTCCTCCAGGCTTGGTGATGACTATTTTTCGTCCGTCCTCTATATCCTCAACTTCATATCCTCTGTATTCTATTTTTTCAATCGCTTCTCGGAAATCTTCTCTAGAAGCATTCTTTATTTTTAAAGCCTTCAAGTCAATATCATGGGTGTATAAATTCTTTTTTGCTTTACTCATAGGAGCAGTTCTATAATCATTGACGGTAGGACATACCGCACATAACTATCTTAACACTACCCTGTAGATTTGTTAACATGAGGTAGAACCCACCGTAACTACCGTTTGGATGAAAAGCGATTCTTTTATGATTCAATACAAGAAGTTGTTGTAAATTGAGAATATATTACCCTGCAGAGCTAATTCACCCCGTCCCTGTCGAACATCTGGCGTATGCCGTAGGTAGTCGTCCTCTCGGCGGGTATCCTGCCTATCTCTCTCGTGAGACGCCTGAACTCCTCGGGCGGGAAGTATTGTCCGTAGCTGGCTCCGGCGGAGCGCGAAATCTGCTCCTCCATGAGAGTGCCTCCGAAGTCGTTAGCGCCGGCCGTGAGCGAGAACTGCGCGAACTCCGGCCCCTGCTTCACCCACGAAACCTGTATGTTGTTTATCCAGCCCCTAAGCATAAGGCGCGATACGCCGTACATCTTGAGCTGGTTCACGTCGCCCGGCCCCTCCTGCACCTTGCCCTTCGAGTGCTTGAAGAGCCTCGTGTTCCAGGGGATGAACCGGAGCGGGACGAATTCCGTGAATCCACCCGTCTCTTTCTGAATGTCTCTCAGTATGCCTATGTGCTCGGCCCAGTGGTGCGGCTTGTCCACGTGTCCGTACATGATAGTGGACGTCGTACGCATGCCCGCCTTGTGGGCCTTCTTCACGATCCTTATCCACGCCTCCGTCGGCATCTTGCGGGGAGCGATTATCTTCCTCACTTCCTCGACGAGTATCTCGGCCGCCGTTCCCGGGAATGTGTTGTGGCCGACGTCTTTCAGCTTGACGATGAAATCTTCTTCCGAGATACCGAGCGTCTGCGCCCCGTAGAATATCTCGAACGGCGAGAAGGCGTGCGTGTGCATCTCGGGGACGGCCTTTTTCACGGCCTTTATAAGCTCGACGTAAAAGTTGCCGTCGATGTCGGGGTGCATCCCCCCCTGCATACAGACTTCCGTCGCCCCTATGTCCCAGGCCTCCTTCACTTTATCCGCTATTTCGTCCATGGACAGAAAGTACGCCCTCTCGTCCCCCTCGGGCGCCATGAAGTTACAGAAGCCGCAGTATGTGTTGCAAATGTTAGTGAAGTTGATATTCCTGTTGACGACGTACGTTACGACGTCTCCGACGTCCTCTTTCCTTATGGCGTCGGCCGTTACGGCCAGGGCCGTAAGCTCGTCCGGGTCGGTTATGGCGAAGAGGTGGATGGATTCCTCGACCGAAATCTCCTCCCCCGAAAGCGCCTTGTCGAGTATCTTCCCGGTGGCGCCGTTCACCCTTCCGAGAACACCGTCCAGCCCGAGGCCCCTCGTGTCCTGTATGTATGATATGGCGTCTTCAATTCGGTCCATCTGGGTTTGTCTCCTCAAGCGGCACGTAGCCGGTCTCATCGACCGCCGCCCTCACCTTTTCCAGAAGCGGTCCGTCGATGTATCTCTCGCTAATAAATTCCGGGTAGACAGGGAGCCTTTCCCTGAGCGTGAAGCCCGCCTCTTCCGAAAGCTCTCTCATGCTTTCGAGCTTCGGCCACGGGGCCTCCGGGTTCACATAGTCTATGGTTATTGGCGAAACGCCGCCCAGGTCGTTCACGCCTGAATGCAGGAAAAGCTGATACGTCCCCGGGTTCAGGTTGGGTGGAATCTGTATGTTCATATCCGTCCCGAAGACGAGCCTCGATATGGCGACTATCTTCAGCATGTCGACGAAGCTTGGCGGCGGATACTTCTCCATTATGATCCCCTGCTTCGGGCAGAAGTTCTGTATTATTATTTCCTGTATGTGCCCGTAGGCGTCGTCGAGCTCCTTTATGGCGTAGAGAGAGTCGATCCTCTCTTCCCACGTCTCCCCGATGCCGACGAGAATCCCCGTCGTCCACGGTATGTCGAGCTCGCCCGCCGTCTCCATAGTTTTCATTCTCTGCTTCGGGACTTTGTCCGGGCACCTGTAATGCGCCTCGCCCTTCTTAAGGAGACGCATGCTGATATTTTCGAGCATGAGCCCCATGCTGGGATTAGACTTCCTGAACCCCAGAAGCTCGTCGTGAGTCGCGAGGCCGAGGTTCGTATGAGGGAATATACCCTGGCGGAGCCCCGCCTCGCCCATGTCTATGAGATATTCGGCGGTGGTCTCGTAGCCGATTCCCCTGAGGGCATCCCTGTATTCCTTATACTTGAGCTCGGGCTTGTCCCCTGTGACGAAGAGGAGCTCGGTGCAGCCGAGCGTGGCCCCCTTCGACGCCATGTCGAGAACCTCTTCCGGCGTGAGGAAGAGAACCCCCTCCCCGGGCTCGTATTTAAAAGTGCAGTATCCGCAGTTGTTACGGCAGATCTGCGTCAGGGGGACGAAGACGTTACGGGAAAACGTGAGCACCCTACCCTTCCCCCTGTCCCTTATCTCGGACGCGGCGAGGAGTATGTAAGGAAGCTCGTCGTTCCCTAAACCGGCAATCACAAGCGCTTCTTCCCTGTTAATCGTTTCGCCGGAAAGGACCTTCTCTATTATGCCGGTCGTCCTTACGGAAGCTGAGGCCTCGGCCCCGAGCATCGCCGTAATGCCGGCTAAACGGTCTGGATGGAGGGTATTATCCCCCGAAGGTATAAGAGCTTCTAAATTTTTCATGTTGCGAGACTTTCTCCCGCGACCCCGCGGAAGAAAATACCTTGAAACACCTTCACCCCAGGCGCATCAAGTAATATTCTCACAAACGGGCCGATAAAGTCAAGCTGAAAGAAGGGGGTTAAAGGAGGGCTGTTACGGCCCGGGCCAGCGCCGCGGCCCTTTCGGGTACGGGCATCAGGATATCTGTTACCAGGGGTTCGATCCCGAGGCTCTTTATATCGTCCGCCTCGTGGGCGTCCCGGGAGTCGATAACCATGACGTCGAGAAAGTCCCCGTAAAGCTCCGCCACCTGCACCGAGGTGACCTTGAGCCCGAGCCCCTTCATGAGCCTGTCCGCCGGCCCCTTCAAAGGCGCGTCGCCGATCAGCGGGCTTATGGCTATCTTTCTGGCGCCGGATTCCCTTATCGCATCTCTTACGCCGCTGAGGGCGAGGATAGGCCCTATGCTGATTATCGGGTTACTCGGGCAGATTATAATCCCCCGGGCTTCCCTGATCGCGCCGAGGACCCCGGGCGCGGGAGCTGCGCTCTCTATATTTCTGAAGACTACACCCTTCACCTCGGGCTTCATCTTCTTCTTGACGAGATATTCCTGAAAGTGCATCTCGCCCTCGGGCGTCTGTATCCACGTTTCGACGTCGTCGTCGGTCATGGGGAGAACGCTTATGTTAGCCGGAAGCCCGAACGCCGCAGCGATTTTAGACGCCGTCTCCGTCGCCGTAACGCCGCCCGCGCGGAGGTGAGTTCTGTATATATGGGTTGCGAAGTCAGAATCGCCTATGTTGAACCAGGTTTCCCCGCCCAGCCTCCCGAGCGCCGAAAGGCATTTAAAGGTGTCGCCCTTGAGGCCCCAGCCCCGGGACGCGTCCACGTGGCCCGAGAGCCTGTATATGACGGTATCCACGTCGGGCGAGACCCTTAGCCCGTGGATTGTAATGTCGTCCGCCGTGTTTACGACTGCGTTAAGAGGTTCACTGCCGATTACGGCGGAAAGGCCTTCGAGAAATTTTGCGGCCCCGACCCCGCCCCCTAGAGCAGTTATCATCAGGTCAAACCTTTAAGAGAGAGGATTAACGACCCCGGTAATGCGGCCGGGAGATCGAGGCGGTAAGAATATTTGAGCCCCCGGAGGCTGTCAAGTTGCCCCCGCCGCGGAGGGCGGCGAACCCGCTCCCCGGCGACCGGCTCACGGCCGCCGGGCCCTTCCCGGGAGCCGCGCCGGACGCCCCGTTATTAGCCCCGTGTGTTGAAACTGAATCCGAAGTGATATAGATTTTTATATAAATTATCCGCCTGAGGGGAATAGAAACAGATGAGTCTCGATATTATAAGGAGTAAAAATGCGTGGTTCGTAAGGGGAGTGCTGATTTTACTTGCAGTGATAATGGTCCTTGGACTCGGCTTCATGTCAGACGATTTCACGGGAATGATGGGGACGCCGGTTAACGTCGCGGCCGAGGTCAACGGTGAGGAAATCAGCGCTGCGGACTTCGCCATCATGCGCGACATAATAAAGGCGCAGGTCAGCCCCGATACGGAGCTGACCCCGGATCAGATGGCCCAGCTTAACATGATAACCCTGAACCAGCTCATAAACACGAAGCTCCTGGCCCAGAAAGCGAAAGAGCTCGGGCTCAGGATAACGGACGAAGAGCTCGTAGAATCCATAACCTCGAACCCCGCCTTTCAGATAAACGGCCAGTTCGTGGGCGGCGAGATGTTCGCCAACTTTATCCAGCAGACCCGGAACCAGTCGGTAGGCGACTTCGAGGAGGCATACAGGGAAGAGATGCTCGCCGACAAGATGTCGGAGATCATACAGAACACGGCTGTAGTCACGGACGAGAACATCCTTAACGCTTATACCATGGAGAACGAGAAGGTAAATATCGCCTACATACAGCTCTCCGCGGCCGATTTCGTCGGCGAAGAGGCCCCTGCCGAGGACGAGGTAAAGGCCTATTATGAAAAGAACAAATCCAGCTTCGCAGCTCCCGAAACGAGGAAGATAAGATACGTTAAGCTGGCCCCCGAAACCTTCGAAGCCGGCATAAAGATCACGGACGAAGAGATAAACTCCTACTACAACGCTTACTCGGACGAGTTCCTGACGGAAGACGGCAAGGTCCGCCCGCTCGAAGAGGTCAAGGGAGACGTCGAAGCGAAGCTGAGAGCGGGACGCGCCGAGTCCGCAAGGCAGAAGCTCTCGGGCGAAGAGGGAAGCGCGGCGGGAAAATCTGTCGACGCCATAGCGGCCGAATATTCCGCCGGGCCGGTGCTCGAAGCGGGTCCGTTTAACCTCGGCGCAATCCTCGAAGACATCCCTCCGATAATAACGAGAAGGGCCTTCAGCACCGAATCCGGGCAGACGATTCTCGTGCCGGTCGGGAGCGCCGTGTGGGCTGTAGAGGTTTCGGAAGTGATCCCGCAGCGCGAGCAGACCTTCGACGAGGCTAAAGAGAAAGCGGCCCTAGCGCTAAAGCAGGAAAAAGCGGCCGGGACGGCGTCCGCAAGGGCCGCGGAGATCGTCAAGAAGCTAAACGAGGCCGGAAGGGCGAACCTGGAGGCCGAGGCGAAAGAGCTCGGGCTCGAGATAAAGGAAACGGGTTACTTTTCCAGAAGGGACAACGTGCCCGGCATAAACTCTGCCGAGCTCAGGGCCGAAGCCTTTCAGATAGATCCCCAGCTCGCGGTCTCGAAAAAGGTCTATACTAACGGAAACAATATTTATATAGTGTCGTTTAAAGATAAACAGGGCGTTTCCATGGACGAGTTCCAGCAGAAGAAAGAGGAAATCAGAACGCTTCAGCTCGACCGCCAGCGTGCCGAGATCATGCAGAGCTGGCTTCAGGACATGAGGCGTAGAGCCGAAATAATACCCAACGCCCAGTTATTCCCGTCGCAGGGATAAAACGCACGAGGGAGCAGGCGGAGACATTGTCTAAGAGAGCACTTGTCATCGGTTCCGACAGGGATTACTGCTACGTAATCAAGGAATTCCTGGAGCTGAGAGAGCTGTATACGACGGTGGTCCTGAATTATAAAGACGGTCTCGACAGGCTGTTTTACGAAAAGCCCGACCTCGCGGTTTTAGAGCTCATAGACCAGGAGCTGAGCCCCGCCCTTCTCACGTCGCTCAGCTCCTCGAACGACTTCGAGACGGTTGACTTCGCGGCCGGCGGCGCTCCGGCGCCCGGGCGGAAGCCCATTCTCATATTCGACGACAAGAACCGCATCACTTCTCTCTTCGACTTCATCAAGCAGAACTATTCCGGCAAGCCCCCTGTCAAAGAGCCGGCAAACACAGAGAACGAGGGCAATCTCAGATCGACGTTCTTCCCGTGCCTCCTTGCGGAAATATACGAGAAAAAGAAAACGGGCGTATTGTCCGTCAGGTCGAACTCCAATCTCGAAATTTACTTCACGAACGGCGTTCCGACGTTCGCCGAGGGCGGCGACGTCGAGACGGCAATAGGGCGCATACTCCTCGACAGGGGAAAGATCGACCGCAACAGCTACGAAAAGGCGATAGACATTTCGTCGAGCACTAATCAGAAATTCGGCGAGGTCCTTTTCGGCATGGGGATAACCTCCCCTCACGAGCTCAACAGCTACCTCGAGCTCCAGATAGAGGAGAAGATACTGAGGGGGTTTTATTACCTCCAGGGCCGTTACGAATTCAGGAGCGGCGCGAATTCCCCGGGCGACTCGGTCTCGTATCATCTCAATCTTCCGAGGCTCGTATACGAGGGGATAAAGAGATACGTGGACGTCGAGGACCTCGAAGACAGGAACCCCGCCGTCGAAGTAAAGCCCAGGCTTAAATCGGAAGTGAACAACCTCGGGCTGAAACCCAGGGAGCTCCGGTTCGTCCAGCTCTTAAAGCCGAGGTCTTATCTTAAGGAAATACTCGAAGCCTCGCGTCTCGAAAAGGACGAGACGCTTAAGCTCCTCTACTTCCTCTCGCTCTTCAGGCTCGTATCGATACCCGGCCTTGCGGTAGAAAGGGTCGGACGGGCCTCGCTGGAGAAGAGACTCGGCGAAATGGAAGCCGAAAGGGCCGAGGCGGGATACGCCGCGGACATAGCGGCGGAAGAAATCCCGGACGCCGTGCCGGCGGCGGAAGAAGCTCCGGAAACCTTCCGGGAATTGAGCCTCGAACCCGAAGAAGCCGGAAGGGAAGAAAGGGTCCGGGAAATCGGGGTCGAACATTCGTCCGAGGACAGCGAAGAGACGGACGACTTCTCCCTCACGCTCGAAGAGGGCCCCGACGACGAAATCGGCCTTTCCACGGAAGAAGAGGAAGCGCTGTCTCTCGATACCGGGCGGGGCGAGGGAGACCCCGGCGAGACGAAAGAAGAGGACCCGCTTTCCGGCATAGAAGACCTCCTTTTAGACAAACCCGCCTTCCCCGAAACATCGTCCGGGGAAGCTTCCGGCGCATGGAAACCGTTCCAGAGCGACGAATCGCCCATGCCGTGGGAGGTGGAGAACGAGGAAATTTCGATAGAGCCCATATCGCCGGTAGAGCCCGTATCACTGGAGTCCGAAGCTTCGGAGGAGGAAGCCGAAAGCAGCTTCTCGTTCCCATCCGGGCCTGCGGAAGAAGAGTCCGAAATCGATCTGTCCGGGTCCCCCGAATCGGAGTCCGCCGCCTCATGGCAGGCGAGCCGGGGGGAAGGGGAAAGCGAAAAAATAGAAGAGGAAAGCAAAAAAGAGGAAAAGGTTTGGGAAATAGAGCTCGACCTCGGCTCTTTCGATACGCCTGAAGAGAGCGGTAGCCGGGAAGAGATAGAGACCGAAGAAAGCTTAGGCGGCGCGTTTCACCTTGAGACAGAAGAGCCCGAGGCTTCCGCCGCAGAGCCGTGGGAGGCAGATGCCGTCCGGCCCCGGGAGCCCGGGGACCCGGCCACCCAGAATCCGTTCCAGTCTTCCGTCGAGCCCGAG
>CAZUDM010000038.1:15099-20919 GCA_964618635.1 uncultured Spirochaetia bacterium
GGAGCCCGGGGACCCGGCCACCCAGAATCCGTTCCAGTCTTCCGTCGAGCCCGAGCTGGTACTCGACTTCGACAGGGACGCCGCCCACGACGAATCAGAAGACGAAGGGGAAAAGCCCGCCGACCTGCCGCTCGAGCACAACTGGGGACTCCCCGAGAAAAGCGCGGGCGACGTTTTCACGGAGCGCGTCAACGAATTCTACGAAGGCATCGAGTCGAAGGACCACTACCAGATTCTCGGCATCGAAAAGGGCGCTTCGGGCGAGCAGATAAGGGACGCCTATTACAAGCTCGTCAAGAACTATCATCCCGACGTCAATCCCAATGCAGACCACGAAATCAGGATCAAGGCTGAGGAGATTTTCACGCGCATAACGTCCGCCTACGAAACCCTTTCCCAGAGCGACAAGAGACAGGAATACGACTCCCACGAGGAGCTCGCTGAGCTCAAGAACCAGGCCAAGTACATTTACGAGGCCGAAATGGCGTTTAAAAAGGGAATCACGCTCCTCATTCAGCGAGATTACGTCGAAGCGGAAAAAAAGATCCGCGAGGCGATATCGATGAATCCCGACGAGTCTGCCTATATCGGCGCCCACGGATGGACGAAGTATCTGGCCGCCGAAAACAAATCCGAGGTGCTCGGAGAATCTGTAAAAGCCCTGGAAAAGGCTATAAAAATCAACGGGAAAATCCCCGAGAACCACTACTATCTCGGCTGCGTCTATAAAAACCAGAACGACCTCAAGAACGCCGAAAAGTATTTCCAGAAGGCCATAGAGCTCGAGCCCGACTACATCGAGGCCAAGCGGGAGCTGAGGCTCATTAACGCCCGCAAAACGAGCGCACGGAACGAAAAGAAGCCCGAAAAAAAGTTCTGGTCGAGCCTTTTCAAGCGGTAGCAGGCCCTGCGCCGACACTCCATTCCGCCAGGACTTTCCCCGGCGGGTTATTTACTTTTGACCAAGTTTTGATTATCTTGAACGAGACTCCCTGCAATGAAAATCAAGTCACTGGAAATATCCGGCTTTAAATCTTTCTACGATAAAACGCGCATCCACTTCGACCACGAGCTCAACGCGATCGTCGGTCCGAACGGCTGCGGCAAGTCGAATATCATAGACGCCATCAGGTGGATACTCGGCGAGCAGAACCCGAGGCAGCTCCGTGCGAACGTCATGGAAGAGGTCATATCCAACGGAAGCGAATACTTAAAGCCCCTCGGCATGGCCGAGGTGTCCCTCGTCATGGAGAAGGTGCCCAATTACAACTTCGAGCAGGTCGAGATAAAGCGCCGCGTATTCCGCTCGGGCGAGAACGAATACTACCTCAACGGCGTGGCCTGCAGGCTCAAGGACATAACCGACATATTCATAGACACCGGCTCAGGCGCGAGGGCGTTTTCTGTCATCGGACAGGGCAGGGTCGACCAGCTGATTACGGCGAAGCCCGAAGACAAGCGGACTCTCATAGAGGAAGTCGCCGGTATAAGGAAGTACAAGCTCAGGCGGAGGGAGACCGAGACACGCATAAAGACGACACGCGAAAACCTCTCCCGCGTAAAGGACATGACGAACGAGGTGAAGCGGCAGATGGACACCCTCAGCCTCCAGGCGAAGCAGGCGGCCGAGTTCAGGGAGCTCTCCGACGAAGCCCGGAAGCTCGAGTTCCGCATACTCCGCGCAAAGACGAGAAAGCTCGAAGCGAGAAGACACAAAGTGCTCGGCGAAAAGGCGACGCTCGACCGCTACGTCTCCGAAGCCGAGAAGGAGATCGTCGAGGCCATCGCGAGCCAGAAAGCGCTCGGCCACCGGGCGTCGGAGTCCGAAGAGGCTCTCAGGAATCTCGAAGAAGCCATATTCCGGACGAGGACGGAGCTCAACGCGAAGATATCCTCCCAGGAGCTCATAAAAACCGAGATATCCAACATCGACAGGTTCATCGAAAAGATAGAAAGCGAGACAGGCCTCATGACGAATGAGCGCGTGAGCCTCCTTTCGCAGATCGACGCTAAAAAGGCGACATTAGAAGAAGTGAGGCAAGAGCTGAAATCCGGGCGCGAGGACATCGCTAAAAGCGAAGAGAAGCTCGCGGTCGTAAAATCCGGCTTCGCCGAGATAAGGACAGAGCACAGGGAGATAAGAGACTCCCTCTTCAAGACGCTCGACGAGTACAGCTCTTTAAAGGGCGCCGCTCTCGGGTACGAAAAGGAGCTAAAGGACCTTTATTCCAGGAAGGAATCCATCGACAGGGAGATATCCGAAACGGACGAGGAGAAGAAGCACATGCTCCTCGAAATCTCCCGGACGGAACAGCTGCTGAGCGACAACGAAGCCCGGAAGGCCGGCATCAGGGAAAAGATCGAAGAGCTGAACGCCGCGCTGTCTTCGGCGCGTGAAGAGAGGGCCAGGAGCTCGGCCGAAAACGAATCGGCGCGTGAAGAGCTAAAGGAAAAGGCGTCGAGACTCAACGCGCTCAACCAGATAGAGATAAATTACGAATGGCTCCCCGAAGGCATAAGGGATTTTATTCTTGAGAACAAGGGCAACGGCGTCCTCGGGACGGTATCCGATTTCATATCGGCCCTTGAAGGCTACGAAAGGGCCGTCGAATCCGCCCTCGGGGACAAGATAAGGTGGATAGTGGTAGGCGGCCACGACGAGGCCATTCGCTCGGTCGGGACCTTGAGAGAGAGGTCCCTCGGTCGCGGAACGTTCATACCGACGGGGATCGAAAACGGCGCAGGGCATGGGGCCTCGCTACCCGATTGCAAACCGCTGTCTGAGCTCGTCGAGCTTGGTTCCGACGGCCCCGAGGCAGTTAGGGATATGCTGAAGACTATATACCTCGTCCCCACGCTCGGCCGCGCCGTCGAGCTCAGGACGTCGGCCCCTGAAAGCGCTTCGTTCGTCACGCCCGAGGGGGATTACATGCACCCCGACGGAGCCGTCTCGGGCGGCACGGCACAGCCCGGCGTCCTCGAAAGGAAGCGCGAGATAGAAAACCTCAAATCCGCCGTTACGCGCCTCCAGGAATTCATAGACGTTAAAGCGGCCGAATTGCAGAGCTTCGACTCCCGTATCGGCGGCCTCGACGCGGAAATAAAGGGCCGCCAGGGCGAGCTGATAGAGCTCGAAATAAAAGAGGCCGAGACCCGGAAAGACATACACAACTTCAAAAACAACCTCGAGAAGCTCGAGAAGCGGATAGAGATAATAAACCGCGTCCTCGCCGAAACGTCCATGGAAGCCGACAAGAAGCTCGCCCTCATGGAGGAAACGAGGAAGAAGATCGAGACGCTCGATTCCGAAAAGGCCGTCCTCGAGCAGAGGTTCGGCGACGTCGAGGCAAGGATAAAGAGCGCCGAGGACGAAGAGCGCGCTATAGAGCGCGAGATCGCGGACAAGAAAGTGAGCTGCGCCTCCCTCATGCAGAAAGAAACCGGCATCACGGAAGACATCGCCGAGCTCGGAAAGCGGGTGCATGGAATAGACAGCCGCCTCGAGCTCGAATCCCGGGGAATCGAGGAGAAGAGGCTCGAAAAGCTGAAATTCATAGACAGGGACAAGAGCACCATAGACGAAATAGAAAGCATCAAAAAAGCGCTCTCCGAAAGCGAAGAGAAGCTCGGGAATTTAAGGGACCAGAGGGCCGCGATACTCGCCGAGCTCAGGACGGCGGAAGAAAAACGAGAGGCCGTTAACGCGCGGCTTTCCGAATTGAGACTCAAAAACAATTCACTTGAGCTTGACCTCAACAGTCTCCAGATAGAAATAGAAAACATAAGCGAGGCGATGAGAAGGAGCAGCTTCGCTACAACGGGGTCAGAGGAGCTCCCGCCCCCGGACGACTCCGAAGAGGAGATAAATCTCTCTCAGGAAGAGCCGCGCCTCCGTAAGCTCCAGGCCGAAATCGAGAAGTTCGGCCCCGTGAACCTCCTCGCCCCCGAGGAATACAGCAAGCTCGAAGAGAGATACAAGTTCTTAAACGAGCAGATGGACGACCTCCTCCAGGCGATTTCGTCCCTCGGAAAGGCGATAAGCAAGATCGACAAGGAATCCGAAAAGAGGTTTGCCGAAACCTTCGAAATAATGAACACGAAGTTCCAGGAGATATTCAGCAGGCTCTTTAAAGGCGGCGAGGGAAAGCTCGCCCTCACCGACCCCGAAAACCTCCTCGAATCGGGCGTCGAGGTTATGGTAAGGCCGAGAGGGAAGAAGTTCCAGTCGATAACCCTTCTCTCCGGCGGCGAAAAGGCCCTCTCGGCGATCGCGCTTATCATATCCGCCTGCCTCATAAAACCGGCCCCGTTCCTCCTTTTCGACGAGATAGACGCCCCGCTCGACGACAGGAACACCTCCTATTTCATCGAGCTCGTAAAGGAGATCGACGACAACTCGCAGGTCATCCTCATCACCCACAACAAGAAAACCATGCAGGAAGTCAACGCCCTCATAGGTATAACCTCGAATAAAACGGGCACTTCGACGGTGGTTTCGGTCGACCTCAGCTGACTCCGCCCGAAGCGAAAAAGTCCCATATACACCTTGCCGTGAAGTCACATATATTTGTGATAAGGGCTTTTTACACATATACTTTTATATTTTCTCAGGGTACCCGGAGGTTTATCGAAAAAGATGATTTCCTACATAATGAAGAAAATAATCGGCTCCCAGAACGACAGGGAGATAAGAAGGCTGGCTTCACTTCTCGACCCTGTAGCCGAGCACGAGAACGAGCTCAGGGGCTTTCACAACAAGGACTTTTACGCACGGACCCAAAGCTTTCAGGAAAGGATCAGGAACAGCCTTAACGGAAGCGCCGAGGCGCCGGACGACGCGGCCTTTAAAAGGCTCGAAGACGAGCTCCTGGCGATCATGCCCGAGGCCTTCGCCCTCGCCCGCGAAGCGGCGCGGAGAACTCTCGGCATGCGCCCGTTCGACGTCCAGCTGATAGGCGGGCTCGTTCTCCACATGGGCCGCATAGCTGAAATGAAAACGGGTGAAGGTAAGACCCTCGTCGCCGCCCTCCCGCTTTACCTGAACGGGCTCACGGGACTGGGCGCTCACCTCGTCACTGTAAACGACTACCTCGCCCGCCGCGACGCGACGTGGATGGGCCCGATATACAAGCTCCTCGGGATAGACGTCGGCGTCATCAACCACGAAATATCCTACCTCGTCGAATGGGAAGACCCGGCGCGCGCGCAGACCGCGATCGAAAAGAACCAGAGCGTGTGGCCCGACGAATACAGGGACATGGAGATACCGCCCGAAAGGAACCTCGATGTCCTCGCCGCATTCAAGACGAAGCTCGTCGAATGCTCGCGGAAAGACGCCTACAGGGCGCACATAACCTACGGCACGAACAACGAGTTCGGCTTCGACTACCTCCGCGACAACATGAAATTCTCGCTTAACGATTACGTGCAGCGCGAGCACAACTTCGCAATAGTCGACGAGGTGGACAGCATTCTTATAGACGAGGCGAGGACGCCTCTCATCATATCGGGTCCCTCGGAAGACTCGACCCAGCTCTACTACGACATCAACAACGTCGTCAAGAAGCTCCAGAAGGACGTCGACTTCACGCTCGACGAGAAGACGCGCCAGGTCACGCCGACTGAAGAGGGCTCGAACAAGATCGAGCGGGCGCTTAACGTCAGCAACGTCTACGACCCGGTGAACCTCGAGCTCCTTCACCACGTCATACAGGGCCTCCGGGCGCACAATCTCTTTCACCGCGACGTCGATTATATGGTCAAGGACGGGAAGGTCATAATCGTCGACGAATTCACCGGAAGGCTCATGCCCGGAAGGAG
>CAZUDM010000039.1:0-20898 GCA_964618635.1 uncultured Spirochaetia bacterium
GGCGGTTTAGTTATTACTGCTGTGTGAGGTGAAACGTGGCTTTTCCGCAGGTACAGTCAGTAACAGAAACAACTTCATCTTCGACAACAACGCATAACATTGCTATGCCTGCAACGGTTAATGCAGGTGAGCTTTTAATGCTTCTCGTCACTAACAATCAAGGAAATATCAACAGCTACCCACCAAGTTGGGAGGTTCTATATGATCATCCCACAACGCCTGTTTTTCTGAAGAAAGCAGAAGGAACAGAAGGAGGCGGAAGTGCGGCCATAGGAACATCTTCAAGTTCTAATATGGCAGCCCAAGTGTATAGAATCACTGGCTGGAAGGATAGTGGTACGATACTTAACGATGTAGAAATTGCACTCGCGAATGCAACCAGCGATACACCTAACCCTGCCTCTCTGAACCCTACTAATTGGGGATTGGAAGACACTCTTTGGGTTGTATATGCAGGGTGGTTTAGTGGGTCGGCTTCTTTGTCTTTATATCCAGATAATTATTCTGGCGGAGTATCCAATGGACCGGCGGGAGCTCGCATGGCCACTGCGACCAGAAAACTAGCGGCTACCGCCGAAGACCCTGGCATGTTTACATTAACAGCCTCTTCGGGATGGGGAGCGCATACAATAGCCATACGTCCATCCAACATACACACCCTCACCGGCTCCGGCCCTCTTGGAATAGAAGGAGAGGGACAGATTAACCTCGACCATGAGCTCGCGGGCGAGGTGCAAGTGGAGATTGGGGCGACGGGCACGATTGCGGGCGGCCTTGCGGAACTCAGCGGCGGGGCCGGAGTGGGCATGGTGGGCACGGGTGAGATAAGGGGCGTGGCCGCACTCGGTGGTGAGTCGCAGCTCGCCCTACAGGGCTCGGGCTCGATAATAATTTCCGACTATAACTTCAAGTGGTCCATAGATTTCCTGGAGGCGCGGAGTGATCACGGGTATCCGACGATTTACGCCGAGGTGAGCAGTACTGCGATGCCGTCGGGGGCTTTCCCGGAGGGCGCTTTTTTCGAGAGGCGTCTCCTCGAAATGCCGCGTCTCGAAGAGGCGGAGTTCGGGGAGAGGTTCGGCATTACGGGGTTTCAGCGCGTGACGCTTGCCCTCGACAACTCAGACGGGCTCATAAGCTCGCTCGACCTCACGGATGCGTACGTTCGCCTCTTTTTCGTGAGCGAGGCCGGGGACGTGAGGGAATGGAAGGGGAGGGTGACGGAGTGGACGCTCTCGCACAGGTGCGTTGTCAGCGTCGAGGACATGGACGCCGTCGCACTGACGGAGGAGCTTCCGCGAAGGACGCTGAATGATATAGTCGAGGCTGAGAAAGAAGCGGACCCGGGATTTGAGTCCGTAGCCGTAGCGAACGACCTCGGGAGGTCTATTCCGATAATATTCGGGAGGGCGGTCAAGGTACCTCTCCTTTATATAAAGGCGGATGAGGCGGCGCGGGAATACGATTACATAATCGGCGAGGGGGTCGGGCTCGGAGGCGGGAATTTCACGGAGGTTTTCACCGTCTACAGGGAAGACCAGGCGCTGGACGATATAGAGGGTTTCGCGCAGCCGGGGAGCTCGGCGTCACAGTTGAAGCTGCATAATGACGACCAGTATCCTGATAGCTGGTACAAGTATTGGTGGGTGGAAATTACCGAAGGACCAGGAGCGGGAAGCATTCGCCACGTCACAAGCTATAATTCGTTGACTAATATTATCACCCCCAACTCCAATTTCTCCGCATCTTTAACCACTTCGAGCAAATACAGGCTGCGCGAATGGAGATTTTACAACGGCTCGCAGGCTTCGCCCTACGGGGGACTGGCGTTCGTCCGTTTCAAGAAGAGGCTCGGGGCCTCGGGGAGCACGGATGCAATATACGCCGACGTTAACGGCTTCTCCGTGGAGACGAACGTCGTGAGGGCTGTGGAGAGTATTCTGTCTGACGCCGTGTGGGGCCTCGGACTGGACGTGGATTCCAGCTCGTTCGACACGGCGGCCGCGCTACCGGAGATCGGGGGCATGCTCTGTGAAGGGGCTATAACGGATACTACAACTATAACAGATATACTTAATGGTTCGGGAGAATCGCAGGGGCTTCTTTCATTCAGGGACATGGTGCTGTCGAAGACGGACGCCGTGTCGATAAGCGTCGACGGGCCGAAATCGTCCGCCCACAGCTTCGGCATGGGGGACGAAACGGGGTGGAATAACATACTTACCGGGAGCCCGGAGATTTCGCACCTTCACTCTGGGGAGAGGGTGAAGAACCTCAAGGTCAGGTACCGCAAAAATAACAGGGAATCGGATCTGTATCTCCACGAGCTGGAAAGGCCGTCGAGCGCGAGCGGTGTGGACAGGGGGCTCACGCTGCCGTTCGTCCACGACCACGAGACGGCTGACAGATGGCTCGATTACCGGAGAAAGCGGCTCGCGGCGGCCGTGAAGCGCATGGCCATAGAGACCGGGCAGGAAGGGGGCTCCGCACGGCGCGGGGAGCGTGTCACCGTCAGCGTGCCGACGCTCGGGCTCGAGGGGAGCGCGTGGGAAGTCGCGGCAGTGAGCGCCACTCCCGCGGGATCGAATTCGCTCACGCTCGTGCCGTACTCCGCCGCGCCGTATACGTACGTGCCTGTGACCGACGAGGGCGGCGATCTGCCGTCCGATGAATTTTTCGACATAGCACCGGATTATACGAAGACGCCGCCCAATATGGTATCGGGTGCGTCCGTGAGTTACACGAACGACCTCAGCCCCGAGGGACAGAGGCAGACGTTCGCCGTCGTCACGTTCACACCGCCGGAGGATAATTTCGACCATGCCGTGGTATCGATTCGAAAGAACGGCGCCTCGAACTGGGAATCCGCCGGTAGCGGAGCGAATCGGGTCAGAATCAAGGTTACCGCCGGGTTCTTCATGGACTATCTGATCGTGCCGTATAACGTGCACGGGCTTTCGGGGCTTGCCACGACTATTTCGAACAGCCTGGTGCCGGGGGATTCGGCGGCGCCGGCGACGCCGACGGGGTTGGCAGGAACGGCGAAGCTCAATATTGCCGAGTGGACGTGGAATAAAAACAGCGAGGCCGATCTTGCCGGATACGAATACGAGATCAGCCAAACGAACGGTACGGTTGTGAAAACAGGGTTCACAACGGACAACACTGCCAGTTATAAGCTCACGGACGGCAACCTCACTCAATCGGCTACGCGCAGGCTTCGCGTGCGTGCGCGCGACTTTTCGGGGAATCTCAGCGGGTATACGGGTTATTCGATGTTGTCGAGCGGGGATATTCAGAGGTTGGATGTGAGGGATGGGGACTTTAACCAGCAGTATCCCGGGGGCGGAAATTCACTGATTACTATTTCGAGCTCGGCGTTTGTGAATTTGGCTACAGTATCGGGAAGTTTTGTAGGAGGGCAGACAGCGTTCATACACCTGTCTGCTATATTCGAATATACCGGAAGCGGTGCCGGAACAATCTTAAGATGGAGACTCTTAAAAGATGGATCTCCATTAATAGGCAGTACCACCGGAATAGACTTATGGTGTAGCCAAAACGAACCCTTCCCCTTTTCGTGGTCAACTGAAGAGGTGCCAGGTGCAGGCACTCATACTTACATTTTCCAAGCTACTTATACGTTCACAGGCCCGCTGGAGGCGACTTTTAGAAGGTTGATTATAAATCTTTTCAAGAGGTAAATCATGCAGCATGTAATTGTGAATAAAGAGACTGGGGAGTTCGACGATAATTGCTCTGTTTGCTCTATAGGGCTTTTCTCTGCAGATGCAGACTTCGAAATCATAGAATCCCTGCAGTGCGATGATACTCATAGCGTTTTCGAGTTGACCGAAGAAGAATACAGATTGATGAACTCAAGTATGGATATGGAAGAAGTGACAAGGACTAAGAAAGTCTACGATCCGGAAAGTGAGCAGTTTGTCGAAATATCATTTGTTCGATTGATTCCCCACTATTCTTTAAAAGTAGATATTTCAAAAGCACAAAAGAGGATTGTCCAGAGAGATAGGGTAGATGTTCCTATTGAAGTCGAGGGCATGGGTGGTAAGGAAATTATAGGATACGAGACGAAGCCGGTCGGGATAGTTGTGGAGAGGGAATTATCGGTGAAGAAACAGGAAGCGGGAAGGGATTAAAACGGGGGATGAAAAAGAATAGGGGCCGTGGCGCGTAATAAGCAGGATAACATCCTCCTTTACCTCCTTTAAACGCGCCGCGGCCCTCTCTATATAGACAATGAATCTAGCATGTTTGGAAAAATTTACAAGCGATTTTGTAATAAAGATTTTGCCGCACGCCAACAAGACAAACGTCCGGCAGAACTGGCCCGTCGTATACATGGCGCTCGACGAGCGTGGGCTGGATTACGAAAAGATGATACTGATGGCTCTCGCGACGATCGCAGCCGAGGCAGGGGATTTCAATATTACCGTCAGGGAGTACGTTTCGAAGTGGAATACCTCGGATAAGGGAAGGACCGCCGGAAAGTTTTTCGATCTATATGACGCGCGTTCGGACATTGGAAACCGGGGCGAGCCCGACGGATGGAAATACAGGGGCGGAGGCGCGATACAGCTCACAGGGAGATACAATTACGCGGCGGCGGGAAAGGCGATCGGGATTCCACTCGAAGAGAAGCCGGAGCTGATAGAACATCCCGTCGTGTCGGCGCGTGCACTGGCTTATTACCTCGAAAGCAGGAAGGACGGGATAGATGCGGCTCTCGTGAAAGGGGATTACAGAAAGGCGCGGAGGCTCGTGAACGGTGGTACTCACGGGCTCGATGCATTTCAGGCGGCATACGCAAGGGGGTTGAGACTGATTGGAAAAGTTTAAGGGAAGCGCTGCGAGTCTTTTGAACACGCAGTATAACAAGGCGGTGTATTCGGGCGTCGTCGGGGCGTCGGTGGATTTTCTCTACGGGCTTCTGGCAGAGTTCGGCGTGGACGTGTCAGCCGGGCTTCAGACGAAGACTCTGATCCTGGCGATGGCGCTGACTGCGCTCCTGGTGAAGAACCGGGAGAAGGAAAATAGGGAGACTCCCGAAAATGCTTAGACGCTGAAACAGGGAACGAAGTTTCACTTATGATACATATTCGCCGTTTTGCAAGAGGGAGAAGGACAGAAAAGAGCGGGTCCGCACGCTATGAAAAAATGCAAAGGTAGTAAGCTCCCGTCGTCACTTCATGTTTTCGGACGTGTGTTAACCGGGTGTTAAATCCTGAATCCAATTTAGTTGCAAATGCGACTAAATAGGTAAATACGTTTTTCAGGAGGCTTTAAAATGAGAAAGCTTATATTGGCGGCGGTGTTGACGGCGGGTGCTCTTTTCCCGCTCGCGTCACAGGCGGAGGTGAATGCGTTCGGAGTCAGCGTACCTGTCGAAAGCCGGGAGGTAACGGACGGCATCAGGGGTGGAACGTTGACCGAGTTTCCCTATTATCCGATAAGCGTGCAGAGGCTTTCGGGTACGAAGACGCCGACGCAGGGGAATGTCATGAACGGCGATGCATACACCGTTCAGGGTATTCACCTGAGCTCGGACCAGGTTATATAGGTTGGCTGCGGTATTAGAGGTATGGAGAAAGAAGGCCCGGCATATGCCGGGCCTTCTTTTTGCGCACATAGTGTGATTTTCGGGATATGTCCCTTACTCTCAAATAGGAGTGAGGAATAAAAACCAAAAGATTTAAATCCCCCCGTCCCCCCTTTTCCTAAGGGGGGGATTAAAGACAGAAATAAAAAGAGAGATCCTGAAACAAGCTTCCGTCTTCGCTTCGGACTCCGCCAAGGCTCCGACCGACAAGAAAGCTTCCGACTTCGCCAAGGCTACGTCGGACAAGACGCCGGACAAGCAGGATGACAGATTGAAAAAATAGATTTCTCGCGTGCGCTCGAAATGACAGAACGAGTTGCACGGTGGTGGTAATTTCAGCGTTTCTGCGACGCCGGGTTTCGGCGGACGTGGTCCGCAAAGGAGGATTGTGTATGTGGAAAGAGCTTTTGAGGATTGCGCCTGATTTGATTCCGCTGATTATTCAGACGGTGATGGACGTCGAAAGCGTGCTCACCGGTATAAAGCGGGGCGAGGTGAGGAAGTCGAGGGTGATGAGCATTATCGGAAACATTCTCGATACGAAGGATTATTTTCTCGGTCGGACGCCGGACGGGCAGATGCAGCTTCTGAATCTCATCTCGATGTTTGTAGATACATTAGTCGCGGCGTTCAATTTCACCGGGATATTCAAGACATCGGAGAGGCTCGATTTTACGTCTGTGCCTGTGAAAGGGGAGGGGAGAGATGAGGAAGGTTAATATCGTCTGCTTGAGTGCAGCGTTGATTGCGGCCGTGGGTCTTACAGGGTGCGGAACAAAGGAGATGACCCCCGCGACGGAGATAGCGTACGAAGGCGAGCTTGTCGGGAGCGAGACGGTGACATATCCATCGGCCGGGAAGGTGCTGGAGACGTGCATGAAGGTGAAGACGTGCATGGGCCTGAACGAATACAGCTATCCGCTGCCGAAGATAAGGGGAATGAGGGGCGGCAATGCCGTCGACTGCGGAGGCGTGCTCAAGCGCGGCTGCTACCGCGCGGACGGGTGGATAATCGTGCCAGAGGGCGAGGAGCTGGATATCGTCGCGCATGAGTGCGTGCATCACTGGCTGAACATGCATACGGGCGACCTCGATGCGGAGCACGAGTCTGGGCTTTTCCTCGCGTGCGGCGGGAGCTTCACTCTCGACGGAGACGCGGAGTGAGCGGCGCCGAAGGGAAGATTCTCGAGCTCGGTGTCGGGCTGATAGCGGCGCTCATGGTGATAAGGGAGGTGCTCAACTTCCTCGATAAAAAGAGGGGCGGTACGGGGGAGGGGGACACTCTCATGAGCGAGCACGTGAGCGACGTGAAGGGGTCTGTAACCGCGATAAAGGACAAGGTGGATGACCTTCACGAGTGGCACAACAAGACGGACGCAGACGGCGTGCCGCTCTGGTACGTCAGGCGCTCCCTGGAAGAATCCATACGCGCTCTCGGCGAGAAGATTTATCTCCAGATCGAAGTTCAGACCGAGATACTCAGGCACATGGAAAAGATGGAGGAGCACTATCGCGAGATGCTCCGGAGGAGGGGCCGGAAGGATGCAAACGGAATCGGAGCGCCTGAGTCTTGAGGAGCTGATTTTGAGCTTTCACGCCGGGAGGCCTTACGTGATGTGGATACATTTCCGGGACAGGCAGGGGGAGCAGCCGTGCGCCTCGTGCGGGATAAGGCAGAGGGTGCTCTTGATGACGTCGCCGACGACGGGGATTTGTGATGGGTGTTGGGGAGGGTGAGGGTGAGGGAAGGAGTTAAAAATTAAATCCCCTGTTTTACTTTGATGCTAATGATATACGGTACTAGATGAACGTCTAGAAGTTAAGCGAAGACGTCCAATTCCTCGCTCGCTCGGAATTGTTCCTCCGGCTTCGCTAGAGCTTTCAGGCTTCGCAAAGCTACGCCCCGACAAGCGCCGCGACAGGCCTTTTTCTAAGGGGGAAAAGATTTTTGACGGATTACTAGTGGAAGTGGATTCCCGATAAAGGCATTCGGGAATGACAAAAAACTAGGTCCTGAAACAAGTTTCCGTCTTCGCTAAAAGCTACGCCGGACAGGCAGGATGACGAATAATAAAGAATGGATTCCTGCCTGCGCAGGAATGACAGACTAAAGCACGACTCAAAGATTAAAGGTGGAGAACGCTTGCATTACACATTCGGGGCGTCGGGGCCGAGGAGCTGGGAGAGCTTCGTGCGGATGACGCGGGTGCAGACGGCGCAGAAGCCGGGCTTCGTCAGCGTGCGCATGAGGCAGTTTTTCTCCGGGCGGAACACGTTACAGGATTGATACAGTCCGCCTTCGAAGAGGCCCACTGTGCCGTCGGGGACGGGATGGGCGAATGGGTCGCCTGCGCAGAAATTCCTCGAAGTCGGAATCGGCGTCGCGGGCGCGATCAGGTCCTTCCATTTTATCTGCGCGAGCTGCATCTTGCTCGTAAGGTTCGGGTAGTTGTCCGCATTGTCCGTTATATAAGGTGTCTCATATTCATCCGCAAGCTTGAAGAAGCTGTGCCCGAGCTCGTGAATGCCGATGAGCGCGGCCGAGCCGTTGGTCGAAAATACCGGCACGTTCCCGCCCGAGCCGCCGTAAATTGTGCTATTGACCATCGCGAAGGTTACGTGCGCCTGCGGGATCATGTTGTCCCACACCTTCTTCGCCGTTCGCTGGTCCACTACCAAAAGCCGCTTGTTGCCGACCGCCCCGCAGAAGCTGGCGTTGAAATATGTGTTCACGTTTACGGGCGGCGCGCCGTCCTGGCACTGTGCCGGGAGGTCGGCCCCGCTGTCAGTCGAAGATACCTTAACTATATAGACGTTCGTCCTGTGCCAGAACTCGTCGAACGGCTTGAACGATTTAAACCTGTCGATGAACTTGAGCGTGTCGGAAACGAATTTCGGCATCTCGTCCGCACGGTAACCTTCGGCGAGTATGCAGATCGTCCAGCACTTGTTGTCAGGCCCGTGGTCGACAATTTTTTCGACGCCGATAATGGCGCCGTGCTCGACTTCCCTCGATACTACCATCGGCGGGAGTATCAACTCCTCAGGATCGATCGTGAAGACGAACGACTGCCGCGCGAGCCTGTAGATCGGTATCTCGGGCTGGAGCGGGTTGTTCACGATTTCGAGCGTGAAGACGAAGCCGGGGTCCGGAACGAGAATCGAGAATTCGACCTCGGGCTCTTTCAGGATCGCATAATCGAGCTGGCTTGACTCGTCGTCGCCATAGGTTTCGGCCTCGGAGCGGAAAGGGTCGCGCAGGGTCTGGACGTAAAAAATCCTTCCCTCGCCGTCAAGGAGCTTGACATAGTAGCCCGTGTAGTCGTCGAGCAATTCGGGCGGGTCGGACGGGGGCGGGATGATGCCGACGGGGGTTTGAGACGTCAGCACGATGTTGGCGTTCTGAAACCTGAAATCGAGCCTGAGGCTCTTTTCCCATCTCATGGCTTCACCTCAGTCAGTCGTTGGAGCGCTCACGCTGTCAAAATAATAAGCCCGAACGCCGGCCGGCGCAACGGCGATCGATCGGCCACGCCGATGTCAGTTCACTTGTATATGCGGGTAATTGTGGAGTGGACGTGACGAGCGTTCCGAAATCAGCCGGACGGCGGCGCGTCTTCGGCGCTGCATATCGGGCACTCGTCGCGGGGATTGAAGCGGGGGTTCAGGTTGCCGTCGGCGTCGAGCGAATCGACGCAGCAGCCGATGAACATATCCTTTATCATCGCGCGGCCCCTCTGAACGCGCGACTTGAATCCCGAGTAGGACATTCCCATTTCGAGCGCGATCTCTTTTTGCCTGCCGCCTTCGACGTCGGCGAGCAGAAGCGCTTCCCTGTATTTATCGGGCAGGCGCGAGACGAATACCTTGAGGCATTTTACAGCGCAGTCCAGCGAATCGTCTTCGCCTGTTTCACGAAGCGCGGTCTTTTCCTCGTCGAGCTCTACCGATGCGTCCCTGCCTTTCCGGTAGTAGTCGGCGACCGTGTTCGAGACGATCCTTCTTATCCAGGGAGCGAGCTTGTCCTTGTCCCTGAGGCCGCCGGCGTGGCGGTGGACCTTCACGAAGATTTCCTGGAGGAGGTCGTCCGCGTCGGCTTCGTTCCGGACCTTTCCCAGGAGGTGCCTCCTGACCTGCCCCGAGAACTCGCTCCATATCGCGGCCGTTTCGTCTTTTTTAAGCATAGCTATAACCAACCATAATATTATAATGTGTAAAGGCTGCTGCAGTCACCGCCGTCTTCACCCCCATCCCGACCTTCCCCCTCCAAGGGGGAAGGGACTCAATAAATGAGTTTTCGAGGATAGAGGATAAACGGTAAGTAACAGCTGCACTTTCGAAATCATTTGCAGCATTTACAATCTTCGCACTTACAGTTGCAGCTGCATCCTCCGCCTTCGAGGGGCGTGCATTCACACCCGCATCCGCAACCACAATTGCATTTTCTTTCTTCCGTCATTTTACGCCTCCCTTGGTGTTTTCTACTCATATAGACGGAGGGGCTGAGAAAAAGACGCAAAGAGCGACCGGTATTCTGGGAAACGTGAGTAAAAGCAAAGGAAAAAGCGAGATCCTGAATCAAGTTCAGGATGACGGGATAGTGGAGTCGCGGCTGTGCGCCGCGACGTCGGATTCAGGCACACGTGGCGTGCTGGATTCCCTACCCGGATTCGCCCACGGGCCATCAGGCTTCGCAGTGCTACGCCGCAGCAGGTCTTTTTCCAGGGGGGATGAAAAGGGCAAAAAAGAGCGATAGCCGCGGAGTGGAAGTCTGTCCGGCTATACTTAATCAGAGGGGGTGTGGCAAATGGCAGACGAGAAGAAGGTCGATTACGCGCTCAGCGATACGGAGAACGAGAAGAAGCGGCTCCGGGAGCAGTCGAGGATTATCATAGAGACGACGAGGAGGGTGTTCGCCCTCGCGGGCATCGAACCCGGCATGAGGGTGCTCGAGCTCGGCACGGGGGCGGGGGACGTCTCGATCCTCCTGTCTGAAATGGTAGGGCCGGACGGCGAGGTTGTCAGCCTCGATAAAAACCCCGAAATACAGGAGTCGGCGCGGAAGCGGGTCGAGACCGGCGGGCACGGAAACATAAAATTCGTCTGCTGCGACATTCCGGCTGCCGAGCCCGAAGGGACGTTCGACGCGCTCGTCGGGCGCGCTGTGCTGATGTACATACCCGGCCCGGAGAAGGTCTTGGCGGAACTGCTCAGGTCTGTGCGCCACGGCGGAGTCGTCGCGTTCCAGGAGGTCGATTTCACGGTACGTCCCCAAGTGATTCCGCCGGTGCCGCTCATGCTGAAAACCTGGGACCTTCTCTACGCCGCCATGGAGAAGTCCGGCACGGAGATGCAGATGGGGTTCAAGCTCCTGCCGGTTTTCAAGAGGGCGGGGCTCCCGGAGCCAACGATGCACATGGACGCCTTCATCGGCGGGCAGGCCTCGGGCGGGATCGACTGGTTCGTAAGCACCATCAGGAGCCTCGTGCCGATGATGGAGAAGCTGGGTATCGCGACGGCGGCCGAGGTGGATGTCGATACGCTCAAGGACAGGATTATCGGGGAGTATTTCAAATCCGGCGTAAGAGACGGCGTCGGCATGTCGAACACGTGGATAAGCGCGTGGACGCGCAAATCATAAGGGCAGGATGAATAGCGCACCGCGCTTTTAAAAAATACTGGTAAAGACCTCCCCGCTAGGCTAAACTTTAGATATAAATTCGGCAGGAGGTAAGACAATATGAAAAAGCTACTTTTCACACTTGCCATAACGCTCGGGCTCGCGGTTGGCGGCATGGTTTTCGCCACTTCGAACGTGCTCGCATGCGGCGGCAAAGACAAGGACGCGACGACCGAACACCCGACGACCGGTGACGGCTCGACGCAGTCTTAAGACAAACGCCACAGTTTTTGAGTATTTAAGGATAAATTCGCCCCGGGGGAGCGGCTTCGCTCCTCCGGGGCTTTTTTTTGTTTTTGAAGGCAATTGGATTCCTCTATAGCAGGTAGGGAATTAAAGACAAAGGCAAAAAGATTAACTGCTTCTACTTTTCCTTGATGAAAAGTAGCAAAAATCACGGGGCCGGGGAAAAATTGTGCTAAAAATCATCGTGTCTTCACTAAATCTTATACCCACCCCACCCCCTGATAAGATTTTTAACGCTCATCCACTCGATTTTTTTAACGCCAATTTTTACGGCCCGGAAAGGTATTGCTTCGCCGCTCACGCGGCTTGCAATTTTATGTGAAAGACAAAAGTTGATATTTGCACTATGCAACCTGCGTCGGTATCCTGCGGGCGTGGTCCGGACACGTAGTGTCGTTTTTCGACGCAGCACATTCGGAGGCTCATGCACCGGGAGCGCGTCGGATGAAACAGGAAGGGGGCTGCTACTTCGATTGCTCGCGCACACGTTGTGTGTTTTTCGACGCAGCGGAGTTGGTGATTCGAGGGAACGTCCGCGCGGAAAGTGATATAAGCACGGCTCATGCTACGTCGGATTCCTGCGGGCGTGGCCCGCTTGAAATGGGCGGGGAAATTCCGGATAATATGCCTGAAAGAATTACGGGCGGCTGCAGCGTATGGCGCCGCCTGTGAAAACGGAGCGGGCGATGAACGAATTTCCGAAGATAGCCGAGGGGCTCGAAATAAACGAAGTCGAGGACGGATACGTCATTTACCAGAGCGAGAAGGACAAGGTGCACTACCTCAACAAAACCGCGGTGCTCGTGCTCGAAGCGTGCACGGGCGCGAATTCCGCCGCCGAGATCGGCAACATCGTGAAGACAGCTTACGACCTTCCCGAGGTACCGGAAAAGGAAGTCGCCGACTGCCTCAAGACACTCTTCGACGAGGAATTGATTAAATAAAGTACGAAGCGCATCACCGCCTTTTACATTCCGGATTCAGAATCCTCACCGACGACGCGCGGGCTTGCGAAGCCCTCGGGTTCGTTACGCACGACGCGTCGCAGGAGGCGTTCCCCCTGCTCGGCGAGAGCGTGTACGAAGTCAACGCCGAGGGGGAAGGGTACCGCATAATAGAAGACGGCGTCCTCCCGGGATACGGCGTCCCGAGCCGCATGGACATGCTGAACAAGCTCCTCATGCTCGTTCACGCAAAGTCGCTTTCGCACTTCGAGGGCACGATACGCATACACGCCGGGTACGGAGAGCAGGGCGGCCGAAGGTTCATCGTCGTCGGCGACAAGGGGACGGGGAAGAGCACGCTCATGGTGAAGCTTCTCCTGAGCGGGTTCAGGGTGACGGGCGACGAGCTGGTGCTGGTCCGGGACGGCGAGGCGTTTCCGTTCCCGAGACGGTTTCACATAAAGCAGGGCAGCGTGCCGCTCCTCCCGGAGATGGCCGGGCTCTTCGAAACGCTCCCCTGGAACGATACGACTTACGGGCACAAGATGTTCTCTTTCTCTCCGACCGACGCGGGGCTCGAGTGGAGGGTGGACGCGGGGAAGATAGACGCGGTTTTTTATCTCGAGCCCAACCACGGCGGGGCGACCTTTATAGAGGAGTGCCCGAAGCTCGTGATGCTGGAGAAAATTATGCCCATGACGTTCCTCTCGGAAACCGGCGACCATCGTAAAATCCCCGCCCTTTGCAGGATGGTTGATGAGGCCGACTGCTACATTCTCAGGAACGGCGACCTCCGCGGCGCGGTGGACGCTTTACAGGAAAAATTGCCTGTGATATAGTCGAAGTAGCCTGTTTAAAAATCCGATAAGCTGTATGGAGGGAAGTATGGCAGATAAGGAATTTATCGATAAGGTTAACCCCGAGAGGCGCGAATTCCTGGAGAAGCTCACGAAGGGCGCTTTCGTAGTCCCGGCGGTGCTTTCCGTGATGATGCTCAACCAGAAGCTCAACCTCGCGACGGCGAACGCCGAGAGTAACATCGTGATTTGTCTCACGCCGGGTGCGCTCATCGCCACACCGAACGGAGAGATAAGGGTCATGGATCTCAGGCCCGGCATGCCGGTCTATTCCATCGACCTCGAAGGGAATCGCATAGTAGTTCCGGTAGTTATGGCGTCGAGGGCTACAGCCCCCGACACGCACGTCGTCTGCCGCGTTGTTCTCGAGGACGGGCGCTCGCTCTACGTATCGGGCGGCCATCCGACGGCGGACGGAAGGGTGATCGACGACCTCGTACCGGGCGCTCCGCTCGACGGGTCCACAGTCGCGTCCTCGGAAAGGGTGGCGTACGACGGCGGGTATACGTTCGACCTCCTTCCCGGCGGCGATACAGGCTATTACTGGGCGAACGGCATTCTCATCGGCAGCACCCTCTCGCCGAAAGCTGGCCTTTACACGTTCGCACCGGCGGAGCGCGGTCGCGTGGCGCACGCCGAAGGCGCTTAAGACGCCGGGAAACATTCGGCGCGGCGGGCAGCCCGTTTTTCCGTAAACCGGCTGCCCGTGTATCCCGGACTGGTCAGGCCTTTCCGGGGGGGGTGGTTTTGTCCCCGCTCGATCTTCAATATGAGGCCCGTGCGCCGCTGCCCTTCATCCCTTAAAATCAGTTAAAATTCCTTCCGGGTAAAACGGCATTGAGCGGCATACTGATAAGCGCGTCGATGATAGTGCGTAACGAGGAAAAGTTCCTCGAAGGGTGCCTCGAATCGCTCCGTGGCGCCGTCGACGAAGTCGTCGTCGTGGACACGGGCTCGACGGACAGGACGAAGGAAATAGCGCATTCCTACGGCGCGCGGGTGTTCGATTTTCCGTGGAACGGGAGCTTCGCCGACGCGCGGAACGAATCCCTCTCTCTCGCGCGCGGCAGGTGGATTCTCTACATCGACGCCGACGAAAGATTCGTCTCCGGCGGAAGGGCCGCCGTCGAGGAGGTTCTCTCCCGGCCCGGCTTCGCCGCCCACACCGTAAAATTCCATCCCATAACAGGCTATACCTCCTACAGGGAATACAGGATATTTCTCAACGACCCGCGGATAAGGTTCGAGGGCGTAATACACGAATCGATGGTCGCGGGAATGCACAGGGCGGCCGAAGAGGACGGGCTCGCGATAGGCGACAGCCCGTTTTCGATAATCCACACGGGCTACGACGGCGAGCTCGCGCACAAGCACGAGAGGAACCTCCCGCTCCTTATAAAGCAGATAGAGAACGACCCGGGGCGGATGTATCTCCGGTGGCAGCTCGGGGTCGCGATGAAGGGCCTCGGCGACGTCGAAGGGGCCGAGAGAGTATGGACGGAAGCCCTCCGTATGACGCGTGCAAAGGGGCCGGGCGGCGTAACGCATCACGACAGCCACGTTTACTACGAGATGATATGCCTCCTCGAAGAAAGGGGAGAGGACATCGGCCCCCTCCTCGACGAAGCGCTCGCGCTCTTCCCGGACAACCACCTTCTCGTGTGGACGAGGGCCAAGGCGCTCGCGCGCGGCGGGCGGTTCGAAGAGGCTGCGCGGATTTTCGAATCGCTCCTGGCAATCGATCCCGACACGCTCACCGGCCCCCTCGCATACAACGCGAAGATCTTCGGCGAGCTGTCGCATGAGCCGCTGGCGGCGTGCTACTTCAAGCTCGGGATGCTCCGCGAGAGCGAGGCGCATTACGCCCGCGCTTCCGGGCTCGATCCCGGCAATGCCGAATATAAAACGAAACTGATGCTCGTAAGGGCGATGCTCGGGAGGGCGAAGTCCACCGCATGAGCGCCGCGCCACTTGTATCGTGCCTCTGCGTCACGCTGGGGAGGCCCCGTCTCCTCGAAAGGGCGATCACGTGCTTTCGCGGGCAGCGCTATCCCGAAAAGGAGCTGGTGATAGTTTACGAGAGCTTTGACGGGCCGACGAAGGATCTCCTCGCCGGCGTCGGCGATCCCGATATAGTGAAGATAGAGGCGCCGGCCGAGCCGGGGCTCACTCTCGGCGCGCTCAGGAACATGGCCGTGGCGAAGTGCTCGGGCGATTATTTCTGCCAGTGGGACGACGACGATTACTCGCACCCGGAGCGCATATCGTTTCAGATGGATGTCATCGCGCAGACAGGCCTGCCAGCGAGCATAATGATGCAGTGGCTCATATTCGACGAGAAGAAGGGGAGGGCGTACCTGTCCCATAGAAGGCCGTGGGAGGGGAGCCTCGTCTGCATGAAGTCGCTCCTCGAGGACGGGGCCGGGTACGACAATCTCAAGATCGGCGAAGACACTCCCGTCGTGCGGAATCTCTTTTCGAAGGGGCTCGTCTTCCCCGTCATAATGCCGAGGCTCTACATCTACACCTGGCACGGCGGAAACGTCTGGTCGAGAGACCACTGGGAAAGTATATTCGCGTTGTCGCGTCCGCTTTCGGATAAATCGTCCCGGCTCATACGCGGCATACTCGACGGCGCTTACGATACGGGCGAGGCGGCGGGTATACTTGACGGGCTTACGGATTGACGTCCGCATACTGAAATGGCTATACCGAAAATAATCCACCAGACGTGCAGGAACCCGGCGGAGCTCTCCGGCGAGCTGGTCCCGTTCGTCGAGCGCGTCGCCGCGCTCCATCCCGGATGGGAGCACAGGCTCTACGGCGACGACGAATGCAGGGCGGCCGTCGAAAGGATATTCCCCGCCATACTGCCGCTCTACGACGCCTCCGTGCCTATACAGAGGGCCGACATATTCCGCATCGTCGTGGTTTACGGCGACGGAGGGTTCTATATCGATACGGACGTTTACTGCAGGGTTCCGCTCGACGGCCTCCGCGAGTTCAGGGCCGTGTTCGGGGAGGAGACGACGCTTTCCCCCGAAGAGACCGCGAGGCGGGGGCTCGGAACCCCGCTGAGGATCGGGAACTACGCCTTCGGGAGCGAGCCGGGCCATCCGCTGCTCCTCCGGATTATAGAGGGCATCGCAGCACAGGCCGGGCGGGAAATATCAGTCGAGGACGACATACTCGAATCGACGGGACCCAGTCTCGTAACAGCCGTTTACACGGAATACCGTGAGGAGCTTAAGGACGTCGTCGTAATCCCGAACAAGGACAGGACGTGCCCGGTTTGCCGCGCCCTTTCGTGCCATTTCGGGAACTACGCCGTCCATGCCCACGCCGGCTCGTGGAGGTGGGAAAACCTGAAGGGCAGAGCGGCTCCGTCCCCCGGCCCGGGGCGTATAAGCGGTGAGGACCTGGATGCGCTCCACCGCGACATAGCCCGGAGGAAATCGGCGGAAAGAAGACCCGACGACGATATATATCTCCTCGACGTCTACGGCGGCGACCCTCCCTTCGACGGGCTTTCGACGGTGTGGGACCGCACGTCCGTTGTCTTTCGAAAGGAGCGCGATACTTCGGGTACGCGTGGAAAGAAGGTGCTCCTGGCCTTCATGCCGGGGCATTGTGAAGACAGGCTCTCCCTTGAAAATACGAACGTCATTTACACGACCTACGAGACGACGAGAATTCCATCGGAGTGGGTGAAGACGATAAACGCTCATTACCACCACTGCATCGTTCCGCACGCTTATGTAAAGGAGACGTTTCTTGCGTCGGGCGTAAAGGTGCCGATAGAGGTGATACACCAGGGATTCACGCGCCACAGGAGGTTTCCCGAAACAGCGCGCGGCGCGGAGAAGGGCATATTCAGGATAGGTTTCCTCGGCGTCCCCTATCCCAGAAAAAACCTCTTCAAGCTCTACCAGGCGTGCGTCGACCTCTCGAAAGAGATTCCCGGCCTCCGTCTCGCCGTCCATTCGTCCATCCTCTTCGATCACCTGTATACGAAGGAGGTCGTCCTCATTGCGAACTCCCCTTTCGTCGAATGGACCGACGGCACACTCGACGAGGAGGGGACCCTGGAATGGTACTCGAGGCTCTCGTGCTACGTTTTCCCGTCGAGCGGGGAGGGGTGGTCGTTCACTCCGAGGGAGAGCCTTTATCTCGGCGTGCCGACGCTGATTACGGACATCCCCGTCCACGACGAGCTCGTAAGCTCGGGGTATTACAAGGTAATCCCCGTCTCCGGCGTCGAGGAAGTCGAGGTCGGCGACGAGGTTTGCGGCGAGTGGAATACCGTCGCCGCGAGCGACATAAAGGCGGCCATCCTCGACGTTTACTCCAACTACGGCCGCTATTTCGTGACGGCCATGAAGGGGGCGGCGTGGATCGAGAACAGGTGGACGAACGAGAGCTCGCAGCAGAGAGTTCTGGAGCTCATGCGCTCTCTCTGAACGGCGTTCCCGGAGCGGTGCGAAGGGCAATGATACTGGCGGCTTAGAAGGCCCCGGCATATTTACGCCGCCAGCCGAATTATCTTGTCTTGTAATTCCGGATGTGTTAAATTTGTAGAAAATCCAGGCAATCGGGATTCCCCCGTGGAGGATGTATGAGCGAAAGGAAGACACCACTCGATAAGGTAAACCCCGAGAGGCGCGAGTTTCTCGAAAGGCTCACCAAGGGCGCGTTCGTAGTGCCCGCGGTTCTGTCGGTTTTGATGCTCAACCAGAAGCTCAATCTCACGACGGCCAACGCCGTGAGCAACCTCCCCGGATAGTAAACTGAATTCAGTAAGATAAAACAGGTGAGAGGTATTTATGGACGAAAGAAAAGTACCCGGCAACGTTAACCCCGAGAGGCGCGAGTTTCTCGAAAGGCTCACCAAGGGCGCGTTCGTAGTGCCCGCGGTTCTGTCGGTTTTGATGCTCAACCAGAAGCTCAACCTGACGACGGCCAACGCCGTAAGCAATACCGGCGGCGGAGGCGGTTGAGGCGCTCGGTCATTGCCTTTTGTTTAGCCCCTGCGGCTGATGGAAGCTCGTGATTCACGGGATTCGGTCGTTCGTCCCGGCGGCCGAAAGAACGTTTATCGTAAAAAGCGTTTAGTAGATGGAGCGTTCATGAATGAAAGAAAGATCGCAGGAAACGTTAACCCCGGAAGGCGTGAATTTCTGGAAAGGCTCACCAGGGGTGCGTTCGTAGCGCCTGCCGTGCTTTCGATCATGATGCTTAACCAGAAGCTCAATCTCACGACTGCCAACGCACAGAGTAACCAGACCGGGCCCACCGGCCCTATTGGTCCGACAGGTGTACCGGGTTGAGCCGATGGAAGCGGTGGCAATGCCGGAGCCTGATTAAATAATCGAATTAAGGAGGATGTATGAGCGAAAAGAAGATACCGGGCAATGTTAATCCCGAGAGGCGCGAGTTTTTAGAGAAGCTAACGAAGGGCGCGTTCATTGCGCCTGCCGTGTTGTCGGTTTTGATGCTTAACCAGAAGCTCAACCTGACGACGGCTAATGCGGCAAGCAACATCTTCTGACGGCGGTGTCTGCGGGCGGGGGCCCGGAAAGTTTCTCGGTCCGTGAATCCGCAGCCTGCTCCGGCGGCATGAAGACTGGATTTTCGAACGTATTTCAATATCGGGACTGTAAACCTGTAAGGAGGGTTTATGAGCGAAAAGAAGGCGCTTGAGAGTGTTAATCCCGAGAGGCGCGAGTTCCTGGAGAAAATCACGAAGGGTGCTTTCGTGATCCCGGCGGTCGTCTCCGTGATGATGCTCAACCAGAAGCTAAACCTGACGACGGCTAACGCCACGAGCAACCTGCCTCCGCCGTAGAAGCCCCGGGATAATCCTAAGGGCGCGGCTAGCAGGAAGTATGTGCGTTTTCGTGTAAATCACGAAGGGGCGCAGCTTTTGCTTTCCCCCGGATTCATGAAACCGGCATCCATGCCGGTCAGGTTTTGTAAACCTCTTTCTTAAATGCCTCATGGGGCTGCGTGCGGCGTCATTCTCTCCCGTCTGTTCGAAATCTCTTCCCGGCGTTTTCCGCTTGCGGTTATCATTCTCTCCCGGGGCCTTTTCCGTCTTTCGGCGTTTACTGTTTCGCCCCTCCGCGCGGCGACTGGAATAGAGCCTTAAATTCCTGATAATATCATTACGATGCCCGGTGCAAATTCCACTCGAAGAGCGAATGAAGAGAGCTCCCGCGGCGGTTGCCTGCCCACGCGCGAGCAGGAGCTTCTTTTGAGGGCCTCTCTCCTTTCCGGCGACGAATGCAGGGATGCGTTTGCCGCATGGAAGCCGCTTGCGAATCTCGACAACGTGGACCCCGGCTCCTACAGGCTGTTCCCGATCCTTTATAAGAATCTCGTCGCTAACGGCGTCGACGACCCGTACCTCAACATCTTCAAATGGGTTTACGACACCACGCGCGAAAACAACGGGAAGCGCTTCGCCGCCCTGGCGCGCCTCCTCGGGAAGCTCCGGGAGCGCGGGATGGAAGCCGTGCTGCTCAAGGGCGCTGCGCTCGTGACCGGTTACTACCGCGACTACGGCCTCCGCCCGATGCTCGACGCCGACCTCCTCGTCCCGACGCGGCGCGCGCGCGAGGCCGCTGCGATGCTTATGGAGCTCGGCTGGAGCTCGTCGCTGACGCCGCTCAAGGGGTTCGGCGACCTCGACGCGCTTTCACGGCTCGGGTGGAAGCCTGAAGAAAGAAAGCTCTCGGAATACTCCGACGAATATTTCACCGTTCGGCACGGGCACGACCTCGTCAATCCGGACGAATTCACTATAGACCTTCACTGGCACGCGCTCCACGGCTACAACCCGCCCGATGCCGACGAGCCCTTCCGGCAGGGGGCGCGGAGGATCACCCTCGAAGGCGAGCCCGTGCTCGTTCTCGGCCCGGAGGACCTTCTGCTGCAGGTGTGCGAGCACGGGATGAGGTGGGACCCGATCCCTCCGGTCAGATGGGTGGCCGACGCGGCAGCGATACTTCGGAAGGAAGGGGACAGGCTCGACTGGGGAAGATTTACCGAAGCGGCGCGGCGGCACGGCGTCGTGCTCCAGGTCAGGGAGGCTCTCAGGTATCTACGGACCATTCTGCCGGATGCTGTCCCGGAAAGCGTCCAGACGGAGCTCGACTCCGAGCCCGTTTCGCGTTTGGAGAGGACGGTGTTCAAGGTGAGGACGTCGCCGCCGGGAATCGCCGACGGCCTCGTCGAGCTCGGGTTCCTCTGGAGCTCCTACAGAAAGGAAAATATCGACTCCGGCTTCATACGGCGGCTCTTCGGATTCCCCGCTTTCCTGACGCTCGTTTTCGGGATGGGGAGCGTCCGGCACCTCGCTATTTATTCAGGCTACGAGCTCGTGAGGCGGACGGGAAACCTCCTCAAAAAACCCAGGCAATCGACGTAGCGCGAATCTTGCTTTTATCACCCGCCGTACGGCGGACTGTGTCCGCTGACTACCGACGAACGCACCACTGCGGCAAACATCACCCGACGCGCGGCCGGTGCCTTGAATCTCCTCTGCCGCTA